>DATGUZ010000079.1:0-31602 GCA_035300865.1 Sporosarcina sp.
AGTCCGAAAGCCCCGCAGTGAGCGTAGCGAAACGAGGAGATTGAGGCCGTGCCCACGGCAAGCATAATGGGCGCAATGAAGATCAACGATTAAAAAAGGTGACGTATTTATTTACGCCACCCCAACATTTGAAATTGAACCCATTTTTTTGCATCTAATAGAAAAACTGTCGTAGAAAGTTTGTTTACCATACTTTCTATGACAGTTTTTAATGTTGATTAGATTTTATGAGTTGATAAACTCCGATACCGTTACAAATGTATAACCATTTTCTGTTAAATATTGCATAACAGCATCTAATCCATCTGCTGTAGAGGGATGGATGTCATGCATTAAAACAATACTACCATCTTCTTGTATTTGATTTTTCAAGATTTGTAACATTTGCTGAGCATTTCGATGTTGCCAGTCTAGTGTATCAACATCCCATAGTGCAATCGGCATGTCTAATTCTTCTTGTACAAGCTCATTAAATGCACCATAAGGCGGTCGAAAAGAAGAAGGTTTGACCCCCGTAGCCTCTTCGATCACCTTAGTTGTTTCATGAATTTCGCTGACAATTTTTTCGTGGTTTGCTTTAGATAAATCAGGGTGATTCCATGAGTGATTTCCTAACTCATGTCCTGCATCATGAACTTTTTTCGCAATTTCAGGATAAAATTCAACGCGACTGCCGAGCATGAAAAACGTTGCTTTTGCATCATACTTGTCCAACGTATTTAAGATGCGCTCAGTTGTTTTTGGATCTGGACCATCATCAAATGTTAAAGCAACACGCTTTTCACCTGGCTTTTTTTCACCATTTGTGACAACTTGTGAAGATGGGTCCTTATGAGCATGATGTTGTCCGTTTTGCTCGTCATTAGGCGACCCATCCGCTTGAAATTGTTCAGCTAGAATATCGTTTACTTCTTCATAAGGAAGTGTAATAACCGGTGTTTTTTCTTTTAAGTTATATTGTGCAAAGTAAATTTGTAAACCTTCTGGTGTCAGTGCAAAATGTTTGAAATTATCCCAAACTGCATCGGTATGCATTAAAATTGATTCACCAGATAAACTTTCACTATACACTTCATCTGCATATAATGCTTCCTCGGATAAAGCAGATAACGCATTTAAGTGATCTTGATTATGATCTAACACATCTTTAATCGTTGGCATTTCGCCATTTTTGTGATTTAAATGAAATGTTTTAAATTTGAGAGAACTTTCTAAGTCTCCAATTGTCCGATCTGTTTTCATAACAAAAGAATAAAGTCCGTTCGGGTGGGCAAATGTTTCAAACGAAATATTTAATTCACTTGAAAATTCATCTTTAATTTTTTTGTATAGATTAATCTCCGTTAAGTAATCATACTTCAAATCTTTAATATACTTTTTGACTTCATCATTGAAAGCAGTATATTCACTTTCGGGATATTGAATCGCAAAAGGTGTATCTTCGTCATTGGACATTTCTGACGTAATTGTAATGCCTTCAAAATTAGACTTTTCCGAATCAACTGAAGTAGAAATACTATCTACGTCGATTTGCTCATTCGTGTTACTTGAATAATCATTTTGTTTGAACATCATTAGCAAATAGATGGATGCTCCGATAAGTAAGAGTGTGGCTACCGCGATTGCGATATCAATAGCGTTAAAACGTTTGCTTTCCATGTTGTTGACTCCTTTGAAATTGGTATGTATCTATCAATCTTTTTCAAGATGAATAAAATAAACGAATAGATAAAGTATACTAGATAGATGTCGAAAATCCAAACATATTGAGGAAAATAAAACTATAGACAAACACTTTTGTTGATGAAAAAAATATGATACAATAAACTCATTCATGTACAGAATTCAGTACGTATTGGAACAAAGAAGATAAGGTGGTAAGGAAAGATGGAAAAAGGCGGATATCGCGTTCTTTTATTTTATAAATATGTAAAAATCGAAGATCCTGAAACAGTCGTACAAGAGCATTTACAAGCTTGTAAAGAAATTGGTTTAAAAGGTCGTATTTTTATAGGGACAGAGGGAATTAATGGTACTTGTTCTGGAACGATCGAACAAACAAATCAATATATGGAAATGATGAATAATGATGAGCGCTTCAAAAACATCACGTATAAAATTGATGAAGAAGATAGCCACGCGTTCAAAAAAATGCATGTTCGTGTTAGAGAGCAAATCGTCAACTTAAGTTTAGAAGATGATATTGATCCAAATCGCCTAACAGGAAACTATTTAAAACCTGAAGAGTTTTTACAACATATGCAAGATGAAGATACGATTATTTTGGATGCACGTAATGACTATGAATATGATTTAGGACATTTCCGTGGTGCAATTCGCCCAGACATTCGTACATTTAGAGAATTACCAGAATGGGTTCGTGAAAACCGTGAGATGTTCGAAGGTAAAAAAATCTTAACGTATTGTACAGGTGGAATTCGTTGTGAGAAATTCTCGGGTTGGTTAGTTCGTGAAGGTTTTGAAAATGTACACCAATTAGAAGGTGGAATTGTCTCATACGGAAAAGATCCTGTTGCAAAGGGTCAATTATGGGACGGGCAATGTTATGTCTTTGATGAGCGTATCGCTGTACCGGTCAACCAAGTTGAGCATGTCGTTGTTGGTCGTGATCATTTTGATGGCGAGCCGTGTGAGCGTTATGTAAATTGTGCAAATCCAGAATGTAATGAACAAATTTTATGTTCGGAGGAAAATGAGCATCTATACCTACGTAGCTGTACAGATGCGTGTCGTGTTCATCCGCGCAACCGTTATATTGAAGAGTACGGTTTAACGGAAGAAGATGTAGCAGAGCGCTTAGCAGCTGTCGAACGTCATCGCGAAAAAACTGGCGTAGTTTCAACAGAAGCATAAGTGTAAACTAAGAAATAGAGTCGTTTAGACGAGATGGATTCAATCTTTGTCTAAACGATTTCTTTTTGAAAAAATGAAACATGATGATGTTGATAACGTCATATATGTAAATAAAGGAAGATCATAAGGAAGTCAAAGTGATGGAGGAATTTTGTCAATGGAATGGAAAAACTTATACCGCGGTTTATTAATAGGTGTTTGCGATTTGTTTCCTGGTGTAAGCGGTGGTACAGTTGCATTTATATTAGGCATTTATGAACGTTTATTAACAGCCATTAGCGGTTTTTTCAGTAAAGAGTGGAAAAAACATATCGGCTTTTTACTGCCACTTGTCATCGGTATGGGAAGTGCGTTATTAATATTTAGTAAATTGATTAACTTTTTGTTGAGAAAATACAATGAGCCAACCCAATTCTTCTTCTTAGGATTAATCATTGGGATTTTACCGTTTATTACGAAACAAGTTCAGATGAAGAGAAATTTTAAAATTCAACATTATATGATTGTGTTAATTGTTGGGGCAGCTCTTGCATCATTAGCATTTGTAAGCCCGATTGACTCATCGCCAATTACGACGTTAACTGCATCGAATTCGATTGGCTTATTTTTATCAGGTTGGGCTGGAAGTATGGCCATGTTGTTACCAGGTATTAGTGGTTCATTTATTTTACTATTACTAGGAAAATATGAAACTGCGACGACTGCTTTAGAACATTTTAATATTCCAATTTTAATGATGATGGGTGCAGGTATTGTCATTGGATTTATCGTAAGTAGTAAAGTGATTAAAATATTATTAGAACGCTTAAGATTCGTTACTTTTTCCGTTATTATCGGTTTAATTTTAGGGTCGGTCTTTGTCATTTATCCTGGTTTTCCTGCGGATGGTACGTATTTCATGATGTGTTTATTGACATTGTTTATCGGTTTACTTGTTGCGAGCTTATTTAACTCATTAGAATTAAATCAATGATACAAAGATCTCTTTGCAATTTTGTGAAGAGGTCTTTTTTGGATTTATCGTAGAATGAGTAAAATATTTGTGGGGGAGAATGTAATAGCCAATCACAATATTAATTTTCGTTCCGATTGTGGTGCTTGTCGCGGGCACGGCTTCAGCCTCCTTGTCGCTGTGCTCTTGTGGGGTCTTCAGCTCGTGCTGTTTCCACAGGCGTCACCACATTTCTACTTCAATCAATAGATAAATGGGTTAGCGATCGTAGAATGACTGAAGAGTACTGCATAATATGCTACACTAATAGAGTAGATTATGAACGTAGAAAGGGGAGTCATGTCGATTGTTAACAAAAGCGACAAAAGCATTACGAGAATATTTTGGATATGACTCGTTTCGATCTGGACAAGAACAAGTAATTCAACAAGTATTAAATGGAGAAGATACGATTTGTGTTATGCCAACAGGCGGTGGAAAATCATTGTGCTATCAAATTCCTGCGCTTGTACTGGAAGGCACCGTACTCGTCATATCCCCCCTTATTTCATTGATGAAAGACCAAGTTGACACATTACAAGCAGCGGGGATTCCTGCGGCCTATATGAATAGTTCGATGTCACATGAAGAATATATCAAGACGATGGAAGCAGCTATACGTGGAGAATATCGCTTATTATATATCGCGCCTGAGCGTTTAGATTCGGACTTTTTTACGAATCGTCTTCAACTATTACATGTGCCGCTTATAGCGATTGATGAAGCGCATTGCATCTCACAATGGGGACATGATTTTAGACCGAGTTATCGCCATATTGATAAAATGGTTTCCTTATTTCATGAAAAACCAACGCTACTTGCATTAACTGCAACAGCAACTCCCGCTGTACGTGAGGATATATGTACGCAATTGCAAATAGCGGAAACGAAAACGGTTATGACCGGTTTTGAACGTGAAAACCTAACTTTTTCAGTTATTAAAGGACAAGATCGTGAACAATATATTATGGATTATGTAATGAAAAATAAAGATGAGGCAGGGATTATTTACTGCGCCTCACGAAAAGCAGTGGATCATTTACATTTGATGTTACAACGCAAAGGTTTGCCAGTGGATAAGTATCATGCAGGACTTTCTGACACGGAACGAATGGCAAATCAAGAGCGTTTTTTAAATGATGAATCGACTGTTATGATTGCGACAAATGCATTCGGGATGGGGATTGATAAAAGTAATATTCGTTATGTCATTCATTATCAGATGCCGAAAAACATTGAAAGCTATTATCAAGAAGCAGGACGTGCAGGTCGGGATGGTTTATCGAGTGAATGTACATTGCTTTTTTCGTCACAAGATATTATGACACAACGATTTTTAATCGAGCAATCTCTAGATCCATCTAGAATTCCAAATGAACTTGAGAAAATGCAAGCGATGATTGATTATTGCCATACCGAAAATTGTTTGCAAAAATACATCGTTCAATATTTTGGCGAAATAAATCGGGATGATTGTGGACGTTGTGCCAATTGTACAGATACAAGAGAGCGTTTAGACGTCACAGAAGACGTTCAAAAAGTACTGTCTTGCGTGATTCGAATGGGACAAAGATTTGGAAAAACAATGATTGCACAAGTGCTAGCTGGCTCACGCAATCAAAAAATTAAAGACTTTGGATTCGATCGACTAACGACATATGGCATTTTAAGAGGACAAACGATTAAAGAGTTATCGAACTTTATTGAGTTTATTATTTCTGAAAATTATTTAGGTGTGGAAACTGGTCAGTTCCCGACGATTTACGTTACTGTAAAAGGGAAAGACGTTTTACTTGGAAAACAGCAAGTATATCGAAAAGTTTCTGTTCAAACGAAACAGATTACAGAAGACAGCCCATTATTTGAACGATTACGTGCTTTAAGGAGAGAAATTGCTCAAGAAGCGGGGGTACCGCCATTTGTTGTCTTTTCTGACAAATCCTTACATGATATGGTGTCTATTCGCCCATTGACGGAAGAAGCTTTCTTACAAGTCAACGGTGTCGGTCGAACGAAATTGGAGCGATATGGTGAGGCATTTATGAGTGAAATTAAAACATTTGAGGCAGAGAATCTAACTACGAACTCATAAAGCCTCCCAAAAGCTGCATCTAGAAAAGATGTAGCTTTTTGGTATGCATGTTCATCTCGGTTTAATGCGCAAAATTGATTATTTTCAATAAAATCGATAAAAAAGATACCTTTTCAACAGAAATTTGTTTATCCTTAATAGTAGAGTTCATTTTAGAAATAGAGGAGAATGGTGTATGACAATTAAAATCGGAATTGCAGGATATGGAAATTTAGGTCGAGGTGTTGAGTCGGCAATTTATCAAAATCCAGATATGGAACTTGTCGGTGTTTTTTCGAGACGGAATCCAGAAAATGTAACCTTAATAAACAAAAACACCAAAGTATATGCGATCGATCACATTGAACAATTTAAAGATCAAATTGATGTGTTAATTTTATGTGGTGGTTCTAAAAATGATTTACCTGAACAAGGGCCAGCATTTGCGCAACATTTTACAACAATCGATAGTTTTGATACACATGAAGATATTCCAGCTTATTTTGAAAAAATTGATGCTGCGGCGAAGCCAAATCAAAATACATCGATTATATCTGTCGGATGGGACCCAGGCTTATTTTCATTGAATCGTTTATTTGGTGAAGCAATCCTTCCAGAAGGGACGACATATACATTTTGGGGGAAAGGATTAAGCCAAGGGCACTCTGACGCCGTTCGACGTGTTGAAGGTGTGAAAGCCGGTGTACAATATACATTGCCAAGTGAAGAAGCAATTGAACAAGTACGTGCGGGTGAGCTGCCAACATTAACAAAAACAACGTCTCATAAACGTGAATGTTATGTTGTATTGGAAGAGGGCGCAAATGCGGATGAAGTAGAAAACGATATCGTTACAATGCCGAACTATTTTGAAGGATATGACACGACTGTTCATTTTATTTCTGAAGAAGAATTAACAGAAAAACATAGTGCAATGCCACACGGTGGTTTCGTGATTCGAAGTGGACAAACAGGAGAAGAAACAAATCAGGTGATTGAATATGCACTAGCATTAAATAGTAACCCAGAATTTACAGCGAGTGTACTTGTTGCTTATGCAAGAGCAGCTTATCGTTTACATCAACAAGGTGATTATGGTGCGAAAACAGTATTAGATATAGCGCCTGGACTATTATCTCCAAAAAGTCCAGCAACTTTACGAAAAGAATTATTATAATTGTATTTGTAATTGGCAGATAATTGAAATATAATAGTAACGGGTATTTATTCTTTAGGGAGGCGAAAGATTTGACGAAGCTAGATGATACATTAACGATGTTAAAAGATTTAACAGATGCAAAAGCAATTCCAGGAAATGAACGTGAAGCACGCGATGTTATGCAACAATATATTGAGTCTTATGCTGATGAACTATCTCAAGATGGACTGGGTTCTTTAGTTGCGAAGAAAGTTGGCGAAGAGAACGGTCCGAAAGTAATGATTACAGGTCACTTAGACGAAGTTGGATTTATGGTAACAAAAATTGATAAAAAAGGTTTTATTTCATTCCAAACAGTCGGCGGTTGGTGGTCACAAGTCATGCTTGCACAACGTGTGACAATTGTTACTCGTAATGGGGATACAGTGACAGGTGTAATCGGTTCAAAACCACCTCATATTTTATCGCCAGAAGCACGTAATAAACCTGTTGACATTAAAGATATGTTTATTGATGTAGGGGCAACTTCGAAAGAAGAAGTATTGGAATGGGGCGTTTTGCCAGGAGATATGGTCGTTCCATACTTTGAATTTACAGTAATGAATAATGAGAAACATTTATTAGCGAAAGCATGGGACAATCGAATTGGCATCGCAATTGCAATTGATGTGATGAAACAATTAAAAGATGAACAACATCCAAATGTTGTTTATAGCGTAGGTGCTGTGCAAGAAGAAGTTGGATTACGTGGGGCGAAAACGGCTTCTACACTTGTACAGCCCGATATTGGATTTGCCGTTGATGTTGGTGTCGCAGGAGATACACCTGGAATTTCAGAACAAGAAGCAACAGGAACGATGGGAGATGGACCACAAATTTTATTATTTGATGCGTCGATGGTTTCGCATAAGGGGCTACGAGAGTTAGTCGTTGAAACTGCAGAAGAAAAAGACATCCCGTATCAATTTGGCGTCATCCCGGGTGGCGGAACAGATGCTGGGTCGATTCATATTTCTAATAATGGTGTACCTTCATTAGCCATCTGTATCCCGACACGTTATATTCATTCACACGCTGGCATTTTGCATCGCGATGACTATGAAAATACAGTGAAACTTCTTGTAGAAGTCATTAAAAAATTAAACCGTGAAACAGTGAACCAAATTACATTTGACTAATACGAAGAGCAGGTAGAAGACGTAACATACTTCTTACCTGCTTTTTTATATCGTAAATGATGAATTTTGTTCTATCTAGCCATTTTTTATCATAAGATACATCAATTGTCTACGAAGATAAAATAGTATGTGAATTTATAAAAATACACTTGACTTTATAATTATGCAAACATATACTAGTTTATACATTCAAATTGCGTAGATAAATCGGAGGATGATGGGAATGGTGAATATAACAGTGATTGAACAAAATCAAGCACATCAAATAGAAGCTCAATTGAAAGGGAGACATATGCTTAGTTTGCTCGATTTTACGAGTGAAGAAGTATTGTATTTGATTGAGAAAGCAATTCAAATGAAAAAAGATACGAAAAATGGATCGTTAAAAAAGTCGTTAGCGGAAAAAACATTAGGCATGATTTTTGAGAAAAACTCAACAAGAACAAGGGTTTCGTTTGAGGTAGGAATGACACATCTTGGTGGATCCGCTATATTTATGAATGTGAAAGATTTACAACTTGGCCGCGGGGAAACGATTCACGATACAGCAAAGGTTTTATCGGAATTCGTTGATGGCATTATGATTCGTGCGAATTCACATGAAGAAGTAAAAGAATTAGCAAAGCATGCTTCAGTTCCTGTCATTAATGGTTTAACGGATTTATATCATCCATGCCAAGCGTTAGCAGATCTACTGACGATTTTTGAGGTGAAAGGCAGCTTTAAAGGAAAGAAACTTGTATATGTTGGAGACGGCAATAATGTTGCTCACTCGCTCGTAGCAGCCGCAGCGCATGTTGGAATGAACGTTGTCATTGCAACCCCTAAGGGATATGCGTGTAATCCGTCAGTGATAGCGAAAATAAAGCGCATTGCAGAAGAAAATGGTAGTTTATTTCAAGAAACAAACGACCCCGTGACAGCCGTCAAAGAAGCAGATGCAATTTATACAGATGTTTGGACGAGTATGGGGCAAGAAGATGAAGCGGCACAACGCTTAAAAGATTTTAATGCGTTTCAAGTAAATGATACACTAGTACAACATGCAAAAAAGGACTATATGTTTTTACATTGTTTACCAGCAATACGGGATGAAGAAGTGACAGCTTCAATCATTGATGGTGAACATTCATACGTATTTCATCAAGCAGGCAATCGATTACATGCCCAAAAAGCTGTGCTTGCATCTTTATTATAATCAATCATTGAAACTGTTCGGAACGTCAGAGAAAACTGACATTCTGGACAGTTTTTTTCTATTAGTCTGTCTTGTTGAATCCTTCAGTTGTTCCTTTGAAGAAGCGGAATGCATGAAAAGCATCGATTATTCTAGAACATTAACATTGTTCATCATGCATGAGATAAATGTTCACAATGAAAATGGTGGAGTGAATAAAGTTCTCGTAAAAATAATGTGTAAATGATGCATGTTTTTGTATAAATGTGGAATAGAATACAAAAGAGCTTTTTGTTTCGGAATATCACGCGTTTTTTCGGAAAGGGGAGCGCATAGATGAGAAAAGATATGCGGTTAACAATGCCTTTATGGCAAATGGGGGCTATTGTCCTAACAATTATTTTGACATTAATTATGGGGAAGTCAACAGAAATCATTAGTACCGGGAATGGAAGTATTGAATTTGAATTTACAATAGCTGGCACAACTGGTTATGTTTTTATTGCAACGACGATTGTATTTTTTCTGTATATGTTTTTCTTTTTGTTGCGCATATATCAACATAATCAACGATATCCTGAAAAAAGAATAAATGCATTTTCATTTAAACCACAGGAATATATAGAGGAACCTCAGGTTTTTGATGAACTAACGAAACGTGCAACTAAAAAAGTATATTCTTATTATTCTTGGGTTCTACCAATATTCGTAGGGGTTTCCCTCATCACGTTTTGGAGTCGTACAATGATTTTAATAGGAATCCTTGTCATTGCATTAGGGCAATATTGGATTTATTATGCGTCCATTCAAAATAATTTGCGAAAAATCGAAACGGAAGAAAAAACGTAAAAGCTACGAGTATAGCTTTTACGTTTTTTCATTCACTGAACAGCAAAAGATTGTGCAAGTTCTGTTGCCATTTTTGCTTTTTCTTGCTCGTCAGCTTGTTTCCATAATTTTTCAAAAAACACGCCTAATCCAGGGAGTAAATGTTCTTCGCCACGCTGAATCGCATCGTCGACAACTCCACGCACTTGTTCCGCCGATTGATTGGTCATGTTTTGTGTAATGGCATCTCGAATTTGAAAATTCATACAATCATCCTCCTATGCCTAATTTGCACATAATGATCGCCAATTATACAACGATTTGGTACACTTAAATTAAAAAAGGCGGTACAACCATATATGAAACGAATAGAATCCATCCAAAATTCATTTGTGAAGCATTGGAAAAAGCTGGTGCTTAACAGAAAAGATCGCGATAAAGCGAAGGAGTTTATTGTAGAAGGTTTTCATCTTGTAGAAGATGCGTTAAAAGCGGAACAATCAGTGGTAACAATTATGAAAAGAGAGGATGTTGAATTGCCAGCAACATGGGAAGTAGACGGCGTGTCCATTATCGAAATTACAAAACAAGTTGCAAAAGAAATTTCTGAAACGGAACAATCACAAGGTGTGTATGCGCATTGCAAACAACAACAACGTCAAGAGAATGAGTATGCACAGTGGGAAACATTGCTATGGATTGATGCCGTACAAGATCCTGGGAATGTTGGGACAATGATTCGTACAGCAGATGCGGCGGGAATTGATGCGGTCATTATTGGCAAAGGTTCAGCTGACCCTTATAATCCGAAAACCGTTCGCTCTGCACAAGGGTCGCATTTCCACATTCCGATTGTGAAAGCAGATTTACTTGACTGGGTAGAGATTGCCAAACGACAACATATCCAATTGATTGGGACGAGTTTGGAACAATCGGTTCATTATCAAGAAGTTGCCCCTAAGGAGAAATTTGCGCTCATTATGGGGAATGAAGGAAGTGGCTTGCAACCTGAACTACTAAAACGTACGGATGTAAATGTGTTAATTCCAATACATGGTCAAGCAGAATCATTAAACGTTGCAGTTGCAACAGGTATATTGTTGTATGCTTATGTATAAAATGATGTAATCGATGTTGAAGCAAACATTTGAATAAGGTATACTAATTTTATACATGAAATAAAAGCAATGACTGGGAAGAGTTTACAACGGAGAAAATGTTAGGGAGTTTACACCGTGACTGAAAGTGTAAATCATTTTGCTTGTAGACGTTCACCCCAATAGCTGCCACCAGGACTAGTTAAACTATAAAGGTGTGCCGGATTCAGCCCGTTATGCTGATAAATTGAGTGACTATATGAATTCAGCGATTATCTATTTGAAGTGATCATATGAATGAATGTAGTAATCAGGGTGGTACCGCGAAGAGTTCATCATCGTCCCTTTCTATGTGAAGGGGCGTTTTTTATTGTCTAAAATGATCAATACACCAAAAGTTTATTTGTCAAAAGGACAATTATGAAATCAGACGCAATCTAATCTGTTTTTATGTTAAAGGTGTAAACCGAAAATTTGAAAGGAGCGTTACAAATGGAAGAAAGATTACAACAATTAAAAGAAGAAGTGTTAAAAAGAATTGAAGCTTCTAAAGACACGAAAACATTAAATGATGTGCGTGTTAAATATTTAGGGAAAAAAGGTCCTATTACGGATTTATTAAAAGGAATGGGGAAATTGCCACCTGAAGAACGTCCGAAAATGGGCGCACTTGTG
The DNA here is from genome assembly GCA_035300865.1 of Sporosarcina sp. Classification (GTDB taxonomy): domain Bacteria; phylum Bacillota; class Bacilli; order Bacillales_A; family Planococcaceae; genus Sporosarcina. The sequence goes on from DATGUZ010000079.1 coordinate 12,051, forward strand.
AATGTCATTCGTGGTACGATCACTGAAGTATTAGAAGAACGTATGACGAAATTACAAGAAGAAGCGATTAACGCACAGTTAGAAAAAGAATCTATTGACGTAACATTACCGGGGCGTCCAGCACCTACTGGAAATCACCATCCACTTTCACGTGTCGTGGAAGAAATTGAAGATTTCTTTATTAGTATGGGCTATGCAATTGCGGAAGGACCAGAAGTCGAAAAAGATTATTATAACTTTGAAGCATTAAATTTACCAAAAGGGCATCCAGCACGTGATATGCAAGACTCGTTTTACATTTCTGAAGAAGTATTATTAAGAACGCACACATCACCGGTGCAAGCACGTACAATGGAAGCGAAAAAAGGCGAGCCAATTAAAGTTATTTGTCCGGGAAAAGTGTACCGTCGTGATAGCGATGACGCGACACATTCGCATCAATTTACACAAATTGAAGGGCTGGTCGTTGGCGAAAATATTCAAATGAGTGATTTAAAAGGCACTTTAGCGTTATTTGCGAAAAAAATGTTTGGTGAAGAGCGTGAGATTCGTTTACGTCCAAGTTTTTTCCCTTTCACAGAACCTTCAGTTGAGATGGATATTTCTTGCTTCAAATGTGGCGGAGATGGTTGTAATGTATGTAAGAAAACAGGTTGGATTGAAATTTTAGGTGCAGGAATGGTCCATCCAAATGTACTTGAAATGGCTGGGTATGATCCAACACAAATGACTGGGTTTGCATTTGGAATGGGTCCGGAACGTATTGCAATGTTGAAGTATGGAATTGAAGATATTCGTCATTTCTATACAAACGATGTACGTTTTATTACACAATTCCATCAATCAGAAGCATAGGAGGAAATGACATGTTAGTATCTACAAAATGGTTACAACAATACGTTGATATAAATGAATTAGCAGTTGAAGAATTAGCAGAAAAAATTACACGTTCCGGGATTGAAGTAGACGGGATCATTGATCGCTCACATGGTATGACGAATGTTGTAGTTGGTCATGTTTTACAATGTGAAAAACATCCTGAAGCGGATAAGTTAAGCATTTGTCAAGTTGATGTAGGGGAAGAAACTTCTCAAATTATTTGTGGTGCACCAAATATTGCAGCGGGTCAAAAAGTCATTGTTGCAAAGCCAGGCGCAGTATTGCCGGGAAACTTCAAAATTAAAAAGGCGAAACTTCGTGGTGAAGCTTCAAACGGAATGATTTGTTCATTACAAGAACTCGCGATTGACGGGAAATTAGTGCCGAAACAATATGCAGAAGGGATATATGTATTACCGGAAGATGCAGTTGTTGGCTCGAATGCGTTAGAAATATTAGCGTTAGATGATCAAGTGTTAGAATTTGATTTAACACCGAACCGTTCAGATGCACTAAGTATGCTAGGGGTTGCATATGAAGTTGCGGCAATTTTAGAGCAAGAAGTAACATTCCCTCAAGCATCATACGAATCGATTTCAGAAAAAGCATCTGACATGTTGAAATTGTCAATTGATGCAAAAGATGAAAATCCAATGTATATTGCAAAAGTACTTAAGAACGTGAACATTAAACCATCACCTTTATGGTTACAAAACCGTTTAATGGCCGCGGGTGTCCGTCCTCATAATAATGTTGTTGACGTAACGAATTACGTATTACTAGAGTACGGTCAACCCCTTCATGCATTTGATTATGATCGCTTACAAACAGGCGAAATTGTCGTTCGTATGGCAAATGAAGATGAAAAAATTACAACATTAGATGAAGCTGAAAGAACATTAAAAGAAAACCAACTCGTCATTACTAACGGTGCAGAACCTGTTGCGATTGCTGGCGTGATGGGTGGTGCAAATTCTGAAGTACATGATGGTACTACGACAGTGGTATTGGAATCAGCTTACTTTGATCCTTCATCGGTGAGACGTACAGCTCGCGAACATGGTCTGCATAGTGATGCGAGCACAAGATTTGAGAAAGGTGTAGATCCAAACCGTGTGAAAGCAGCAATTGAACGTGCAACGGCATTAATTGCTGAACTTGCAGAAGCGGACGTATTAGAAGGTTCTGTAGAAATTGATACGTTAGATAAAACGCCTGTGCGTATTTCGGTTTCACCAGATTATATTAATAGCCGCTTAGGGATGAAAATTTCATTGGATGAAATGTTAACAATCTTACATCGCTTAAAGTTTGACGTAGAAGCAATCAATGGCCAATTAGTGATTGATGCGCCGACACGTCGTCAAGATATTCAAATTAAAGAAGATATTATTGAAGAAATTGCAAGAATGCATGGATATGATCACATTCCAGCAACATTACCAGTAACAGCATCACATCCAGGTGGTTTAACATCATATCAACAGCAACGTCGTGTTGTGAAACAATTTTTAGAGGGTGCTGGGCTGTATGAAACATTAACATACTCATTAACATCTGAAAAATCATCACAACAATTTGCATTAGAAACGGCAGAAACGACAAAACTATTAATGCCAATTAGTGAAGAACGCAGCACATTAAGACAAAGTATTATTCCACATTTACTAGAAGTGACAACGTATAACGTGGCACGTCGGAATGATTCTGTTGCACTGTATGAAGTAAGCTCTGTATTTTTAGGTGAGGAAGATGATGGGTTACCAAAAGAAGTAGCCCATGTTGCTGCAGCGATAACAGGCAATTGGATTGAACATCCATGGCAACAAGAAACAAAGAAAGTGGATTTCTTTGTGATGAAAGGGATTGTTGAAGGTTTACTGAATAAACTTGGTTTATTGCAAGATGTAACGTTTGAAAAGGCTGCAATCAATGGAATGCATCCTGGTCGTACGGCAAATGTTTATTATAAAGGGGAACGTATCGGAATGTTAGGACAACTACATCCGACGGTTCAAAAAGACCGTGACTTAAAAGAAACGTATGTCATGGAAATGAATTTAGATGCCATCTTAGCATTTGCTGGTGCGCCATTACAATATACGTCTGTTCCACGATTCCCAGCCATTTCACGGGATATTGCACTTGTTGTTGATCGTGAAACGACAGCGCACACATTGGAGAAAGTGATCCGTCAAGCGGGTGGGAAATTATTATCATCAGTGAAATTATTCGATTTATATGAAGGGGATAATGTAGAAGAAGGGAAAAAATCTCTTGCATTCTCATTAGTTTATCAAGACCCTGAACGTACATTAACTGATGATGAAGTTGTAAAAGCGCATGACAAAGTATTAACTGCATTAACAGAAGATGCAGGCGCTTCATTAAGAGGATAACGTGAAAAAAGGCCGATGAGGAATAATACCTTCATCGGCCTTTCACTTTTAATAGCTACGCTTTTGTGCAGCAAGTTTTTCAGCTTTTTTAGCATTAGCGAAATGCCATTTCGTCATATTTTTTAATGTTGTTTCACCGTGTTTTAAGAGGATTTTTGCAGCAACTTCATCGACCTTTTTGCCGGCACCTTTCGGAATCGTCATTCCAATTTCTTGGCTTAATTGGTCCATTGCATTTAAAAATGCATATCTTGCAAGGATTGACGCTGCTGCAACAGAGACATGTAATCCTTCAGCTTTCGTTGCAAATAAAACGTGTTCACGAATGACGTCTTCTTCGTCGCGTAAATAATTATAATATACTCGTGGTTCAGCAAATTGGTCAATTAAAATATGATCATATGATGCCCCATCCATTTTACGTAACACATGTTTTAATGCTTGATTATGCAAAAGGGCTTTGATTTTACCTTGCGAGAATCCACGTTGTTGAATGCTATTATACTTGTCATTTGGTACGACTAAGACGCTATGTATAGCGGTCTTTTCAATATCGGGAGCGATTCGACGAATGACATCATCTGTTAGTTGTTTGGAATCTTTGACACCTAGCACTTCAATAAGATCAATCATGTCTGCAGGAACAAAACATGCAGCAACGGTTACTGGACCGAAAAAATCACCAGTCCCAGTTTCATCTGACCCAATTACAGATTGCATCTTTAAATTAGATGGCAAATCTTTTTTGGTGGAAGTGATGGGTTGCGTTCGATTTGTATGATTATTTTTCACTGTTGTCATAGTGTTGTCAAATTTTGCCGCTTCTCGACTTGCACCCGCACCTTGAAATAAAACCTTTCCACTCGTATAAACGGTGATAGAAACATCGGGTAATTTGGCTGCGAAGCGTACACCATTCGCCTTGCGCGTCACATGATAATGTTGATAGGATTCGATTAAAGAGCGCGTTTGTTGCTCGGATAATTTTAATACTTGATTCGACATGAAAAAACTTCCTTTCACCTAGATAATTCACAAATGAGTCGATTTCATGGTATGATAAGACACAGAGTTTTACTGGGGGTGCTATCCTTGACGAATGAACAAAAAATACGTGTTTCCGTTGATATATATGGTCAAACATATAAAATGGTCGGAACAGAATCAAGTAGCCATATGAGGCAAGTCGCTTCGATTGTTGATAGTAAGATGAAAGAAATTAGCGAACGAAACCCTGCGCTTGATACGGCTAAAATTGCAGTACTAACTGCGGTTAATTGTGTACATGAAAATATTCAATTACATGATGAGATTAAACGACTAAAAGAAGAATTAGGAAAAATGAAGGGTTGATCGCTTAATTATGTTGGACTTAATATTATTAATCTCCTTTGTGATAGGATTAGTAGTAGGCTATCAAAGAGGATTTGTTGTACAAATCATACATATGCTAGGCTTTATTGTCGCATTTATGGTTTCATATGTATATTATAAACCACTTGCTGAAAAATTTGTACTATGGGTACCATATTCTGAAAGTCATGCAGCAAAAGGAATTGCTTTTTCGACAAAAAATATAGATCTCGATTTAACGTTTTATAATTTACTTGCGTTTGTATTGATTTTTATTGCTGTGAAATTTGCATTACAAATCATTGCGTCGATGTTTGACTTCTTGAAATACTTACCGGTGTTAGGTGTGATTGCACGACTACTTGGTGGTGCACTTGGTATCGTTGAAGTATATATTATGATGTTTTTCATTTTATATGTCGGTTATTTATTACCTATTGATTTCATTCAATCATTCATTCAGAAATCAACAATTGCAAAATCGATGTTTGAACATACGCCCATTTTATCCGAAAAAGTAAAAAATTGGTGGTTTGTTTATAAAAGTTAACGGATACGCTAAAAACTTCCCCCGAATACTTGGAGGGAAGTTTTTTAAGTCACATATAACATTTAGGAGGTTACAACAATGAATAAAAAAATTATCATTCGCACATTAGAAAAAATTGCATTGTATATGGAGTTATTAGGAGAAAATCATTTTAAAGTTGCAGCATTTCGAAAAGCGGCAAATACATTAGAGTTAGATCCTAGAAGTTTACAAGAAATGGATGATATTTTATCGTTAAAAGGAATTGGAAAGGGAACAGGTGCTGTAATTACAGATCTATTAGAAAAAGGCGAATCAGATTTACTAAAAGAATTAGAAGAAACTGTTCCTGAAGGGCTAATCCCAATGCTGAAAATCCCGGGACTTGGCGGAAAAAGAATCGCCAAATTGCATGAAGCGCTTGGTATCGATTCAATTGAAGCGTTAAAAGAGGCTTGTGAAGCTGAACGTGTTAGTACATTGCCGGGTTTTGGGAAGAAGACAGAAGCGAATTTTCTAGCGGCAATTGAAACATTAGAAACACGTAGTGAACGTTTCCCGATTTGGAAAGTAGAGGAAGCGGTAACGATTATTGAAAATGTACTCCGCACGATGTCTGAAGTTACACGTTTTTCAGTTGCAGGGAGTTACCGTCGAACGGAAGAACAAAGTAGTGACGTGGATTTTATTATCGTAACTGAAGCACCAGCTATTGCTCGTGAACAATTACTGAAGGATTTACCTGTGCTCGAGACAATTGCAGCCGGAGATGCGAAATTATCTGTTACGTTAGATATTGAAGATCCGATAGATGCAGATTTTAGATTTGTGACAGATGCTCAATTTGCAACAGCAATTCATCATTTTACAGGTTCAAAAGACCATAATGTGAAAATGCGTCAGCTTGCAAAGTCAAAAGGGTGGAAAATTAGTGAGTATGGCGTTGAAGATGAACATGGAGAAATGCATACATTTCCAGATGAGACAGCATTTTTTAATCACTTCGGTCTGCCCTTAATCCCACCGGCATTGCGCCAAGATGGGAGAGAGCTAGATCGGATAAATGAAATTGATGGATTGGTGGATGTTAAACATATTCAGGCAGATTTACATATGCATACCACATGGTCGGATGGTGGCTATTCAATTCGTGAAATGGTTGAAGCAGCACGTAAGAAAAACTATTCACATATCGTCATTACTGACCACTCTCAATATTTAAAAGTCGCAAACGGTTTAACCCCTGAAAGACTGCGTGCACAGATTAAAGAAATTCGCCAATTAAACGACGAATACACGGATATTGAGATTTTCTGTGGTACTGAAATGGATATTTTACCAGATGCAACATTAGATTTTGATGATGCGTTATTATCGGAATTAGACTTTGTGATTGCAGCAATTCATTCGAGTTTTACACAAAGCGAAGAGCAAATAATGGAAAGAATCCATACAGCGATGAAAAATCCATATGTTAAGATGATTGCACATCCGACAGGTCGTATTATTGGTAAACGAGATGGGTATCGTGTGAATATGACACAAATGATTCAATGGGCGAAACAATATGGTAAAATATTAGAATTGAATGCAAATCCATATCGTTTAGATTTAAAGAAAGAGCATTTAGTAGAGGCGCAAGAAGCAGGTGTGAATATTGCCATTAATACCGACGCACATGCGATTGATCAATTAGATTTTATGGACATTGGAACAGATTATGCAAAAAAAGCATGGATAAAAAAAGAACATGTTGTGAATACATGGTCGACAGCAAAATTTATTGAAGAAATTGTTAGGAAATGAAAGGGCGTGTAGACATTGGAATCCCGTGTCTTGCAAACACTTGAATACAATAAAATTATTGAACTTGTTACAGAGCACACGACATTTGAAGCAGGGAAGCAATTGATTGAACAGTTAACACCAAACAATCGATTTGAAACCGTTCAAACATTATTAGAAGAAACAGATGAAGCATTAACAATTTTGCGTTTACGTGGTCATGTTCCAATGGGCGGAATGAAGGATATTCGCCCACATGCCAAACGAGCACAAATGGATGGCATGTTAAGTAGTGCGGAATTGATGGAAATTTCGAGCACAATTCGTGCCAGTCGGATATTCCGTCAATTTATTGAAACATTAATTGAAGATGAAACATTGGACTTACCACATTTCACTGGCAAAATAGAGGCATTTCCAATTTTAACGGAATTAGCGCGTGAAATTAATGAAGCAATTGATGAGAATGGAAAGGTTTTAGATAGTGCTTCCGAAAAACTGCGTTCGATTCGTCATCGATTACGCATTGCAGAAAATCGTGTAAGAGAGCGTTTAGAAAGTTACACACGTGGACGTAATGCTGCAAAAATGTTGTCGGATGCCATTGTTACGATTCGAAATGATCGTTATGTCATCCCAGTAAAAGCGGAATATCGATCACATTATGGTGGCGTTGTACATGATATGTCTTCATCAGGTCAAACATTATTTATTGAACCTGATGCAGTTGTTCAATTAAATAATGAAATTCGTCAAACCAAAGTTGAAGAAAAAGATGAAATTGAACGCATTTTGCTCGTATTATCTCAATCTGTACAAGCCGTTGCACATGAGTTATTTATACTGACCAATTTATTGGCAGACATAGATGCAATTTTAGCGAAAGCGAAGTACGGTGCAGCTCATAAATATACGAAGCCGACTGTCAATCATGAAGGATATATTCGTTTAGCACAAGCAAAACATCCATTAATTGATGAAACAGAAGTTGTTGCAAATGATATTGAATTCGGAAAAAATATTACAACCATTGTCATTACAGGACCGAATACAGGAGGAAAAACGGTCACACTGAAAACAGTAGGTCTATGTACGTTAATGGCGCAATCTGGTATTCCAATTCCTGCATTAGATGGCTCTGAAATCGCAGTTTTTAGTTCTGTTTATGCCGATATTGGCGATGAACAATCAATAGAGCAAAGCTTAAGTACATTTTCTTCGCGGATGGTTAATATCGTTGACATTTTACAAAAATACGATGACAAGTCATTACTCTTATTTGATGAACTTGGGTCAGGGACAGATCCACAAGAAGGGGCAGCATTAGCTATTTCGATTTTAGATGAAGTCCATGGAAAAGGTGCACGGGTGATGGCGACGACCCATTACCCTGAACTAAAAGCATACGGATATAATCGTCCTGGAATGACGAATGCAAGTGTTGAGTTTGATGTCAATACATTAAGACCGACATACCGCTTATTAATCGGCGTACCAGGTCGCAGTAATGCATTTGAAATTTCTAAAAGACTTGGTTTACCGATGCATATTATTGAGCGTGCAAATGCATTTACAGGAACAGACCGTGGTGAAGTTGAATCAATGATTGCATCATTAGAAGAAAGTCGTTTACAAGCTGAGAAGGAAGCGGAGGAAACGCATGCATTACTCATTGAAACAGAGCGTTTGAAAAAAGAACTTGAAGCGGAATGGAACACATATCACGATCAAAAATCTTCATTAGCTCAAAAGGCAAAAGCGGAAGCGAAAAAAATTGTAGAGGAAGCACAACGGGAAGCAGAAACGGTTATTTCAGAACTACGGAACCTACAAATGAATACACAAGCAACGATTAAAGAGCATGAGTTAATTGATGCAAAAAAGCGGTTAGACGATGCATTGCCAGAAGCTGATCAACAGCAAATGATTGAGAAGAAAGAAAATCGCTCACTTGCTGTTGGAGATGAAGTGAATGTATTACAATATGGTCAAAAAGGTACGATAGTAGAGAAAAAAGGAACAGATGAATGGATTGTCCAAATTGGGATTTTGAAAATGGCCATTCCAGAAGAAGGATTGGAATATATTAAACCGAAAAAAGAAAAAGCACCACGCGCGATGGTATCTGTAAAAAATCGTTCGAATGCAGTGAAATTGGAACTCGACCTTCGTGGCGAGCGATATGAGGAAGCATTAAGACGAACAGAAAAATATATTGATGATGCATTGTTATCCAATTATCATCAAGTATCAATTATCCATGGAAAAGGAACGGGAGCCTTGCGACAAGGTGTTCAACAATTATTGAAGAGACATTCCCGAGTGAAAAGTTTTCGATTCGGTGATGCGGCTGAAGGAGGGCATGGTGTAACTGTCGTTGAATTAAAATAACGTTCATAAATCATTTTTTATGAAACTTATATTGGGTTGAAACGTATACCGAACAAAGCAGCGTTTCAGAAAGGGGCAGTTAGGCACGATGAAATCAAATTTTTGGTCGCATCCATTAGTTGAAACTGCAGGGTACTTTAGTGTTGTTGTACTCTGCTTAATCGTCTCTATGGTGTTATTTGAACTTGTAACGAAATATCAGAACTGGGAACAAATTAAAAAAGGAAATATTGCAGTAGCTATGGCAACAGGTGGTAAAATATTTGGCGTTGCAAATATTTTTAGGTTTTCCATTGAACGCCACAATAGTTTACCTGAAATGATCGGCTGGGGACTTTTCGGCTTTATTTTGCTCGTCATTGCTTATATTTTATTTGAATTTATGACGCCTCAATTTAAAGTAGATCAAGAAATAGAGCGTGATAATCGTTCAGTTGGTTTCATCTCCCTTGTTATTTCAGTCGGGCTATCATATGTTATTGGTGCAAGTATTTCATAGGAGAAGATATTGTGGAAAGATTATCGAAAATATTAATGGTAGTAGCTGTTTTATTTGTCATTGTCGGTATTTATTGGCTAAATAAATAATATCATGAAAGAAAGGACGCGAATAGAGTAGCGTCCTTTTTCATATATATATAATTTTGAGATCACCGATTCCAATGATAAAAATAATAGTGTTTGAAAGAAAGGAGGATTATCCGTATAATTAAGAGTAGGAATATTCACAAATTACAAAATATCAAAGGGGAAGGGGTTATTGTATGACTGATAAAGTTTGGTTGGATCTATATCCAGATGAAATACCAACGATGATTGAGTATGAGAAGATTCCTGTTCATGAATTTTTAACAAGAGCTGCAAAAGTGTCACCGGAAAAAACTGCAATTTATTTTATGGGGAAAGAACTGACGTATAAAGAATTTTATGAATCATCGTTAAAATTTGCCAACTATTTAAAGTCGATCGGCATTGAAAAAGGGGACCGAGTAGCCATTATGCTACCCAATTGCCCGCAAAGCGCGATTGCTTTCTTTGGCGTATTGTATAGTGGAGCGATTGTTGTTCAAACGAATCCATTGTATACGGAACGTGAATTGAAATATCAAATGGTGAATTCTGGCGCAAAAGCCATTGTTGGATTGGACCTATTGTATCCACGAATTAATGCAATTGTGAAAGATACATCACTTGAACATGTTATTATAACGGGGATAAAAGACTATTTACCGTTTCCAAAAAACCTGATTTATCCATTCATTCAAAAGCGTGAAAATGGTTTGTCTGTGAAAGTGGAACATAGGGGGATGTATCACTTATTCACAGAGATTATGAAAATTAGTAAACCGGAATTGATGAAAACGACATTTGACTTTGATGAAGATATTGCATTATTACAATATACAGGTGGTACGACTGGTTTACCAAAAGGGGTAATGCTTACGCATGAAAATCTCGTGTCAAATACAGCAATGTGTGAACACTGGTTATATGAAACGAAGCGTGGTGAAGAAGTTGTTTTAGGAATGTTACCATTTTTCCATGTGTACGGGATGACAACGGTGCTCGTTTTATCTGTTATGATGTATCAAAAAATGATCTTAATGCCGAAACCTGATATGGATTTAGCTTTGAAAATTATTGAAAAACAAAAGCCAACATTATTCCCTGGCGCACCGACAATGTATATTGGTTTATTAAATCATCCGAAAATCGAAAAATATGATTTATCGTCCATTAAAGCATGTATTAGTGGTTCTGCAACATTACCAATTGATGTGAAAGATCGGTTTGAATCTGTGACTGGTGGTAAACTTGTTGAAGGATATGGATTAACAGAAACGTCTCCTGTAACACATGCTAACTTTGTTTGGAAAGGTTCAGCCTATAATGAATCAGGGTCTATTGGCGTCCCTTGGCCTAACACAGATGCAAAAATTGTAGGACCAGATGGAACGGATGCACTTCCGGTTGGAGAAGTTGGAGAGATTGCGATAAAAGGTCCACAAGTTATGAAAGGCTACTGGGAAATGCCCGAAGAAACAGCAAGTACATTTCGAGATGGTTGGTTATTAACTGGCGATTTAGGAAGAATGGATGAAAAAGGTCGTTTTTATGTTGTGGATCGTAAAAAAGATATGATTATCGCGAGCGGCTTTAATATTTATCCGCGTGAAGTTGAAGAAGTATTATATGAACATGACGCGATTGTCGAATGTGTTGTTGCTGGTGTACCGGATGCTTACCGCGGTGAAACAGTGAAAGCATATATTGTTTTAAAAGAAGGAGCACAAGTAACAGAGGAAGATCTCGACAAATATTGCCGCAAACACTTAGCAGCTTTTAAAGTCCCAAGATTATATGAGTTTAGAGAGGAACTTCCAAAAACTGCGGTTGGTAAAATTTTAAGAAGGTCATTAGTTGACGAGGAAAAAGAAAAGTTAAAACAAAGTGAACAACAGTTGCAAGATGTATAAGATTCTACTTGACGAAAGATGAATTACCAATTATTATAAGAATATGAATGAATAGTCATTCATATTCTTATTTTTATTTGCAGGTGGTGAAAAACGATGAAACGCGATCGTCCTAAATATCGACAAATTATTGATGCTGCCGTAATTGCAATTGCAGAAAATGGGTATCATCAAGCACAAGTTTCAAAGATTGCTAAACAAGCAGGTGTAGCAGACGGAACGATTTATTTATACTTTAAAAATAAAGAAGATATTCTCGTTTCGGTGTTTCGTGAGAAAATGGCAATCTTTGCTGAAAATCTAGATACAATATTAAAACAAGAGGACAAAGCATCTGAAAGATTGTATCGAATGATTGAAAATCACTTTCGCGTTCTTCATGAAGATCGCCATTTAGCAATCGTCACACAGTTAGAATTGAGACAATCAGGAAAAGCACTACGCCTCAAAATTAACGAAGTGTTAAAAGAGTATTTAAACTTATTAGATACGATTTTATCAGAAGGTGTTGAAAGTGGAGAGTTAGACCCATCCATCGATATTCGTTTAGCGCGCCAAATGGTTTTTGGTACAATTGATGAAACGATTACGTCATGGGTTATGAATGGTCAGAAATATGACTTATTACAATTAGCACCAAAAGTGCATAAGTTAATAATCAAAGCTTTAAAAGCATAAAATTCAACTTTCTGAAAAATGCAATAAATTATATTTATATACTAATTAAGAAAAATTTAGTATAATACAATTGTATAGAAAGTTCTAACTATACGAGCAGTTGATAATCTGCTATTGTAATAAGTGGAATTGTTTACAAAGGGGGATGGGAAGAAATGGACTTTCTAACTGTCGAAAAAGAAGAGGGTGTACTCGTAGCCTCGATTAACCGCCCGCCAGCAAATGCATTAGCACGCGCATTGATTTTAGAAGTAGATGCGCTACTTGATGAAGCAGAAAAAGATGACGATGTACGGGTCATTGTCCTTCGTGGAGAAGGAAGGTTTTTCTCAGCGGGAGCGGACATTAAAGAATTTACAGATGTGACAAGCGGTGAAGAGTTTTCAAAACTCTCAGCGAGTGGTCAAGATGTTTTTGAAAGACTAGAAACTTTTCATAAACCGGTCATTGCTATGATTCATGGTGCTGCATTAGGTGGCGGATTGGAGTTAGCGATGGCCTGTCATATGCGTTTTGTAACAGAAGATGCTAAGTTAGGGTTACCAGAATTGCAACTTGGATTAATTCCAGGATTTGCAGGTACCCAAAGATTACCACGTTATGTCGGGATGCCAAAAGCGGCAGAAATGATGTTAACGAGTGATCCAATTACAGGAATTGAGGCTGCTCAAATTGGCCTTGCAAATAAAGCGCTTGCAGAAGATGAATTGGAAGCGTATACAATGAAAGTCGCTAAGAAAATTGCGAAGAAAAGCCCGATTTCAGTAAAGGCTGCATTACATACATTACAATATGCAAAACCAGCCTCTTACTATGAAGGGGTTAAGGCAGAAGCGGCATCATTTGGCGATGTATTTATGTCAGAAGATGCCAAAGAAGGAATTCAGGCTTTCTTAGAAAAAAGAGCGCCACAATTTAAAGGGAAATAATTGAAAATCGTTTAGGGGGTATTTTTTAATGAATATTTTTGTATTAGTTAAACGTACATTTGATACAGAGGAAAAAATTGTAGTAAACAATGGTCAAATTGAAGATGACGGTGCAGAATTTATCATCAACCCGTATGATGAGTACGCAATTGAAGAAGCCATTACAGTGCGCGATGAACATGGCGGAGAAGTCACAGTTGTTACAATCGGTGATGAAGAAGCTGAAAAACAATTACGCACAGCATTAGCAATGGGTGCTGACAAAGCAGTGCTGATTAACACAGAAGATGACTTAGACGAAATGGATGAATTTACAGTTGCGAAGATTCTTGCAGAATATTTAAAAGAACAAGATGTCGATTTAATTTTAGGTGGAAACGTAGCTGTTGATGGTGGTTCTGGTCAAGTCGGTCCACGTGTTGCAGAAATGTTAGGGATTAACTACGTAACAACAATTACGAAGTTAGCGATCGATGGGACAGATGTAGAAATTGTTCGTGATGTTGAAGGGGATTCAGAAGTAATCAAAACATCATTACCATTATTAGTAACAGCACAACAAGGGTTAAATGAACCGCGTTACCCATCATTACCGGGGATTATGAAGGCGAAGAAAAAACCGTTAGAAGAATTAGAAATCGACGACTTAGATCTTGATGAAGATGATGTAGAGCCGAAAACAGAAACAGTAGATGTATTTTTACCAGCAGAAAAAGAAGCGGGGCGTGTATTAGAAGGCGAACTCGAAGATCAAGTGAAAGAATTGGTTGACTTATTGAAAAACGATGCAAAAGTTATTTAAATTTTAAGGTAAAAAGACTGAACATTTATAGTGCATTGATAAATTCGTAAATTCGAAGTAGCGAAAGATCTATGATAAGTATAGAAAAATCGCTTATTGTTTATAGGAGGGACAGGGAATGTCAAAAAAAGTATTAGTACTTGGAGAAACGCGTGATGGCGTATTACGTAACGTATCATTTGAAGCAATTGCAGCAGCGAAAAAAGTATCAGCGGGTGGAGAAGTTGTTGCACTTTTACTAGGAGATTCTGTAGAATCATCAGCAAATGAAATGATTCAATACGGTGCTGACCGTGCAGTTGTAGTAGAGCATGACCAATTAAAACAATATACATCGGATGGATATAGCCAAGCATTTATGGCGGTTTATGAGCAAGAAAATCCTGAAGCAATTGTTTTTGGTCATACAGCACTCGGAAAAGATTTATCACCAAAAATTGCGAGTAAATTGGATTGTGGTTTGATTTCAGACGTAACAGAAATTGAAGGCGAAGATGATGATGCACAATTCATCCGTCCAATCTATTCAGGGAAAGCATTTGAAAAAGTACAACATAAAGATGGTACATTATTCTTTACTGTACGACCAAATAATATTCCAACATTAGACAAAGATGAAAGTCGCTCAGGCGATGTGACAAAAGTAGACGTTGATGTAAAAGACTTACGTACTGTCATTGCTGAAGTCATTCGTAAAGCAACAGATGGCGTTGACATGTCTGAAGCCAAAGTTGTGGTAGCGGGTGGACGTGGTGTACGTAGTGCAGAAGGCTTTGAACCACTTAAAGAATTAGCAGATTTACTAGGCGGTGCAATTGGTGCTTCACGTGGTGCGTGTGATGCGGACTATTGCGACTATTCATTGCAAATTGGTCAGACGGGTAAAGTCATTACACCAGATCTATATATTGGTGTAGGAATTTCTGGGGCAATTCAGCATTTAGCTGGTATGTCGAACTCAAAAGTAATCGTAGCGATTAATAAAGATCCAGAAGCAGAAATCTTTAAAGTTGCAGATTACGGCATTGTTGGAGACCTATTTGAAGTTGTGCCATTACTCATTGAAGAAGTAAAAAAACTTAAAGTAAGTGCATAATATACAAAGTCCAATCTGCACAACACTGCAGATTGGATTTTTTTATAAAGAGCAAAATCAATCTAGATATGTAAAGTGAACATGAAGCAAATAGATCGATTACAAAACATTCGCGTGATATAATATAAGACGTAGGTACAGATTAAAGGAGGAAACACAAATGGCAATTATTAATGCGACTGATAAAGATTTTAATGAAAACATTGCAGAAGGCGTAGTACTAGTAGATTTCTGGGCACCATGGTGTGGCCCTTGTAAAATGATTGCACCTGTTTTAGAAGAATTAGATGGTGACATCGACGGGAAAGCAAAAATCGTTAAAGTAGACGTTGACGATAACCAAGAAACAGCAGGTAAATACGGCATTATGTCAATCCCAACATTACTGTTATTCAAAGACGGCGAAGTTGTTGACAAAGTGGTAGGCTTCCAACCAAAAGAAGCACTTGCTGAATTAATCGAAAAACACGCATAATTAAACATTATTCTATAGCATGAATAATGGAATTAGGCCGGGACCTCTTTAACAGATGGACCCGGCTTTTTGGTAGGTGAATGAAGTGGATGATTTAATCAAAGAAAAATTGTCGATATTGCCAGATCTTCCAGGTTGTTATTTGATGAAAGACCGTCAAGGGACCATTATATATGTTGGTAAAGCGAAAGTGTTAAAAAATCGTGTACGTAGCTATTTTACAGGTTCACATGACGGGAAGACGCAACGACTCGTTAGTGAAATTGTTGATTTTGAAACGATTATTACATCATCCGATATTGAGGCGCTCGTATTAGAATTAAATTTAATCAAACAATATGATCCGAAATATAATGTGATGTTAAAAGATGATAAATCTTATCCATATTTAAAAATTACTGCGGAACGACATCCGCGTTTGATCATAACGCGACGCGTAAAAAAGGATAAAGGAAAATATTTTGGCCCTTATCCTAATGCGTTAGCAGCCAATGAAACAAAGAAATTATTGGACCGGATTTATCCATACCGAAAATGTCAAACATTACCGAAAAAAGCTTGTTTATATTATCATCTTGGTCAGTGTTTAGCTCCATGCATTCAAGAAGTGAAGCAAGATGTTTATAAAGAGATGATTACGAATATCGCACGCTTCTTAAACGGTGGTTATAAGGATGTTAAAAAGGAATTAACGGTAAAAATGAAAGAAGCCGCTACGAATTTACAATTTGAACGAGCAGCAGACTATCGAGATCAAATCCGCAATATTGAAATGGTTATGGAAAAACAAACGATGACAATGAATGATTTCACTGACCGTGACGTTTTTGGATACGCGGTGGACAAAGGGTGGATGTGCGTTCAAGTGTTTTTTGTCCGCCAAGGAAAACTCATTGAAAGAGATGTTTCTATTTTTCCCATTCATCAAGATCCTGAAGAAGAACTATTAACGTTCATAGGTCGTTTTTATAACGAATCAAATCATTTAATTCCAAGAGAAATTTTATTGCCACCTGAAATTGATGCAAATATTGTCGAACAATTATTACAAGCAACTGTGCATATTCCACAACGCGGAAAAAAGAAAGACCTTGTCCAATTAGCGATGAAAAATGCGAATATTTCACTCGCACAAAAATTTCAACTCATTGAACGTCAAGAGGAACGAACAATCGGTGCTTGTGAAGACTTAGGGGATGCGATGAATATTTCGGCACCACTTCGAATCGAAGCGTTTGATAACTCGCATATACATGGTGTGGATCCCGTATCAGCAATGGTCACATTTGTTGATGGAAAACCAGATCGCAAAAATTATCGGAAATATAAAACGAAAACAGCAGATAAACATGATGATTACGGGGCGATGCGGGAAGTTGTAAGAAGGCGTTATATTCGTGTGTTAAAAGAGAATTTGCCATTACCAGACTTAGTATTAATTGATGGAGGAAAAGGGCAAATTGAAGCGGCACGCGAGGTGATTGAAGATGAACTGAATTTGTCACTTCCTATTGCAGGGTTGGCCAAAGATGATAAACATCAAACATCGCAACTGTTGTATGGGAGTCCACCTGAGGTGATTCCTTTAAAAAGAACGAGCGAAGCATTTTATTTATTGCAAAGAATTCAAGATGAAGTCCATCGTTTTGCGATTACATTTCATCGTCAACAACGGACGACAAAAACTTTTTCATCTTCACTTGATGGTATTCCAGGTGTTGGTCCTAAGCGAAAATCCTTATTATTAAATTATTTCGGATCAGTGAAAAAGATTCAAGAAGCAACAGTACTTCAGCTTGAAGAAGCGGGGTTGCCACGAAAGCTTGCAGAATCTGTAGAACAGTTTTACAAGAAAGAATTGCCAGAAAATGAATAGTGTGATAAAGTAATGCCATTGAAACAATTCACGTACATTTTTTCTATACTACGTGAGGATAGAGGTGCGAGTGCGAAGAGTACTCTTCGGGAAGGTGAACAGCCTACTGAACGGAGAGGAAAGGCGTACTTGCCGAAGTGAATGTTGTAACTGTTCAACAATATTTGCTGGATTTTCGTTGAAGAAGCGGAAGTCTGTCAGGAAATTACCTGGAGAGCTATCCCGACAGAGGTTTATTTATTGTACTCTAATCGGACTAGCTCTCATTGAAAAATGAGGGCTATTTTTGCTTTCAAAGGGGAAAATTGGAGGGAACATATTGGATAGGGTAGTAATGAAATTTGGTGGTACATCAGTTGCAGATGAAGCGCGCATCGAGCGAGCTGCATCATTGATTCAAAAAGAAGTAGAAAACGGTAAACAAGTCGCTGTAGTTGTCTCAGCGATGGGGAAAACGACTGATCAACTTTTAACACTTGCAAATGACATTGCGCCAAATGCTAGTGAACGTGAATTAGATATGTTATTAACGACAGGTGAACAAGTAACGGCCTCATTATTAGCGATGGCACTCAATGCAAAAGGATTAGGCGCTCAGT
The DNA here is from genome assembly GCA_035300865.1 of Sporosarcina sp. Classification (GTDB taxonomy): domain Bacteria; phylum Bacillota; class Bacilli; order Bacillales_A; family Planococcaceae; genus Sporosarcina. The sequence goes on from DATGUZ010000079.1 coordinate 30,319, forward strand.
CATTAACGGGTTGGCAAGCAGGCATTCAAACGAACGAATTTTACAGTCGTGCACGTATCGAGGAGATTCGAGTGGAGCGTGTCAATACGATTTTAAATGAAGGAAAAGTTGCAGTTATAACAGGTTTCCAAGGGGTCAGCCCAAATGGTGATATTACAACGCTAGGTCGTGGAGGATCGGATACAAGTGCAGTAGCAGTTGCCATTGCGATAGAAGCTGAAGTTTGTGATATTTACACTGATGTTGAGGGTGTTTTTACAACAGACCCAAGAATGATTCAAGAAGCATCAAAATTAACGGAAATTTCTTATGATGAAATGTTAGAATTGGCAAATCTTGGTGCAGGCGTTTTACATCCGAGAGCGATAGAATTTGCAAAAAACCATAATATGCCAGTACGTGTTAGACCAGCACATGTTGAAGGTGAAGGAACAGTTATTAAGGAGGAAGTTGAAATGGAAACAAGTTTAAGCGTGAGAGGGGTTGCATTTGAGGAGGATATTGTACGTATGACGATTATGTACGACACGCCTTATAATGGATCTTTAGCGAATCTATTTACAACACTTGCAAATGAGCATATTAACGTGGATATTATCGTACAGACAATTACTGAAGGTGAGCAGCCATCCGTTTCATTTTCTATTAAAAACGAAGATTTTGCCAAAGCGATGCGTGTACTAGAAGAACAACATGAGCAACTAGCATATGAACGTACTGATTTTGAAGTAGGATTAGCAAAAGTATCAATTGTTGGAAGTGGTATGGTTTCCAATCCGGGGGTTGCTGCGACTATGTTTGATGCGTTAAGAAATGCGAACATCCCGATTAAAATGGTTAGTACTTCTGAGATTAAAGTATCTGTTGTGATTCCTGCAACGAATATGGAAGAAGCTGTGGCAGTTTTACATAAACAATATGAATTGGAAAATGTGCAATGAAAAGGTTGAGGCGTGATGCTAACACGTCTCAACCTTCTTTTTCGATGATTTCCTTTGGATCCCATGCAATCGTTAATTCAACAATTGCTTCTTTCGACTTCACTTTTGCGTAACATTCCGTTAAATATTGCTGAATGTTTTGATACTGTTCTGCAATAAAGCCAGCTTCTAATTGATAGGCACGTTGATTTGCCTCAGCAATATTTGGATCAATATGTAAATGATAAATGACTTCTTTTTTCGACTTTTTCTGGAGCGTTAACGGTCCCCAACCAGCTTCTTTGAAAAAAGTAGGAAGTTCTTCTACTTCAAATGCAGGGAATTTACGTGCAAGTTCTTTACC
>DATGUZ010000080.1:0-32788 GCA_035300865.1 Sporosarcina sp.
AACGGAGGAGTCCCAATGAGCATTATCGATGAGTTATTAAAAGATATTCCACTGCCGAAAATGGTGAAAGTGCGTCAATCATTTGAAAGTAAGAAAGTGGACGATGTGGAAGCGGCATTAGATGCAGAGTTTTCGCAAGAACATATTCGTCAAATGGTAAAACCAGGGATGGAAATTGCTGTGGCAGTAGGTAGTCGCGGGGTAGATCAAATTGTGACCGTGACAAGAAAGACTGTTGCTTTTCTGAAAGAGCTCGGAGCGAAACCATTTATTGTTCCAAGTATGGGGAGTCATGGGGGCGCGACGGCGGAAGGACAAACAGGAGTACTTGCACATTTAGGTGTGACAGAAGATTCGGTTGGTGCTGAAATTCGTTCGTCAATGGAAGTCGTTGAAATTGGCAAATTGGAAAATGGTTTACCCGTATATATCGACAAATTTGCTTCAGAAGCAGATGGCATTGTTGTGATTAACCGTGTAAAACCACATACTGCATTCCGTGGAACTGTTGAAAGTGGCATTATGAAAATGATGACAATTGGCTTAGGGAAACAAAAAGGGGCAGAAGCATGTCATCAGCTTGGATTCGAACATATGGGCAAGCACATTATTTTAATGGCAAATTTAATGATGGAAAAAATGCCCATGCTTTTCGGTGTAGCAACTGTTGAAAATGCTTTTGATAAAGTGGCACATGTAGAAGTGTTAACACCAGAAGTAATTGAAGCGCGTGAAACAGAGCTCCAAAAAATGGCGAAGCAATACTTACCGAAAATTAATTTCGATAAAATCGACGTGTTGGTTATCGATGAAATCGGAAAAAATATTAGTGGTGACGGGATGGATCCGAATATTACAGGTCGTTATCCGACGCCCTATGCACATGGTGGTCCTGATGTGAACAAAATGGTTGTTCTTGATTTAACACCAGAAACTGAAGGAAATGCAAACGGTGTTGGTACGGCTGATTTTACAACGCAACGTTTAATCGATAAAACGGACTGGGATGCGATGTACGCAAATGGCTTAACGTCAACAGTTGTGGCGCCGACGAAAGCGGCAACAACGTTAAAAAATGATTACTTAGCCCTGAAAGCAGCTGTTAAAACATGTAATATTTTAGATTTCACGAAAGTGAAAATGGTTCGAATTAAAAATACGTTGGAATTAAGTGAAATTGAAGTATCTGAAGCTTATTTAGATGAGATTGCGCAAAATGAGATGGTTGAAGCGTTGACAGAACCATATGCATTACAGTTTGATGAGCAAGGAAATTTAGCGAAATGATTGGAGCATAACAAGATGAATAATTTATTTGATTTGACGGGAAAGACAGCAGTCGCAATTGGTGGAAATAGTGTGTTAGGATCTGCAATGGTAAAAGGATTAGCGGATTATGGTGCACAAATTGCGATTGTTGGTCGTAATTTAGAGACGGCTGAGCAAGTCGTGCGAGAAATTGAAGAAAAAGGCGGTAAAGCAAAAGCGTTTCAGGCGGACGTTTTATCAAAAAGTTCGTTGCAAAATGTTGCGGCTGAAATCGAAGCTTGGGCTGGTGGTTGGGATATTTTATTAAATGCGCCAGGAACGAATAGTCCGACACCATTTTTTGAATTAGAAGAAGATGAGTGGGATCATATTTTAGACGTGAATTTAAAAGGGATTATGCTAACGACACAAGTATTTGCTGAGAAAATGATTGAGCAAAAACGTCAAGGAAGTATTATTAATATTTCTTCTGTTTCGTCAACGACACCATTGTCAAAAGTGTTTACATATTCAGTTTCAAAAGCTGGCGTAAACAGTATGACACAGTTTTTAGCGCGTGAATTTGCACCGCATGGTATTCGTGTAAATGCGATTATTCCAGGATTTTTCCCAGCTGAACAAAATCGTAAAATTTTAAGTGAGGAACGTGTCGCTTCTATTATGGGGCATACACCTATGAATCGCTTTGGAAAACCAGAAGAGCTTGTTGGAGCGGCAGTATGGTTAGCTTCAGATCGTGCGTCAAGCTTTGTAACAGGGACGTTAATCCGCGTTGATGGCGGCTTTGGGAGCATGACAATTTAATGGGAATTAATTAAATGAAAGAGGTTGAAACGAAAGTGCGTGAACAAATTGAAAATGTTCATGAAATGGTCATGTCGTTTCTACCTCTTTTCTACGTAAAAAAGGTATAATAAAAGAAGAAGAAATTGAATGTCATGGGGCAAAGGATTTCCGTGAAGATGTCATGGATTGAATATGCAATAGAACTTGTAATAGAACGAAGAAACGGTTAGGTGAACAATATGTCAAAAGAGCTCGTGCTTGCGTTAGATCTTGGAACGACGAGTGCTAAAGCAGTGATATTTGAAACAAACGGAAAGCTTGTTGTGGAAGCAGAGCGAATGATTGCATCCTATTATCCTGAACAAGGATGGGCAGAACAAGATGCGGTAGAAATTGAAGCAGCTGCAAGAGGGGCGATTCGAGATGCGCTCGACAAAGGACAAGTTAAAGGAGAAGAATTATTAACAGTCGGTTTTTCTGCAGCAATGCATTCCTTTTTATGTGTCGATGAACAGATAAATCCACTATCGAAAGCGACGATTTGGGCAGATGGACGTAGTCGTGAACAAGCGCGTAAACTACGTGATACGGTTGGACCGGAAATTTATGCAAATACGGGCTTACCGAATCATCCAATGTCACCGTTTACGAAATTACTATGGATGAAAGATACAATGTTTAAACCATATCAACAAGCAGCGTATTTTATGTCGGCAAAAGAATATGTCGTTCAAAAATGGTTTGGTGTACGCAAAATTGATTATGCAATGGCTTCGGCAACGGGCATGTTTAATATGAAAACATTTCAGTGGGATGAGCAAGCATTACAATTATGCGATATTCGTATAGAACAATTATCGGAAATTGTACCGCCGACAACGATATTAACAGGATTAGATGAAGCAATCGCGGCAGAAATGGGCTTACCTGCATCGATGCCGTTTGTTATTGGTTCAGCAGATGGTCAGTTAGCGAATTTAGGAAGCGGTGCGATTGAACCAGGTGAAGTGGCGATTTCAGCAGGAACAAGTGGTGCAATTCGTCAAATGACAAAAGGCTTCCATGTAAGTGATGCACAAGAAGTATTTTGTTATGCATTTACAGACGAATTGTCCATCATTGGTGGACCAACAAATAATGGTGGTATTGCGTTACAATGGCTAAAAGAACTGATTGAATATGACGGTTCTTTTGAGGCGTTAACAGCTGAAGCTGAAAAAGTAGAAATTGGTGCTGACGGACTTTTATTCCACCCGTATATTAATGGAGAACGTGCACCGATTTGGTTACAAGAAGCGAAAGGTAATTTCTTCGGTTTATCAATTACGCATAAAAAAGAACATTTAGTACGTGCCGTATTAGAAGGGATTACATATAATATTTATCATATTAATATGGCCCTTGAACAAGAAGCGGGCGAGACGAAGAAGATTTATGTGAATGGTGGATTAGCTCGATCGCCTTTATGGGTGCAAATGTTAGCAGATGTTTTTGGAAAGTCCGTGTATGTATCTGAAAGTCATCATAGTGCGGCATGGGGTGCTGCGTGGACGGCATTGTATGCGATTGGAAAGGTTGAGTCATTAGAAGAAATTAAACAAAACATTCCAATTGAGGCAGTGATTGAACCAAATATGGAAAATCACGCGAAATATAATGCACAATTTACACGCTACCGTCAATTAGCACTAGATTTAATGAAGCATTTTTCGTAATAAATTGAATGAAAAAGCAGGATACTGTAGATAGACAGGCTTCCTGCTTTTTTTATGATAGGTGTGAATAAAAAATGGAACAACTATTAAAACAAGTACAACGTGGAGAATTATCAATTGAAGAGGCGAAAAAACGTTTAGCAACGTATGAAAATTTAGGGTTTGCTAAAGTTGATCATCATCGAAAAAAACGTCAAGGATTTCCAGAAGCCATTTATGGAGAGGGGAAAACAGCGACCCAAATTAGCCGTATTATTACATCGATTGAACGAAATGGGGATGCGATTTTAGTGACGCGTATTGATGCTGAAAAAGCAGCAGCTGTTCGACAAATCCATCCGCATTTAACATATAATGAGACGGCGAATATTTTATATTCGATTGCGAAAACAACGGATATGTCAAATGGTTTTGTTGCGATTTTATGTGCTGGGACGTCTGATTTAAAAGTTGCGGAAGAAGCGGCGATTACGTTGGAAGCTTTCGGCTGTGAAGTGCGTCGTTTTTATGATGTAGGTGTTGCAGGAATTCATCGTTTGTTTGATCATATAGAAGAAATTCAACAAGCAACGGTATCAATTGTGGTCGCTGGTATGGAAGGGGCTTTACCGAGTGTTGTCGGTGGACTTGTGTCGCATCCGATTATCGCAGTTCCAACAAGTGTTGGATATGGGGCGAATTTCCAAGGTGTTTCCGCATTGTTAACGATGTTAAATTCTTGTGCTTCAGGCATTACAGTGGTCAATATTGATAACGGGTTTGGGGCTGCTTATAGTGCGGCACAAATGTTACGATTAGCACAATAATGATGGAGGAGGAAGTAGACATGGCAGTGAATCATCCACCGAATGAAGCGCATATTGATGATGAAATGATGAAAATGGAAGTGAATTTAGATGATATATCAAGTGAAATCATAGGATATGTCATGGACGTTTTATTAAAAGCTGGTGCAAACGATGTGTATTATACACCAATTTATATGAAAAAAAATCGACCAGCAGTTTTATTACAATTATTATGCTCAGCGTCAAAATTAGAAACGATGAAAACGATTTTATTTCGTGAAACAACAACATTAGGCATTCGTTATTATCCATTAACGGTTCACCGGATGGCGAGATCTTTTCGAAGAGTTTCAACAAAGTGGGGCGATGTGACGGTGAAAGAAGGGATAATGGACGGGGGTGTCGTTAAATCTTCTCCAGAGTATGAAGAGTGTAAACAAATTGCCGAGCGCCATCAGATTCCTTTGCAACAAGTATATGAGGAAGTACGAACACAGTTGAATAGAAGTGAGTAGCAGCGAGTTTCGCGTATCTGTCGTTTCATTAGCGATATAGGTCAAATGGGTGAATTGGACACAATTGTAAGTAAGGGGAATGGTATATGTTTCAAACTTTGAAAAGAATGTATCCTTCATTATGTTTCATGGAGGATGTTGGAAATGAACAGCGTGAACAGTATGACTGGTTTATACTTGAACAAGATCAAATTATCGGTGTTAAGAAAGAAGCAATTTCTGAAAAAGAACGAATGCTTCTTCACACCTTTTTAACAGCTTATGAGCAACATTTTCCTGTAAAGACAGTGGAAGAGCAAAAATGGGAGCAGCTTATTCGAGGGGAAGGGGAACAGAAGCAGGCAATTCAAGAAATGTATCGATTTGTCTTTTTCTCGTTTGAACGCCAACAATTAAAGCCTAGTCAATTTAAAACAGCGATTTCTGCGATTTTTGATGAGGATATGCCAATATTATGGATTGATGATGAAAGTGGTGTATTGATTGAACGTTTCAATATGAGTGAGGAGCTTGTTTATTATGAGGAAATGATTCATATATTAATGAGTGATTTATCAACAAAATTGCATTTTTATGTGAGTCAATTTTTTGATGTGAACGATAATATTGAAGCAATTTATAAAATTTCTATGCAAGTAGCATGGAATGTTTTTACCAAAGCAGAGGAATATGTCGTCACTTATACAACGATTGTTCCTTATTTACTAAAGTTAGGGCGATTAGATGAAGCTTATCAATTTAAAGCGATGTTATTACGAGAAAGTTTAGATGATGTTGAAACGATTGAACTGGTGAATGTATTCGTAAAATGCGACTTGAATATAACGGAAGCGGCAAAGCAATTGCATTTACATCGCAATAGCTTACAATATCGTCTTGAACGTTTTGAGAAGCAAACACAATTGAATCTTCGTAAGTTTCAACATGCGATGACGGCCTATCTGTTATGTTTATTAAAATAAATCTGTGCATATTGCACAAAAAAGTAGAGATAGTTTATGCATTTCCCCTATTACGTTAAATTAACAGAAAAGTTATACTAATGTTACTATAACGAGTAGGGGATGAAGAAATGGCAGGATTAACATTAACAAGTGTGCGCAAAGTATATGACAATGATAATGAAGTTGTAAAAGACTTTAATTTAGAGATTCGAGATAAAGAGTTTTTAGTACTTGTTGGACCTTCAGGTTGTGGAAAATCGACAACGTTACGAATGATTGCTGGGTTAGAAGAGATTACTGAAGGGGATATTTACATAGGGGATAAATTGGTGAATGATGTAGCGCCAAAAGACCGTGATATTGCAATGGTTTTCCAAAACTATGCGTTATATCCGCATATGAGTGTGTATGATAACATGGCGTTTGGATTAAAGCTGCGAAAGTTTAAGAAAGATGAAATTAAAAAACGTGTAAATGATGCAGCAAAAATTTTAGGATTAGAAGAGTATTTAGATCGTAAACCGAAAGCTTTATCAGGGGGTCAGCGTCAACGTGTCGCGCTTGGGCGTGCCATTGTTCGAGATGCTGAAGTCTTCTTAATGGATGAGCCGCTGTCGAACTTGGATGCTAAATTACGTGTTCAAATGCGTGCTGAAATTCAAAAATTACATCATAGACTTCAAACGACAACAGTTTATGTAACGCATGACCAAACAGAAGCGATGACGATGGCAACACGTCTTGTCGTTATGAAAGATGGTATTGTGCAGCAAGTTGGTGAACCGAAAGAAGTGTATGATTTACCAAACAATATTTTTGTTGGTGGATTTATTGGCTCGCCTGCGATGAACTTTTTCAATGGGAAAATTGAAGGAAATCACTTTGTACTCGGTGATGTAAAACTTGAAATTCCTGAAGGGAAATTAAAAGTATTAAAAGATCGTGAATATATTGGGGAAGAAGTTGTGTTAGGTGTCCGCCCTGAGGATATTCATGATGAGCCTGTCGTCATTGAGGCGAACCCTGGAACGACGGTAGATTGTTTAGTAGAAGTATCAGAGTTAATGGGTGCAGAAAGTATTTTATATTCAAGTGTAAGCGACCAATCATTTGTTGCACGTGTTGATTCACGTTTTAATATTGAAGCAGGCGAAACGGTGCAACTTGCATTTGATTTAAGTAAAGCACATTTCTTCGATGTAACGACAGAAGAACGAATTCGATAACGATTTGAACCGGCAATTGTCATTATGATTGCTGGTTTTTATTATCCTTTTTATTCTGAAAATTCCTTGTATTCAAACGCATTATATAGTACGATAAAAGAAATGAAACAGATTTGAAAGGGGGGCATTTATGTATTTACACGAATTTTTATTGTATATGGTAGGTGCAATTGCCATTGTATATGGTGCGATGTTTTGTATTGAATGGTTCGTCCAGAAGCAATATCGGGTGATGCAATCGGTTGTGTCAACGAGTCTCATTTATGTCATTTTATTAGGGATTGGGTTTGTAACAAACTTTCATATATTTATTTTATACAGTTTTCTTGCAAGCGCTGTCATTTTATTGAATCGTTATTGGATTGGTTATTATACTGTAAAACATGCATAGTTATTCGTCGTTAATTGTAGGTAAGGAGAGAGCAATGACAAAAGAATATGAAGGTACTTAAAAAGCCGCTAACTAGTAAAAATCACTGTTAGCGGCTTTTGTGTAGACTTAAATTTCTTTTCGCATTCGAGAAGAAGGGATATGTAATTCTTCACGGTATTTACTAATCGTCCTTCTTGAAACAACAATCCCTTCTTTTTCTGTTAAATAAAGGGCAATTTTTTGATCGGATAATGGCTTTTGTTTATTTTCATTTGCGATAAATTGAGCTAGTAGTGCTTTCACTTTTTGTTGCGAAATAGATGCTCCTTCGACAGTTTCCATTTTGGACGTAAATAATGCTTTAAAATCAAAAATCCCTACTGGTGTTTGAATAATTTTATTGGCAGTAGCTCTGCTGATTGTTGACTCGTGCATTTGAATTGCTTCCGCAACCTCCTGTAATGTAAGTGGCTGCAATGCACTCAAGCCTGTCTTGAAAAAAGCGCTTTGAGTGTGTAAGACATATTCAATGATTTTTGAAATCGTTTCTCGTCTTTTAGCAATGCTATTTTGTAACCATTGAAGACGAGTCATTTTTTCCGATATATATCGGCGCATATGATCATTTGAATGCCTCATTTCTGTATAGGCTTGATTGTAACGAATGGTTGGTAAATATTGATCATGTAAATGGTATGAGAGTTGATTATTATGCTCTTCAATAATAATATCCGGAATCATATATTCTGTTTCAGTAGGGTTTAAATCAATCATCGGCTTAGGGCGTAATTGTTGAATTAAGAGATATAATTGTTTAACCTCTTCGAGCGAAAGGTTCATCTGTTTGGCAATGGCACGCCATTTCCGTTTTGTAAATAGTGAAAAATGTTCACGAATGAGCACTAAAGCTTGTTCATGCTGACAGTCATTGCAGCTTGAATGTTGTAATTGCAATGCTAAACATTCTTGAATATTTCGAGCGCCTAGCCCTGGTGGACCGATTTGTTGGAGCAAGTCAATGCCGAGAGTGATTGTGTCTTCTGATAGTGGATGTTTTTGCGGCACTACGAGATAACCGCTATCATCTAGGTTTTGAATACACCATGTTACAAGTTGAATCATCTGATCATCTTGAAATTGGAGTTTTGCTTGTTGTATGAGTTCATCTCGTTTGTTGTGATGATTATCTGCAATCCAATTCATATGATCAGGCGCTTGTGAAGTGCGCGTGTTCATTGCACGTTTTTCATATTGAAAAGGATTTCCCTCCTGTTCTTCTAATTCTATTAATGGATTTTCAAGCACTTCATTTTTTATATAATCATATAGGTCGATTGTAGAGTATTGTAAAAGTTCGATTGCTTGTCTTAAAGCAGGTGTCATCACAATGTTCAGTTGTTGTGTTTGCTTTTGCGCAAGCATTAAATGATTGAATTCCCCCATGAATTAATCCGCCTTTCTATTTACAATAACATTGTTGGAATGAATAACTGGAATTTTTAAATTATTTACTATATTCATTATATAGGATTTATTGCTGAAATTCGAGTTCATTTGCAAAAGAAAAGAACACTTTTATAAGAAGCGTTACATGATATCTGTGCGTTGTGTTGATATAAAGTGACAGATGTTTAGCCAAGCTGACGGCTGTTAGATGAAGAGCGGTTTTGTTAAGGAGAAGGTGAGTAGGCATAGAGGGGAGAAGATTCGTCATAGGCGTGCGGAAATTCGTCATAGAAGAGCAGATATTGGGCATAGAAGGTATTGGAGTCGTCATAGCAAAAGCATTGGTCATAGCGTGGCTTTAATTAGGCATAGGGGAGAGCTTGTTCGTCATAGACGTGCGGAAATTCGTCATAGAAGAGTAGATATTGGGTATAGAAGGTATTAGTTTAGGCATAGCAAATGGATTCGTCATAGCGCAAAGATGGATTTCCATAGGAAAGCAATGATTCGCCGTAGAAAAGCCCAGATTAGGCAGAGCACACTCAAATTCCCGTAAATGATCCGAAAAAAGCTGCCAGGAAAGTCCTTGATGACTTCGTGGCAGCTTTTTTCATACAGCTTCTATTTATAGAGAAATTAACTCTTTTGTGAAGGAAGTAAGCACTTGTGCTTCTCCTTGTTCGTTAATATAGACTGTGTCTTCAATTCGAACACCGCCCCAATTAGGGATATAAATGCCTGGTTCAATTGTAAAGACGAGTCCCTTAGTTGCGAGTGCTTCGTTGTTTTGGTGAATAGAAGGTTCTTCATGTACATCAATACCTAGTCCATGCCCAACACGGTTGTTAAAGTATTCACCGTAACCAGCATCTTCAATTACTTGCCGAGCTGAAATATCGAATTCTTTTAATGGTACGCCAGCTTTGACAGCTTGAATGCCTGCTTCGTTTGATGCGCGTACAATGTCATAAATCTTTTGTTGTTCTTCAGTTGGTTCCCCAATAATAAACGTGCGTGTTGTATCAGAACAATATCCGTCTTTTTTCACGCCCATGTCAATCAGTAAGAAATCACCTTGTTGAATTTGACGGTTTCCAGGTGTGCCGTGTGGAAGGGCAGCTTTTTCTCCGGATAAGACAATTGTTGTGAAGGATGGTCCATCAGCACCGTATGTGCGCATTAATGTTTCAAGATGCGCTGTAAGCTCCAGTTCTGTCATACCTACTTTGACAGATTTCACGCCTTCTTCTAATACTTTTTCAATAATATCTGTTGCTTGTTGTAAAAATTCAATTTCATCTGTTGATTTATTCATACGTAGTGTATTTGTGAAAGGTTGAATGTCTACTACTTGTGCATTTGGAAATGCGCCACGAAGTTCATCGAAACGGAATAAGTTAAACGCTTTTTTCTCAACGGCAATCGTTGTAGCGTTAGCATCAAGCGTTTCTGCTACGACATCAAATGGAAGTTGTTCATCTGAAATTGGTACAATCTTTGTGACATCTGAAGCGGATGCTGCAGCACTTTTATCCAATGCTGGTGTGAAAAGAACGACAGCATTTTGGCGTCGATCCAGTACTAATGATAAAAAACGTTCATGTGGATCTGAGAAAAATCCGCTATAGTAAAAAACATTTGCAGGATCTGTGATGAATGCAAGATCGATGTTCTGCTCATGTAATTCTTTCATTAAAGTTTCTCTTCTTGTTGCGTAAATTGTTGACATGTTAAGTCCTCCAATAATTAATATGATGAAATACTACATCTTCTATTATAAAGAATCATTACTTAAGAAAATAGGCAAATTGTAAAATCAATAGAAAGAATAGAAAAAAGCTAAAATTGAATTTTGCTATATGATACGTAGCTGTAGAAACTGTTTCAGAAGGAAGTTTGCGCTCATTGTTTGCATCACCTGTCATGATTTTACGAAAGCTAGAGACAATCCCGTCGAAAAACTTTCCTTTTGTAATAAATAAATATAAAAAGATGATCATATGAAAAATCGTTATATAAAAGAACGCGTTCATCCATTTGATGAAACCTGTTCCTTCATTTAACAATAGATAACAGCCAATGAGTAGAATGCCATTGATGAAAAGAGAGAGTAGTTTATAGTTCATAAGATTCCTCCTAAAACGAGTTTACGCTGTTTGTTACGTTATGTAGCCGTATATAGAAGTGAAGCCCCCAATGAAAATGGGCGCTTCACCTGTCATGATGTTTTGATTCAATTAGTCTTCGATATAAGCATAGCGATAATCATAAGTTGGTCCATAGTTACGTGGAATTAAATCTTTGACATTTGGTTTTACAACATAAGAACGTGCATTTTGGAAGACAGGTACGACGGAAGCATCTTCAAATAAATATTTCTCTGCTTCTTGAAGCGTCTCCCAACGTTTTGCTGGATCTTCACCGAGCTCATTAGCTTCTTTAATGTAATTGTCGAATTCTTCACTAGAAAAGCTTGTTCTGTTAAATGGTCCATCTGTGAGCCAAATATCTAAATACGTAATTGGGTCTAGGAAATCTGGTAACCAGCCCCAATATGAAATATCGTATTTTTGTTCACCTTCAAGTTTTAAATGTTGCCCATAAGGTTGTTTGTCTAAGTTAATCGTTAAGCCTGGTAAGTTTTCTTCTAATTGTGATTGTAAGTACGTAACGATTTTTTCGTTTGTATCACTTTCACCGAACATAATATCAATGGTTACTTCTTTTTCACCGATTTCTTCTAACCCTTTTTCCCATAATTTTTGTGCTTCTTCTACTGATTTTTTATTGATTTCAGGATATTTGTCACGGAAATCATTACCATCTTCATCGAATGCCCAGTCGCTTGGAACCACATAATACGCAGGTTGTGCGCCATTTTTCAATAAAGAATCAATCATTTTTCCGCGGTCGAATGCATTGTAAATCGCACTTCGGATATTTTGGTTGGCTAATGCTTTATGCTCGTTGTTTAATCGCATAAAACGCATATCTGACATGAGTTCACCTGTTACGAGTTCATCGCTATCTTCAAATTGCGTAATAAATTGCGCATTTACTTCTGCAAGATCTAGTTCACCTGTTTTATACAAGTTTACGCGTGTTGCCGCATCTTGAACAAGTTTATAATTGACTTGTTCTAATTGTACGTCATCAGCATCCCAATAATTTTCATTTTTCTCGAATGTCCAACCATCACCAATTTTCCAATCTGTTAATGTGAAAGGTCCACTTGCTAATAGGTGATCGACATCAGTTGCATAGTCGTCTCCAGCTTCTTCTACAAATGCTTCATTTAGTGGGTAAAATGGTGGGAAAGTCATCAAGCTAACAAAATACGGTGTTGGTTTCTCTAATGTTACCTCAACCGTTTTTTCATCGATTGCTTTGATCCCTAATTCATCGACTTTTCCGTATAAATCACTGTCTGGATTCATAATTTCTCCTGCATTTAAAATGAATGCAGATTCGTAAATAAATGCATATTCTGAAGCCGTGTCAGGATTGACTGCACGTTTCCATGAATAAACAAAGTCATCAGCTGTAATCGGCTCATCATTTGCCCATTTTGCATCATCACGAAGTGTAAATGTATACACCGTTAAATCATCATTTACTTCAGGTTCATCTGTTGCTAAATCAGGAATAAATTCTCCTTCTTTATCAAATGTCATCAAACCCGATTGGATTTGGTACAATGCATCAAATGATGGTGCATCTGAAGCATGGTGAATATCGAGTGATGTAAAATCTGCCGTTGTTGATAAATTTAACGTTTGATCACCGCCACTACCTCCACTACTCGAACCACTACTGTTACTTGTGCCCCCATCATCATCACTACTACATGCAGCTAATACGAGTACTAAGGCGACGATTGACAAGAAAAATATCTGTAAACGCTTACCAAACATAAAAAACCCCTCCTTTTTTTGTCAATGATAAATAGATGCAAGATATGTGCCAATTTTCAAATAATAGACATGAGAGAGGAAAATATTCGCAAAAAAGTAGAGGGCAATCACGATTGTTTCTATGGATGATGCGGATTTACAGGGATTATACTTATTCTTATATAAAAAATAATGTTTATATCATTTTGTGATGAAGCAAAAAATGATTTTTTTCAGTAAAGTATGTCAAAAAAAGTAGACAGTATGTGAGTGTGACAATCAAAATAGCATTATATGTATAGAAAAATAGACAGTTTGCACGATCGCTCATCAAAGCTTATGTAAGTAGTCTATCAATGGTAGTTGATTTTACTGTTATTTTCTATTATTCGGAATTTTTCGGCATGATAATTGCATGGATAGTATAACGTGAAAGACAAAAGGGATAAAGAGAGTGGGGGGAGAGCGAATGAAAATCTTTAAAAATTATTTTGTACAAAGAGTTTTTTATATGATTGTGACCTTCTTTTTAATCATGACAATTACATTTGTCACGATGAAGTTGTTGCCTGGTTCACCGTTTAAAAATCAAGATAAACTGACGGCGCAACAATTAGAAGTGTTAAAAGATCATTACCACTTAAATGACCCAATTAGCGTCCAATTTTATTATTATGTCGTCGATTTCTTTAAAGGGGATTTAGGCATGTCCTTCCAATTTAAAAACCAAGGGGTTACATCGATTATTGTCGATAAGATTCAACCGTCGTTTTTACTTGGGATTGAAGCGCTTCTAATTGGGATTATCATTGGTGTTTTACTGGGGATTTTTTCAGGGATGAAACATAATACGTTTTGGGATTATGGGACAACTGTCATTTCTGTTTTAGGGATATCGATACCTTCCTTTGTATTTGCAGGATTTATGCAATACTTTTTTGCGGTGAAGTTAGGGTGGTTACCGGTTGCTTATTGGGGAGATTGGAAGCATCATATTATGCCATCTTTAGCATTGTCCTTCGTCGTCATTTCTACAATTGCACGTTATATACGGATGGAAATGTTGGAAGTGCTCAACCAAGATTATATTAAAACAGCACGGGCGAAAGGATTAGAAAAACATACGATTATTGTGAAGCATGCATTGAAAAATACATTAATTCCAGTTATTACGATGTTAGGACCTTTAACAATTTCAATTTTAACGGGTTCATTAGTCATTGAAAAGATTTTCTCTATCCCAGGAATTGGAGAACAATTTGTCGTATCGATTACAACAAATGATTATCCGATGATTATGGGGTTAACGTTATTGTACTCTGCATTATTTATTGGTGTTGTTTTTATTGTCGATATTTTATATGGACTTGTCGATCCACGCATCAAGTTAGGGGGGGACTGAGCCTATGGGGAAACAAGAAATCGATCATTTATTTACATATGTAAATGAAGAAATTGTTGATGATCAAGTTCAAGTTGAAAAGAAAGCGGATAATTATTGGGTGACCGCTAGTAAAACATTGTTAAAAAATAAATGGGCGATGTTCAGTTTACTTTCTATTTTATTTTTGGCATTCATGTCATTTGCTGGTCCGATGATGAATAGCCATTCGTATAAAGAGCAGGATGTGACGCGTGCTTTCCTTCCGCCCAAAGTACCTGCTTTGGAAAATGTTCATTGGTTACCATTTGATGGCTATGCCGATGGGGTAGATCAATACGAATTAATGGGTGTTGAGGAAGCATTTTGGTTTGGAACGGATCAATTTGGTCGTGATCAATGGACGAGGGTTTGGTATGGAACGAGAATTTCATTGTTTATTGCATTTGTCGCAGCGATTATTGATGTATTTATTGGTGTAACCTATGGTGGCATATCTGGTTATTTTGGTGGGCGTGTCGATAATGTGATGCAAAGAATTATTGAAATATTGGTCGGTATTCCAAACTTAGTCATTATTATTTTAGCAATCATTATCCTTAAGCCAGGATTGCTATCCATTATTATCGCAATTGTATTGACGGGTTGGGTTAGTATGGCAAGGGTCGTGCGTGGCCAAGTGTTAAAGTTAAAAAATATGGAGTATGTATTGGCCTCGAAAACATTAGGATTGTCCAATACAACGATTTTAGTGAAAGATATTTTGCCGAATTCAATGGCGCAAATCATTATTACAACGATGTTCACCATTCCTGGCGCAATATTTTTTGAAGCCTTTTTAAGTTTTATCGGGCTTGGTTTACCTGCACCGATGGCTTCTTTAGGAACGGTTATTAATGATGGTTTTGAGTCGCTTCAAATATATCCTTATTTAGTCGTTTTTCCAAGTTTAATCATTAGTTTATTATTAATTAATTTTAACTTATTAGGGGATGGATTAAGAGACGCATTGGATCCGAAGATGAAACAGTAGGAGAGGTGTTTGTATGAATGAAAATCATGTGTTGACAGTGAACAATTTGGAAGTTTCTTTTTTCACGAATGACACTGAAGTACAAGCAGTGCGTGATGTTAGTTTTCATTTAAATGAAAAAGAGACATTGGCCATTGTAGGGGAATCTGGTTCTGGGAAAAGTGTGACGGCTCAGTCGATTATGAATTTAATTCCACAGCCACCAGGGAAAATAAAAAATGGTGAAATTATCTACCAAGATGAAGATTTATTAAAAAAGAGTGATAAGCAGCTGAATACAATTCGTGGAAAAGAGATTGGAATGATTTTCCAAGATCCAATGAGCTCGTTGAATCCAACATTACGAGTGGGGCGGCAAATTGCTGAAACGATTATGAAACACGAGCATGCGAGTAAAGAAGCGGCGTATGAACGGGCAAAGGAATTATTACATTTAGTAGGCATTCCAAACCCAGAAAAAAGAATTCAACAATACCCGCATGAATTTTCGGGTGGTATGCGACAGCGTGTAATGATTGCAATCGCATTAGCGTGTAATCCAAAAATTTTAATTGCCGATGAACCGACGACTGCGCTCGATGTAACGATTCAAGCACAAATTATGAGCTTATTAAAAGATTTACAAGAAAAGCTCAATATGTCGATCATTATTATTACACATGATTTGGGAATTGTTGCGAATATGGCGCATCGTGTAGCCGTCATGTATGGTGGGAAAATTATTGAAACGGGTACCGTGGATGAAATTTTTTATAAGCCGACACATCCCTATACATGGGGGCTTCTATCTTCTGTTCCAAGATTGGATCAAGAAGATGAAAAGTTGATCGCAATTGAAGGGACCCCGCAAAATATGGCCAATCCACCAAAAGGTTGTGCATTTGCTGCGAGATGTCCATATGCAATGCATGTGTGTATCGAACAACAACCGGGATTTTTTGCATCGACAGACGCTCAACAGGCTGCTTGTTGGTTATTGGATCCACGGGCACCGGAAGTGAAAATACCTGAAACTGCAAGAATTGAGGGATAATATGACGAGGGAAAAACTGGTAGAGATTAAAAATTTAAAAAAGCACTTTCAGTTAAACGCGAAAACGTCATTGAAAGCGGTTGATGGGTTGACGTTTGATATTTATAAAGGGGAAATTTTTGGACTGGTTGGCGAATCGGGATGTGGGAAGTCAACGACAGGCCGAACAATGATCCAACTATATGAGCCAACAGATGGTGATGTAATCTATCGCGGAAAAGGAGTGAAAGATCGAAAGAATAAAAAAGCGATGATGGAATTTAAACGAGATGTACAAATGATTTTCCAAGATCCTTACGCTTCATTAAATCCAAGGATGAATGTGAGAGAAATTATTAGTGCTGGTTTATCAGTACATAAACAAGTGCGCAAAAAAGATTTGGAAACGTATATTTCTACTTTATTGAAAACAGTTGGATTGAATCCAGAGCATGCCAATCGTTATCCACATGAGTTTAGTGGTGGGCAACGTCAGCGGATTGGGATTGCTCGAGCGATTTCGTTAAATCCAGAATTTATCATTGCGGATGAACCAATTTCTGCATTAGATGTGTCGATTCAAGCGCAAATTGTGAATTTGATGAAAGAGTTACAATTATCACATGATTTAACGATTTTATTTATCGCTCATGATCTATCGATGGTAAAACATATTAGTGATCGAATAGGTGTCATGTATTTAGGAAATATGGCAGAATTAGCACCAGCAGATACTTTGTATAAAAAGCCGTTGCATCCTTATACGGAGGCTTTGTTATCAGCTGTTCCAGTGCCAAATCCAAATGTTGAAAGACAGCGTGAACGAATTATTTTAAAAGGTGACGTCCCGAGTCCTATTTCTCCACCTAGTGGATGTCCATTTAGAACGAGGTGCGCGAAAACGTTTGACCTTTGTTCGCAAGTAAAACCAGCGTGGAGAGAAGTAGAAGACGAGCATTGGGTTGCTTGTCATTTATATAATGAAAGTGAGTGAAGCAGAGATGCGTGTAGAAAAAATTCAACACTATTTAAATGAAAACAAGATTGATGCGATGTTGATTGAGAGTCCGATTAATAGAAGGTATGTGACGGGATTTACAGGAACATTTGGGTCGGTATTCATTACCCAACAAAAAGCAATCTTTATAACAGACTTCAGATATGTTGCACAGGCAAAGGACCAAGCAAAAGGTTTTACGGTTATTGAAAATCGTAATACAGCTGAAGAAATCGGTCAGCAAATTGAAAAGGAACAGATTCGTACATTGGCATTTGAGGAAGCTTATACAAGCTTTACAAATTATAAAAAGTTACAAGCTTATGAAAATGTTGAACTTGTGCCGGTAATTGATGTTATTGAACAGATGCGTATGATTAAAAGTGCTGAAGAGATTGAGCGCATGAAAACGGCTGCTAGTATTTCGGATAAGGCGTTTGAACGCATATTGAATGATCTTCAAGTGGGCGTATCTGAAAAGGACATTTGCAATAAGCTAGAAATGTATATGCGAGAAGAAGGGGCAACGAGTAGTTCGTTTGATATGATCATTGCTTCAGGCTATCGTTCAGCATTACCACATGGTGTAGCATCAAATAAGAAGATCGAACAAAATGATGTTGTGACATTAGATTTTGGCGCGTTGTATGAAGGTTATTGTTCTGATATGACACGGACGGTTGTTGTCGGGACGCCACCTGAACAATTAGAAGAGATTTATCATATTGTAAATGATGCACTCACAATTGGCATTGAGTCTGTAAAAGTTGGCGCATCATGTGGTGGCGTAGATAAAGCTATTCGAGATTTTATTACTGAAAAAGGATATGGCGAGCAATTTGGACATGGAGCCGGACATAGTTTCGGACTAGAAATTCATGAATCACCGTACTTCGCAAAAACGTCAACAGATATCTTAAAGGAAAATATGGTCATGACGATTGAGCCAGGAATTTACATTCCTAACTTAGGCGGTGTAAGAATAGAAGATGATGTGATTGTTACAGCGACAGGGTGTGAAATTATAACAAAATCTCCGAAGGAATTGATCCGATTATAAAATAAGACAAAAGGGATTGCGAGGCAAAAGCAATCCCTTTTGTGTTGATTGAAGCTCATTCAATGCCTAATCTTTTCAAACGATTATATAAAGTTGCGCGTGTAATATCGAGATTTTGTGCGCATAGTTGCTTATTTCCGTTCGTTTTTTTCAACTCCTCAATTAAAATGGCTTTTTCATATTCTTCTAATCGCTCTTTTAATGGGCGGTGATCTCGTTCGGCATTAATGAAATAAGAGGTGTTTGGTGACGCTTCTTGAATTTGTTCTGCTGATTGTTCATCAATGTCGAATGGTAAATGATCGGCTTGTATCTCCCCATTTTCGGAGAACACAATTAGTCGTTCCACCACATTTTTTAATTCACGAATATTTCCAGGCCAATCATGTTGCAATAATGATTGCATAACATGTTGGGAAATGCCGTGAATTGGTTTATTGTAACGTCTTGATAAATCATATAAAAAATAATGGGTCAGTTCGATAATATCTTCTGGTCGTTCGCGTAAAGGAGGGATATTTAATGTGACAACGTTTAAACGATAGTATAAGTCTTCTCTAAATTTACCTTCATCGACGAGTTGTTTTAAATCTTTGTTCGTGGCAGCGACGACACGAAAATCGACTTCCATTTCAGTTGTACCACCGACGCGGAAAAATGTTTTTTCTTGTAATAAACGTAAGATTTTTACTTGCATTTCTAAAGGCATTTCGCCAATTTCATCTAAAAATAATGTACCATTTTTGGCGAGTTCAACTTTCCCTTTTTTTCCTCTTTGATCAGCACCAGAAAATGCCCCTTTTTCATAGCCGAAAATTTCACTTTCAAATAATCCTGATGGAATTGCACCGCAATTAATCGCGATAAAAGGGGCTTGTTCGTTTTCGCGTAAATGGTGCACTGCTTTGGCAAATAATTCTTTTCCGACGCCACTTTCACCATGTATTAAAATACTTGCATCCGTTGTTGCTGCTTTTTCAGCAAGAGACAATGTCTTTTTTAACGCGACACTATTGCCTCGAATATAGGAGAAAGGACTTTCTTCTTCAACTGTTTTTCGCATTTCTTCTTCTAAATTAAAGAGTTTTTCAGAAGTACTAAATAATTCATTGTTTAATCGGATTTGATTGGTAACATCTGTTTCAGATACGACTGCTCCAATAATTTGGTCATCTAAACGAACAGGATTCGAATTAATGAGGACGACTAAATCTTTTCGCGCTTGGTGTTGATGATGGGTTACGCTCGTTCCTTGCTGTAATGCATTTAAAATTTCTAGACGGTCTGAACTGAAAAAATCTGTAATCGGTTTTCCTAAAATGTCTTCTGCTTTTACCGAGAATATTTTTTCAGCGCCTTTTGTCCATATGATCACTCGTCCTTGTTCATCAATGACAGTACAGGAATCATCAATCGTATGTAAAATGGTTTGTAAGTAAGTTGCTAATTGTCGATATTGTTGCATAATCGTTAGCGAAAGAGAAGGGTGGTGAAGCAGTCCTAATGGTTGTTCTGTTTCATCGATGACTAAAATCGGTACATCTTTTTCAAGTGCAGCGATCATTTTTTCAACCGGTGTTTGAACGGGCAGTAACTGACAACGTGAAGTATGCATACTTTCGCGATTCCACTGCGTGAGATAATACTGTTTTTTATCATATAGGATAACGATTTTGTTTGTTTGCTGTTGATGGCATTGAAGTGCTTCATCTTTTGAGAAGGTGAGCACCCATTCTTTATGTAGAAGTTTTGAAAAATCAAATTGAACTGGAAACATGTTTTATCCTCCTAGTGTATAAAAATATTATACTGTCTAATTAATTTTACATGAATAAACAGAATATTCAATAGTGAATGATGATTCTATGAGTTTATTCAGTTTGGCATGGAACTTGCATATATAGAAAAGTAGCGAGTTGAAAGGAGGGAATTGAGTGATGGTTTCTACGATACATAAAGATGTTGTTGTAGTAGGTGGCGGTATTATGGGCGCTGCAATTGCTTATTATGGTGCAAAAGCAGGCTTACAAATGACGGTGTTAGAAAAAAAGGAGATTGCGAGTGGAACATCATCTAGATGTGACGGGAATATACTAGCAATTGATAAGGATCCTGGATTTGATAGCCAAATGTCATTGAAAAGTCAGCAACTCGTTCATGAATTAAGTAAAGAACTGACGTTACCGTTTGAGTATCGAAATCCTGGAAGTATATTAGTGTGTGAAAGTGATGCCGAAATGGAAGCGGCTCAAAAATGGGTGACACAACAACAAGAGGCGGGGCTTTCATTTAAAATGTTAGACCGTGCAGATCTCCGACATGAATCTAAATATTTTGCAGATGATTTATATGGCGGACTAGAATGTAAAACTGATTCAACAGTTAACCCGTATATGCTTACATTTTCGATGTTACATGATGCTAAAAAAATGGGCGCAGAAGTGTATACACATACGGAAGTACGGGCGATTCATCGCACACCAGATGGACAATTTCGATTAGAAACAAGTCAAGGAATGATCACTGCCAATCAAGTCGTCAATGCTGCGGGTATTTGGGCACCGAAAATAGGCGAGATGGTTGGTGTGGATATTCCAATATATCCAAGAAAAGGCCATATTATTGTGGCTTCACGCCAAGAACCAGTAGGGGTTCGTAAAGTGATGGAGTTTGGGTATTTAATTTCAAAATTTGGTGGGGAAAGAATTGTAGATGAATTAACTGAGAAGTATGGGGTTGCACTTGTTTTTGAACCGACGGAAAGTCAAAACTTCTTATTAGGAAGTAGCCGAGAGTTTGTCGGTTTTGATACGACAGTGAATTATCGCGTATTGGAAGTGATGGCCAGAAGAGTTTTGCGTTTTTACCCTAAAATTGCAGATATGACCATTATCCGTTCATATGCGGGATTACGTCCTTGGACAGAGGACCATTTGCCAATTATTTCTGCGGTTGATGAAGTGCCAAATTATTTTGTCGCTGCTGGTCACGAAGGAGATGGCATTAGTTTAGCAGCCATTACTGGAAAGGTAGTTGAAGAATTATTAAGCGGAAAAGAAACATCGATTCCTACTGAACCAGTCCGACTAGATCGATTTAAAAGGAAGGTGACGTCATGAAGTTTCAGCGTGTTTTTTCTACGATTGATACACATACAGGTGGTAATCCTACCCGAACGGTCATTAGTGGTCTTCCAACGTTAGAAGGAGACACAATGTCGGAAAAGATGCTGTATATGGAAGAACATTATGATTGGATTCGTGCTTTTTTAATGAATGAACCACGTGGACATGGGGTGATGTCAGGGGCGCTACTAACAGATCCTTGTCATCCAGAAGCGGATATTGGCGTCATTTATATTGAAACAGGTGGCTACTTACCAATGTGTGGACATGATACAATCGGCTGCTGTACAGCGTTAATTGAAGCTGGGCTCGTTGAAGTGAAAGAGCCCTATACGTATTTAAATTTAGATACACCGGCAGGATTAATAAAAGTTACTGTAAAAGTAGAGGAAGGTAAAGCAAAAGAAGTGACATTTGCCAATGCACCATCTTTCTTATTGAAATCAATTGAGATTGATGTTGATGGAATTGGGCTCGTATCATGCGATATTGCTTACGGTGGAAACTTCTACGGGATTATTGACGCAAGAACTTTAAATATTCCGCTCGTTCCGGAAAATGCGTCCACAATTATTGATCAAGCGATTACCATTCGAAAAGCGATTAATGAACAAGTGGAAGTGGTTCATCCAGCATTTCCGTTTATTAACGGTTTGACGCATATTGAATTTTTTACGGATCCAGTCGATCCAAAAGCAGATTTGAAAAATACTGTTGTTGTGCCACCTGGTGGGATTGACCGGTCTCCATGTGGAACTGGAACATCGGCTAAATTAGCGACGATGTATAGTAGAAATGAAATTGGCAAGAATGAAGAATTTGTCTATGAAAGCATTGTTGGCACTTTATTTAAAGCGCGTGTCATCGAGGAAACGATAGTGGAAGATGTACCAGCAGTTATCAATAAAGTAACAGGTTCTGCTTGGGTCATGGGGATGCATCGTTTTTATTACAATGAAAGAGATCCGTTTAAAGAAGGATATTTACTCATTCCGCCGATGGAACAATCAAAAGACATGTCTGGTGGTGAGGAACAATGAATTTAAATCGTGTTTATTCAACAGTTGATACACATATATTTGGAGAAGCCTTTCGAATTGTTGTTCATTCTTCCATGAGGTGGTTGCATGAAACGATTGAAGAAGCACAAGCGTATGTTATGGAGCAATTTCAATTTGAAAGAAATATTTTATTAAATGAACCTCGTGGACATCGCGGAATGAATGGCTGTCTTGTATGTCCATCGACAGAAGCACAATTTGGTCTTGCCTTTTTTAATCATCCAGACTCGACTGCCTTTAAACAAGAGGCGTTGTTAGCTGCAACGACTGCATTAATTGAAATGGGAACGATTGAGCGAACAGAAGATGATCGATACCAAGTTGAAACAGCCTATGGAACCTATACAATTACCGCGAAGGTTGAGGATGGAGAAGTGGTAGAGACGTCAATGTTTGTCGACGCAAGTGAAGTTGTGGAAAAAACGGAAGCGTTTACAAAAGTACGTGTAGGTGACAATCGATTTTATCGATTATATGTGCTACCACCAGAAATTCCAACGATTGATGTGGCGCATTTAGGGATGATTGAAAGATGGGGCGCAACGATTACAAAACAATTGAAACAAGCAGAAGCGTCTGTTGAAGGCATTGTTTTGATTGAAGAATTTGAAGAAGGGCATGTACGAACTGTTACGTTTGAAAAAGATGGGTATATTTTACGTTCGCCTGGTATTGACGTGACTTGCGCAATTTTGGCGGTGGAAAATGTACAACGTTTCACAAATACGAGTATTTTCCACAGTACATTGTCTGTTGAACAATTGACCACTACGACTGGAAAGATTAAGCAGCTTGTTCGTGGTGAAGCATTTGTTACAGGATCGCATGATTTTTTAGTAGATGCAGATGATCCACTGCAAAATGGTTTTTTATTAGCATAGGAAATGTAAAGGGGATAGGAGTATGTTGCACAGCCAAGGGAAGTTGATAATGCGAAAGGGGTAAAAATGTATGGATGAACAAAAACGATTGCCCACTATAGGGGAAGTGCTATTTGTATTAATTAGCTTTGGGCTCATTATGGTGTTATTCATTGTCAAATTTGATATTTCGATTCAGTTGGCATTGATCACTTCGTGGTTTGTCATTATTGCAGTTGGTATGAAGATTGGTTACACATACAAAGAGATGCAAGACGGCATGTTGAAAGGTGTGTCTGAAGGTTTAGAAGCTGTGCTCGTATTACTTTCTGTCGGTGCATTAATTGGTACGTGGATTGCAGGAGGCGTTGTTCCTTCTTTAATTTATTATGGGTTATCAATTATTAATCCGAGCATCTTTTTACTAGCAGCTTTCATTATTTGTACAATTACATCGATTGCAACGGGAACATCATTTGGTTCGGCTGGTACGGCAGGAATTGCGATGATGGCAATTGGTGCAAGTTTTGGTTTTCCGTTAGCACTCGTTGCAGGTGCTGTAATTTCAGGCTGTTATGTTGGGGATAAAATGTCACCATTATCAGATACGACTGTTATGACAGCATCTTTATCAAAAGTAGATTTAATCGACCATATTAAATCGATGTTTACGGTAAGTTTTCCTGCCTGGATCATTGCTGGAGCGCTGTTTTTAATCGCTGGCTTTTTCTATGGCGGTTCAGGGGATTTATCAGCAGCAACATCGACATTAAATGCGTTGAGTGACCATTTTCATATTGCATGGTATATGTTAATTCCAGCGATTGTTGTCATTGCACTACTCGTGTTAAGAATGCCGTCGATTCCAGTCATTTTATTCGGTGCTTTATTAGGTACATTTTGGGCCTATTTTTTCCAAGGGGCAACGTTCTTAGAAGCATTTAATATTTTATATGCTGGGAACGCGATTGAGTCTGGCGTGGAGTTTATCGATAGCTTATTAAATCGTGGTGGAATTGTCTTTATGTTAGATGTCATCGTGCTTATCATTTTAGCATTATCATTAGGTGGCTTAATGGAAAAAATCGGCGTATTACGTGCGATTGGTGGCTATTTATCAAAATGGGCAACGAATGCTGGAAGGCTGACAATTACAACGATTATTAGTGGTTTTTTAGGGAACTTATTTGGCGCAGCTTATGTGTCACTCATTACCGCTAGTAAAATGACAGAAGATAACTATAAACGTTTGAAAATCGATCCACGTGTATTGTCAAGAAATACAGAAGCTGGTGGTACTGTAACGACACCAATGGTTCCGTGGTCTGATGGCGGGGTATTTATGGCTGCAGCATTAGGTGTTCCAACTTTAAGTTATTTGCCATTTTTATGGTTTAACTTTTTAGTCATCATTATTGCCATTTTGTATGGCTACACAGGGAAGTTTATTTGGAAGTTAGAAGAGGGTAAACAAGCAAAAGAAGAAATTGTCGTGACAAAAGAAAACTTAGAATATTAGGAGGAAATGAATATGACAAAAATTAAAGGGGTATTCCCAGTATTAATTACACCAATGACAGCTGATGAGGAAGTAGATTACGAAGGATTTAAAAAGAATATTGAGCATTTTATCGAGCAAGGTGCTGCAGGAATTACAGTAGTCGGAAGTACTGGGGAGTTTGTTAGTTTAACGACAGAAGAGCGTTATAAATTAGTAGAAGTTGCAGTAGAACAAGTTGCAGGACGTGTGCCGGTGATTGCAGGAACTGCAGCTGAAAGAACAGCGGACGCGATTAAGCATACGCAACATGCAGAAAAAGCGGGTGCAGATGCATCATTACTGATTAACTCTTATTATGCACATCCAAAAGAGCATGAGATTTACGAGCATTTCAAAGCGGTTGCTGAATCAGTAAAATTCCCAATTATGATTTATAACAACCCATTTGTTTCAGGGGTAGATATTAGTGCAGAAACGATGTTACAAGTAGCAAAAGACGTTGACAATATTACACATATTAAAGAATCAAGTGGTGATATTGGAAAAGCGCGCGATATTGCACGTGCTGGAAAAGATTTCGTTGAAGTATTTTGTGGTTCGGAAGATTTAGCATTAGAATCAAAATTTGTTGGGGCAACTGGATGGATTTCAGTTTCTGCAAACATCGTTCCATCCGTCACAAAAGAATTATATGATGCATATGACAATGGTGATTTAGAACGTGCGTGGGCGTTATATGATAAACTATTACCATTATGTAAGTTTTTAGAAGGTTCGGGTAAATATGTGCAAATTGTTAAGCGTGCGATGGATCTTCAAGGATTAGCGGGCGGACCTGCAAGGAAACCACGTTTAGGTTTAACGGAGGAAGAAGAAACGACATTAAAAGAATTACTTGCAAGCTTTGAATAAAAATAGATGAAACTCTTCGTAAAATGAAAGATTAAAGGAGCGATTCAAATGGCAACGTACAATGTACATGATAAAGTAGCTGCATTTTTAAATGAAACGACAGGGCTTTATATTAATGGAGAATATGTCGCATCAAAAAGTGGAAAAACATTTGACGTATTAGATCCTGCAACAGAAGATGTCATTGCGACAGTGCATGAAGCAGGAACGGAGGATGTCGACCTTGCTGTTGCAGCAGCAAGGAAGGCATTCGATGAAGGTGAATGGACGAAGATGGAACCTGCTGAACGTGCGCATATTATGTATACATTTGCGAATTTATTAGCAGAGCATCAAGAAGAAATTGCGCAAATTGAAGCACTAGATGCGGGTAAACCTTATGAAGCTGCATTTGAAGATGATGTTGGCGGAACGATTGAACACTTCCGTTATTATGCTGGTTGGGCGACAAAAATCAGTGGGAAAACGACAAATGTTTCCCCTGATTATGTCACATACACATTGCATGAACCAGTAGGGGTTGTCGGTCAAATTATTCCATGGAATTACCCATTATTGATGGCAGCATGGAAATTAGGGGCGGCATTAGCAGTTGGTTGTACAATCGTCATTAAACCGGCAGTTGAAACACCATTATCACTTTTATATATTGCGGATTTATTTAAACAAGCAGGCTTCCCTGACGGGGTTGTCAATATTGTCCCAGGGGATGGCGCGGTTGCTGGTGGGGCAATTGTGACGCATAAAGATGTGGATAAAGTCGCATTTACAGGGTCAACAGTTGTCGGAAAAGAGATTATGCGCAATGCAGCTGATCAAGTGAAAAGTGTAACGCTTGAACTCGGTGGCAAATCACCTGCGATTATTTTAGAAGATGCAGACTTTGAAAAAGCGGTTCAAGGTGCATTGGATGGAACGATGTACAATCAAGGACAAAATTGTACGGCAACGACACGTGTTTTTGTTCAACGTCCAATTTATGAAAAAGTTGTCAATGAATTAGAGAAACGCGCAAAAGAAATTAAACTTGGCGCTGGATTAGATGAACAGACAACAATGGGACCACTGATTTCTAAAAAACAACAAGACCGTGTATTAGGGTATATTGAAAAAGGAAAAGAAGAAGGTGCACGTCTTGTCACTGGTGGGGGAACTGGAAAAGAGCAAGGGTATTTCATCGAGCCGACGATTTTTGCAGATGTCGAAGATGATATGACAATTGCACGAGAAGAAATTTTTGGTCCTGTCATGTCCGTGCTTCCGTTTGACACTGTTGAAGAAGTCATTCAACGTGCAAATGATTCTGATTATGGACTCGCTGCGAGTGTGTGGACGAATCATATTAAAAAAGCGCATTATATTACTGGCAAATTACAAGCTGGTACAGTATGGGTGAATGATTTCGGTTTAGAATTAGAAACAATGCCATTTGGCGGCTATAAGCAATCTGGCATCGGTCGTGAAATGGGCGGTGATTATGGCCTCATGAACTATGTAGAAGTGAAAAGTGTATTTGTGAATATGGAACAATAATGAATGGTACACCAAAATGTTTGCATATTTGTAGACATTTTGGTGTTTTTTATTGTATTGTTAGCATACGAAAAAAGTTGCTACCGATTATAGATTGAAATAGCGGGTATACTTTTGGAAAGAGCGTGCGTGAAGGAGGGAGTTCATTGAAAGAGAAAAACAAAACAACAAGATCAGTTCGATTGTTAAATTTTGTAGAGGAAAAGGGAAATAAATTACCTGATCCGATTACAATTTTTTTATTGTTTACATTGATTGTCATCATCCTTTCACATATTTTATATAAACTTGGTGTTGAGGTGCAGTTTGAAGGTGTGAACAATGAAACAGGAACGATTGAAACATTAACGGTAGAAGCGGTTAGTTTACTTGTACCAGAAGGTATTGCCTATATGTTTTCTAATATTGTGACGAACTTCACTTCGTTCGTCGCACTTGGACCTGTCCTTGTGGCGATGCTCGGAGTTGGTGTGGCAGAAAAGAGTGGCTATATTAGCGCACTTATGTCTAATACGGTGACGAAAGCTCCGAAGCGATTTGTCACGCCCATTGTCGTCTTGATGGGAGTCTTGTCAAATGTTGCAGCATCTGTTGGCTATGTCGTGCTCGTCCCATTAGGCGCGATCATCTTCTTAGGATTTAATCGTCATCCATTAGCAGGGCTTTCAGCGGCCTTCGCTGGTGTTGCAGGCGGGTACTCTGCAAACTTATTTTTAGGAACGAATGATCCATTATTGAGCGGGATTACAACGGAAGCAGCAAATATTTTAAATGCGAATTACGTGGTCAATCCAACTGATAACTGGTTTTTCATGTTCGCTTCAACTTTTTTAGTTGTCATCATTGGAACGCTTGTGACAGATAAATTAATTGAGCCAAAACTAGGGACTTATCAAGGCTCAGCGAATGATGTTCAAGTTAAGGGTTTATCTACACAAGAACGTAAAGGATTGCGATGGGCAAATATTGCTGTCCTTGCAACGATGATCGGAATTGCTCTTCTTGTCATTCCCGAAAATGGTGTATTACGCGGCGAAGGTGGTAGCGTCATTCAGTCACCATTTATGAGCAGTATTATCTTTATGATGATGCTCATCTTTTTAGTGCCGGGGATTGTGTATGGATTGGTCACGAAAACGATTAAAAATGATAAAGACATCGCCAAACTGATGGCAGGCTCATTGGAAACGATGACAGGGTTCATTGTTCTCATCTTTTTTGCTGCACAATTCGTTGCCTTCTTTAATTACACGAATTTAGGAACCATTATTGCGGTACAAGGTGCAAATCTTTTAGAAAAAATCCATCTAGGCGGTGCACCATTACTTGTGTTATTTATTATAATTACTGCAATCATTAATATTTTTATTGCTGCAGATTCTGCCAAATGGGCAATTATGGCGCCAGTGTTTGTTCCTATGTTTATGCAAATGGGGATCGCACCAGAAGTCACACAAGTGGCTTATCGTATCGGGGATTCAGGAACGAATATTATTTCTCCATTAATGCCATTTTTCCCGTTAATCGTCGCATTTGCACAACGATATGGAAAAGAGAATGGAGTAGGTACAGTCGTTGCGTTAATGTTACCGTACTCGATCATGATTTTAATAAGTTGGACGGTATTTTTCGTTTTATGGTATGTCTTCAATATTCCAGTAGGACCAGGAGCATTTTTACATTATGAATAAAATTCGAAAGGATGAATGGACATGCAAGTGAAAACAGTTTGGACAGGTGGAAGAGCATTTACGGCGAAAGGCGATTCAGGCTATGAAATGAATATGGACGCAACAGAGGCATATGGTGGTTTAGGGAAAGGCGCAACACCGACGGAAATGTTATTAGGTGCAGTGTCAGGTTGTATAGGAATCGATGTGACGATGATTTTACGTCCACATTTGGATGACATCGATCGCATTGAAATCGTGACTGATGGAACGCGTAAAGAAGAACCCCCAAAAGGATTTGTAGGGGTAGCGATTACATTTATCGTTGATGGGAAGATTGACAGTAAAAAGGTATGGCGTGCTATCCGTTTAGGAAAAGAAAAATATTGTACGGTATCCGATTCCTTAAAAGCAGACGTTCAGTTTAAGTTACTATTAAATGGAAAAGAAGAGAGTCCAGAGGCATAAGCAAACTGGAATTTGCGTAAAAAGATGATGCGATGTATGAACTGCATCATCTTTTTGCATGTTGATGAAAGCTTTTTGAAAGAAAGCGTTCGATACGGATGGACGATTGAAAGCGTGGTTGCTATAAACATTGTACCGAACGGTAGACAATCGTATGATGACTCAATTGATACGTGTTTAGCAATCAATCGTTCCGCTTACGCTTCTTTTGGTATATTGCACATTCATTGAGAAGAAGGCTTCTGTTTTTTACGTTGACGTATAAACGTCCATATCGCGATCATCGTAAGTGCCGTTAATGCACCAGACATATCCAGTGCGACATCTTGTAAGGTTGCTGTTCTCCCTCCTGTTAATGATTGATGGTACTCATCGCCAAGTGCAATGAGCAATGCCCCGATAGCTGCGTACATAAAGCGGTAACGACTGTTTGAAAAAAGGGCATATATCGCACTGGCAATTGCTGCAAAAACGAAAAAGTGCGCACTTTTACGAATGAGAAACTCTAGAAAATAATAGTAGCCTCTTTCTTCAACCGATACAATAATGCCCCAATAAGGAATTTGTAAATAGGATAGTAGTCCTTCTAAAGGTTTGTTTGGCAATAATTTTTGTAATGTTGGGATCAATGATTGTTGTTCATAGGTTTGCCCAGAGGAAATAAAAAGCAATATGAGTAATGAGCTAATAATGATTATTTTTCGCATAGTCAAATGCTAGCATAAAATGATGGAATTGTGTATCGGTCAACTTTCATGCAGAAATAGTCCGTTGTAAAGATTCTGTCGAAAATAATCGCGTATGCGTAAAATGTTTGTGGGGGAGAGAGTGAATTAGCCAATCACCATATTGATTACCGTTTCGATTGTGGTGCTTGCCACGGGCACGGCTTCAGCTCGTGCTGTTCCCGCAGGCATCACCACATCTTCGCTTCAATCAATCGGTAAATAGGTTATCAATCATATATTGAAGATTAAGCTATCTAAACAAGAAAAAAGGGCGCTCTTCTTGTATCGTGAAGTTTGTATACAACCACTAAAGGAGAGAACCCGTATGAATAAAAATACCATGAAATTGCCTACATTGAATAGATGTTTCACGAAAAATCATCGATAAAATGTTATGATGGGATAAAGATTTACGAGTAACTGTTTGAAAGGACTATTGACATGAAAGAAAAACAATTTACTGTGATAGACGAAGCGGGAATTCATGCACGGCCTGCACAGCTATTAGTAAATACAGCGAATGAATTTGAGTCAACGATTCAATTATTATATAACGATAGAATTGTAAATATGAAATCAATATTAGGGGTTTTATCATTAGCAATTGGTTACCAGAAGCAATTTACGGTTCAGACAGATGGAGTAGATGAAGCGGAGGCGATTGCTGTAATTTCAGAGCGTTTACAAGAAAAAGGATTGGCAAGCGAATGACTATGCATAAAGGAGTTGCTGTATCAAAAGGTATTGCAATTGGACGTGCCGTTGTTATCAAAGATGCACAATTTTCGGTAGAGCGAATACTCATTCAAGATCAAGCAAAAGAGAAACAACAATTTTTAGAAGCGATTGATGCTGCTGAGCGTGCATTGGAACAATTGTATTATGAAATGAAAACATCATTCGGTGACGAAGAAGCAGCGATTATTCGTTCGCAAATGATGATCTTACGTGATGAGACCTTTTTGCAGCCGATTTATACACAAATTGAAGAAGAATCTGTTCATGCTGCGTATGCGTTGCAACAAACAACGAAGGACTTTGTGGAAATGTTTGAAATGATGGAAGACATTTATATGCAAGAGCGCGCTATGGATATACAAGATGTCTCGAAGCGCGTATTGATGCATTTATTGAAAGAAGAACATACCACCAAGACATTTCAGGAGCAGGAAGCCATTATTGTTGCAAAAGATTTAACACCTTCTTATATGGCACAACTAGATCATGCGCATGTGCGTGCAATTGTGTTAGAAAAAGGAGGTACAACATCCCATACGGCAATTCTTGCAAGGTCGATGGGGATTCCAACACTAACTTGTGTAGAACAGATTACGCAGACGATTCAAGATGGTGACATGCTTATTGTAGACGGTGAGCGAGGTGAGCTTTTGGTGAATCCAACTGAAGCCTGTTTAAAACAATATGACATGAAAATGCAAGAAGAAGTGACGATGAAACAAGCGATGAATGGACTTCTTCAAAAGCCAACGGTTACAGTTGACGGCCATCACGTATCGTTATTATGTAATGTTGAGCGTGCTGCGGATGTCGTTCATGCAAAACACGCTAATAGTGATGGCATTGGGTTGTTTCGAACAGAATTTTTATTGCTTGAACACGGTGAGCGATTAACGGAAGAACGTCAATATGAAGTATATGTAGATATGTTGCAACAAATGGCTGGGCAACCAGTGACGATTCGTACATTTGATATTGGTGGGGATAAATTACAGGTACAGGAAAAAAGAACGGTAGAGGCAAATCCGTTTTTAGGATACAGAGCAATTCGTGTCAGTTTAGTGGAGCAGCAATTGTTTAGACAGCAAATTCGCGCGTTATTACGTGCTTCAGTTGTTGGTGAATTAAAGATAATGTTCCCTATGATTACAACGTTGGGAGAGTTAAGAGCAGCAAAAGCGATCGTTTGGGAAGAAAAAGCAACGCTGTTAGAACAAGGGATTGCATTTGATGCTGAAGTAGGAATTGGAATGATGGTGGAAACACCTGCAGCTGCTTTATTGGCACATCAATTTGCAAAAGAAGTTGATTTCTTTAGTATTGGAACGAATGATTTAATTCAATATACGATGGCGGCAGATCGTTTAAATGAACGGGTCAATTATTTATATGAGCCGCATCACCCAGCTATTTTACAACTGATTCAACTTGTTGTACAAGCGGCAGAAAAAGCCGATATACCTGTTTCGGTTTGTGGAGAGATGGCGACGGATAAGTTTGCAGTTCCTTTATTGTTAGGATTAAATATTCGTCAATTGTCGATGGCGAGTCAATCAATTTTACCTGTTAAAAGACAAATCCGTTCGTTCAATATGAAAGCCTTGGAAAAAATTGCAGTACAAGCATTGCAAAAAGGCACATCGGAAGAAGTGTTAGAACTTGTTAAAACGTTAGGATAGAAAGGATTAGGGTGAAGATTTTTTATGCAAAAAAAGTTAATTATGCTTGATGTAGATGGAACGATTTTAAATACG
>DATGUZ010000081.1:0-47177 GCA_035300865.1 Sporosarcina sp.
TTGTAGAAAACTTACAATTTGTAGATATGACAACTTAATTTGTAGATCAGCCCAAGAAACTTGTCGATATCGCACAAAAACCTGTAGACTCCCCACACAAGTTTATAAATCTCGCGTGCTGTGTTGTAAAAAGAGCGATCATTTTCCATGGAAGCTGGATTTCCGCTATGATAGATACAATGAAGAGAACATAGTCAATGAAGAAATGATATGTCTAGAAGGACCGAGGAGGAGTGAGCGAGAGATGGATATGAATATTTTCGTTATAGAAGATGATGAATCGATTTTTCAATCTTTACAAGAAAAGTTAGGGCAATGGTCACTAACTGTAACGGGACCTAATAATTTTCACGATGTGATGACATCGTTTATTGAAGCGAAACCACATCTTGTCATGATTGATATTCAATTACCGGCTTATGATGGGTTTCATTGGTGTAGGGAGATTCGAGCGATTTCAAACGTTCCGATTATTTTTCTATCATCAAGAGATCATCCAATGGATATGGTGATGGCGATGAATTTAGGGGCTGATGATTATGTGCAAAAGCCGTTTCATACGGATGTATTGCTTGCCAAAATTCAGGCGATTTTACGTCGCACATATGCTTACGGAGAGGATAAGTCGGATGTGCTGGAGTGGAATGGTGCTGTCATTGATATTAAAAGAAATACAATTCGTAAAGACCAAGTTGATATTGAATTAACGAAAAATGAATTCCTCATTTTGCATGTGTTAGTTGAAAAAAATGAAACAATCGTTTCCCGTGATGAAATCATTCGTCGCTTATGGGATGATGAGCGCTTTGTCAATGACAATACGCTTACAGTGAACGTGACAAGACTTCGCCAAAAGCTAGCAGAATTACAATTAGGTGAAGCGATTGTGACGAAAAAAGGCATTGGCTATATGGCTGTGAACGTATGAGAAGTCGACTTCTTTTTCATTATATAAGTGATCGCAAAACGTGGATTTTATTGTATTTCTTTAGTTTGCTTATCTTAAATAGCATTTTTTGGTTAGATGATGGCATTATTGTTGATAAAATATCGATTATGTACATCAATATCGTACTTATTTTCTTATTTATCCTGTTTTTTTGTTGGCGGTTTATTGCAGAAACGCGTTATGTACAGCAGCTGCATCAATTAATGACCAATGAGGAATTAATTGCAGATGCGCTGCCGCAAGCTAAGTATTATGAGGATGAGCAATATAATGAGTTATTACGCATGCTGTTATATCGTCAATCGCAACAACTACAACAAGTGAAAGATGAAAATGTAATGGCGCATGATTATACAGCAGCTTGGGTGCATGAAGTAAAAACACCGTTGACGGCGATGAAGCTAATCATCGATGATGCAAAGCATGATCCGATTATGCGGAAAATGGAAGCAGAATGGCTACGTATTCATTTGCTATTGGACCAGCAATTGTCAATTACACGTTTGCCGACGTTACAATCGGATTATATTGTACGTCATGTGGATGTACAAAAGATGGTTGCACAAGAAGTGAAAGAATTGGCTTCTTGGTGTTTAGAGAAACAAATTGCAGTCGAGTTTGAAGGTGAAGAAGAAACCGCCGTTACGGATGAGAAATGGGCGCGTTTTATCATTCGCCAACTGTTGACGAATGCGATTAAATATAGTCCACAAGGAGGGACGATTGTCATTCGTTTTGAAGTAGTAGACGAGCGATTTAAACGAATTTCCATCGTAGACGAAGGACCGGGAATTGCTACGCATGATCAGCCACGTGTGTTTGAGAAAGGCTACACAGGCAGCACCGGAAGATTGCATAATGCGGCGACGGGGCTCGGCTTATATTTAGCGAAAAGTGTAGCAGAACGATTGAAAATTCAACTTATCATTCAATCTACTGAAGGCCATGGAACGACAGCCATCATGACTTTTCCAACTGAGAATGACTTTGGTCATATTGTAACGTGACAATAATGTAAGGTTCGAATGCGAAATTGTCATGTAAATCAAACGAACGCAAGACCATCTTACGTTAAGATAAGGACATGAACAGTATTCGAGGAGGAATGAAGCAATGGAAGAACAAAAAATTGTCTTACGTGCTCAACATATACAAAAGTCATTTGGAACGAGAGGTCATGTGCAACAAGTATTAAAAGGAATTGATTTAAACGTCACTGAAGGAGAATTTGTTGGCATTATGGGGCCTTCAGGAGCAGGGAAAACAACGATGTTAAATGTCCTTGCGACGATCGATCGTCCAACGAGTGGTTCTGTATTTATTGATGGAGAAGATGTGTCGAAGATGAAAGATGCAAAGCTATCATCTTTCCGACGTGATAAATTAGGGTTTATTTTCCAAGATTATAATTTATTAGATACGTTAACAGTAAAAGAAAATATATTATTACCAATTTCTTTAGGGAAAGTGAATAAAAAAGAAGCGGAGCAACGTTTTCAAGAAATTGTATCGATTTTAGGCATTGAAGACCTTGCGCATAAATATCCACATGAAATTTCAGGTGGACAAAAGCAAAGAACATCAGCAGCGCGTGCACTTATTCACGAACCATCTATGGTATTTGCGGATGAGCCAACTGGTGCATTAGATTCGAAATCTGCCTCTTCTTTATTAGGAACAATTCGTGATGTAAATGAACAGCGTGGTGTAACGATTATGATGGTCACGCATGATCCAATGGCAGCAAGTTATTGTAACCGTGTCGTCTTTTTAAAGGATGGAAAAATGTATACGGAGTTATACCGTGGCGATAAAACGAGACAGGCCTTTTTCCAAGACATTTTAAATGTCCAAGGCGTGCTCGGGGGTGACAGCGTTGACTCTATTTGATTTAGTAAAGAAAAGTATGCGAAAAAATATTAAACATTATTATTTATATTTCTTCGCGCTCATTTTTAGTGTCATGTTGTACTTCGTCTTCGCAACATTACAGCAAGACGGGGCGATTATTCAACAAGCGGGTGAGTCAAAAACATTTTCATCAGCTTTTAAAGTAGCTGGCGTTTTGTTAATAGGGATTTCGGGGATTTTTATCATTTATGCAAATACGTTATTTTTAAATCGTCGTAGCCGTGAAATTGGGTTATATCAACTAATTGGGCTAACGAAAAATGCTGTTGCACGGATGTTAATTATTGAAAATATCCTGTTAAGTGCTGGTGCATTAATTGTCGGGATTGGAACGGGCTTAGTCGTATCACGCTTGTTTTTAATGTTATTGGTTAAAATAATTGGTCAAAGTGGGATTATTTCATTATCGATTTCTGGTACAGCGATCGTACAAACATTTCTAGTGTTTGCGGTCATTACAATCATTACATCGATTCAAATGTTATTGAAAGTAAAACGTAAAACATTAATTCAATTATTTAATGAGGAAAAAACAGGTGAACATCCGAGAAAACCGAAACGTTTCTTATCGCCATTATTAGCCATTTTAGGCATTGCATTAATCGTCTTCGGTTATTGGTTATCGGGGAATTTATTTAAAGGTGTCTTTTTGGTGAATGCGGTGGTTGTCCTATTTTCAACGATTTTTGGGGCATACTTAATTTTCCGTATTTCCATTAGCTGGCTCTTTTATCAAGTGCGTCAACGTAAAAATGGTTTACTTGGACTCAGCAACAGCTTATCGATTGCGCCACTAATGCATCGAATGAAAGGGAATGCAAAATCATTAACGATTATTACAGTCCTTTCTGCTATGACATTAGCGACGATTGCAGGGGCATATGCTCTTTATTATTCAACGGAAAGAGAAGCGCGCCATGCAATGCCGCAAGACTTTTTATTTATCAATGAAAAGGCAGATGCAGAGCAGTTTGTTCATTTATTAGCAGATCATCAAATTGACGCAACTTTAACGGCGTTACAATATCTTCAAACGAGTGGCACATACGAAAACTTTAACTATACGGGATTCATTGAAGATTCACGTGAAGGAGAACACCATTTTAAAGTGTATAATGGTGCGCAATTACAAGAGGCGAATTTTGACCTTCAACAAATAAAAGATGGTGAAGCGGTTTATTTTGATCCAATCGATTTAGCTGCATCACAATTTGTTAAAGATCCGTTTCAAATTCGTTTAGAGCATGTTGAACATCCGCTACAAGTAAACACTGTCGGCAAAGGTAACGTTGTCAATGTGATCGATTTTGACAACTCGCAACTCGTTGTAAATGATGCGACTTTCCAACGTTTACAAGCAGACGATCAACGAACAGTAGGTGCGTTTTATGCAGTCACAATTACTGATGAGGAGCAATTGGAAAAAGCCTCCACGTTGTTTCAAACATTGCCAGAAGGCATTAATGACACAGAGCAATATGCACTTACTTATTCTGATTACTATTCACTTTATACAGGGATGTTAGAGGAAAATGGATTACTCATTTTCATCGCAGGGTTCTTAGGGCTCGTCTTTTTAATTTCAACGGGTAGTATTTTATACTTTAAGCAAATGACAGAAGCTGAACAAGAGCGTAAAAGTTATGCAACACTTCGTCAACTTGGTTTTTCCATTCAGGATATTATGAAAGGAATTATCCGCAAACAACTCTTTGTGTTTGGGTTACCGTTATTTATCGGAATCCTCCATTCGATTTTTGCGATTCGTTCAGTTGATTTGTTATTTACAGAAAACATCGTTGTTCCGACAGCAATCGCGATGAGCGCATATGCATTGATTTACTTCGTATTTGCATTGCTCACAGTCGGTTATTATCGTAAGATTGTTAAAACTGCATTATAGCATCAAAGCTAAAGTGTGATGAGATGAGAGATCATCCTCCACTTTAGTTTTTTTATTATATCGGTATATTGATTTAATGGGATAAAATCGATAAAATAAGAGTCTTACATCATATTGATGATCTCTTCGAAAAGGACTGTTGTCGTATGCGCTTTTCATTAGTAAACTATTGATGGGGTGTTATTTGAAAAATATTAAAGGAGAGGTGTTTGTATGGGGATATTAAATTGGTTAGTTGGTCCATTAAATGATTTTATTTGGACGTATATTTTAATAGGTGTTTTACTTGCTTTAGGACTGTATTTTACAATCCGTACAAAATTTGTACAAGTTCGCTTATTTGGCGAAATGTTTCGGTTGATTTTTGAGAAAAAGGAAAGTAATGATGGGGTATCTCCCTTCCAAGCATTTACAATTAGTGCTGCTTCGCGTGTAGGTACTGGGAACGTTACTGGGGTAGCGCTTGCGATTGGTGTTGGTGGTCCAGGAGCGGTCTTCTGGATGTGGCTCATTGCAATTATTGGGATGGCGACGGCTTTTATTGAAAGTACATTAGCACAAGTGTATAAAGTGCGTGATGGCGATACATTCCGTGGTGGCCCAGCATATTATATGGAAAAAGCACTCGGTTGGCGTAAATTAGGAATTGTCTTTGCGATTTTATTAACATTATGTTTTGGATTTATTTTTAATGCGGTGCAATCGAATACAATTAGTCAATCTTTTATGGATGTTTTTGGCTTACCTGATTGGCTTGTTGGTCTTGTATTAGTTGCCGCAACTGCTGTCATCGTTTTTGGTGGGGTGAAGCGAATTGTTAAAGTAACAGAACTCGTCGTACCAATTATGGCAACATTTTATATTTTAGTTGCTTTTTATATTGTACTCACAAATCTATCAGAAATTCCGGCTGTATTTAATTTAATTATGAGTCATGCATTTGGTTTAAAAGAAGTTGTCGGAGGTGGAATTGGTGCTGCGATGATGCAAGGAATTCGCCGTGGATTGTTCTCGAATGAAGCGGGAATGGGAAGTGTACCAAATGCGGCAGCGACGGCAAACGTTTCACATCCTGCAAAACAAGGGCTCGTTCAAAGTTTAGGCGTCTTTTTCGATACAATCATGGTTTGTTCAGCGACAGCGTTTATTATTATTTTAGCTGGACTGTATACAACAGGTGAGCAAGACGGTATTATTTTAACGCAATCTTCAATGGCCGTTCATGTTGGTTCATGGGCACCTTATTTCGTTGCGATTGCCATTCTGTTTTTCGCATTCAGTTCGATTATCGGAAATTATTATTATGGTGAAACAAATATTGAATTTATTAATGCGAATAAAATCTGGTTAAATGTGTACCGTATTCTTGTGTTATGTATGGTTATGTTCGGTGCAATGGCATCAGTCCAAGTCGTTTGGGATATGGCAGATTTATTTATGGGACTCATGGCTATTATCAACTTAGCAGTGATTGCGATTTTAGGACGAGTCGCATTTAAGGTGTTGGACGACTTTACTGTTCAACGTAAACAAGGACTAAATCCAGTATTTAAAGCATCTTCCGTTCCTGGCTTAAAAGGAGCAGAGTGTTGGGAAGAGGAAGAAAAATAATCGTATGAAAACAGACGTTACGTTTCAATAGACAAGAAACGTAACGTTTTTTTAATGTTGTCACATGCGTTTGAAAAGAACAGATTGTCCATATCCACAAAATGAACATAAAAATTTAAAATTAGTTATCCACATAATATCGTATGTTCATCACAAGAAGAAATTCAAACATAGAAAGATTCGCGCAATCATTTATCGAAAATGAAAAAAATACCCACATTGTCCACATGTTTATATCCACATTATCCACAATTGATGGCGCGCAAAACAATTTGTTTTTTACCGCTAAATTGCGTATAGTGAATAAGTGTGAAATACATTATTTTGTGTTTGTAACACAATATGTTAGGGTAGAGATATAAAACAACATACAATATATAGTATAAACGAAAAAGGTACCAACTATGGTTTAATAGGGAATTCGATGAATCGAAGCTGTCCCCGCAACTGTAATTACGGACGACTACAACTTGTTCACTATAAGAAAACTTATGGGAAGAACTGTAGAAGAATGACGTAAAGCCAGGAGACCTGCCTGTTTTCGTTTAAAGTACACTTTCTTCGGGGGTTGAGAGGTGGAAACGAAACAGGTTTATTGGATTTTCGGACAAACCCTTTTGTTTCCTGATTCAATCAACTCATAAGCGGATAGCGCTGCCGAAGAT
Organism: Sporosarcina sp.; assembly: GCA_035300865.1. Classification (GTDB taxonomy): domain Bacteria; phylum Bacillota; class Bacilli; order Bacillales_A; family Planococcaceae; genus Sporosarcina. Next base: position 7,040 of record DATGUZ010000081.1, read on the forward strand.
GGCAGTGCTATTTTTTATGGTCATGAAGCCAAATGATAAATGAAATGATTACATAAATGGAATTGGAAGGGGTTTTACAAATGACAACAACGACAACATTGTCAACAATGGATCATGTATTAGCTGCTTTACAACGTGAATTCGGCGAGGAGAAACTTGCACCACTCATTAAAATGAGTAACCGTTGGCGTGAACGAAATACAGATGGCACAATGAATGAATGGGCGAAAGCGATGATTTTAGAAGCGATTAGCTATGTTGCAGAAGATGAGCCATACTGGACATTTGTTGCGGCAAGAATTTACTTACAAGAAGTGTATGCTTACGAAGAACGTCGTTGTAACCACGATGTGTACCAACATTTTGGTGACAAAGTACAACAGCTTGTTGAAGAAGGATTATACAATCCAATGCTTGTGGAAAAGTATAGCGAAGAAGAATTACGTCGCATTGGCGATATGATTGTTCCGGAAAGAGACCGTTTATTCACATATATTGGATTAAAAACTTTAATGGATCGTTATGTCACAGTTGATTTTTCGAAGAACCCTGTTGAATTACCTCAAGAAAGATGGATGCTGATTGCGATGACACTTATGCAAGATGAGCAATCAGAGCGTCTGGAGAAAATTGAAGAAGCGTATTGGGCGATGAGTAATTTATATATGACGGTTGCAACACCGACAATGGCTAACGCTGGAAAGTTACACGGACAATTATCAAGTTGCTTTATTGATACAGTCGACGATTCATTACAAGGGATTTATGATAGCAATACAGATGTTGCGAACTTATCTAAATATGGCGGCGGAATTGGCGTCTATATGGGGAAAGTGCGTGCACGTGGTTCATCAATCCGTGGCTTTAAAGGCGCATCAAGTGGTGTATTACCATGGATTAAACAGTTAAATAATACAGCAGTGAGTGTTGATCAATTAGGTCAACGTCAAGGTGCGATTGCTGTTTACCTAGACGCATGGCATAAAGATATTTTAACGTTCCTTGATTTAAAATTAAATAATGGTGACGAAAGAATGCGTGCGCATGATATTTTCACAGGCATTTGTTTACCGGATCTTTTCATGGAGCAAGTAGAGGCACGCGGTGAGTGGCATTTATTTGATCCACATGAAGTACGTGAAGTGATGGGTTATTCATTAGAGGATTTTTATGATGAAGAGAAAGGGGAAGGGTCATTCCGTCAAAAGTATGAGGAGTGTGTTGCCAACCCAGAGCTAAGCCGTCAAACAATTGCAGCTATTGATTTAATGAAACGTATTTTACGTAGCCAATTAGAGACGGGTACGCCATTTATGTTCTATCGTGATGAAGTAAACCGTCAAAATGCCAATAAGCATGAAGGGATGATTTACTCTTCTAACCTTTGTTCTGAAATTGCACAAAATATGAGTGCAACAGAGTTTGAAAATGTCACATTAGAAGATGACATCATTGTGCGTCGTGCGAAACCGGGTGATTTTGTTGTTTGTAACTTATCATCGATTAACTTAGGTCGTGCGGTACCAGCTGACGTATTAGAGCGTCTTATTACGATTCAAGTAAGAATGTTAGACAATGTAATCGATTTAAATAAAATTCCAGTCGTTCAAGCAGCGCGTACGAATGCACGATATCGTGGCATCGGATTAGGTACATTTGGATGGCATCATTTATTAGCGCAAAAGAATGTGCAGTGGGAATCAGACGAAGCAGTTGCATTTGCGGATGAGCTGTATGAGAAAATTGCTTTTTATACGATTCAAACGTCTATGCAATTGGCGAAAGAAAAAGGAGCGTATCCTTTATTTGAAGGGTCAGATTGGGCAACAGGTTCATATTTTGAACGAAAAGGGTATCAATCTGAAGCTTGGAACCAATTAAGTGAAGATGTTTCTACGTATGGAATTCGAAACGGCTACTTAATGGCAGTTGCGCCTAACTCATCAACATCTGTGATTGCAGGTTCAACAGCATCAATCGATCCAATTTTTAAACCTTTCTATCATGAGGAAAAGAAAGATTTTAAACTACCAGTCATTGCACCTGATTTAGACCATCGTACGTATAACGTATATAGACGTTCAGCGTATATTGTGGACCAAAGATGGTCAGTAAAACAAAATGCGGCAAGACAAAAACATATTGACCAATCGATTTCATTTAACTTATACGTGCCAAACACAATTCGTGCTTCTGTATTATTAGATCTCCATATACAAGCGTGGAAGTCTGGATTAAAAACAACTTATTACACGCGCTCAAGTGCGACAGATATTGAAGAGTGTGAATGGTGTCATTCTTAATTGCTTACGCAACGTGGAGTGGCAATACAGAAGAAGTTGCACAGTTGATTGAGCAAACCTTTTCGCGTCATCATGTACAAGCAACCTTATTTCGAATCGGTAGTGGTCCAGTCCCGGATCCTGCCGATTTCGATTGTATGATGGTTGGTTCCTTTACATGGGAAAAAGGTGCAACACCTGATGAAGTAAAAGATTTTGTGTTGGATGTAGGCTATAAACCTGAACATGTATACGTATTTGGAACAGGCGATACACAATTTGGTGGAGAAGCATTGTTTTGTGCAGCTGCAATGAAGTTGGCGAAGTTTTACAATGCTACATTTCCCCCTTTAAAAATAGAACAAAGCCCGAGAGGAACACAGGAAGTAGAAGTGGTTGAATGGGCGGAAGGAGTTATCGAACATTGGAAACACTTAAACGCGTAAAAGTAATAGAACCAGCAAATCCGAATAAATCGACAGCAATTTTTGGTGGAGAAGCAAGCGGGATTTTAAACTGGAATGATTTAGCATATCCACATTTTTATACATTACGTCAAAAAATTCGTTCGCTATTTTGGGCAGCACATGAAGTTGATATGACACAGGATGTGAAGCAATTTCCGAATTTAACTGAAGCTGAACAAGATGCTTTTCTAAAAATTATTGGATTGCTGGCGACATTAGATGGACCTCAAACGACGATCGCTTTAAAACTATCGGACTTCACAACGGATCCATCTGTCAAATCATTAATGGCGACAATTGCCGACCAAGAAAGTGAGCATAATCATAGTTATGCTTATGTACTATCATCTGTAACGACGCTTGATAAACAAATTGAGTCGTTTGAAATGGGAAGAACAGATGAGGTATTAATGCGTCGAAACGAGCGTATTGTAGAGGTGTACAATGAATTTGGTACGAATCCAACAATTGAAACAGCGTTAAAAGCAATGGTGTATACAACATTATTAGAGGGATTATTTTTCTATAGTGGCTTTGCGTTTTTCTATAATTTAGCGCGTAACCAAAAAATGGTGGGCACATCAACGATGATTTCATACATTAACCGCGATGAACTACAACATGGAAAAGCGATTAGTGATATTTTCCGCGCAGCATTAGCTGAAAATCCTGAATATAATACAGAAGCCTTTACAGAATGGGTGTATGATCAATTTAAACATTCTGTCGAGCAAGAGATTATATGGAGCGAGTACGTCCTTCATGATATTGAAGGCATCGACCTAGAAGAAATGGCTGGCTATATTAAATATCGTGCGAATAAAATGTTAAGAATGCTTGGCTTAAGTGAAATTTATCCAGAGCATACGAAAAATCCAATGCGCTGGATTAAAGCCTATGTAGATAGCTTTGACGATACGAAAACAGATTTCTTCGAACAAGCCTCAAGACAATATGTTAAAACGAGCGATTTAAACGGCTTTGACGACTTATAAATAAAAAATGATTCATTCCTGATTTTACAATGGGAATGAATCATTTTTTTATTATGTTCCGACAGAAGACGCCTTCCTCAATCGCGTGCAGGGCATGGTCCAACGAGCGGAAGTCGTTCAATGTGAACGTAACATTTTTCTATTATCAATCATCATCGCATACTATTGTTAGAATATTAATTTCTTTCAAATTGTTGCGTGAAGTGGTATGGTTTATGTGTACATATCGGATATGTATTAAAGGGGGGCTTTTAATTGAAGAAAATAGTATACATAACAAGAACTTTGCCAGAAGAAGCAATACAACCATTAAAAGAACAATATGTTGTGCGTATGTGGGAACATGAAGACCTTGCGATGACACCAGCACAATTAAAAGAAGCAGTTCGTGATGTACATGCACTTTGGACGATGATTGACGACCAAATTACACGTGACATTATGGAAGCTGCGCCAAATTTGGAGATTATAACCAATTTGGCGGTTGGTTATAATAATATTGATATAGAAGCGGCAAAAGAATTGGATATTATCGTCACAAACACACCAGATGTACTTTCAGAGACAACTGCAGACTTAGCGTTTGCATTGTTATTAGCAACCGCACGTCGTATAACAGAAGCGGAATCCGTGCTGCGTGAAGGAAAATGGCAAGCTTGGGCTCCGATGCAATTGACAGGAATGGATATTTACGGCAAAACATTGGGTATTATCGGCATGGGACGAATTGGCGAAGCAGCTGCAAGACGAGCGCTTGGCTTTAATATGGATGTCCTATACCATAACCGTACACGCAAAGTAGAAGCGGAAGAAGCGTATGGATTTACGTACGCGGATGTAGATACTTTATTGCAACAATCTGATTTTGTCTTATTATTTGCACCATTGACAGAGGAAACGCGTAATATGATGACGAAAAGAGAATTTGCACGGATGAAAGAGACGGCAATTTTAATCAATGTTGCACGAGGTCCTATTGTCAATGAAGATGATCTGTATGATGCGCTCAAAGAAGGGGTTATTTGGGGAGCGGGGCTAGATGTGTACCATGTTGAACCATTACCAACAAATCATAAACTACTCACACTGCCAAATGTTGTAGCAATCCCACATATCGGGAGTGCAAGCATTCAAACGCGTCTTGCAATGATGGCATTAAATCGCCAAGCAATTCTAGATGTGTTTGAAGGGAAAACACCAAAAAATGTATTAACAAATGGATAAATGATCGAAACAGCCAATTAACATGCAAAGTCATTTGAATTGGCTGTTTTTTTACGTCTTTAGGAGGAAAGGAACAGAACCCCAATTAAAGGGGAAAACTTTTAGATGTAGAAGACAGTCTATAAGAGAACGAGCCAATGACAATCAGATGAAAGGGGTTTGCTTGATGCAATTTTCATTTTCTGAAGAACAACAACTGTTGCGAAGGACGGTGCGTACATTTGTCGATGAGAACATTCAGCCGCATATTGCTCAATGGGATCGGGAAGGTCAGTTTGATAAAGATATTTATACACAATTAGCAAAGCTTGGGTTGATGGGGGTTTGCATCCCGACAAAGTATGGCGGAAGCGGGATGGACTATAATGCATTAGCGATTGTTTGTGAAGAATTAGAACGTGGAGATACTGCATTTCGGACGGCCGTTTCTGTGCACACGGGATTGAATTGTTTAACGCTGCTTCAGTGGGGAAATGAAAAACAAAAGGAAAAATATTTAATCCCACAAGCGAAAGGCGAAAAGATGGGCGCATTTGGGTTAACAGAACCGAATGCTGGATCTGATGTTGTCGCAATTCAAACAACTGCTAAAAAGGAAGGCGATATCTATCGATTAAACGGACAAAAAACATGGATTTCACTTTGTGACGATGCAGACCATTTTATTGTGTTTGCATATACGGGTGATCGCTCATTAAAACATCAAGGCATTTCAGCATTTATCGTCGAACGAACATGGGAAGGATTTTCATCGAAAGCGATGAAAGGCAAGCTCGGGATTCGGGCAGGAAATACAGGGGAATTATTTTTTGACGATGTGCGAGTGCCCGCTGAAAATTTACTTGGCAAAGAAGGAGAAGGATTTAAAATTGCGATGTCTGCGTTAGACAATGGGCGCTTTACAGTCGCAGCAGGTGCAGTAGGATTAATCCAAGCATGTATAGAGGCGAGCGTTCGTTATTGTCATGAACGTCAAACATTTGGCAAGAACATCGGCGAGCATCAACTTGTACAACAAATGATTGCGAATATGGAAGCAGGTTATCAAATGAGCCGTCTACTTGTTTATCGTGCGGGTACATTGAAAAATGACGGAAAACGAAATACGCGTGAAACTTCATTAGCAAAGTGGCAAGCTTGTGATTTTGCGAATCGTGCCGCAGATGATGCTGTTCAAATCCATGGTGCTTATGGTTATTCGGATGAATATCCAGTTGAACGGTATTTGCGTAATTCCAAAGCCCCTGTTATTTATGAAGGGACACGTGAAATCCATACAATCATGCAAGCGGAATACGTTTTAGGTGTCCGACAAGATCGACCATTAAATCGTATGTTACCCCCATGGAAATCGGAATAAATGATACGATATTGATAAATACTTTTGAATAAAGGAGTCCTCACAATGAACCAATATTTAATGTATGTAAATGGTCAATGGATGGGTGAATCACTGAAACCATTAGACGTTTATAACCCAGCAAATGGTGAAGTCGTCGGTACGGTGCCATATGGTGGAAAAGAAGAAGCGGAAGCAGCGATTGAAGCAGCTGATGTTGCATTCCAAACATGGTCAAAAACGACTGCATATGAACGTGCGACGTATTTACAAAACTTACATCGTTTATTAATCGAACACCAAGAAGAACTTGCTGCCATAATGACGTTAGAAATGGGCAAACCGATCCAAGAATCACGTGGTGAAGTATTGTACGCAGCATCTTATATTGAATGGTATGCCGAAGAAGGGAAGCGCATTTATGGCGAGACGATTCCAACGCATCTAGCGAATAAACGATTACAAGTGTGGAAAAAACCGGTCGGCGTAGTCGCTGCGATTACCCCATGGAATTTCCCGCTTGCTATGTTAACACGTAAACTTGCGCCTGCACTTGCAGCGGGCTGTACATTCATCATGAAACCATCGGGTGAAAGTCCAATAACAGCTGTTAAACTAGCAGAGTTATGTGAAAAAGCGGGTATCCCACAAGGTGTAGTGAATTTAGTAACAGGTGCGTCATCCGCAATTGGTGATGCTTTTATGTCCAATCAAAAAGTGCGTAAAATGACATTTACAGGTTCTACAGCAGTTGGAAAACAGCTAATAGAACAAAGTGCTGACCAAGTAAAACGACTATCATTAGAGTTAGGTGGGCATGCACCCCTCATCGTTTTAGAAGACGCAGATCTCGACTTAGCGGTAAAAGGCGCGATCGCTTCTAAGTTTAGAAATGCTGGTCAAACTTGCGTCTGTGCCAATCGTCTGTATGTCCAATCAACGGTGTATGAAGCTTTTGTAGAAAAGTTTTCGGCAGCTGTAAAGGCATTGAAAGTTGGCAATGGGTTAACAGAAGACAGTCAAATTGGTCCATTGATCAATCAAAAAGCAGTTGAAAAAGTTGCGAAACATGTCGACAATGCGATTGAACATGGGGCGACAGCAGTGGTTGGTGGAGAGCAACTGACAAGTTATGATGGTACTTTTTATGCGCCTACAGTGTTACGTGATGTCCAATCAAATATGCTTGTGATGAATGAGGAAACATTTGGTCCTATCGCACCCATTCAATCTTTTGAAACGATCGAAGAAGTTATCCAATTAGCGAATGATACGCCATATGGATTAGCGGCTTACGTCTTTACAGAAAGTGTTGGAAAAGGCACGAGGCTGATCGAACAATTGGATTATGGCATTGTTGGTTGGAATGATGGTGCACCATCCGCAGCACAAGCTCCTTTTGGTGGAATGAAAGAAAGCGGTATTGGGCGTGAAGGTGGAAAAGAAGGAATTGAAGGTTTTTTAGAAACACAATATGTATCAATTGGAATAGAATAAAACGCTAAAAAACTGGTATCAGAAGATGCCAGTTTTTTTCTATGCAAAAACATCATTACATGATTAAAAAGGAATTTTTTGGAACTATCTGGACGGAAAATTCTTCATCATAAAAATATTTTTTTAAAAATGTTGAAAGAGGACAAATGTTGATATTTGAATTATGTAAGCGTATACAAAATAACGCAATTATTCCAAATAGATAATAAATTCTAAAAACTCTGTTGACGGAACCGAAAAAGGGATGTAATATAGTCATCAATCTCAATTACGTGATACATTTCACGAACTTATAACACTTTAAATCGATGATGAGGTTAAAGGTAATAGACTTCGTAGTTCCACAGAGAGCTGGGTATGGTGGGAACCAGCAATACGGCTATTAGCGACATCCCCTCGGAGTGAATAACTGAACGATAAACAAGTAGGTTATTCCGGGCGTATAGAACATTATGCGCTCGTTAACAAAGAGTAATAATTTTTACTCATGAGGCAGCTCATTTTTTTAGCTGCGAATTAGGGTGGTACCATGAAAGCTTTTTTCATCCCTGTTCAAAGATACAGTCGTGTCTTTGTGCGGATGAAAAAGGCTTTTTTTATTTTGAACATGTAAGGAGGAATTTATTGCAATGGATACTGGCAGTCAAGCAGTGAAAAGTTTACCGAAAGAACAACAAGTAAAAAGTGGGTCAGCGATATTGATTCAAGCACTGAAAGATCAGGGTGTTGACATGATTTTTGGTTATCCAGGAGGTGCAGTGCTACCGATTTACGATGCGTTATATCAAAATCCTATTCCGCATATACTTGCGAGACATGAACAAGGCTCGATTCACGCAGCAGAAGGTTACGCACGAGTTACCGGAAAGGCTGGCGTTGTCATAGCAACATCGGGTCCGGGCGCAACGAATTTAGTGACGGGTATTACAGATGCAATGATGGATTCCTTACCACTTGTCATTTTTACAGGGCAAGTTGCACAAGAAGTAATTGGCACAGATGCCTTTCAAGAGGCAGATATTATCGGGATTACACAACCGATTACAAAACATAATTATCAAGTATCCAACATAGAAGATTTACCACGAATTGTACAAGAAGCGTTTCATATTGCAACGACTGGACGGAAAGGTCCTGTACTCGTTGATATACCAAAAAATCTCGCAGCAAATGTCGCAGATGCAGAAGCCATCGAACAACAGGAGATTCATTTACCAGGCTATCAACCGACAACAACGCCAAATTACTTGCAAATGCAAAAGGCGGCGCAAGCGATGAGCCAAGCGAAGCGTCCACTATTCCTTGCGGGTGCAGGCATATTACATGCACAAGCAGTTGACGTTTTTCAACAATTGGTCGAACGTTATCGCATTCCAGTTGTGCATACATTATTAGGTCTCGGTAGTATTTCAGGCGAGCATCCATTATGTTTTGGAATGGCAGGTATGCACGGCACATACGCCGCGAATATGGCGATTCATGAATGCGATTTACTCATAAACGTTGGCGCAAGATTTGATGACCGCTTAACAGGGAACCTGAAGCAATTCGCACCAAATGCGAAAGTGATTCATATTGATATTGATCCGGCAGAAATCGGAAAAAATGTACAGACGGATATTCCGATTGTTGCCGATGCAAAAGAAGCCTTGACGGCACTACTTGAAAGAGATGTTGATGCGCCGAAAACAGAAGAATGGTTACGTTATATTAAACAGATGGCTGTAGCAAATCCGCTTTGGTATGAAACAGATCCCAATCAGTTGTTACCACAACAAGCCATTCAAATGATTCATTCGATTACGAAAGGCGATGCAATCGTATCAACAGATGTCGGGCAACATCAAATGTGGACTGCACAATATTACCGTTTGAACAATCCTGATCATTGGATCACTTCAGGTGGTCTAGGCACGATGGGATTCGGTTTCCCGGCAGCAATTGGTGCACAGCTAGCAAAACCAGAAAAGACGGTCGTTTCTATTGTTGGTGATGCAGGTTTTCAAATGACCGCGCAAGAACTTTCACTATTGCAAGAACATCGTTTACCTGTAAAAGTTGTTATTTTGAATAATCAAAGCTTAGGAATGGTTCGACAATGGCAAGAAACGTTTTATGAAGAACGGTATTCAGAATCACTTATTCCGGTACAACCGGACTTTATCAAATTGGCAGCAGCTTACGATATTAAAGGGTACCGGATTGAACGGCCAGAAGAGGCGGAAGCCATTTTTAGAGAAGCATTACTCAGTGATGAGCCAGCATTAATTGATTGTCGCGTGAAGGCAACAGAAAATGTCTATCCAATGGTCGCACCAGGGAAAGGATTAAGTGAAATGATTGGGGTGAAAGCGAAATGAAACGAGTCATCACAGTCACTGTCATAAACCAAAGTGGTGTTTTGAACAGGGTAACGGGATTGTTAATGAAACGACAATTCAATATTGAAAGCATTACAGTTGGTCATACGGAAAAACCAGGCATTTCAAAAATGACTTTTCTTGTCAATATGGAAGAGGAACGGAAAGTTGAACAGCTCATGAAGCAATTGCAAAAACAAATCGATGTGTTGAAAGTAGATGACATTACAGAAAATGCCATTGTCATGAGAGAGTTGGCACTCATAAAAGTTGGTTCACCCCCGCATGTACGCGGGGAAATGAATAGCATTGTAGAACCGTTCCGCGCAACGATTGTCGATACGGGACGCAATGTCGTCACTTATCAAGTGACCGGAAAACCAGAAAAAATCGATGCATTTATTGAGTTAGTCAAACCTTATGGCATTAAAGAATTAACGCGTACGGGTGCAACAGCATGTGTCCGCGATACACAACAACCGGAAAAACCACAATTATCAATTTTAAAATAAAAACTTGGGGGAATTAGAAATGGCGAAAATGTATTATAACAATGATATCAATGAAGGTGTTTTACAAAATAAGAAAGTTGCAATTATCGGATATGGTTCACAAGGTCATGCACACGCACAAAACTTGAAGGATTCAGGATTTGATGTAGTCGTTGGTGTTCGACCAGGGAAATCATTCGATGCAGCAAAAGAAGATGGTATGGACGTTAAAACAGTAAAAGAAGCTGCTGAATATGCAGATGTTGTGATGATTCTATTGCCAGATGAGCGTCAAAAACAAGTCTATGAAGAAGAGATTAAACCGGCGTTAACAGCAGGAAAATCACTGGTTTTTGCACATGGGTTTAATGTTCACTTCGGTGAAATTCAACCACCAGCAGATGTGGACGTATTTTTAGTCGCACCAAAAGGCCCTGGTCATTTAGTAAGACGTACTTTTGAGGCAGGTGCCGGTGTTCCAGCATTGTTTGCGGTGTATCAAGATGCTTCTGGAGAAGCAAAAGAAGTTGCACTTGCATACGCAAGAGGTATCGGGGCTGCAAGAGCAGGTGTCCTTGAAACGACATTTAAAGAAGAAACTGAAACAGATCTATTTGGCGAACAAGCAGTGCTATGCGGTGGAACAACAGCTCTTGTGAAAGCAGGCTATGAAACATTAGTAGAAGCAGGCTATCAACCAGAACTCGCATATTTTGAAACCTTGCATGAATTAAAGCTAATCGTTGACTTAATGTACGAAGGTGGATTAGCGGGAATGCGTTATTCAGTATCGGATACAGCACAATGGGGCGACTATGTTGCAGGAGATCGTATTATTGATGCAGGAACGAAAGCGCGGATGAAAGAATTACTCGCTGAAATCCAATCAGGTAAATTTGCGAAAGGTTGGATTCAAGAAAACGAAAATGGTAGACCAAACTTTAATGCGATTACAGAGAAGGAAGAGCAACATAGCATTGAGCAAGTAGGTGCAAAACTACGCGAAATGATGCCATTTGTTCAAGCGAATAAAAAACCGAAGAAAGAAGTGGTAGTACATGCGGAAAATTGACATATTCGATACGACATTACGTGACGGAGAACAAGCAGCCGGGATTAATTTAAATACAGTAGAAAAACTTGAAATCGCAAAGCAACTAGAACGTTTCGGGGCGACCATTATTGAAGCAGGGTTTCCTGCTTCATCCCCCGGTGATTTTGAAGCAGTACAACGGATTGCGAACACTGTAAAAGATTCGATTGTAACAGGATTAGCAAGAACTGTTAAAACGGATATTGATGCGGTTTGGGAAGCGGTAAAAGGTGCAGAACAACCACATATTCATACGTTTATCGCAACCTCACCGATTCATATGCAATACAAATTAAAAATGACGCCTGAACAAGTTGTTGAACAAGCAGTTGAAGCAGTAAAGTATGCTAAAAAGAACTTTTCCCTTGTACAATGGTCTGCTGAAGATGCTTTTCGCTCAGATAAAGCGTTTCTCGTGCGCATCGTCAACGAAGTCATCGCAGCAGGAGCCACGACGATTAATATTCCAGATACAGTCGGTTACGCAACACCAGCGGAGTATGGGGCATTATTTAAGTTTTTAAAAGAGAATGTCCAGGGGATTGATCGCGTAAAACTATCGGCACATTGCCATAATGATTTAGGAATGGCAACAGCAAATACCATTGCAGCGATTGAAAATGGCGCGGATCAAGTGGAAGGAACGATTAACGGAATTGGTGAACGAGCAGGAAACGTTGCATTAGAGGAAGTGGTCGTCGCATTACATACTCGTCAAGATGCGTACGATTTTGGTTCAACAATTACATTAAATGAGATTAAACGTACAAGCCAACTTGTAAGTCAATTAACAGGTGTGGTCATTCAACCGAATAAAGCAATCGTCGGGAAAAATGCATTTGCACATGAATCTGGTATTCATCAAGATGGCATGCTGAAAAACCCAGAAACATATGAAATTATTACACCAGAACTTATTGGTGATACGACAGCACCACTCGCTTTAGGAAAGCATTCTGGACGTCATGCTTTTAAAGATCGTGCCAAAACGATGGGCTTCGATTTATCAGATGAAAAATTAAATGCAGCATTTGTCGCATTTAAAGAACTTGCGGATAAGAAGAAAGAAATTACCGAAGATGATTTATTCATTTTATTTACGGATCAACAATTAGAATACGAAGAAACAGCCGTCTATGAATTAGATAGCGTTCAAGTTCAATACGGGACAGAAAATATTCCTACAGCGACAGTAGCTGTAACTTTACCAACAGGTGAACAAGTAAGCAAAGCAGCGACAGGATCTGGCTCAGTTGAAGCAATTTTCAATACGTTAGAAGAATTAGTACAAGGAAAAGTACATATTCTTGATTATCGTGTGACGTCAGTTGGAAAAGGGCGAGATGCATTGGGCGAAGCGCTTGTCAATTTAAGCTTTAATGGCGAAACATCGACAGGAAGAGATGTTGCACAAGACGTATTAGAAGCTTCTGCAAAAGCTTACTTAAATGCGATTAACCGTCAATTAGTCAAAGATCATGCACGTGATAAAGGAAGAGCAATTGTATCTTAAAAAAACCACAGGATAAAGGGAGCGATTAGTATGGAAAAAAGAATTGCAGTATTACCAGGAGATGGCATTGGACCGGAAGTTGTGGAGTCAGCACTCAAGATTTTAAGTGTGATTGGTAGACGTTTTAAACATACATTTCACGTAGAGTATGGTGCAATCGGCGGCGATGCAATCGATCGTTACGGTGAACCTTTACCTGAGGAAACAATTCGTTTATGTGAACAAAGCGATGCGGTTTTACTAGGTGCTGTTGGAGGGCCTAAATGGCAACAAAATGAACCTGCAAAGCGACCTGAAAAAGGATTATTAGGTCTTCGCAAGCATTTCGATCTGTTTGCCAACTTACGTCCTGTTGACACGGTTCCATCATTAGTAAATGCGTCACCGTTAAAACGAGAAGTTGTGGAAGATGTCAATTTACTTATTGTCCGTGAACTTACGGGCGGACTTTATTTCGGAGAGCCGAGTAAACGAACGGAAAAGGCTGCGTTCGATACACTCGTTTATACGCGAGAAGAGATTGAAAGAATCGTCGATAAAGCATTTGAACTAGCACGTTTACGCAAAGGGAAACTGACATCAGTTGATAAAGAAAATGTTCTTCAGTCAAGTAAGTTATGGCGCGAAGTAGTGGATGAAAAAGCACAAGGTTTCCCAGATGTTGAGGTTGAACATATGCTTGTCGACTCTGCTGCCATGCGTTTAGTGACGAATCCAAGTGAGTTTGACGTAATTGTGACGGAAAATATGTTTGGCGATATTTTAAGTGATGAAGCATCTGTTATTACAGGATCACTCGGCGTGATGCCATCTGCGAGTATTCGCGCAGACGGATTTGGTGTATATGAACCCATTCACGGTAGTGCACCAGACAAAGCTGGTTTAGGGACAGCAAACCCAGCAGCAGCGATTTTATCTGTTGCGATGATGCTGAAATATTCATTTGGCTTAGAAGAAGCGGCATCTGCACTAGAAGAGGCTGTTTATGCAGTGTTTGACTCAGGTTTCTATACAGAAGATGTGGCAACAGGCGCAGATCGCGTACATTCAACAGAAGAGTGGACGACACGCGTGATTGAAGAGCTTGATACACAATCTGTAAGTAATGACATTATGTTTACGTACGTATAAAAAGGGGACGAATTGTTATGGCGCAAACGATTATCGAAAAAATTTGGAATCATCACATAGTTTACGAAGAAGTAGGAAAGCCGGATTTACTGTATATTGATCTTCATCTATTGCATGAGGTCACTTCTCCACAAGCATTTGAAGGTTTGCGCCTTGCAAATCGAAAAGTGAGAAGACCAGACCTATGTTTTGCAACAATGGATCATAATGTACCAACAAAGAACTTACCTTATTTCCATGATCCAATTGCTGAAAAGCAAGTGTCCACTTTACAGAAAAATTGTGAAGAATTTGGGATTCCACTAGCGAATATGGATCATCCAGACCAAGGAATTGTGCATATTATTGGACCTGAACTGGGATTGACACAACCTGGAAAAACGATTGTTTGTGGAGATAGTCATACGTCCACACACGGGGCGTTTGGAGCAATTGCATTTGGAATTGGAACGAGTGAAGTTGAACATGTACTGTCAACACAAACACTATGGCAAGCAAAACCTAAAACGATGGAAGTGCGAATCAACGGTCAATTAGGTTTTGGTGTGACAGCAAAGGATGTAATTTTAGCGATGATTGCCAAATTCGGCATTGATGTTGGAACAGGCCATATTATTGAATATACAGGCGATGCCATCCGTTCGATGACGATGGAAGAACGAATGACCATTTGTAATATGTCGATTGAAGCGGGTGCAAAAGCAGGTCTCATCAGTCCGGATGAAACGACAGTTCATTACTTAAAAGGCCGTAAATATACGCCAGATGGGGCAGCATTTGATGCGCTGCGCGAACAATGGTTAAGCTTTGCAACAGATGAAGGCGCGACATATGACAAAGTAGTAGAACTCCATGCGGATGAAATTGAACCATTTGTTACATGGGGAACCAACCCATCGATGGGTGCTGGGATTTCAAATGCTGTTCCATCAAAAGAAGCGTACAATTCTGAGGTCGAAAAAGATGCGCTTGAAAAAGCATTAACATATATGGGATTAGAAGAAGGTATGCCTTTAACCGCTATTGAGATTCAACATGTGTTTATCGGCTCTTGTACAAATGCCCGCTTAAGTGATTTACGCGCTGCAGCGGAAGTTGTAAAAGGAAGAAAAGTGCATGAGCAAGTGACGGCTATTGTCGTTCCAGGTTCACGTACTGTAAAACGTCAAGCAGAAGAAGAAGGACTCCATCAAATCTTCCTCGATGCTGGATTTGAGTGGCGGGAATCAGGCTGTAGTATGTGTTTAGCAATGAATAATGATGTCGTTCCAGCGGGTGAACGTTGCGCATCGACATCGAATCGTAACTTTGAAGGGCGTCAAGGTGCTGGCTCAAGAACACATTTAATGAGTCCACCAATGGCAGCAGCGGCGGCGATTGAAGGACATTTTGTTGACGTCAGAACATTAGACGTTGCGCATGTATAAGGATGAATTCGGAAGGAGGTTATTTCCATGAAACCAATTAATAAAGTGACAAGCATTGTAACGCCATTAAATCGAACAAATGTAGATACAGACCAAATTATTTCGAAAGAATTTTTAAAGCGAATCGAACGAACTGGGTTTGGACAATATTTATTTTACCATTGGCGTTTTGATGAAAATGGCGAAGAGAAGAAAGATTTTGTGTTAAATGATCCGACGTACAAGCAATCTACTATTTTAGTTGCCAATGAAAACTTCGGATGTGGTTCTTCAAGAGAACATGCACCGTGGTCGATAGGGGATTATGGGTTTAACGTCGTTATTGCGCCAAGCTTCGCCGATATATTTTATAATAACTGTATGAAAAATGGTTTACTTCCGATTCGTTTAACAAATGATGAAGTAGGGTATCTTCTCCAAAGAGGCGCTGAAGGTGCTTTTCAAATAACCGTTCATTTAGAAAGCCAAACTGTGCAAACAGAAGATGGTCATACGTATCAATTTGACATTGATCCGTATTATAAAAAAATGCTATTAAATGGTTGGGATGAAATCGAACTAACATTTCAATACGAAGACCATATTCGAGCATACGAAACTGCAAACTAGCTCCCCCAACACCTTTAGTGCGTACTTGCACTAAAGGTGTTTTTACGATGTGCTGAACAAGTTTATGGATGGCGTATGAATAAAATATTTGTGTGGGGGGTGGAATGTAACAGCCAATCACCAGACTGATTGTCATTTCGATTGTCGCGTTTGTCGCGGACACGGCTTCAGCCACCTCGTCGCTACATTTCTGTGGGGTCTTCAGCTTGTGCTATTCTCACAGGCGAAATCATATCTCCACTTCAACCAATAGGTCAATGGGGTAGCGATCATCTGTTGAAGACCAAGCTATCTAAACATGAAAAAAGGGCTCTCTTTTTTCATAGTGACGTTTGCACACAACCACTAAAGAAGAGAACCCGGAAAGTTTTTTGCAAAAATCGAAGGAATGTTATACTACAAAGAATGAAAGTGGAAGGAGTCGTGTACATGAAGATCGGTTTAATCGGATGTGGAACCATTGGACAGTTTTTATTGGAACAATTAAATGAAAGAAAGGTGCTTCCGAATGTGCGGATTGTCGCTATTTTTGACGAACGAGAAAAATCAAAAGAAAAGCTACAACGTTATAGCGGACAATACCATGTTCAATATGAAACAACATTACCATCATTTTTAGACGTGCAAATGGACCTTGTAATAGAATGTGCCAATGTTGAAGCGGTCCGAATGTATGCTGAAAAGATTATTCAACAAAAAGATTTTGTCGTGATTAGTATCGGTGCACTTGTTGACTTGACATTTTACCAACACTTAGAACAACTTGCTACTGAAAAAGGGCATCGTCTATATTTGCCAGCAGGGGCTATTGGTGGATTGGATTTGATTCAAGCAGCAGCTACGTTAGGAGAGTTAGATCAAGTAAGTTTAACAACGCGTAAACCTGCACACGCATTACAGGAAGCAGCAATCGAATCGCCACAAACAATCTTTTCAGGCAGTGCAAAAGAGGCGATTGAAAAGTTTCCGCAAAATGCCAATGTAGCGATTACGTTGTCTTATGCGGGAATCGGAATAGAACAAACGCAAGTGTCTATTATTGCGGATCCTGCTATCACACGTAATATTCACTGCATACAAGCGAAAGGGGCTTTTGGGGAAACAACGATTGAGATTGCTAATGATCCTTCCCCACAAAATCCGAAAACCAGTTATTTAACATCGCTCAGTATATTAAAAACAATTCAACAACTTACCCAAACGGTAAAGATTGCTTAACAGATTAAAAAGTGAATCCATCCAAATATGCATGAATAACTGTATATAAGTCACCTGTAATGAAGGAAGTAGGAAGATCTGCAATATAATGAGAAAAGCTGGTTTGGTGTAAGTTATGCAAATCCTTCATACCAAAGCAGCTTTTTTATTATTTAAAAGTATATTGAAATAATTTATAAGTAAGGGGGCATTTTAGCGAGTAATGCCTAAAGTAAGCGACGTTAACAATTCCGTGAATTCTCAATGTTCAAAGAACAAGGGAAATGGTTTACTATTTGCTATTAAAATGTTATCTTTGAAAAGTCTAAAAAAATAAAGCCATCTAAAACACTTCCTATTTCTAGAGAAGCTGTTTTTTCTTTTGTGAATATATTCACAACTTTAAGAAAGCGCTTCAACTAACACATACAAATGACAATATAAATCAAAAGGAGGCAATTGCTATGGATTTTTCGCCTTGGGTTTTGTTTACAGACGTTGGTTTAATTGGTCTGCTTTTATTGGCAGGGACCATTATTCGTGCGAAAGTGAAAATTGCACAACAAATGTTTTTACCGGCAAGTATCATTGCAGGGATTTTAGCGTTAGCATTTGGACCAAACGGATTAGGCTGGCTTCCGTTCTCTGCGCAGATTGAAAACTATCCGGGTATTTTAATCGCGGTCATTTTCGGTACACTTCCACTTTTATCACCACGTATTGACTGGAAAGCCATTCGTACACGAGTTGGCAGTATGTGGGCATACTCGCAACTTGCGATGATTTTAATGTGGGGTGGAGGACTTCTCTTCGCACTAATCTTGCTCAATCCGTTTTGGGGAGATTTACACGATGGATTCGGTCTCATGTTAGCAGCAGGATTCGTTGGTGGTCACGGAACGGCAGCAGCAATTGGTGACACATTTGCAGCAAACGGTTGGGAAGAGGCAAAGTCATTAGCGATGACTTCAGCGACAATTGGAATTATTAGCTCGATTCTAATTGGGATTTTATTAATTAAAAGAGGTTCCACGAAAGGACATACATCATTCCTCTCCTCATTCTCTGATTTACCAGATGAATTAAGAACAGGTTTAATTGAACCTGGTACACGCTCAAAATCAGAAACAGATACAGTATCATCTATTTCAATCGATCCATACGTATTTCATTTATCGATTGTGATGATCATTGCGTTAGGTGGATATTACTTAAGCCAATTAGGTGAAAGTTTATTACCAAATGTATCCATTCCGGCATTTTCATTAGCATTTTTAGTCGGATTACTTGTGAAGAAAGTGTTAAATACGACGAACACAGCAAAATATGTGAGTACAGATGTTGTCAACCGTATTGGCGGGAGTGCCACGGATATTTTAGTCGCATTTGGAATCGGTTCCATAAGCTTATCAGTCGTTGTAGATTATGCCGTACCATTAGCTTTACTCTTCATTTTCGGGTTGTTTTATGCATTTTTATTTTTCTCAGTATTATCGAAACGATTTTTCGAAGAATACTGGTTTGAAAAAGGGATTTTCACTTGGGGTTGGACAACGGGGACAACTGCAATGGGAATGGCTTTATTAAGAATTGTAGACCCACAAGCAAAAAGTAGGACGTTAGACGATTATGGCTTAGCGTACATACCAATTGCACCGGTAGAAATATTGCTTGTAACATTTGCACCGATGTTCGTACTTGCATCAAAAGGATGGATGTTCGTTGCGATCGTTGCAGCAGTATCAGCGCTTATTTTTGGCATGTCATTTCGCTTTAAATGGATCAAACGTCCAAATGAATAAAAGGTAGTGACAAACATCGTGTTAGTTCAATAAAATGGCTTTGTAATCGCTCGTTCGATCACAAAGCCATTTTTTATTGCATTGCGTACATATAAAAGTATGGATAGTTGGAGAAGTGAACTGTGAGAAAATGAATGTTCGTGCTCATTGTGACACTTTCTGCAGGCTCAACGACGTCCGTTTGCATCATCATATAAACGAAAGTTGTTTTGAGTGGTATAATAAAAAGACAGATAAAGTTTTGAAAAAGAGGTGAGACTGTATGAAATTATTGGACAAAGTAAGATTGTGGAAGATAAGCCGCGCACAATTGAACTTATACTATCCAAAAACGATTTATGATGCATTTGCTAGAAAAGAAATTAATATGTTACTCGGACAGTTTAATGCAATCTATTACAATGCCTATCCAGAAGCGCTAACAGGACTGATTCATCCACCGGAAAAGACACGCCCTAAAAAACATAAACGAACATTTGACATTGAAAAACAATTGACGTTTTATAAAGCTAAAAAAGTACGCGCTAAAAAACTTCAAAAAATTGGCGAGCTCTTACATGTGCAATATACGCTAGAAGCCCAATTGCAACATGACCAATCGATTTATGAACATGCGATATATGTTCAAGAACGTCTTCAAAAAGGCCCGTATAAAGAATACTTTCCAGAACTATATGCTGAGCGTATGCGCGCAATCGAACGGCTTATTAGCCAGTGCATAGAGGACCGTAAACGTATTGAACAAGAACATACAACATGTTTGTATGCCATTGAGGAGCTAGGAGAAGGCGGAAATGACTTTTGGTCTGATACAGGTCGTATGGTATCAAGCGTTGTATCGCAATCTGTCAAACAAGTCGTCGATACAATCGATCAAACGTTCAAGAGGAAATAAGATGGCGATGAATACAGGAACGATTCGTCACAAATTCAGAAAGTTTGGTATAATGAAAGGAATCGAGTGAGCAATCATTCGAAAAAATGATACGTAACAGGAGGAATTCGTGATGAGTACATTAAGTTATGAAAAAGGTATTATTTATGAATTCAATAAAAATAACGCGTATACGAAAAAAGTAACATCAGGCACAACGCTAACAATTGAAACGTATGATTGTTTTCAAAATCAAATTCAAACACCAGAAACAGAAGTTGAAGCTATTGATTGGGATAAAATTAACCCTGCTACGGGCCCAATTTATGTGGAAGATGCACTGCCAGGTGATGTATTGAAAGTAACCATTGAGAACATCGATATTGGTGATCAAGGTGTGATGGTTGTTGGACCAGAGTTAGGAATTATGGGCGATCGGTTCGACAAAATGGAATCGAAAATTTTACCGATTAAGCATGATAAAGTCTTATTTAATGACCTTGAACTTCCGATTAACAAAATGATTGGTGTCATTGGTGTTGCACCAGAAGGAGAAGGCGTTAATTGTGGAACACCAGGTGCACATGGCGGCAATATGGACAATAAAATGGTTACAGAAGGCGCAACATTATATTTCCCAGTATTTACGGAAGGTGCGTTATTTGGATTAGGAGATTTTCACGCTGCGATGGGAGATGGCGAAGTAAGCGTTTCAGGCATTGAAGTGCCCGGAGCAGCAACCGTCACACTAGAAGTGATAAAAGGAGAAACATTACGCCATCCCCTGCTTGAAAATGACGAAGCGTTTACGCAAATTGTGTCAGCTGACACATTAGATGAGGCAGCAAAAGAAGCGACGCGCGAAATGATTGATCGAATTGTCGAAAAATCAGGCCTGCCAATTGCAGAAGTGACGATGTTAATGAGTGCAGTCGGACAAGTTGAAATTTGCCAAATCGTCGATCCATTAATGACAGCAAGATTTGTCGTTCCAAAATGGCTACTTGAAAAACTCAATATTACGTTAATCTAATGCGAATGAGCCCAAGACAAAAATCAATACGTTAAACAAAAATGATGCATTCTATCCAGAGATGCATCATTTTTGTATGAACGATTATTCAATCATTATATCCTCATTTGACCGACAAAGATTATGCTTCGGATTGTAGATGAATCCAAATATCAGAAATTAGTTTGATCACAGTAAATTCATGGGGCGTATCTTTAAATGCTTGTCTAAATGAGCGCAGAATAGCTTCGATCAATTGTAAACGCGGCGCCTCAGCAATTAATTCATCTTGTAAAAATGTAACGAATTGACTATTTTCTTCATCTTTTTCACGCTGCAATTGTTGATGGAAACTGGCAAGGCGTTCTAAAATATCTTCCATTAATAATTCATCCGCCCCATCTTGCGCATGAATGACTTGGAATAAAGATTCGCCGAATAACGCGTCGTCAGTTGCCATCATTGAAGGGATCATTTGGTCAATTCTTCTCATAATATAACGAGTGACATCAATCGGCTCATAATTTTTGGTCATATTCGATTTTCTAAAGTACAACGTATGCTGTAACATCCCGATAAATAATACGGCACAATCTGCAGCGTATGTTTTCATTTTTTCGCCGTACATATCTACGAAACGATTGGCAATCCAATGTAATTCTTTTAAGTGAGACTTTCTTGCAAACTCACTTAAATCATTTTCGCCAGAATGGAAAATGGCTTCAATAATAGGAATGAGATTATGATCGCTATTCACTTGGACACGAACGGCAATTTGTTGAACGAAAATCTCCTTATCAGTGCGATCTTGTCCGATTAATAATTCTTCCCTACGTAAATGCGTTTCTTCTTCTCCAAGTGTCACGATTGCTTTTAAACAATCATTTTTGGAACTGAAGTAATTATAAAAAGTTCCTTTGGAAATATTAGCCTTCGTTAAAATATCTTGAATAGACGTTGCAGCAGCCCCTTTTTCTAGGAAAAGCTGTTGTGCATGTTCTAGCACTTGTCTTTTTCTGTTATTCAAAATAACACGCTCCTTGAACTGATAGTATAAATTATCTTACGCTCAAATCGTTGTTAAATCAATGAACTATACTTGCGGTATGGAAATCTTGATTTTTTTGGACTCCAAGTATAAACTGTTATTCATGGGAAAAATGGAAGAATAGGGAGTTGGAAAATCTCAATGAATTATGAAGAATTACACAAAAAGCCACCATATGCGATGATTGCCATTTTATTTATTGGGGCATTCGTTGCATTTTTAAACAATACGTTATTAAACATTGCCCTACCGACAATTATGGAAGAATTCGATGTGAAGCCTTCCACAGTTCAATGGGTGACAACAGCTTATATGCTTGTCAACGGGATTTTAATTCCAGCAAGTGCGTTTTTCGTAACGAAATTTACGAATCGTCGTTTATTTATCATTGCGATGTCACTATTTTCATTCGGTACGTTTTTAGCTTTTATTACGCCAACATTTTCATTGCTAATCGTTGCGCGAATGATTCAAGCATCTGGTTCGGCGCTAATGATGCCATTATTAATGAACATTATGTTAGCAGCCTTTCCAATTGAAAAGCGTGGAACAGCAATGGGTGTTTTTGGTCTTGTCATGTTTACAGCACCTGCGATTGGCCCAACATTATCAGGTTGGGTGATTGAACATTACACATGGAGAACATTATTTGCGATTGTTTTACCATTTTCATTAGCAACTTTAGCTTATGCGATTTTTAGATTAAGAAACATTACGGAAAACCGTGATATGTCATTAGATCTTACATCACTCCTATTATCTTCAGTCGGTTTTGGCGGTCTATTATACGGATTTAGTACGGCAGGAGAAAAGGGCTGGGGTTCCCCAATCGTTTATGGAACAATTCTCATCGGGGCAATTTCTTTACTCGTTTTCATCCTCCGTCAACTAAAAATGGATGACCCGATGCTCGATTTTAAAATTTACAAGTATCCAATGTTCGCATTAGCATCGGTCATTTCGATTGTTATTTCGGTATCGATGTTCTCGGCGATGTTATTAACACCGTTATATGTTCAAAGCGTCCGTGGCATTTCACCATTTGAGGCAGGCATTTTAATGTTACCTGGTGCGATTGTGATGGGTTTGATGTCGCCAATTACGGGGCGTTTATTTGATAAATACGGCGCGAAAATATTAGCGGTTACGGGATTAACGATTACCATTGCCATGACATATTTACTTAGTACATTAACGATGGAATCAGGCTATTACTATATTATGATCATTTACACAGTTCGAATGTTTGGAATGTCGATGGTTATGATGCCGATTATGACAAATGGATTGAATCAGTTACCGATGCACTCCAACCCACACGGAACAGCGCTTAATAATACGTTACAACAAGTTTCAGGGGCGATTGGTTCTGCAGTGTTATTAACGATCATGACGAAAAAATCGGAAAATACAGGAGAACAATTATTTTTAGATGCTCAAGCAGATGGACTGATTCCAACGGATCCAACAGCGATTGAGCAATTTAAACAACAAGTTGAATTACAAGCAATGTTAGAAGGCATTAACTACACATTCTTTCTCTCGACAGTATTTGCTGCTATCGCATTACTGCTAACATTCTTCATAAAACGAGTAGAACCACCAATGAGCGACAAGTCTGTCGAAAATATAAAATCACAACAATCTTAAAGTATGCTAAAATAGAGAAGACGCTGAAAAGAATGATTGTATAGAAGTAATAAAACTTGATTTTATTTACAGAAGTGTGTTCTTATTGTAATAAGAGTAGCTTCGTGACGGTTGACAATGCCAGCACGAAGCTCTTTCGGTTTATGAAGTATAGAAAAGGTGTGAAAGAAATGGTAGGAAGAAATGATCCATGTCCATGTGGCAGTGGGAAAAAATATAAAAAATGTTGTTTACGCAACAATGAACCGTCGATTGATGAATTAATCGAACAAGATTTAGAAAGAATTTTACGCACATACTATGAACGCCCAAGAAGTAAAGGGGAATTACTAGAGTACGATAAGCATCGTAAAGTGTGGCTTGATCAGTTAAGCAAACATTGGGATGAAAAAAGCATTGATGTTGCAACGACAGAGTATTTCATTTTTATCGAGCAACAACCACTTTGGGAACAGTATGTTGAAGAGGTGTTAGCACAACCACTACGCGATGCAGTGCGTACGATTGTAGAAAAGTGGAAAAATCCTGTTGTCTTATTCGGTAAAGTGACGGAAAAAACGGGTAACACAATTAATGTGGAAGAAATTATAGGTGACGAAACGTTTACGCTTGAAGTGAATGATGCGGCAGAAGAAGGATTACTCGTCTTCGGTATCGGTTTACGTAATAATCGTCATCAAGAAAATGGTTTATACACATTAACTTCATTTATGTTCATTAAAGATGTAAACCAATCATTCGAAAATGACGTCGTTAATTTAATGAAAGAAAGCAAGCTTGAATCGACACATGCGTTCTATCAAAAACATATGGTAGACGTGTATCAATTCATGTTTGATCGTGATAATACGACGCGTGAAGATTTAATCAGCGAAAAATTATCTGAAGATCAACAAGCAGCATTAACAATGATCGACGATGAACTAACGAACATTGAAGCTGCTGATGAAGAAAAAGAATTGCTACAAAATATTACAATTACGTACTTCATGAAGGAAAAGCCAAGATTTAGAAAACCGAATGTCATCGCAGCAGCGGTCTTTAATATTGCGATTGAAATGAAAATGCTTGGCGAATTAACAATGACAAACCGTGAAGTAGCAGAACGATTCGATGTCTCAACATCTTCTGTGAAAACCCACGCAGATCGTGTACGTGAATTCGTCAAAGATATGTTAGAAAAAACAACAGAACAACAATAAGAAGATGCACAAAAACGACTGGCCATTACACGCCAGTCGTTTTTGTGTCTATTGATTGGATTTGCTAGGGTAAAAACAATTCGACATATGGTTATAAAACACTTGAAGAGATGAAAAATAACATGTTAAGAAGCATTCATGTGAACATCCTGGAAATCAACGGTATAAAAGGAGAGACGCATGAATGATAGCGCCCATCCATTTATAGTGAAGCTATCAAAAACTTCGCAAGACGGACGAAGTGTATACATATAATGTGAAATAAAGGACTACGTTTATAAATCTCGAATAAGAATAAGAGAAGCGCCACATGACGAATCATTGAAAGGAGTAGTTGAAAGATGCAATTACACAATTTTATTGATGGGAAATGGCAAGAGGGAAACATTATGCATTACCGAGAGGTGCTCAATCCGGCGACTGGAGAACAACTAGCGGAAGTACCTTTATCTACAGCAGAAGAAGTGAATGAGGCAGTGCAAATAGCGAAGGATGCACAAAAGGACTGGGCACTTGTACCGGCGCCGGAACGTGCGCAGTATTTGTATGAAATCGGTCAGTTGATGAAAGAGCGGAAAGAACAGTTGGCACAAGTGTTAACGAAAGAAATGGGAAAAGTCCTTGAAGAAGCAAGAGGTGAAGTGCAAGAAGGAATTGATATGGCGTTCTATATGGCAGGGGAAGGAAGACGACTTGTTGGAGAAACCGTCCCTTCTGAACTTTCAAATAAATTTGCAATGAGTGTTCGTGCGCCAGTTGGTGTCGTCGGATTGATTACGCCATGGAATTTTCCTATTGCAATTGCAACGTGGAAGGCATTCCCAGCACTCGTTGCAGGCAATACGTTTATTTGGAAACCAGCGACAGAAACCCCGATGATGGCTTATGAAATGGGTAAAATTTTTGAAGCTGTACAGTTGCCAAAAGGTGTGGCAAATATCGTTTTTGGGACGGGTGTCGATGTTGGTACAGCACTGATTGAACACCCAGATGTACAAATTATTTCATTCACAGGATCGACAGAAACGGGAAAGCGTGTTGCAGAACTTGGCGGACGTCATTTGAAAAAGATCTCATTAGAAATGGGTGGGAAAAATGCCATCATTGTCATGGATGATGCCGATATCGAGCTTGCGGCTGATGCCATTGTGTGGAGTGCATTTGGTACATCCGGTCAGCGTTGTACTGCATGTAGTCGAGTCATTGTGCATACGGATGTGAAAGAGATGTTGGAAGATCGACTACTTGAAAAAGCAACGACGATGGCTATTGGAAACGGGCTAGACCAAGAAACACAAATTGGTCCTGTTATTAATCGAACTGCATTATTAAACATTGCCAACTATGTTGAGATTGGTAAACAAGAAGGGGCAACATTGTTAACAGGGGGGAATATCGTAAAAGAAGCACCATTTGATCAAGGGTATTATTTTGAGCCGACAATTTTTACAAATGTTCAAGCAAGTAGTCGCCTCGCCCAAGAAGAAATATTTGGTCCTGTCATTGCGATGATTGAAGTGGATAGTTTGGAAAAAGCGATTGAGGTGAATAATGGCGTCGAATATGGCTTGTCGAGTTCCATTTTCTCGCAAGATGTGAATCGGATTTTTCAAGCACAAAGAGACTTGGATACAGGAATCGTTTATGTTAATGCAGGAACGACTGGCGCTGAAATTCATTTACCGTTTGGCGGAACAAAAGGTACGGGAAATGGACATCGTGATTCAGGAAATGCAGCGTTAGATGTCTTCACAGAGTGGAAAAGTATTTACATTGACTATAGTGGAACGCTTCAACGAGCTCAAATTGACAATTATGAATGATGCGAATAGAAGGGAGGTATGACGATGAACATCGTCGTATTAGGTGCTGGTTTAATGGGGAAAGAAGCTGTTCGTGATTTAATTCAAAATGAACGCGTGTCTACCGTCTATTTAGCAGATTTGCATACGGAGGAAGCCGAGCAATTTGTCGCAACCTTGAAAACTGATCGTGTTTTGATCAAACAAGTCGATGCGCAAGATGAACAGGCGTTAACATCACTTATTCAGCAAGGAGATATTGTGGTGAACGCATTGTTTTATACTTTTAATGAAACAGTCGCCCGTATTGCTATCGCAGTCGGTACGCATTATGTTGATCTTGGTGGGCAT
This sequence comes from Sporosarcina sp., assembly GCA_035300865.1. Classification (GTDB taxonomy): domain Bacteria; phylum Bacillota; class Bacilli; order Bacillales_A; family Planococcaceae; genus Sporosarcina. The sequence goes on from DATGUZ010000081.1 coordinate 34,406, forward strand.
ATTGGAGGTGCGACGAAAAAAGTGCTCGCTATGCATGAGGAAGCAGTCGCACAAGGGGTCACAGTCGTCCCAGATTTAGGTGTAGCACCGGGCATGATGAATATTTTGGCTGGATACGGCGCCGAGCAACTCGATGAAATTTCATCGATTCGGATTTTTGTCGGGGGTGTACCAGCGCATCCAAAGCCACCATTACAATATGCTGTCGTCTTTTCTTTAGATGGCGTATTTGATCATTATACAGAACCGTCGACAATTATTCGAAATGGTCGCTTGCAAACATTGCCTTCTTTGTCAGAAGTCGAGGAAGTGATATTCGAGCAACTTGGTTCGTTTGAGGCATTCCATACATCTGGCGGAACATCAACACTACCTGAGACTTTCGAACAAATCGATACGTTAGAATATAAAACCGTTCGCTATCATGGCCATGCCGAAAAATTTCAATTGCTCATTGATTTAGGATTATTAAATAAAGAGTGTATGGTAGAAATTGATCAACAGAACATAGCAGTAAGAGATGTGATGCGTCAGCATTTTAGCGATTTATTAGCATTAGGGGATGAAGAAGATCTTGTATTATTAAAAGTATTGGTTAGCGGACAGAAAAATGAAAGAACACAAACATACACGTATGAGTGTATTGCCAAAAAAGATGTGGAGCGGAAAATTACCGCGATGGCACGTGTGACTGCTTCAACAATCTCGATTGTTGCACAAATGATTGGCGAAGGAGCCATTCAGAAAAAAGGAGCATGGCCTCCAGAAAAAATCGTTCCTGGCAAAGCGTATATTGAAGCATTGAGAAATCGGGACTTACATGTGATTGAACAGTAAATGTGATATGAAAAAACGAGGCTGGATGGAGCGGAAATCAATATGTTCAATAAAAAATGATGCATGCTCTTAATAGAGATGCATCATTTTTAGATGAACAATCATGAGGTTATCTGGCATGGAGCGCGTGAACTAGCAGGAACAGTACGCGTCTGAAAAACCTGAAATGAACGGAGCGAATGAGGACTTTGAAGCCGTGTCTGCCCAAAGCATCGCTCATACCGGAAGACAACCGGCGTTCACATGTTGCCTGCCGGTATTGTACGTAAAATCGTTATGCTCCAGCGCTTCGTTTTATTGGATTAATCCATTAGATGTTGCTCAATTTCCGTAGCTGTCATCCCATGTCCGACGAAATAACCTTCAAGGGCATCGATGCCGAGTGATGTTAAGAGAGTTGCTTGTTCCTCAGTTTCAACACCTTCAGCAATGATCATTTTATTTAATGATTTAGCAAATTGGATCATCCCATTGACGAGTTGCTTCGTTTGTTCATGCGTAGTTATCGACTGAATAAAGAGATGATCAATTTTCAGTTTTGTAATCGGTAACGTTTGTAAATATCTAAAAGATGCATAGCCTGTTCCGAAATCATCTAATGTAAATTGCATCCCCGCATCTTGTAATTTCAGCATTTGTTTTGAAATAGAGGCTTCTTCTTCTGCTTTGAATGCGAATTGCTCTGTAATCTCTAATTCAATCAGAGATGGTGGGCAATGTTCACTTTCTAAAATGGCCAAAATCTCATCTGTTCTTTGTGAATTGATAAATTCACGAATGGACAGGTTGACAGAAACTGTAGCTGAATGTCCACTTGCATGTAATTTTGCCGCTAAACGCGCTGCTTCGCGAAACACAAAATCGCTAATTTGCTCAATATGCCCGCTTTCCTCAGCGATTGGTAAAAATTCATTTGGTGCAACGTGATTTAACTGTTCGTCATTCCAACGTACTAAACACTCATAAGAGGCAATTTTTCCACTGTTCGCGTCGACTTGTGGTTGGAAAACCGTTTGCAATTGTTCATTTTCAATCGCTTCTGTTAACAATTGTCGAATTAATGATTGCCTCCGGTTTTTTTGTTGTAATTGTGGTGAAACAGAAACCATTTGTGCGCGACCTGTTTGCATAGCATTTTGCACCATGTCACGTGCCGTTTCGAATAAGGTAGAGAACGTTTTTTCGTGTTTAGGATAATGAATAATCCCTCCAGTAACTGTAAGTGGTGTTGCAGACTGCTCTACATAAATAGGATGCTGTTGTAAGAAATCATTAAACCCTTCAATAAACCAATCGGCAAAAGGGGTTAACACCACAAATTCATGCACACCCACACGCGCAATATCACCTGGCTTGAAATAGCGTTTCATACTGTTAATAAAATCATCAATCACTTGTTTACGAGATTGATCTGTTTGTAGTCCTCGCATCATGTAAAAATGATCAATTGATAAATAGACAAATGCAAAGTTTTCTTGAGAATCAATGAGCTCATTCACTTTCACTTCTAAATGATGTCGACTCATCAGTCCCGTTTCATCATCATAATAAGCAAAGTGTGCCAATTGATTGCGTAGTTCAACATCTTTTGTAATATCTGTTTCAATCACTGTTACGGATTCCACGAGCCCATGATCAGGCATGATTGGGATGGCAATCATTTTTGTGTAATACGGCTCGTTGGTACGAGAAAGTTTTTCGACCTCACCAGACCATATTTTACCGCTTTCAATGGTTTTCCAAATTTTATTCGCAAGATGTTGTGCGTCATCGTTATCGGGGAACATTTGCCAAAATGTTTTACCGATAATGCGTTTTGGTGTCCAGTTACTGACGGATAAAAACTTTTCATTCGTGTACGTAATGAATCCATCGAAACTAATGCGTGACACCATGTAAAATTGTTCAAGCTGTTGAAATATCGTTAATAAATAAGGTTGTGTTCTATCGTTATCTACCATTGCTGTCGACTCCTTTAATATAATTATAGCACCATTTAGGATTGGTTATAGGACATAAGCTACTGACAATATCATAAATACGTATGAATTGTGTACAATTCTTTATCGTCTAAAATGGTTCGGTTTAAATAGCAAATCGTAAATTAATGATAAAAGATCTGAAATCCTTCACAACTATTAGGATGGGCAAAGAAATAGTATTTAAACGTATACATATTGGTGGTATTATTGTAATGAATTGTTCGTAGCTTATCAAATTACTTTCACTTTTCATCGCGATTGAAGTGATGAAAGGAAGATTTAATGATGACAAATGATACGTACACGTAGCGGTTGCATAGAGCGAACCGTTTTTTATATTGGGCAAAGGAGGTTAACATGATGGACAGAGTGAAAGGGTTAGTGATGATTATTTCAGGAGGGATTTTTTGGGGTGCAACAGGACCGATGATGGAGTGGCTGTTGAGCACAACGGATATTTCTGTGTCATTCATGTTAACAATTCGATTATTGTTAGCAGGAGCAATGTTATTAGCAATTTTAAAGATGCGTGGCAAAAATATTTATGCGCCATGGTGTCAACAGTATTGGGCGCGACAACTTGTAATTTTTGGCGTTGTCGGGATGCTTGGCGTGCAGTTTTCATTTGTCGCTTCCATTGATGCGAGCAGCGCGGTAATGGCGACATTATTTCAGTTTTTAGCGCCGATTTATATTATTTTATTTGTTTCATGGCAACATCGGAAAATGCCGCCGACTGTACAAGTGTTAGGGATGATCCTCACATTAGGTGGGTTATTTTTATTGTTAACAAATGGCTCGCTCTCTAGTCTTACATTAAGTGGGGCAGCGTTATTTTGGGGACTTGCAGTCGGGTTAGCATTTTCTTTTTACACGCTTTATCCTGCTATGCTGATGCAAGAGTGGGGTGTCTTGCTTTCTGTTGCATGGGCGATGGTAATCGGTGGCGTTGTGTTGCTTGTTTTTAATGTGGTCACAATCGTTAAACAGTTCTATTTATTAGGAGACTGGAAAGTGACCTTTATGTTGTTGATGGCAATTATTGTAGGAACAGCCGCATTTACATTATTTTTAGGGAGCATGAAATATATTAGTGCAATTGAAGCAAGTATTTTATCGAGTTTTGAACCATTAACTGCAATGGTCATCTCAGTTCTTTGGTTCGGTCAACTCATGGGCATGTGGCAACTTATCGGTGCGGTCATTATGCTACTTGGTGTCATGTGGATATCTGTGTCAGGTAGCAAAATTGATACAGGTGGCGAAGATTTACTGAAAGAATAATAAGCCGGAATCAGTTCTATCATTGACAAAAGAAGTGAATGGATAGAACTGATTGTAATGGTGAGCGATGCCAGCTGTTCTTCGTTTTTAGAAAAATAGATCAATTCAGTCTCGTTTCATATACAAATGAAGTTCAACTATGGCATAATGAATAAAAGAAATGGTTCGGATATCGAAACAGTTTTTGGGGGTTTATGTTTATGAAGACAGTTTTTTCACATGCTTGGCCATATCGATTGCCGATTATCATTGCATTAAGTTTAATGCTAATCGAATTAACAGTCGAACTGATCCAGCCACTATTTATAGCCAAAATCATTGATGATGGGATTGTTCAAAATGATTTACAAGTAGTGCTTGCTTGGGGCGGGGGAATGATGGCATTAGCGTTTATCGCGTTCTTTTCGGGTGTCATTAACTCGTATTTTGCCGCACATGCTGCACAAAGTTTTGCATTTGATTTACGAAAAGCATTGTTTCAACAAGTGCAAAAATTTTCAATGGCAACATTTTTACGCTTTCCAACAGCAGCACTCATTACACGCTTAACGAGTGATGTAACGCTCGCACAAAACGTTTTATTCATGTCCCTACGTATTATGTTGCGTGCACCGTTACTCGTTGTAGGGAGTATTGTGATGGCGTTTGTTGTAAATGCCAAATTAGCACTGTATTTATTAATCGGTGTGCCGATTTTACTTGTGTTTTTAGTTTATATGTCACGTAAAGGTGTGCGTTATTTCGCGCGTATTCAACGGAGACTCGATCATGTGAACCGTGTGATTCAAGAGAACTTACAAGCAGTTCGATTGATTAAAGCATATTTGCGAGGAACATATGAAGCAAGTCGTTTTGCCAAAATTGCTGATTATTTGCGCCGTGATACCGTTCGTGCGATGCGTTTAATGGAATTAATTTTACCGGTATTATTATTAATTATGAACGGAAGTTTAATGGCAGTTCTATGGTTTGGCGCAGGAGAAGTGCAAGCAGGAGATGCGAAAGTTGGAGAGCTTGTCGCTGTTGTGAATTATGCGATGCGAATGACAGGCGCATTTTCAATGTTTGCCTTTATTATTAGTGCATTTTCACGTGCCAAAGCTTCAGCGGAAAGAATGGAAGAAGTGTTACTGGCGAATGAAGACCTTGAGTTGTATGCGTCGGAAACAGATCGTGGACGCGAACGTAAAGGGAAATTGGAATTTCACAATGTATCTTTCCAATATCCAGGAAAAGAAGCATCTATGTTGAAAAATGTATCCTTCACAGTGGAACCTGGTGAAAAGCTTGCAATTATGGGCGCGACAGGCTCAGGAAAATCAACGTTATTGAATTTAATTCCACGTATTTTTAAAGCAACATCTGGTGAGATTTTGATTGACGGCCGGGAAGTAAACGAATGGCCGTTGAAAGATTTACGCGATACGATTGGGCTCGTGCCACAGCAGTCGATTTTATTTACAGGGTCCATTTTTGACAACTTATCTTGGGGAGATCCCGCTGCATCTGAAGAAGAGTTAGAGCAGGCAGCAAGAAAAGCGCAAATTCATGAATCGATTGATACGTTCCCAAATAAATATGAAACGCGTGTCGGGCAAAAAGGTGTGAACTTATCAGGTGGACAAAAGCAACGCTTATCGATTGCACGTGCATTAGTGCGAGAACCTTCGATTTTAATATTAGATGATAGTACAAGTGCGCTAGATGTGAAAACGGAAACGGCATTATGGGATGCGCTTGAGAAAGAACGTGCTACGATGCTTGTCGTTACGCAAAAAATTTCGACAGCACAAGGGGCAGATCGTATTTTATTATTAGATGATGGCGTAGTTGTAGGGTATGGCACACATGAACAACTTATCGCACAATCGGAATTGTATCGGAAAATTCAGCAGTCACAAGTACAAGAGGAGGGGGGAGCACACGATGGTCCAATTCATTCGTAAACCGTTTGGTTATGAACCGATTTTAAAAAAAGAAGATTTGAAAAAAGTGAAGCGATTTAACGGAGAGCGAACGAGCAATTGGAAGCAAGTGTTGTACCGGATTTGGCAACTTGTTGATGAACAACGCGCGCTATTAATTACAGTACTTGCGCTCGTCCTCGTTTCTTCTGTTCTGACGCTACTTGGTCCATTTATGGTCGGTCGAATTATTGATGATCATATTGTACAGCAACAATTTGATGGGTTTAAAGGGAAAATCATTATCTTAATTGGCATTTATATTGGCTTGTCTGTTGCGATGTATTTGCAAAACTATTGGATGGTTGGCATTGCACAACAAACCATTTACCGATTGCGGACGGAATTATTTACTCACTTGCAAAAGTTGCCGATTTCCTTTTTTGACAAACGTCAGCATGGGGAATTAATGAGCCGACTGACAAATGATATTGAAAGCATTAGCCAAACCTTAAATACATCGTTTATTCAAGTGTTTTCAAGTATTTTAACGCTTATAGGAACATTTTCTATTATGATGTATTTAAGTCCACTATTAACATTATTGACGATGCTAACGATTCCGATTATGTTTATCGCTGTTCAATGGATTACGAAGCGTACAGGACGCTTATATAAAGAACAACAAAGAGCAGTTGGTGAACTGAACGGAATGATTGAAGAAACCATTTCTGGTCAACGAATTGTGAAAGCATTCTCGCAAGAAGATCGTGTGATGGACGAATTCATCGAAAAAAGTGATCGGTTGCGACGTACTGGTTTTTGGGCGATGACTTACTCAGGATTTATTCCAAAAGTGATGAATATGTTGAACAACGCAAGTTTCGCGATTGTTGCAGGGATTGGTGGCTTACTCGCACTCAAAGGCGGTATTGTGACGATTGGTACGATTGTTGTATTTTCTGAGCTTGCACGCCAATTTACAAGACCATTAAATGATTTAGCGAACCAATTTAATACCGTCCTATCTGCGATTGCAGGTGCTGAGCGTGTGTTTAATATTATGGATGAATCGATTGAAGAAGATGAAGCGACAGCTCGTACAGAAACCGTTTTACATGGTGATGTGCAATTTGATGATGTTTCTTTTGGGTATGCAGCCGCAACAGAGGGGTATACGATTGAACAGATTTCATTTCACGTAAAACCAGGAGAAACCGCCGCATTTGTAGGCGCGACAGGAGCAGGGAAGACGACAATTATGCAGTTGCTTGCTCGGTTTTATGAGGTGAATAAAGGAACGATTTATATTGATGGGATTCCGATTCAAGAACTCCCACGTCAGACGCTTAGAAGTCAAATTGCGTTTGTCCTGCAAGATCCGTTTTTATTTGAAGCGACTGTTTTGGAAAATATTCGTTATGGACGATTGAATGCGACGGATGAAGAAGTGATTGAAGCGGCGAAAAAGGCGAATGCACATGATTTTATTAGCCGTTTACCAGATGGGTACGATACGCTATTGACAGCTGATGGTGGTGAAATCTCGCAAGGGCAAAAGCAGTTGTTATCAATTGCGAGAGCGCTTGTTGCAGATCCAGTTTTATTATTATTAGATGAAGCTACGAGCAGTATTGACACTGTGACGGAATTAGAAATCCAAGATGCTTTAGAAACCTTAATGGAAGGGCGCACAAGCTTCGTAATTGCGCACAGATTAAATACGATTCGCCAAGCGGATACGGTTTATGTGCTAGACCAAGGTAAGCTTATTGAGTCAGGGAGTCAAGAGGAGTTGATTGCCAACCAAGGTGTCTATGCACAAATGTTACGTGAATCAAAAATATAAGGATGGAAAGCTACGCATGAAAGACGCGTAGCTTTTTACTGTTCACCTGATTCCTGAATACGCATTTCTGTTTCATCATCAAAACGGACAAGTAAATCGAAATTTGAAAACTGTTCAATGCGATAAAAGTTTAAAATGTCTTCCATCATTTTCTTCGCTGGAACGCCTTTTTGTACGCGCACGTTTTGAAAGAAAGCGCCCGATTGATCCATTGCTTGCGTTTCTGTCACATCGATATTTTTCGTATGATCAACATACGTCGCTTCGGCGGTGTCTTCAACATCATAACGAATATGGACAGCTTCTTCATTGTCAACATCGATCGTTAATTGAAAGTAGGTAAAACCAAAACCATCACCGGTTTCAAGCGATCCTCCTTCGACTTCACGTTCCGTTGTAATAACTGGATCTTCACTGCTATTTTTGGGGTCACTACTGCCACGACAAGCTGTTAACATGAAGCCGATTACAGCAATTGTAAGCAAGAACCAAAAAGTTTTTTTCATATGTCCTCAACCTTTCAAATGAATGATTACCGTTTATTGTGCCTCAAAACTTGAAAATTAAACCGCAAAAAACCGCATACAATCGGTAGGTGATTGCATACGGTAAAATAAAGTGTTGTGATGATCAATCATTTATTCTGAAATCGACAGTGAAGAGGTTACCATTTGGCATGATGTTCTTCAGCACATCCAAGCATATTCCGAATGTACAGTGGCGGACAATTCGGCAATTGGATAATGCCATTATAATATCCAATGAGTTGTAAAACTTCGGAGCGCATAAAGGGAGATGTCGCCTTTTTTATATGCTTTGAAAATGGAATAAACGACAATTGTACATGATTTGAAAACTTTGTCGTAATTTTCCATTGTTTCATCGGATTGTTCGGATCATAAATGAACTTCATATCTTCATGAATTTTTGTCATTTTACCATCGATGAAAATAGCGTTTTCAGTCATGCCGGTTCCATCTGTCCACGTTCCACCGAAGTTCAGACCAATTCTACGGTTTCCGATCCGTTGAGAGGCCATTGCCCAATTCCATTCAGCATTCTTTTCCCAAATACCCCGACCATAATCCAAAACGGCAAAGCTATGATCAGACTGTAAATTGAATTGCTGTTGGCCAAATGTGATCGTTCCTGTTGTCGGCAGTGTATGATGTTTTGAAGTGAATTGAAATATATTCCGATTTCTTGGAATAACTACATTTAAGGAGTCGTCTTCAATTGGATGAAAAATATCAAGATCCACTTCTAGTCGTTCTCCTTCAAAATCAGGAACGATTACAGTCATTTTTGTTTCATTTTGAGCGTGAGTAATATGTGTATCAATTTGCGCATGCGAAAATGAAACATGATCTAATACATGTTCAGACATTTTAATACGTCGAGAAAATGGTAAAACAATCTTCTTTTCAATATAGCGCTCTGTTTCATAATTCAACATATAAACGAAACAAACAGCCGCATAATCGAAATGGCTGATGGTGACAGAAAATAAAATTTCTTCCCCGAAAATACACCAATAGTTCCATTTTTTCTTTCGCATAAATTTTTTAGTTAAATTGCTTTGAATAATCGGACGCCTTGCATAGCCAATTGCTTGTGGATTTAATGTTCCGTTTGATTGGCATAATTGTACAGGATCGATAATTTCTTTTTCAACATGTTGCATATGCATATCTCCCAGCCTTAAGATGGTCCAAAAAACAATGTCATATTTCAGTATACCAAATTATTAATAAAGGGGAAAAATTTACCTGTAAAAAAGAAGAATATATAGATGAGGGGGAAGAAATAGATGAGTTACGATCGAGAGAAAGCTGTGCAATACGCAAATACTTGGTGGGATAAAGGCAACCCTCAATATCCCTATTTTGACAATGACTGTGCGAATTATGTTTCACAATGCTTACGAGCAGGCGGGGCACCAATGTGGGGAGCGCCAAATCGTGAACAAGGGTGGTGGATGGAAGGAGGAAACTGGAGTTTTAGCTGGTCAACTGCACATTCCTTACGTTGGTATTTAGCTAGTTCAACAAAAGGTGTTACCGCAACAATTGTTTCAACACCTCAACAACTCGATATTGGCGATATCATTGTCTATGATTTTGAAAATGATGGGCGTTTTGATCATGCAGCCATTGTAACAAAAAAAGTGGGCGACGAGCCTTTCGTAAATGCACATACGTATAATGTGAAAGAACGATCATGGGATTATACCGATTCTCCGGCGAGTACAGCCAATATGCGATATCTATTTTTTAAGATTCATGATCAGTTTACACCGTAGAAAGATGGAAAAAAGCATCCAACATCATGATTGGATGCTTTTCATGTGAAGTTATGTCGACCAAAGGACAGCAATCGTTCCTTCACCGGCATGAACAGCAAGCACAGAGCTAATTTCACCAATTTCTACATACGCCTCAGGTAGCGCTTGTAAAATTTGCTGTTGTAATTGTTCAGCTTGCTCAAGCACATTGCCATGCATAATATAAAACTGGCGGATTCCTTGATCATACGACACTTTCATTTTATCAATTAAATACTGCATCGCGCGTTTTTCGGAACGTACTTTGTCGATGACACCAAGTTCGCCGTCAGGAGAGATTTGAATGATCGGTTTAATTTTTAATAAACTACCAACTAAAAATTGCATTCCGCTCATTCTACCGCCTTTATACAATTGATCGAGATTGCCAATTAAAATATAATTCTCGACAGTGCCAGCCATCTGCTCCAATGTTGTTTGAATTTCTTCGACAGATGCACCATTCTCATACAGCGCCATTCCGTGTTCGACTAAAGCCGTTGTTGCATAAGACAAAGATAAAGAATCGATAAATGTTACTGGAAATTGTGCGAGTTCTGCACCGCTTTTGGAAGAACTGAGCGTACCACTTAACTTATGGGATAAATGAATCGCAATCGCTTCATCATAAGATTGGGCGATTTCTTTATACGTTTCTGCAAATTCTCCGGCTGATGGTTGAGACGTTTTTGGAAAAACTTTTGCTTCTTTAATTTTTTGATACAGTTCGGTTGTTGTTAAATCAATGCCGTCAGCAAATTGTTCTTCATTAAAATGAATATTTAATGGAATATGAAATAAATCTGGATGGTTTTTTAATGTATTTGACATATGGACTGTACTATCGACAATCCATGCGAGTTTTTTCTTTGTCACGGATAGATGCCCCTTTTTTTGAATGCTATCAAATACTATACTACCAAAAGTAATTAAAAGAGAAAGGAAAAGTTCGAATTCTTAAATTATATTAATATAATCATAGTAAAAGCGGACCCACTACTGAGTCCGCTTCATGTTATTTCTTTAGTTGTTCTTTTGAAAAGTTTTTGATTTCATAATAATAATCACCAATTACGCGAAGTCCTTTATCGAAGTTTTCTAAATGGAAGTGTTCGTTTGGTGCATGAAAGTTTTCAGTTGATAAACCGAAGCCCATTAATACGACCGGTAATTGTAAAATTTCATCGAATGCAGCAACGATTGGAATTGAGCCACCACCGCGAGTATAAGCGGTAGGTACTTGATACACTTTTTCATATGAACGACCCGCAGCTTGAATCGCAGGATGGTCAAATGGTGTAATAAATGGTTTCCCTTTGTCAAATTCAGATACAGTGACTGTTACACCTGCTGGTTTATGATTTTCAATATGCGCTTTTAATTTCTGAACGATGTCTTCTGGATCTTGGTCGGGAACGAGGCGGCATGTAATTTTAGCGCTCGCTTCTGCAGGAAGGACCGTTTTGATTCCTTCACCTGAAAATCCACCATATAAACCGTTTACTTCTAATGTCGGACGTGCCCATGTTTGCTCTAAGTATGAGAAACCTTTTTCTCCAAATAGTGTTGGAACTTCTAATTCTTCTTTTAACGCATCTTCGTCAAAGTTTAACGCTTTATACGCTTCGCGTTCTTCTTCAGTTAACGGACGTACGTCATCATAAAATCCTTCAACCGCAATCGTTCCCTCCTGATCACGGAAAGAAGCGATTAATTGCGCGATTGCATGTAATGGGTTTTGAACGCCACCGCCGTATAAACCAGAATGTAAATCACCTTTTGCTCCTTGAATATCAATTTGGACACCTGTTAAGCCACGTAATCCGTAACAAACAGCGGGTTGACCAGGACCTTGCATTCCCGTATCAGAAATGACAATAATATCAGCTGCTAACTTTTCTTTATTGTTTTCGATATATTTTTCTAAGTTCGGACTACCGACTTCTTCTTCTCCTTCAATTAAAAACTTCACATTGACAGGTAAAGAGCCATTTTCTTTCATCAGTGCTTCTACAGCTTTAATGTGCATAAACACTTGTCCTTTATCATCACTTGCGCCACGTGCATATAATTTATTGTCACGCACTTCTGGTTCAAATGGTGCGCTATCCCATAATTCCAATGGGTCGACAGGTTGCACGTCATAATGACCATAGATTAAAATCGTCGGTTGATCTTCTGCATGTAGCCAATCTGCGTAAACAACAGGATGGCCATCAGTTTCATCGATTGAAACATGTTCAAGTCCAACATTTTTAAATGCTTCAACGAGCCATTCAGCTGCTTTTTGCATATCTCCTTGGTGCTCAGACAATGCACTAATACTTGGAATGCTTAGAAATTCATTTAATTGTTGCAAATGCGTATCGCGATGATCAGTAAAGTATTGATCGAGTCGTTCTAAATGTGTCATGTAAATTCCCCCTCGTTAATGTTAAATCGTTTCCATTCTGATTATACCAAACAATATTCGCAGAAGAAAAAAGGAAGGGTATTCATTTGAAAGTTTTGTGAATGAAGAATGTAACAGCCAATCCCCATATTGATTACCGTTTCGATTGTGGTGCTTGCCGCGGGCACGGCTTCAGCCTCC
>DATGUZ010000082.1:0-8403 GCA_035300865.1 Sporosarcina sp.
GAAAAAGAGTACTTGAGCAACACGAAAATACTAAATCTTAGACCATTATATTTCCTATCGTTAAATATATGTATTCAATGAATTGTATACTATCAAATAAGAAAAGTTTTTAATATACTCTTGATTTCAGGAGCATTACGCAATCATTCCAACGAAATCAATTCCAACAACAGCAAGATTGAATCGTCTGCCAGAACACGAACGGAAATTATATGAAGAAGTGTTACGAACAACATTAGGTATGTTCCATAGACCTTATATATTTACAGAGACGAAAGTGACGACAAATGTCAATGGACTCCCGTTCTTTACGACTGGAAAAACAGATCGTGACCTCGGATGGAAAGCTTTATTTCCAACGAATAAAAAAGAGCAAGAGGACAAACTACCACCGCTTCAACAAAACGAGCCAGTCCAAAGCAAAATCGATATTCATGAAGGTAAAACGACTCCACCAAAACCTTACACAGAAGGTCAACTCATTACATTAATGAAAACCTGTGGGAAATTTGTCGAGGATGAAGATGAACTTGCAATTTTAAAAGAAGTGGAAGGGCTTGGAACCGAGGCAACACGGAGTAGCATTATTGAAACGATCAAAAAACATGGGTATATTCAAGTATCGAAAAACATCGTCTCTATTACCGATAAAGGACGGATTTTATGCGAAGCGATTGAAGGCAGCTTACTCGCTAGCCCTTCCATGACAGCTAAATGGGAAAGTTATTTGAGAAAAATTGGAAATGGACATGGTTCGAGTGATTATTTCCTGGGAAATATCCAGAAATTCATTCACACACTGATTGAACAAGTACCGACAAAAATTGAATCGACAACATTCAACATTCAATCCATTCCTTCGACAAAAAAGAAATCAACACGATTTTCAAAAGTCGCAACCTGCCCCACTTGTCAAAAAGGTACGATTATTGCCTATGAAAAATTTTATGGATGTTCAGCATATAAAAGTGGCTGTAAACAAACTTTTCCAGGCTATCTTGCGAAGAAAAAAATTTCCCCTACACAAATTAAAGCACTTTGTACAAAAGGTGAAACAGCACTTATTAAAGGATTCACATCTAAAGGCGGAAAGAAATTTAATGCGAAGCTAAAATTATCACATGACAAAGTCATTTTTAGTTTCGATAACGCTACGACTGAAACGTGATAAAAAAGGTAAATCATCCACTGATTTACCTTTTTGGCTTCTACACATTTAAAATTGTGAGTCCTATATACACAATAATGCCACTGCTTATGGCACTCAACGTCACAACAATCACTTTAGACCAGAAATCTTTTCGAGTAGGTTGTGTTTCTCGAATCGGCTTCCCTTCATAAAAGTCCATAATTTGACGATACGTTTTTAGCTGATGTATTTTCTTTAATTTTTCAACTTTAACAGCTGCTATCATCGTGATGATCAATAGCACGAATGGAATGAATAACCCTGCCATTCCAAAATACTTCATAACAGGTGCAATGGACAACGGAATCGCAATTAAGCCTGCTAACATCACCCACGATAACTTCATCATATTCGATTGTTGAAGTGTCACTTTCATCATCTCTACATCTCCTTTAACGAGTTGATCAAGGGAGACATCAAAGATTGCACTTAACATGAGCAAATTATGAATATCCGGGTAACTCCTTTCATTTTCCCAATTTGAAATGGATTGTCGAGATACATACATCTTCTCAGCTAATGCTTCTTGAGATAATCCATCTCTGTTACGTAATTGTTTGATTTGCTTACTTAAGTTCATCTTTTTTCCCCCTTCACTTTCACTTTACGTTAACGTTTTCTTGTAGACGACCTAATGTCTTTGACATAAGCATTTTTTACAATGTAAAATCATTTTATCATACCGTTAAGTGCTGATAGAGCCTTATTTTTCTGGTCCAATGTCAACGATTGAGGTGACGTAATCAATGCGTCATCCTATGTTCTTTCATATAAAAAAGAGATGATTCAATGACAATCACCTCCAATTTCTTTCGCTACTCTACTTTAATTTACCCCATCATTCCTTGATTGTCATGGTTAACTATGATGCCATCGCTAATGCCTAGATACCTTCAGACGAATCTAAAGATACACCTTGTCTTTAGTTCATTCCCCATCGAGTTAGATTGACGTTCTTGTAAATCTATTCTCATGAAAAAACCAAGAAGAATTGCGTGTTCTATTTCCCTTGGTTTCATCTATTGTTATTTTATTTTCTTAGGCCAGAAACTCCATTTTCCGAGCTTCATTAAAATTGCTGGGATGAGTAATGGACGAACGATAAATGTATCAATCAAAATACCGAGTGCCATAATCATTCCAAATAACTTTAATTCATATAGAGGCATTGTCGCTAAAACAAGGAATGTTGCTGCTAAAATCAATCCTGCAGAACTGATGACGCCTCCTGTTTTTTCTAATCCACGTTGAACTGCTTCTTCAAATGAATGCGTTTTAAGTTCTTCACGAATTCGCGCCATGAGCATAATCGAATAGTCGACCCCTAATGCGATTAAAAACACGAACGTGTAAAGTGGGATTCGATAACTAATTGCTTCTAATCCTAACGTTAATTTAAACAGTACGAGAGATGCCCCTAACGTCGCTGCATAAGATAGGAGGATTGTTCCCATCATATAAATCGGTGCAATGACAGAACGTGTTTGGAAGCCTAACATTAGTGTGATGAGAACTGTCATTAATATCATAACAAGTTGCGTATCACGTTTATCGATATCACGTAAATCTGTGTTTTTAGCTGTTTCTCCTGCAATGTATAGTTGAGCATCCTTGATACCCGCATCTTCTATAAATTGTTGTCCATCTTCTCGAAGGTCTAACACCGTGTCGAACGCTTTTTCTCCATAAGGATTCCCCTCAAAGATAATTTGAAGCTTCGCGCTTTTTTGATTTGCTGATAACGGATCCCCGACAGGAGATACTTGTTCCACACCTTCTTGATCATTTAAATTTTCAATTGCTTTTTCAAGTGCTTCTGGTTGCAATGCTTCTTTCGATGTAATAAGCAATGTACCAGGCGCTAAGCTACCTGAAGAGAATGATTCTCCTAATCTTTCATAACCAACACGAGATGATAAATCTTCTGGGAAAGAATCGATTAAATCATAGGATTCTTTCATGTTCGTCACATTCCATGCACCTAACGCGAGTAATAATGTGATTGGAATCATAAAGAACATTGGGTGCTTTGTAACCACTTTTGCAACTCTGCCCCATACTGTTGTCTTTTCTTTTGTTTCTTCACCATACTTCGGAATGACTGGCCAGAAAGCTTTTCGACCGATGACAGCGAATAACGCGGGTAGCAATGTTAATCCACCAATGAGCATTACTGCGGCTGCAATCACAAATGCCGGTGCAAAGTTGCGGTAAGGTGCATACACCATGAAAAATAATGTTGCGACACCTAACACAATCGTACTACCACTAAAGAAAATCGGTTCTTTGACATGTTTCATTGTTTCACGCATTGCATCATTCACAGATTCATGTCTTTTCAGCTCTTCACGATAGCGTGAAAAGATGAGTAATGAATAGTCCGTGACAACTGCGAAGAGTAAAATCGTCATGATCGACAGTGCTTGACTTTCCACTGTAAACCAACCCAATGATGCCGTTAAGCCAATGACGCGATCCACCACCGCATACACGATTGCTGCTGCTACGAGCGGAATCAGCGTTAAAAGTGGAGAACGATAGATGACTAGTAAAAGCACGAGAATAATCCCTATCGTAGATATTAATAAGACAATGTCAGCACGGCTAAAGAGTTCGACTGCATCCGAGGCAATTGCCGCAGGTCCAGTCCATGACAATTCAATGTCATCTGCTATTTTTGGCGCTACTTCATCTTTCATCTCTTGAATAAGCGTGTGTAATTCACTACCTTCTAAATTTGCAGGGAGTGTTAAAGGGACAAAGAAAGTTTGTTCATCTTCTCCAAAAAATGCTTGTAAGTGATTTAAATCGATATCTTTAATCGGTGGCATTTCAATTTTACCGTATTCAGTGTCAGTTTCAATTGATGCCAACGCTTCTGTAAATGTACGAATCTCATCTTCTGTTAATCCATCTGCTTTATGGATAACGGGAAAGAGTGGCATTCCTCCATCTTCTGGAAAGTGCTTCTCTATTTGTTGATCGGCAACAATCGATAATGCGTCATCTGGTAACCCTGCATTTTGGTTTCCTTCTGCATATTCTTTCGCACCCGGTGCCACAATAGACAAGACGGTAGTAACAATGAGCCAACTAATAATGGATATCCACCAGATGCGTTTCTTATTCATTACGCATTCATTCCTTGCTTTTCAACCATAAACGTCACTAAAACAAATAATGCAAAGCTAATTAATAAAATGGTTCCACCAACGATATAGAAAATTAATGCAAATACTTCATTCACATTAAAAGGTTGTAGAAATTGTAACCACATTCCTACTGATAAACCAATTGACCCAAGAATTGCTGTAAATCCTTGAAATGTTACAAGTTTTTTCGCACGTACAGTAAACATTTGATAGAAAATTCCCCATGCGAATACCGATAACCAACCAACGACTAAAATATGGGCATGTACTGGACGAAATGCATACGATCCTGCACCTGCCATATGTGATCCTAACACTGCACCAATTAAACCAAAAATTGCTGCTAAACGAATTAGACGTAAACTCCATTGTTTTTCCATTGTTCATTCCTCCTGTATGTCTCATGTTCTATATTCATCTTAAATTTCGAACATGAACGGAAGATGAACTCTATATTACAATTTTGGTAACGTCACGATACACGTCGTTCCTTTTCCGACTGTACTCGTAATTTGAATCGTCCCCTCATGTAAGTGAACGACCTCTTGTACAATTGAAAGTCCCAATCCCGTGCCACTTACAGCTCTCGTTCGAGACGTATCTGCACGATAAAAC
Organism: Sporosarcina sp.; assembly: GCA_035300865.1. Taxonomy (GTDB): domain Bacteria; phylum Bacillota; class Bacilli; order Bacillales_A; family Planococcaceae; genus Sporosarcina. The sequence goes on from DATGUZ010000082.1 coordinate 4,957, forward strand.
CGATCATATAGGCGCGGTAAATCTTCTTCACGAATCCCTTCTCCTGTATCTTCAATTGTGATCACAACCTCTTGTTGACGATTTACTACATCAACTTCAATCATCCCTTCTGACGTGTACTTTAGTGCATTAGAAAGTAAATTATCCCATATTTTTTCTAAATATCCTGGATCTGCCTTCACTGTTGCTTCTTCCAACTGCATAGATAAGCCAATATCTTTTTCCACGAGTTGCCAATGATATTTACGAATCGCTTCTTTTAATTGCTCATCCACACGAACCGCTTTCTTTGTTAAAGGAGAAGATAACTGATCTAATGATGTTAATAATAATAATTGTTGAGATAATGAGGCTAATCGATTCGTTTCTGCATGAATCACTTCCGCGTATTGTATACGATTTTCTTCTTCCAAGTCATCTTGTAACAATAAATCTGCATAGCCTTTAATATTTAATAATGGTGATTGAAAATCATGGGACACATCACTTATAAACTCTTTGCGAATACGGTCATTTTCGCTCAATTTTTCAATCATCCGCTCAAAACTTTTTGCAAGTTGGCCAATTTCATCACTACGATTCACAGGTAACTGTCCTGTAAATACTTCTTCCCCTATTTTCTCAGTTGCAACAGTTAGCTTCGTAATCGGATCAATTAATTTCTTCGCAACAATTAACATTGCAAGTAAACTTAGAATGCCCATTACAAGAAGTAATCCTGCTAAAATATAATGCATTTCACTAAATAACATTTTAATATCAGGTCTTAAAAAGAGTGCATACTGCTCACCATTATGGACGAATGGGACACCTACTGTATTTTTTAACTCATTTGAAAAGAATCCTGTAACAAATGTTTCATTTGGTAAATTTGCCATCCCGTGATAAGCCTTACCATTTAACACATCATGAATCGCATCAATTGATAAATTATTTTCCCTAAATGTTTCTCCATAAAATGCTTCATGACCATGTTCATCAACGACAAATAGCTTATATCCGACATTTGCCTGTGACTTAAAGTATTCATCTATTGAAATTTCATCATATTGTTCAATAAATGAGGCCATATTCTTTGCAATTAACATATTTTTTTCATCATTTTGTACTTTTAATACTTGATGATAATACGTATTAATCGCTAAAAATGCGAGCAATCCACTAAACATCATAATGACAATTGTTATCAGTAATAATTTGCTATAAAGTGATCGGATCATACTTGAACCTCAATTTTGTAGCCAACTCCACGAACCGTGACAATCTTCACGTCTACTGTTAACTTCTGTAATTTCTCTCGTATTCTTTTAATATGTACATTTAACGTTTGTTCATCACCTTCATAGTCATATCCCCATACACGCTCTAATAATAACCCTCGTTGAAAAACTTGGTTTGGACGAGAGGCAAGTAATGACAAGAGCTCAAATTCTTTCAATGGCAATAACAGCGTTTTATTCCCAATCGACACTTCATACCTTTGACGATTAATACGTAATGGCCCTGCTTGAATAAATGCATCTAACGCCTTATCATACCTTCTTAATATTGCATTTACTCTAAACTGCAATTCTTTCGGTTCAAATGGCTTCACAACATAATCATCAGAACCTGCTAAAAATCCCTTCTCTTTATCCTCCAGCTCTCCTTTAGCTGTTAGCAATAAAACCGGTATCTCGTAATTTGAACGAATTTTCCGCGTCAATGTATACCCATCCATCCCAGGCATCATCACATCCACAATCGCTAAGTCTGGCTCTTCCTCCTCGATCATTCCCAACGCTTCTTCTCCATTTTGTGCTTTTTGCACAGCATAGCCAGCTTGTACCAACTGAATATGAACTAACTCTAAAATATGTGGGTCATCATCTACAACTAATATTTTTAACATCTTATCTACTCCTTATGAACGCACCATTTTCTGTAACTCTGCATTTAATAACCCTGCACATAAAATAATGACAGCCGTAAAATAAAACCATAAAACAAGCACAATAATACTCGATAACTGCCCATATAAAATTGTATAATCAACATTCGCCACATAACGACCGAATGTTAATGAAAATAATTGCCAAATAATCGTTGTACATAGCGCACCTGGCCATACTGCTTTTATCGATATTTTACCCGAAGGGACGATTTTATAAAACAATATGAAAAATGCAAATAAAAATAAAGAGCCTAACCCCCAGCGAATAAAGTGACGTGTATACGACCATCCCGCACCTAATTGGATAAAGGACGTTTCTGCAATAAAACGATGGACGGCTTCATCAATTGGCGGTAAAAATAATGTTAAAGGAATGACAAGCATAAACAACAATGTAATGCCCAAATCACGAATTAATACACGCCAAAATGCCGTTTGACGTTCATATCCATTCGCCAAGTCTAATGAACGCCCAAATGATTGAACAGCCATTGACGACAGCCAAAACGCTGCAATCAAGCTAATATAAATAAAATTCCCATCACTTCTATTTAAAATAAATCCGACATTCTTTTCGATTAACAAAAAAGCATCCGCAGGCACAACAGGTTCGATTAAATTTAAAATTGCATCTGCATCTGCTGTTAACATACTTAGAAGTGAAAAAGTAAACATTAAAAAAGGAAGCATTGAAACGAGTAAATAATAAGCTGTTTGAGCTGCTTGATCAAAAAATCTCTCAGCAAAAAATCGTTTTATAACAATTATGAATACACGCATTCCATCACCTCTTCTATTCCTTTTATTATATGATACCAGAAGAAGCTTTTAACAATATTTTTGTAAATAAAATATAGATCCCTTGTTGGTAACTAAAACAGGCATTTCGGGACTGTTAGTAATGCTGTGAAGATATACAGTATTGAAACTACACATAGAGTGGAATAGGGGTTGAATGATTTTTAAGATATTTATCTATATTTAGTTGATGGGGAGGCTTAGGCGATTAATTAGAGGCGATGTGAATTAAATATCAAAGTGAAGGCAATTCAGTAATTCATTTATCGTTTCTATTACTAGCATCAGTATTTATTGGTAAACATAAAGAGAAGCTATATGCATTAGCGCTCATAATGTTTTACGAAACCTAATATGAATCGTTCTATAAAATGGGTTTAACAGCTCTCTGAAAGAAATCTCTCTCTTCAAGAACGTAAATGATTATGGTTGCTCGATGAAGTTGTCTAAATTTGCTTCTTGTGTATCTACACAAAAATTTTATGGTATCCGTAGGCTTTGTTGAAGGCATTTAGACAAGCTAATAGAAAACATCCACTTCAAAAAGGAGATATTTGAAATAGGGGAGGAAATTCACATACAAAAAAAGCCACTACCTAAACAGTAATGACTTTCCTCGTGCTTAGCAACGTCCTACTCTTGCAGGGGCTCACCCCAACTACCATCGGCGCTGAAGAGCTTAACTTCCGTGTTCGGTATGGGAACGGGTGTGACCT
>DATGUZ010000083.1:0-21051 GCA_035300865.1 Sporosarcina sp.
TCGGTGTTACAACACCCGTTCGCCCAACACTTAATTCAACATCTGTTAATATGGTTTCAACTTCCTCAGCTGGAAATTTATAAGCTGTTGCCCATCTCGGATTACGTGCAGTAAAACCAAGTTGCTCTTGGTCTTCAAATGTATCTACTTTTATAACAATCCCATCAATTTCATAGTCTAACGATGTTCGTTTTTCCGTCCATTCTTCCACGTATGCAATTACTTCATCAATTGTCTCACAACGTTTTCGTTCACGGTTCGTTTGGAAGCCGAGTGTATCTGCATACGTTAGCGCTTCTGAATGGCTATCTAATCCATAAGCAGTTTCATCACCACTTACACCGTAAACAAAAACGGCTAAATGACGACTTGCCGCAATTTTAGGATCTAGTTGACGAAGAGAACCTGCTGCTGCATTTCGTGGATTTGCAAACGGTTCTTCTCCTGCTAAATCTTTTGCTTCGTTTAAAGCGACAAAGGATTGTTTGGGCATATACGCTTCTCCACGCACTTCAATAGACACAGGCTCTGTTAAACGAAGGGGAACTGTTCGGATTGTTTTTAAGTTCTCCGTAATATTTTCACCAACTGTTCCATCACCGCGCGTAGCACCTTGTACGAATCGTCCATTTTCATATTTTAGCGAAACGGCTAATCCATCAATTTTTAATTCACAAATATAGGTTACTTTTGAGCCCACAGCTTCTTGTACACGACGATCAAAATCGCGTAAATCTTCAGCGTTGAAAGCATTTGACAAACTTAACATTGGTTGATCGTGCGTAACTTTTTCAAAAGCGGCCAACACTTCACCACCAACACGTAAAGTTGGAGAATCTGGGAACCGTAAATCTGGATGCGCTTCTTCGATAGCTAACAGCTCCTGAAACGCTTTGTCATACATCGCATCAGAAACGAGCGGCTTATCGAGAGTGTAATATGCATGAGCATATTGGTGGAGGCGTTCATTGAGCTCTTCCACTCGTTTTTCTAATTCAATTCTGTCCATAAAAATGGCCCTCCTATTTTATCCTTCTATACCTTTTCAATCGGGGCAAATTTCGCTAATAATCTTTTGATTCCCACTGGATTTGGAAAGGCAATATCTAATTCTGTCTCTTCCCCAGAGCCACTTAAGCTGACAACCATTCCTACGCCCCATTTTTTATGGGATACTTTGTCGCCAACTTTCCAACCGAGCTTATCGCCACCTGTTTCTGTATAAGCCGGTCTTTTCACCGGTGCACGTCTTGCAGGTTGTTGCGTGCGTTGACGTGTAGGCTGATGCATTGGCTGCTCAAATCCATATGATTGTCCTGCTGATAAATCTTCCACCAACTCATCTGAAATTTCTCCTATGAATCGAGATGGTTCATTATAGCTTGAACGTCCAAACAACATTCTAAAACGAGCAGATGTTAAATATAACTTTTTCTCTGCACGTGTAATCCCTACATATGCAAGACGCCTTTCTTCTTCCATTTCTTCTGTGTCATGTAAAGAGCGTGCATGTGGGAAAACATTTTCTTCCATCCCAATAATGAATACAACCGGATATTCTAATCCTTTGGCTCCATGCATCGTCATTAGAACAACTTTTTCCTCATTTTTATTGTCTTCTTCATCTAAAGCGTCAATGTCTGCAATAAGCGCCAAATCAGTTAAGAAGGCTACTAATGACTTATCACCTTCAGAAGAACGCGCTTCAAATGCTTGTGTTACAGATAAGAACTCATCGATATTTTCTAAACGGCTTTGCGCTTCAATTGACTTATCCTTTTTCAACATCGCACGATAACCAGTTTCTGCTAATACTTTTTCAACAAGTTCAGATACGGGTAACACTTCTTGCAAGTCCATCAATTGTTCGATCATCTCACGAAACTTCACTGCCTCATTCGTCGCACGTGCAGTTAAGCCCATAAAATCGACTTCTTGTAGCGAATCGAATATAGAACGATCTTGTTGAATCGCAAACGTAGCCATTTTTTCAAATGAGGTTGCACCGATACCACGTTTTGGTTCGTTAATAATACGGCTCAGCGCTAAGTCGTCTTCAGGATTTGCAATTAAGCGTAAATAAGCGAGTAAGTCTTTAATTTCTTTTCGGTCATAGAATTTCGTGCCACCGACAATTGTATAGTCTATATTCGACATTACGAGGTGTTCTTCAATCACACGTGATTGCGCATTCGTTCGATATAAGACGGCAAATTGATCAAGCGATAATCCTTCTTCTTGTTGTAATTGTAAAATTTGACGGACAACAAATTGCGCTTCATCTTTTTCGTTATTCGCTTTATATAGATAAACTGGGTCACCTTCTGGATTATCCGTACGCAAACGTTTATCATAGCGTGACGCATTATTCAGAATGACATCATTTGCTGCGTTTAACACATTTTTCGTAGAGCGATAATTTTGCTCAAGTAAAATCACTTTCGCATCTTTGTAATCTTTTTCGAATGATAAAATATTGCCGATATCGGCACCTCGCCAACGATAAATCGATTGGTCTGAATCTCCAACAACACAAATATTCTCAAACTTCTCAGCGAGTAGACGAACTAATTGATATTGTGCATTGTTCGTATCTTGATACTCATCTACATGAATATATTGAAATTGGTTTTGGTAATAACTTAGTACAGTTGGCACCTTTTTAAAAAGCTCTAATGTCTTCATAATTAAATCATCAAAATCGAGTGATTGGTTTTGACGTAGCTTTTTCTCATATGCCTCGTACACATCCGCAATTGTTCGTTCATACGGATTTTGTGAATTGATTTGCGCACGATATTGCTGATCGCTAATACACTCATTTTTCGCATCACTAATCACATGCAACATCGCACGTGGCTCATATTGTTTCGGGTCTAAATTTAATTCTTTTAATACATTTTTAATCGCTGTTAATTGGTCTGCCGTGTCAAGAATCGAAAAGCTTTTCGCATAGCCTAACTGATCGATATTGCGACGTAAAATTCGTACGCACATCGAGTGGAAAGTGGATACCCACATTCGCTCACCAGTACCAGGTCCGAGCAATCCATCAATACGTTCACGCATTTCTCTTGCTGCTTTATTCGTAAACGTAATTGCTAAAATATTGCGTGGGTTCACTTCTTTTTCAACGATTAAATACGCGATTCGATGTGTTAATACGCGCGTTTTTCCAGATCCAGCTCCTGCCATAATGAGGAGCGGACCTTCTGTTGTTTTGACTGCACGTTCTTGTTCAGCGTTCATCCCTGTTAATAAATTTTGTGCTATCGACTTCATTTTCTACCGCCCTTTCGGAACATTTGTTCTCATTATACATGTTAAGTTGCTGAACGGACAACTGATTTCACTGCTTTAACAGTTGCTAAAGCTGCTTTTAAATCATCATATATCACATTTCCAACGATAACGGTGTCGGCATACTGCGCCATTTCTTGTGCTTCTTTTGCATTGCGAATACCGCCACCATAAAATAATTTTGTTTGCTGTAAAATATGTGAGGCTTCTTTGACGAGTTCTACATCTCCGTACATGCCACTATACTCCATATAAAAGACGGGTAATTTGAAAAGATGTTCCGCCATTTGCGCATATGCAATCAAATCATCTTCATCGATTTCCGCTCGCGCATTTGTTAATGCTGCCGCTTTACAATCAGGGTTTAAGATACAATACCCTTCAACGACCACTTCTTCCCAATTCATCAAGTGGCCAAATTCTTTTAATGCTGCATGATGAATCCCATTAATCCATTTTGGATCATCTGCGTTCAGTACGGTCGGAATAAAATAATAATCGAAGCCAGGTGTGACCGAATCCACTGTCGATACTTCTAATGCTAACGGCACTGAATAACGTCGAATCCTAACAAGTAAATCAAGAACACCGTCTACTGTAATATCATCTGTTCCACCAACAATAATTCCATCTGTTCCCGACTCTGCAATTTTTTCTAACGCTTCATCTGAAATTGTTTTTGCCGGATCTAATTTAAAGGCATGACGCCACTCTTTGTAATCCATTGTCTACCACCTAATCATTTAAGTTCGTCATTTCATTATAGCAAAAAAACCAGTCACATTCTTTCCCTGACTGGTCTCTTTCGCAATTAATTGTAAAACTATTCTTTTTGCGCTTCATCTTCAAGGCGTTGCAACACTTTTTCGTAGCCGCCTGTCCCATAATCAACACAACGGCGCACGCGTGAAATGGTTGCTGTACTCGCACCTGTTTCCAATTGAATCGTGTCATATGTTTTTTTCAATTGAAGCATATGCGCAACTTCTAAACGTTGCGCGAGTGATTGAATCTCACTAATTGTACATAAATCATCGAAAAACTCGTAGCATTCTTCCACAGACTGCAATTGCAAAATCGCCTTAAACAATTGATCAGTCTGATCCCCACGTATTTTATCTAACTGCATTTCTCATCCCACTTTCTTAAGGTACAAATCGCACCTTTGCTGTAACTCCTGGGCTTTGCTGAATCACATGCACCCATGTTTTTCCAGGTACCAATTTTGCAACTTTACCATCCAGCACAGGTACGATAACGCCATTTTCATTTGCCCATTCTACGTCAACGACTTTCCCTGCTTGAAACAATATACCTTTACCGCCTGATGCGAGATCAATCGATTGTCTCCCAGCATCATCTATTGTCTTATGAGGTGCTTCTAACACAAGCACATTGGCAACAGCGATGCCATCATTAGATTGTGCATCGACCGACTCAATGTCGTTGATAGACTGCCAGTAAATGCCCGCTTCGTCATCATATACATACGTACTTGTAAATTGCGGACCTATACCATTTTCAACTGTAATCGAAGTCGCTTTTGTTTCTATTTTAACATCTTTCAACCCGTCATGGAAAGAAAGTGGAGGCTTTTGACGCAATGTTAAAGATGCGTCAACAAGTTCTGCTGCCTCTCGTACATGCTCTGCTGTAATATATGAATTGTGTGGCGCTTGACGATCTGTAGAACGTTCAAACAAAGTTCCATCATGTTGCATACCATTTATATAATCAACGACTCCCCCTTCTAAAGATTGTTTAGCAGAAGGACTATAACCATGTGCAATATAAAATGCATTCAACCCATCTGCTAAATCGATAAATACATCACGTGCACTACGGATCGGTCCGATTTTTTCTGGCAATGAACTTTGAAAAACAGCTGCGTAACGTGTCATGCCACCTTCAACCATGAATTCGTATACAATGTCCGCCTCATGCAATCCTGATTGTGGACGTGCTTTAGGATCATTATTAATCGTTGCAACAATTGGACGCATGTCATTCTCATCTTCCGAAATCTCTCCTGTAAAAGGTGCGATAGATAAACGTTCTTTTGAATCTTGCTCATGCGTTTGATCTTTAGATTTTGTACAACCGCTTACAAACAAACTTATGATAATTAAAGCAATTCCCCATTTTATTCTTTTCACATAAACACCTATCTCTCCGTTACTGGAACGAGTACTTTATTTTTCATCACATCATATAGCCCTATTGGCGTTATCCGGATATATGGTAAGTGAGTTGATTGTAAAAATAAAAATGTATAAACTGCATCGGTATGATGATAACCACGGTCTTTTAATGCCGTTTTCAATACAATTTCTTGCTCAATTAAGTCCTCTACACGTTCAGTTGATAATCCACCAGAAATTGGCAATGGCAATGTCACGATTGGTTGACCTTTTTCAATCAACACCATACCACCACCTAATTCTTTCAACACTTCAAATGCTTGATTCATCGCATTACGATCTTTCCCTATCAAAATCATATCGCCTGTATTGGAGTATGAGGAGGCAAAACCTTCAACATGGGTCGCAAAACCTTTTATTAACGTATTCACACGCCAATTCCCTTCACGATTCAACAACATAATAAAGCTTTCATCATGATCATCTGATAATCGCTCAACCGTCGTGTCTATTGTAATTTCATAAGGTTTTGTAATGACATCATTAACCATTTCAATACCAAGCGCGTGGTCGACGATGAAATCTTCTTCATATAACTCAAATGTTGGGTTGAAAGGACGTAATACCGACCAATCAATCGGTTCGAACACATCTTGTGTAACACCCTCTTTTTTCAACCATACCCCTTTTGCTAACACATCTGTCGGAACTGGATTCAGTTCATCTTCCAAAAAGTTTAATGTCGCATAGCGTCCGGTTGCAATGACACCATGATAATCATCCATATCGTAATAACGTGCGACATTATAAGAGGCCATTAAATAGGCATCAATCGGCTCAACGCCTGCGTCAAGCGCTGCCTGAATACACTTATCCATCACACCATCTAAATGGAATGATGGTGTCGAGCCATCTGTCGTCATCATTAAATGATCAAATACATCAAGCCCTTCTTCTACGAGTTCTTTTAAAATATTGGGTAAATCTGGGCGTATCGATGAATGACGCAATGTGACCGCATAGCCATGTAATAGACGACGTTTCACTTCTTCAGCTGTCATTGATTCATGGTCACCATCCACACCGAGCAACTTCATCCGCGCCAATGTTTTTTCCGAAGCACCTGGTAAATGTCCTTCGATTTTTTTTCGTGCTTCCTTTGCGGCTTGCACAGTTGCAAACATGTTCGGATCGCCTTTTAACAGCCGAGGCCAACCTGTTAACTCACCTGCTAATAATACATCTTCATGTAATAACCATGGCATGATATCTTGTGGATTAAACTGTGCTTCTTCATCTTGTAATGCTGTTTGTGAATCCATTCTTGCCCACCAGTAATAATGAAATGGCTGTTTTTTCAATTGATCTAGCAATGTAAAAATCGTTTCATTATCATGCCCCATAAAAAATGTTAAATTATCCGAAATAAACGTTGTCGTTCCAAGTGCTCCTGCATATTGCGCAAATGTGAGCGGGTTATATAGTTGAAATGGATGTACATGTGGCTCAATATAGCCAGGAACAATTTTTTTGCCTGAAGCATCAATCACTTCTGTACCGTCCATTTTTTCCGGTAATGCTTCCCCTGTATATACAATACGTTCATTGTGTATCCAAATATGACCTGTACACCATGTTTTAAAAATCGAATGTAGATATGTAGCATTTTGAATGACGATGTCTGGTGATGCTTGTCCGTTAATCATCGCCAACTGTGCTTGTATCTCCTTTTGTGTCCACATGTCTTTCACCTCATTAAACAATTTTAAATCCAATGCTTTTCTTTATCGTAGCATAGCATCATGTTTTTATACAGAGTTTTCAAACAGTTGAAAGGGTTTTCGATTTTTTTGACGTATAATAATAGTAAAGATTGTAAGGAGTTGTTTTTTTGATGACAAAAAAGATGCAATTTAATACAGAAACAGCAACAGAGTATGATCGTGGCATTCGCCGTACATTACCTTCTTATGATGCCATGTTTCGAATTGTTCACGCACATTTACGCTATGCCATCAATTCAACAAGTGAGGTATTAATTATCGGTGCTGGAGGAGGAACTGAGCTTGCGGTGCTAGGACCGGCGAATAAAGATTGGCAATTCACTGCAGTAGACCCTTCTCGTCCAATGTTGGCGCTAGCAAAAGAAAAGGTCGAACAATGCGCGCTATCAGAACGTGTTCAGTTTATCGAGGGGACTGTAAATCTTGTAGAAGCGCAAAGACAATTTGACGCAGCAACTTGTATGCTCGTGTTACATTTCATAGAAGATGATGCAGTGAAATTACAACAATTAAAAGCCATCCGAAAAAGATTAAAAAAGGGTGCACCTTTTATCATCTCTGCTATGTATGGCGATGTGGAAAGTGAAGAATTCGAGCGGTTATTTCAATTGTGGAAAGCTTATTGGGCTGATACAACTTCATTATCTACAGAAGAAATTGATGAAATGAGCAATACCATTCGTAATCTATCTTTTCTGCCGGAAGAAAAAATCCTCTATTTACTACAAACAGCAGGATTCGGAAACATAACACACTTTTTCAAAACCAATATTTTTGGTGGTTGGATTTGTGAAGCAATCGACTGAACAACGATGTGATGAAGAGAGTTGAGGGATTTTTAATACCTTGCAAAAAAAAGTCTCCCTCCTCAAGCATGTAAAGGATATAGCCTAGTACTAATTTATTAGAGAACATTACTGAACATATTTTTTATTCCTTTATAATAAACGGAATAGAAAGTTGGAAGGTTCATAGGGTGTCATCTTATTCTCCTTAGATTATATTTCCTTGAAGAAATCTTATAAAGTGAATAAAAGTTTATGATAAAATTTCTCTTCAAGAAATAGAACAATAAAGTCACGTTATAAAAAGGCGAAACCGTACGCATCGGTTTCGCCTTTGTTTTATTCAAATGTACGCCAACCAATATCTGTACGATAAAAGAAGCCATCCCATTTATACTCTTTCAGTTGCTCATATACTTTCGTTTGTGCTTCTTTCAAAGAAGGACCTTTTGCGGCGATTAAAATGACACGTCCACCGTTTCCGATGAACTGTTCATCATCCAATTTCGTCCCTGCATGGAATACGTTCAGTCCTGCACCTTCTAAAGCTTGCAAGTTTGGTAACTTAGCACCTTTGATCGGCAGTTCTGGATATCCTTCAGCAGCAACAACTACGCCTAAAATTTGGTCGTCATTCCATTGTAAATCAAATGGTTCCCCATCCATTAATGCTGTCATAAAAGCACCGAAATCAGAGCTCATTCTTGGTAAAACAACTTGAGTTTCTGGGTCCCCAAAGCGCGCGTTAAACTCTATCACTTTCGGTCCGTTTTCTGTTAAGATTAGCCCCGCATATAAAATACCTGTAAATGGTGTTCCTTCTGCAGCCATTGCTTCAACTGTTGGAACAACGATGTTATCATATGCTATTTGGACAACCTCTTCTGAAATTTGTGGTACGGGTGAATATGCACCCATTCCGCCTGTATTCGGACCGCGATCTCCATCATATGCACGCTTATGATCTTGTGCGATAACCATTGGATAAATTTGTCCATCATGGACGAATGACATGTATGAAAATTCTTCACCGTCTAAAAATTCTTCGATTACAACTTTAGAAGATGAATCTCCAAATTTTTGATTGCCAATCATATCGTCTACCGCATTTAATGCTTCTTCTAATTCCATTGCGACAACGACACCTTTTCCAGCAGCAAGACCATCTGCTTTCACAACGATTGGTGCTCCTTGCTCGCGAATGAACGCCTTCGCTTCATCCGCATCTGTAAATGTACCATAAGCTGCTGTTGGAATCTTATACTTGTTCATTAATTCCTTCGCGAAAGATTTACTTCCCTCTAGCTGTGCTGCAGCTTTAGTTGGACCAAATGCACGTAAACCTTTGTCTGCAAACACATCAACAATACCATTAGCAAGTGGATCTTCCGGACCAATAAAGGTTAAGTCAATCGCATTATTTTGTGCAAACGTTGCAAGTGCTTCGAAATCTGTTGCAGCAATATCTACAACTTCTGCGTCATTCTTCATGCCATCATTTCCTGGCGCAACGAACACTTTCGACACTGAAGGAGAAATCGCAAATTGTTTCGCAATCGCATGTTCACGACCACCACTACCAACAACTAATACTTTCATCTAAGATTCCCTCCTTCTTAATGTTTAAAATGACGTACGCCCGTAAAGACCATTGCGATACCATATTCATTCGCTTTTTTAATAGAGTCTTCGTCTTTAACTGAACCACCTGGTTGAATAATCGCTGTAATTCCTGCTTTTGCTGCAGCTTCAACAGTGTCATCCATTGGGAAAAATGCATCTGATGCAAGCGCTGCACCTTTTGCACGTTCACCTGCTTGTTCTAAAGCAATACCAGCCGCACCAACACGGTTCATCTGGCCAGCACCAACGCCAAGTGTCATATGTTCATCTGAAACAACAATCGCATTCGATTTTACGTGTTTCACAACTGCCCAACCTAGCTTCATCGCTTCCCATTCTTCTTCCGTCGGCTCACGGTCTGTTGCCACACGAATATCTGCATCTTTAAAACCAAAGCGATCTGGTTCTTGCATTAATAAACCACCTTCAACAGACACGGTATTCCATTGATCTTGTTTATTTTGTTCAAATGAAATCGTTAAAAGACGAATGTTTTTCTTTTTCGTTAATAAAGCAATCGCTTCTTCTGTAAAGGAAGGCGCAATAATAATTTCTAAGAAAATCCCGCTTAATTGTTCTGCAGTTGTTGCATCTACTTCACGATTTAACGCAATAATGCCGCCAAAAATCGAAACAGGATCTGCTTCATATGCTTTGTTGAATGCTTCTGCAATTGTTTCAGCCGTACCAACACCACACGGGTTCATATGTTTCACTGCAACCGCTGCAGGTGCGTCGAATTCTTTTACAATTTGAATCGCTGCATTCGCATCTTGAATATTATTATATGATAACTCTTTACCATGTAATTGATTTGCATAAGCAATTGAGAAATCTGAACCTAATGGTTTACTATAAAATGCTGCCTTTTGGTGTGGGTTTTCACCATAACGGAGCGGTTGTTTTAACTCATACGTGTATGTTACTTGTTCAGGGAATTCTTCACCGGCTAAATCTGTTAAGTACCCTGAGATTAATGCATCATACGCTGCTGTATGGCGGAAAACTTTTGCCGCTAAACGTCTACGTGTCTCTAATGTCGTTTCGTTATCTGCTTTTAATTCAGCTAACACTTGATCATAATCCGCAGTATCTACAATCACCGTTACATACGCATGGTTTTTAGCAGATGCACGTAACATCGCTGGACCACCGATATCGATATTTTCAATTGCATCTTCTGTCGTCACATCTGGCTTAGAAATCGTTTCTTTAAATGGATATAGGTTAACACAAACGATATCAATCGGTTGAATATGATGTTCTTCCATTTGAGCAACATGTGTTTGATCATCGCGTTTTGCCAATAAACCACCGTGAATAAGTGGGTTTAATGTTTTTACACGACCTTCCATAATTTCAGGAAAACCTGTTACTTCATCAACTGCTGTAACCGCAACACCATTATCTGCTAAATGTTTCATCGTTCCACCTGTTGATAAAATCTCATAGCCTAAACTTTCTAGTTCTTTTGCAAATTGTAAAATACCTTCTTTATCTGACACACTAAGCAGTGCACGTTTTTTCACGAGTAAACCCTCCAATTATTCGTCCATCGAATCCTTTTATTTCTACTTTTCTCTTATTATGCATCCATTTTTACTTCTTCATTTAACAACAGTTGCAATGTTTCTTTATATAAGACATGCTCAACTGCATGAATTTTTTCGGCAGTTTTTTCCATGTTGCCCGGTACTATATCAACCGCTCTTTGCGCTAAGATTGGTCCCGTATCCATTCCTTCATCGACTAAGTGGACAGTTACCCCTGTCACTTTCACGCCGTGTTTAACCGCTTGACCAATCGCATCTTTACCAGGAAATGAAGGTAGTAAGGACGGATGGATATTCACAATGCGATTTGGGTACGCATGAAGTAATGTATCGCCAATCAGACGCATATATCCCGCTAATACAAGCCACTCTACATCGCTTTCATGCAAACGTTGCAAAATTGCTTTTTCATAAGCTGCTTTCGATGTGTATGCTTTTGGTGAAAATGCAGCTACTGGAATATTCAGAGCACGTGCCCGTTCTACAACATAAGCTGCCGGCTTGTCTGTAATGAGTAATGCAACTTCAGCATTCACTTCACCGTTACGACATGCTTCTTCAATCGCAACAAAATTACTACCGCTTCCTGATGCAAAAACGGCAATTTTTACTTTTGCGCTCATCCTTCTAAACTCCCATCATGTTCTCCAAGGAATTGTAATGTTTCTCCACGTACGACACGACCAATTTCGAATGCCTTTTCACCATGTGCTTCTGCAATATCGATCGCACGTTTTGCTTCGTCCGCTGGTAATGCGACAACAAAACCAATCCCCATATTGAAAACATTGTATAAATCTTTATCTGTTAACTGACCTTGTTCTTTTAACATTTGGAAGACTGGTAGAATATCCCAAGCACCAAGTTGAACTTCTGCTGTTAGCCCTTCTGGTAACATACGTGGTAAGTTTTCATAGAAACCGCCACCTGTAATATGCCCCATTGAATGAATCGTTAATTCGCGATGCATTTCAAGTACAGGCTTTGCATAAATTTTTGTCGGCTCTAGTAACGCATCTGCAACAGTTCCAAGATTCTCATAGCCCTTAATTGTATCGTGAATGTCATATCCTTTGTCTTCTAGTACAATTTTACGCACGAGTGAATAACCATTGGAATGAATCCCACTTGAAGCAATACCAATAAGTACATCACCTTCAACAACCTTTTCACCTGTTACAATTGCGCTTTTCTCACAAGCACCAACTGCAAAACCAGCTAAATCATACTCCTCTTCTTCATATAAACCTGGCATTTCAGCTGTTTCGCCACCGATTAATGCAGCGCCTGATTGGACACAGCCATCTGCAATTCCTTTGACAATCGCTTCAACTTTTGTTGGTACTGCTTTACCAAGTGCAATATAATCTAAGAAATATAATGGTTCCGCACCTTGTGCAACGATATCATTTACACACATTGCAACACAGTCAACACCAATTGTGTCATGTTTATCTGCCATAAACGCAAGTTTTAATTTTGTTCCGACACCATCTGTTCCAGAGATTAAAACAGGTTCTTTATAATCTAAAGAAGATAAATCGAACATCCCACCGAAACCACCAAAAGTTCCCATCACACCTAAACGTTCCGTACGCTCAACGTGAGATTTCATACGCTTTACGGATTCATAACCTGCTTCAATATTTACTCCAGCTTTTTCATATGCATTCGACATGTAAAATGCCTCCTATTTTACGATTTCTTTTTCATGTGGCATGACCGTATCAGCATAAATTTCTGTCGGATACTCTCCTGTGAAACAAGCTAAACATTGGCCACAATTTTTCGTTGTATCTGGTCTTCCAATCGCTTCTAACATACCTTCTGGTGATAAAAACGTTAATGTATCTGCATCGATTAACTCACGCACTTCTTCAACAGATCGCCCTGTTGCAATTAATTCAGAATCTGTACTAATGTCAACACCGTAAAAACATGGATTTTTCAATGGTGGAGAAGCAATCACAACATGGACTTCCTTCGCACCTGCTTCTTTTAACATTTTTACAATTCTTCGAGATGTCGTGCCCCGTACAATTGAATCATCTACCATGACGACTCTTTTTCCTTTTACAACTTGTAAAACAGGAGAAAGCTTCATCTTAACCCCTTGTTCACGCAATGTTTGCGATGGTTGAATAAACGTTCTCCCAACATAACGGCTTTTAATTAACCCTAATTCATACGGAATACCTGTCGCTTCTGAAAAGCCAATAGCCGCAGAAATACTAGAGTCAGGAACGCCTGTGACAACGTCTGCTTCAATATTGCCGATTTCTTTCGCCAATTGTTTTCCACAACGCTTACGTGCCATATGAATATTAATGCCATCAATATCTGAATCTGGACGAGCAAAGTAAACATACTCCATCGAACACATTGCTGAATCACTTGCAGGCGCAAAACGCTCCGAATGTAATTGTCCATTTTTAATGATGACTAGCTCACCTGGTTCAACTGAACGAACACATTCTGCACCGATAATATCAAACGCACATGTTTCAGATGCAACTACCCAAGCATCCCCAATCTTTCCTAATGACAATGGACGTAATCCATTTGGGTCTTGTGCAATCATCATGCCGTCTTCTGTTAAAATCACGAATGCAAATGCCCCTTTTAACATCGCAAGCGCTTTTTTCACACGATCTTTCTGTGTTAATGAACCACTACTTCTTTTAATCAAATGCGCTAACACTTCTGTATCTGAAGCGGTTTGGAAAATACTTCCTTGACGTTCTAAATGCTCACGTAATTCACTCGCATTGACGATATTCCCATTCATCGCAACTGCTAAGCTTCCTGTTGTGGAGCGGAAGACGAGGGGCTGAACATTTTCAATCCCACGTCCTGCTTCCGTTGTATAACGAACTTGACCAATGGCACCATGACCTTGTAAATCATCTAACGTTAAATCTGAAAACACATCGTTGACAAGGCCTTCTCCTTTTATAACGTGTAATCCATCACCAGTCGTCGTTACAATTCCTGCACCTTCTTGACCACGATGTTGAAGCGCATGAAGCCCATAATACGTATATTGTGCAGCCTCATCATTGCCCCATATTCCAAACACGCCACACTCTTCATTTAATCCTCTGAGTTCAGCAAGCATTGAAGTGCCCCTTCCCATTCCTTCTCAAATTCTTCTACTGATCCTTCAATTAAAGACGTACCATTCGTATCTTGAATGACTACTTTCGCATCATTTGTCACGACACCGATTTTCTGTGCATCTACCATGATGTCTTCAAATGCTTCAATATGTTCTTCTTTTACAGTTACAACATAACGTGATTGTGTCTCACTAAATAACGCTGTTACAGCTGAACCATCGACTGTAACCGTTGCCCCTAAACCACTCGTACCGAAGACTTTTTCTAATAACGCAACAGCGAAACCACCTTCAGAAATATCTGTCGCTGATGCAACGAGTTGTTTTTGAATAGCAGCTAATAACGTTTGTTGACGTTTCGCTTCAACGTCTAAATCAATTGCAGGTGCTTGTCCTGAAATATGACCATCCAGTAATTGTTGTAATTCACTACCCCCGAAATCTACAGCCGCTTCTCCAATCACATAAATCGCGTCTCCTGCTTGTTTAAACGGTGTTGTCGTAACATGGGATAAATCATGAACAAGTCCAACCATTCCAATTGTTGGTGTTGGATAAACTGGCACACCATTTACTTCATTCGACATTGAAACGTTTCCACTAATAACTGGTGCATTTAGTGCTAAACAAGCTGCCGAAATACCGTCTGCTGATTTTTCAAACTGCCAAAATACTTCAGGTTTGTCTGGGTTCCCAAAATTTAAGCAATCTGTTAACGCTAATGGTTCTGCACCTGAACAAATTAAGTTACGCGTCGCTTCAGCTACTGCGATTTTCCCACCTGTTTCAGGATCTAAATATACATAACGCGCGTTACAATCAGACGTCATAGCAAGTCCTTTATTCGTGCCATCTACACGGATAATTCCAGCACTTGAACCTGGCGCAACGACTGTATTACGACGTGCATGCATATCAAATTGCTCGTAAATAAATTTCTTCGACGCAATTGTCGGACGTTTTAATAACGCTTTTACTGTTTCTTTATAATCTTCTACAACTGGCTCTGTTTTCTCCATTTGCTGGAATTCAGCAAAATAAGTCGGTTCTTTTGATTCTTTATAATATACTGGCGCATCTTCTGCTAATGCATCTGCTGGTACTTCTGCCACGACTTCTCCTTTGTGGATTAAACGTAACATTTTATCGTCGGTTACATGCCCAACTGCAACTGCTTCGACACCATATTTTTCAAAAATATCAATCGCTTCTTGTTCGCGACCTTTTTTCACAACGAATAGCATACGTTCTTGCGATTCAGATAACATCATTTCGTATGCTGTCATATCTTCTTCACGTTGTGGAACATTGTCTAAATGTAGCTCTACACCATACCCCGCACTTGAAGCCATTTCAGCTGCCGCAGAAGTTAACCCCGCTGCCCCCATATCTTGCATACCGATCAGTGCATCTGATTTAGAGATTTCTAAACATGCTTCCATAACTAGTTTTTCTAAAAATGGATCCCCAGCCTGCATAACTGGAAACTCATTGTCATCTTCAACGGTTAATTCAGAAGAAGACATCGTTGCACCATGAATCCCGTCTCTTCCAGTTGTCGCACCTGCATACATCACTGTATTGCCAACCCCTGCTGCACGACCACGCTGAATATCTTCATGGTTAATTAACCCAACAGCCATTGCATTAACAAGTGGTCTTGTTGAATAACATTGGTCGAATTGTGCTTCACCTGCAATTGTCGGAATCCCAATGCCATTTCCGTAACTCGCAATACCTGCAACTGCTTCTTCAAATAAAAAGCGATCACGTTTCACTGATAAATCTCCAAAGCGTAAAGAGTTCACAAGTGCTACTGGACGAGCCCCCATTGAAAACACGTCACGTAACACACCACCAGCTCCTGTTGCAGCACCGATAAACGGCTCAATTGCTGATGGAGAGTTATGTGATTCCATTTTAAAAACTGCCGCTTGATTGTCACCAATGTCTACAATCCCAGCACCTTCACCTGGACCTTGTAATACGCGTTCTCCTTCAGTAGGGAATTTCTTTAATACTGGTTTTGAACTTTTATATGAACAGTGCTCTGACCAAAGCGCAGAAAATAATCCTGTTTCTGTATAATTTGGTGAGCGTCCTAAAATCTCTTCCGCACGATTAAATTCTTCATCCGTCATCCCCATTTGACGATATAATTGTTCTTCTTTAACTTGTTTTGCAGTAGGTTCCATTGCTTCACGCCACCTTTTTTAAAATTGACTTAAATAAACGTAATCCATCAATATGACCTAAAATTTCTTCAACCGCACGCTCTGGCATTGGCATCATTCCTAAAACATTGCCCGCTTCGTTCATTACACCTGCAATTTTTTCCGTGCTGCCATGGTCTTGATCATCTTTATAAGTAAAAACAATTTGTCCATTGTTTCGCATCTGCACTAATGTCTCTTCATCGACATAATAATTTCCATATTGATGTGCAAATGGAATTTGAATCTCTTCTCCTTGTTCATAAGCACAAGTAAATTGTGTATCCGCATTTTCAACAACTAATGTAGATACACCTGATTGGAATTTTAAGTCTTTATTTTGCAATAAAGCACCTGGTAGTAAATGTGCTTCCGTTAAAATTTGGAATCCGTTTCCTACACCGATAACCGGCTTACCCGTTTTTGCAAAAGCTTCTAATTGTTTGAATGCTGGTGATCCTTTCACTAAAGCACCTGGACGTAGATAATCTCCATAAGTCGCACCTGCTGGAATAATCACTGCATCATAATCAAGCAATTGATCAGCTTCTGTATGCCATACCATCGTCGCTTCTTCATGTAACACTTCTGTTAGCGCATGATGCATATCAACTTCACTACTTGAGCCTGGAAATACTAACACTGCAAATTTCATCGATTTCAAGCCTCCTCAATTTCAAAGCGGTAGTCTTCAATGACACGGTTAACGAGAAGTTCTTTACACATTTCATCGACACGCTGCTCTACTTCGCCTTTAGCGCCGTCTAATTCTAGCTCGATTAACTTTCCGATGCGAACACTGTTTACTTCTTCATATCCTAAGTTATGAAGGGCTTTTTCAGCTGCGATTCCTTGTGGGTCTACTACACTTTCTCGAACAGTTACATATACATTTACTTTTGTCATTTTAGTTCCTCCTAAATGGAATTGGGATATTATTTATTAAACCAAACATGAGAGTTGTCAATCTCAGCTAATGTTTCATCGAGATGATTTGTCATAATCGTCACATGCCCCATTTTACGCTTTTCTTTCGCTTCTGCTTTGCCGTAAAGATGGATTGACCAATCTGGGTAATTTGGAATTGCTTTTCGTAAGGGTTCTACATGTTCACCTAATACATTTACCATAATGGATGGTGCCCATAATGTTGGTTTACGCAGTGGCCAACCGCATACTGCACGGACATGTTGATGAAACTGCGATACATTACAAGCTTCAATTGAGTAATGGCCTGAATTATGCGGACGCGGTGCCAATTCATTAATGACAATATTGCCATCTGATAAAACAAACATTTCAACCGCTAATGTTCCAACTAAATCCAAGTGATTCGCAATTTGTGTCGCCGCTTCTTCTGCCTTTTCAATAATTGCAGCATCTACACGTGCAGGTACAATCGATTCATGTAAAATATGGTCTTTATGAATATTTTCAGCGATCGGTAAGCAATAAGACTCTCCCGCTGCATTACGCTGAATAATCACTGAGATTTCTTTTTCAAACGGTACAAACGCCTCTGCAATACAGCTTACTTTTTCAAACAGCGGTCGTGCTTCGTCAAGTTGCTCTTTAGCATCAATCTTCACTTGTCCTTTGCCATCATAGCCACCAAATGCTGTTTTAACGATGCAAGGGAAACCAATTTGATCGATTTGTTCTTCTAATTCTTGATACGTATGTGCTGCGATATACGGTGCAACCGGCGCACCAGAAGCAGTAATTTCAGCTTTTTCATAAATACGATTTTGCGTAATTCGAATAATATCTGCACCTTGTGGTACGTGTGCTTTTTCTGTTAACCTTTTTAAACCTTCGTAATCAATGTTTTCAAATTCAAAAGTAATAACATCACTTACTTCTGCGAGTTGATTTAACGCCTCTTCATCATCATAAGCTGCGACAATTTTAATATCCGCAATTTGTCCGCATGGCGAGTCTTCCGTTGGATCCAGGACTGCAATCCGGAAACCCGCTTCTTTTGCAGCTTGTCCCATCATACGCCCTAATTGTCCACCGCCGATAATGCCAATCGTTTCACCTGGTAAAATCGTCTTCATATTAATTCACTACTACTTTCTAATGAAATTTGTT
This sequence comes from Sporosarcina sp., assembly GCA_035300865.1. GTDB lineage: Bacteria > Bacillota > Bacilli > Bacillales_A > Planococcaceae > Sporosarcina. The sequence goes on from DATGUZ010000083.1 coordinate 18,612, forward strand.
TCATTTCTTCTCGACGCTTCGCAATACGTTCCGTTAGCGCTTCATCATTTACACCTAATAGTTGTGCGGCATATAAGCCAGCATTTGTCGCTCCAGCTTTACCAATCGCCATCGTTGCCACTGGAACACCACCTGGCATTTGAACAATCGATAATAATGAGTCCATTCCATTTAATGCTCGTGATTGAATCGGAACACCAATTACTGGTAACAATGTCTTTGAAGCAACCATACCTGGTAAATGCGCAGCACCACCAGCTCCTGCAATAATGACATGTAACCCTCTTTCAGCTGCTTCTTCTGCATATGTAAACATTAAATCTGGTGTACGATGTGCAGAAACCACTTTCTTTTCATATGGTACTTGTAACTCATCTAATATGTCACATGCATGTTGCATCGTTTCCCAATCACTTTTACTACCCATAATTACGCCAACTTTAGGTTGCAATGAATTCCACTCCTTTTATGTTTATACAATTCATTCACGTTATTTACTCATTTCAAACCTATCAGGATTGATAAAATTGCATGAAAAAAAGTCCTCGAATCCCCTTTTCATCATGCATGAAAAGCAGGTCATTCTAGGACTTTGAAGTATGCAGCGTTCTGTTGTAAGTTATACATAAAACACACACCTTTCATTATCTTCCTGACAGTTGCTTTCCCGCATAGACTAGACATTACGGTGTCTAAGTAGAAACGCTAAAGCCAATTCTTCAGCTTATATGGGGAATATTCAACACTACGTATAGTTTAACAAGTAATCTTTCATCCGTCAACGAAAAACGAACATTATAATATCCAACTATTACAATGTTCGTTTTCTACTTTATTTTATTCTACTAAAGTGCCTTTGAACTTAATTATTTGTCTGATTGGCTTAATCTCACCATTTACTTCCTGAAACAAAGGCTCCTCCATCTTTCCGGCCAAAGCGTACCCTTCTTTACGCATTCGCTCTAAACATTCGTCAATTGATTCATGTTCTTGTACTTCAAACCAAACCGTTTTCTTTCGTTTCATTTAAATAATTTCCCTCTCTTAACAGATTTCACCCAAAACCCGCCATGAATCGCTTTTGGTTCATATGAAATAATAAATGCTTTTGGGTCTAACTCTTTAATCTCTGTATACAATTTTAATTCATATTTTCTTGGTGTTAAAATTTGTAACGCTGAACGATTGCCTTCCAATCCATTGGCAGACCAATCCGTTACACCATAACCAAGATCTCTCAGTCTTTTAGGCAATACTTTATCTTCATCGGCTGTAATCACATTTACTGTAATATAACCTAAAGCCATCTTCTCCTCAATTTTCGTTCCAATAATGACACCACAACCATATCCAATTGCATAGGCTAATAAGTTTTGTATTTCGTTTAAATTATCCAATACAAGTCCTAATCCTAATACATAAATTAAAATTTCAACAGTACTTACTGCTGCAGCAATGTATCGGTATCCTTTTAATGTTAAAATCATTCGGATTGTAAAAAACGTGACATACACAATATTAATTACAAAAATAATTAATACCATTTGCATCTTCAATCTCTCCTTTCCTCAGTCTCATTAGCTTAACGATAATAAAGACTTTTATCAATAGCAATCAATGTCCATTTGTCTGAACTCCCCGCACTTATTAACCTTGCAGTTTGAGTGAAGACGGGAGATTCTTAGAAACAAAGTATATTTATTATCGTAAGTCTATGAGAACAGAAGCTTCTTTTATGAATCAATCAAGCTATCCTCGTAGTCCCTACCGTTCTGTGTTGTAGTTGCGCTAAAACCCTTTTCATGTAGTCCAGCAACCTTTACGTTTTTACTTCTGAGAGTTTTTGACATCAATAAGGTTTAAACCTTTGTTGTTCGCAGTTAATTCGCGTTATGACCGTTTGCGTTGTTCGCGTTTCAATTTCCTTTTCATTTTGAGTGTGAACTGATGTTTGTTGATTTTGCGATTATCATAAAAAATCGCAAAATCAGTTTTCTAGCGCAATACCAATAGATGAATCCATTTTCACTAATGTCTGCACTTTTGTTTCAACTAGAATCAATACAAAGTATTGGATTTCGTCTAATCGTCGCATTTAAAATACGACCATCGATGTTATGGCTTTTGGCAAAGTGAACAGGGCCAAGTTTAGGCAACTTGATTCTATTGTCTAGAATTATAACAGCGGTCGATTGTTTTTTCACAATCTTTTATGACCATTCATTGATTTTATTTTGTCGTATTGAGCTACTTTATGGCGACTCATTGCTAAATTCTGCAAAGATCGAAGGTTATTCGTACTTTTATATCACAAGATGTCCAAACTGCATCTTATAGAATAAACCACAAAAAAAGCCATCACCTAAACGGTAATGACTTTCCTCGTGCTTAGCAACGTCCTACTCTTGCAGGGGCTCACCCCAACTACCATCGGCGCTGA
>DATGUZ010000084.1:0-63755 GCA_035300865.1 Sporosarcina sp.
TGGATTAGCGCCTGATTTTTCTTTTTCATCTGGCACATTTACTTTCATCCCCGGTACAATATATTCTGGATTTGCCAAATGTGCATTCATTTTCTTTAATTGTTCAAATGAAACATTATGCTCCTTTGCGATTTTCCATAATGTATCACCTTTCTGAACGATATGAACAGTCACAAAAAATCCCCTCCCGTCAATCATTGTATGTGCAGATATTCAATGTGTTCAATTTTCTCAGAATACCTTTTACTATATACATATGATACTGAAGAGCAGATATGCAAAAACCGATGAACTCTTTACGAGTGCATCGGCTTTAAAGCGTAAGAATAATAAGTACCAAATGAGCGAACTTCGCAATCTAGCGCGGCTAACTCTTCCATCGCTCCTTGCATAAGTGGCGCTTCCTCATCTTCTAATACATCAATTATAAAAAAGTAATGTCCTAGCCCTGTTTTAAGCGGTCTCGATTCAATTTTCGATAAGTTGAGGCGACGCCAAGAAAAAACTGACAAAACTTGATGAAGCACACCTGGACGGTCATCTTTCGGTAATTTTACCATTAATGTTGTTTTTGGCGTCTCACTTTGACCTGCTTGTTCTATTTTTCCTTTTTGTAAGGATAACACAACAAATCGCGTATGGTTAAAGTGAAAATCATGAATATTCTCTTCAGCCATATGTAGCCCATACTTTTCCGCAGCGAGTCGATTTCCGATTGCACCGATTGACAATTGTGGATTTTCCGCAACATATTTTGCAGCGGCTGCTGTCGATGTTGTCTGGATGAGTGGTACATCTCGGTGCTGATACAATAAGTATTTATGACATTGTGCCAATGCATGTGGATGTGAATGAATCGATTCAAGTTGTTGAACATGATGACGTTGATTTTCATGAACCATTAAATGCTGTTCAATTGGAATTGAACATTCTGCCTGAATATGTAAATCGTGCTCACTAAACATATAATCAATCGTTAATGGAACAGACCCTTCCAATGCATTTTCAAGCGGAACGACCGCATATGTTGCAACGCCAGTTGATACTGCCTCCACGCAATCAGGAATCGTTGGTTTTGGTATTAACCCGTGTTGTCCAAATAATTCTGTCGCTGCAATATGGGTAAATGAAGCTTCAGGTCCTAAATATGCAATGGTTGGATGATATCTTTTTTCTCCCAAAATAATTCTCCCTCCTATAGTTGATGATACAATTCAATTCTTTCTGAAAATACAATGTAAAAAATGTTCATCTTCCATAAAGAAGATGAACATTTTTATTATTATAACGCACCTGAACTAATAATAGATACTGATTCGATAAAATCGGGTGATTTTAATAATTGTATAAACCGTTCTACTTTTACGTCCATCGCTGTAACATCAAGTGATAATGTCACATTCGCACGTCCTTGTACAGGAATCGTTTGGTGAATGGTTAGGACATTACATTTAACAGATGTAACGATATCTAATATCGTTGCGAGCGAGCCTTTACGATCTTCTAGTTGAATAAATAGTGTTAAAATACGCTCCTTCGCAACTGATTCAAATGGAAAGACTGTATCACGATATTTATAAAATGCGCTACGGGATAAACCAACCATTTTTGCCGCTTCCTGAATTGTTGACGCATTCCCCGCAGCAAGTATTTTTTTGGCTTCAATCGTTTTTAACATCGATTCTGTTAATACATCCTCGCGAACAAGATAAAAGCGGCCATCTCCTAATTGCTTCATATGCTCACTTCACTTTCTTATTCGATAAATTCGAACTCAAAGTTTAAAATACGAACAATATCACCGTTTTCTGCACCGCGTTCTCTTAGCGCATCATCTACGCCCATTCCACGCATTTGTCTCGCGAAACGTCGAACCGATTGGTCAAAATTGAAGTCCGTCATCTTAAACAATCTTTCAATTGTATAACCAGACAATACATAAGCACCGTCATCATCACGTGTAATGATAAAGTCTGTCTCATCCATATCATGTTTATATACAACGGTATGGTCTTCATCCTCATGATCGACTAGTGCAAATTCTGGTGTTACTTCTAATAAATCTGCAACAGCAAATAGTACTTGATCTAATCCTTGTCTTGTAACAGCAGAAATCGGATAAATATGCATATCTTCCCCAACTTTCTCTTTAAAGTTGGCTAAATTTTCTTCTGCCTCTGGTAGATCCATCTTATTTGCGACAATAATTTGTGGACGTTCTGTTAATCGTAAATTATACTGTTCCAATTCATTTTGAATGATTTCATAATCTTCATAGGGATCTCGACCTTCCATCCCTGACATGTCAATCACATGCAAGATGACACGGGTACGCTCGATATGACGTAAAAATTGATGTCCCAGCCCTACACCTTCATGTGCTCCTTCGATTAATCCAGGTAAGTCTGCTAAAACAAAACTGCGACCATCCCCTGTTTCAACCATTCCAAGATTTGGTACGATTGTTGTAAAGTGATAATTTCCAATTTTAGGTTTTGCCGATGAAACAACCGATAATAACGTTGATTTCCCCACGCTTGGGAAGCCGACCAATCCAACATCCGCTAATACTTTTAACTCTAGCGTAATATCTTTTTCTACACCTGGCTCACCTTTTTCAGAAAGCTCTGGCGCAGGGTTTTGTGACGTTGCAAAACGACTGTTCCCTCTTCCACCACGACCACCTCGCGCAATAATCGCACGCTGACCATGCTCCACTAAATCTGCGATAACAGGGCCATCTTCACCTTCACGAACAACTGTCCCAGGTGGTACTTTTACAACCATATCTTCAGCATTTTTTCCGTGCTTATTTTTGCTCATACCATGCTCACCACGTGGCGCTTTAAAATGCTTTTGATAACGGAAATCCATAAGCGTACGAAGTCCCTCATCTACTTCAAAAACGACATCTGCGCCATTTCCACCATCTCCGCCGGCAGGACCACCATAAGCGATATATTTTTCTCTTCGGAAGGCAACCATTCCGTCTCCACCGTCGCCGCCTTTAACGTAAATTTTTACGTGATCGACAAACATTATTTCTTCCTCCTATCGCCTCTCGTTTCCATGAGACCATCAATTTCTTATATTCTACAAACTGCTCTCATCCATGTTCAATTTATCGAATACGATGACTAACTACTTTTTCTATTTTTTAAACAGCATGCTCATCTTATTGACACCAACTGCGTTGAACAATCCATTCACTTGTCTTCACATTCTTGTAATGAAATGCATCTATTTAAAACGTTCCTGTTGATTGTAGCGTAATAATAGTATAGCATTTTCACAGCAAAATACACCTATTAGAATGTGTAGATTTGCAATTTAGTTATTTTGGTTCTTTGTCAAATATCGTTGTTCAAGAACATTCGTCGATATGAATGAAAGAGGAAATCTAGAATTAGGCGATCTAATTTTAGGTTTCCTTTTTATTTTCTTCGTCCTTAAAAGGCCGTTACTTTGCGTTTCAGGCATCAGCCACACGGGACATAAGTAGCCAATCTCTGTGACAAATAACGTCACAACGATTGTCTGACTTATGCCTGTCGTGGTTAGACGATGCCTTCAGCTTTTATTCTTTTCCATGGGCACGGCTTCAGCTTCCTCGTCGCCAAGTTCAGGCTCTTGTGGGAGGTCAGCTCGCGCTGTTCCCGTAGGAATCGCCGCCACTCACTTCCAGTAACTAGTAACATCTATAAATTTGAAATATAGTCTTTCTCAAAAACACTCATCCTGCAAGCGCAGTAGCTGGTTTATCAGCCACTTCCTTAAACTTTTTTCTTTTACATTCAAAAAAGACTGCATGAGTAGTTCATGCAGTCTTTTGTATGTGTAATTATGCTTCTTGTGCTTCAGCGTAAACACTTACTTTTGTTTTTGAACGACCGTAACGTTCGAAACGTACAACGCCATCAACTTTTGCGTATAGTGTATCATCGCTTCCACGACCAACGTTTTCACCTGGGTGAATTTTCGTTCCTCGTTGACGGTAAATAATTGAACCGCCTGTCACGAATTGTCCATCAGCGCGTTTTGCACCTAAACGTTTCGCTTCTGAGTCACGACCGTTTTTAGTCGAACCAGCACCTTTTTTCGATGCGAAAAATTGGAGATCTAAACGTAGCATGTTGCCACCTCCTATTTTTTAAAGATGATTTTTATATGCTCTCCGTAGTCTTGCTCGATCGTCTGTAATGAAACAATCATTGTATTTAAAATCAGTTGGATGTCATGATCCTCAATTTCATCTTTAGAAAAAATAGCTTTTAAATAGCCACCGTCTGATCCTTGTTTGATAGTTGGTTGACTTTCCGTCAATTTCATAATCGCATTTAACGCACCAAATGAAACAGCAGAAGCCCCTGCACAAACGAGATCTTTTCCATGTTCAGCAAATTGAGCATGTCCAGACATTTCAAAGGAATGAATACGACCTGATTGCTCTTTCGTTACCGTTACTTTAATCATATCGATTATGCATTAATGCCTTCGATTACAACTTTAGTAAAAGGTTGACGATGACCTAATTTTCTTGAATAGTTCTTTTTTGGTTTGTATTTGAACACAGTAAGTTTCTTACCGCGACCTTGTTCTAATACTTTAGCTGTAACAGTTGCACCTTCAACGTATGGAGCGCCAACTTTAACGTCGTCACCACCAACGAAAAGTACTTTGTCAAAAGTCACTACTTCATCAGCTTCAACAGCTAATTTCTCGATGTAGATTTCTTGACCTTGTTCAACTTTAACTTGTTTACCACCAGTTTCAATAATTGCGTACATTTTACATTGCACCTCCTCTATTACTCAGACTCGCCTTGTAAGGTGTTTCCATAAAGAAAACTTGAAAACCTGTTCAGAGCGGTTGTAGCACGGGTGCGCTACAAACAATAACGTACTAATATTACCATGGATTTTTTCCGCCGTCAACAGTTATTATAGATTTTATATGGCTTTTGGCGAATGATTTTTCGAATTGCATTTTCATATCGTAGTTGTTGATAGCGTCGAAAGTTTTGTGTAAACAAAAAAATCGTCAATAACATATACAACATCGTATTTGGTAAATAAAAACTTAAGCCTATTGTCAGTACGATAAAAAATCCAATTGAACTACGATACATCAATTTTTGTGCAAATAGTATCCCTTTTTTATGTTCCAATATTGCATATACAACTTGTCCACCATCCAGTGGTAAAAATGGGAGTAAATTAATGCCTAAAATGAGTAATTGTAGTTGTATGATCAACTCCATTACTGGCAGGGGAATGAATAATAAACCTATTAATAGTAAAATTGTAAAAATGGGACCGCCAATGGAAATGAAAAATAATGATTTAGGGGTCAAATGATAAGGGGATGAAAATTCTATTTCACCACCATAAGGTGTTAATTTACAGGACGCAATTTTTTCATTCATCAATTTGGCAAAACATAAGTGTCCAATTTCATGCACATATAATGATATGAGCAACATCGCATATACAGCAATATTTCCCGTCATTAATAGTATGACGATTGCAATATACAAAGATGGATGGAAACGAATCATTATGGTTCAATTCCAAGCAGATAAGTAGCAAGTTCAGATGGCTCCATATACTGCCCATCTCTTTTTACTTTGAAGAACATTGTTTGTTCATCTAAAGAGGCTAATGTATCCCCAGCTTTTACAGATGTATAAGGCATTTTTGAAAAGGAACCAACAAATCCATACGTTACCTCATCCCCATCATCATATAAAACGGTTACCGTCTTGCCTGTTTTTCTCGTAATTCCCGTGAATATAACAAGTCCATTTTTTTCCGCTTGCACATTAATTGCAGTTGGATAACTAATCATTACGCCATCTTGGAACGGTTGAACCGATTCATAGGATGTAATGGTATTTCCAGTAAAATGAACGGGTACAGTTTGACGTTCTTCATCTATAAAAGAAGCGATCCATTTGCGCATGACAATAAAATCTTCCCCAGAAGAGAATACTTCCCCAATTGATGTTGAAATGAGCTGTCGTTTTTCTAAAGAAGAAATGATGAGCACACTCATCAATAACACGATTGCAAGCAACCATTTTAATTTTGTGCGCATAATCTACCACCACCTACTTTTTGTTAGTATATGGCGAGTCGTATAAAAATATTAATCTATTCGTCTAAATTCAAAAAAAGTGAACAGTTTTTCACTGTTCACTTTCACCATTACTTTGTAAATAATGCTTTTAATTTTCCAAAGAATCCTACTTTCTTTTGTTCCATTGACATGAGTGGAACAGATTCTCCTAAAATTCTTCTCGCAATATTTCGATAGCCTAATGATGCTTCATTACTCGGATTCATTGCAATCGGCTCCCCTTTATTAGAAGCACGAATGACATTTTCATCATCTAGAATAATGCCAAGTAAATCAATCGACAAATGTGTCGTAATTTCATTGATATCTAGTGCATCTTCACTATCCATTAATTGTGTTTTAATTCGATTGACGATTAATTTTGGCGGTTCTATATCTTCTTGCTCAAGCATTCCGATAATACGATCCGCATCACGAATTGCGGAAATTTCTGGTGTTGTCACAACAATTGCACGATCCGCACCAGCTACAGCATTTTTATACCCTTGTTCAATGCCGGCCGGACAATCGATTAACACATAATCGTAATCCCTTTTCAATTCGTCAACCAATTCTCTCATTTGCTCAGGCGTAATCGCATTTTTATCGGTCGTTTGAGCTGCTGGTAATAAAAAGAGCCCTTCTTCAAATCGCTTGTCTTTTACGAGGGCTTGTTGAACACGACAACGCCCTTCAATGACATCGACTAAATCATAAATAATACGATTTTCTAAACCGAGGACGACATCGAGATTTCGGAGGCCTATGTCAGTATCAACGAGACAAACCTTCTTTCCTTGTAAAGCTAATGCAGTTCCTAAATTTGCGGTAGTCGTCGTTTTACCAACTCCACCTTTACCAGATGTAATAACGATTGCTTCTCCCACATTAGATGCCTCCCTTAAATGTTGATAACTGTGGTCTAATGATTCTTAATTCTTGTAAACGATCTATTGCGATCGTGCCATTTTTGTGAAGGTATGCACATTCCATTTCAGGCTGATCGGATAAGATTGTCAGCTCGTCCGTCATAATCTCCATTTGATCTGCTATGAGTAAATGTGTTGCCTCAAGCCATGACGCTGCAATAACCGCATCTTCATTTCCATTAGAACCAGCATGTGCAATACCTTTTAGTCGCCCAAGTACATAAATACTTCCACCGGCGATTATTTTGGCATTTGGGTTCACATCACCAATGATGACTAAATCCCCATCCGCTGTTAATACTTGGCCAGAACGAACAATGCCAATATACGTTTCAGATTGTTTTTCCTGAATTCGTTCATTGCACTCTTCAACTGTGATCACATGACTATGAATTTTTGAAATATGTAAATTATGCGCTTCATAAATGATATTCATCAATTCTTTCAACTCTTCTTCATTACAATAGCGATAACCTACATCGAGTTGAACATCTGATAGTCCTTCTAATTCACTATCCGAAACTCTTTGACGGAGTTCCGCAAGCAAGTCAGAATAAGCACATTTATCATCAAGTTTTAATACAAGTCCACTTTTGGTCCCTTTTATTGTAACATATTGTGATTTCGTCATTGCTGCCCTCCGTAAATTCATTTATTTTAATAATTTTCAAGCTTCTCCAATACTTGGTTAATCATAAACATTTTGAAAAACCAGCTAAACATAATAATAAACACTGAGTTTGCGAGCATTGTTGGAATTAACCGATGTCGTAAAAACTCATCAAAACTTATCGACGTAATCGAAACAAAACTAACAAAGCCATACGATAAAATCTCTAGCAATGCAATTAAAATAAATGTTATAGCAATTACAATCAACATATTTTTATGCACATACCGAATAATCCCAACTGCGATAATGGATATTACTGGATATAAAAAAGCGTATACTCCAATAATATCAATGTAAAAGATATCATACAAGAGCCCAAAGATTATTCCATAAATGATTGTCATTTTCCGATTGCCATAAACACCTAAAAAGATTAAACAAACAAAGACAAATCGGGGAACAAGGGTGAGCAAGGCGTCATTAAAACTGATTGGTGAAAATAAACTAAATACAGGTTCCAAAAAAAACAACACCGTTAGCATCGTTGGGATGATGTATTTCATTACGATTCATCCTCCTCGTTTTCCCCTTCATCACTTCCATCCGATCCTTTCGTATACGTTTCGGAAGTTCGGCTTGCGATAATTACGTGGTCTAACATTGAAAATTGTGCTGCTGGCTTAATATATAATAATTTCGTTAAGCCATAATCATCCGTTGATACTTCTGTTACCGTACCAATTGGCAACCCTTTTGGGAATATGCCCCCTAAACCAGAGGAGACGACATTTTCACCAACTTTAATATCGATATCGGTATCGACTTTTTTCATTAATAATTCGCCACGTTCTTGATCATAACTCTCGATTAAACCATAAGCTGATTTTGCCTTTTTCCCATTACCACGGACAACTGCTGAAACCCGGAAGTCGCGATTTTCTGTTGTCAATAATTCGACTGTCGAATGAAAATCAGTTACTGAGATGACTTTTCCAACGAGTCCTCTAGCTGTAATAACTGCCATATTCATTTTCACACCATGCTTCTTTCCTTTATCAATAATGACACGTTCTTCCCATTGGTCTGGATTACGTGAAATTACCGTTGCATGGATTGGGTCATACGCTTTCAAATCATCTTGCTTATCAATAATTTCTCTAAATTGCTCATTTTCTAATTGAACTTCTGTTAACTCCGCTTGTAATGAAGCATATTCATTTAAACGTTCTTTTAAGATTTTATTTTCATCGTATGTATTCAAAATCCCATCGATATTCCCTATCACATCCGTAACAAAATGAGCCGGCTTTGAGAACAAGGTTTGTCCAAAGCCGACAACATCTTTCACGATTCTTTCCGGAAGGGATGCATTATGCCGATCTTTAAGGGAGAAAGAAATTAATGCAACGAGGACAATAACGCCCACAAGCAATAAAATCAAACGTTTATTCGAAAAAAACCTCGGCATGATTAGAGTCCTCCCTCTCTACTCAACGTACTTTCAATCCGTATTTATAATGGCTGTTATCCATTATGATTTTGGTTGCATTTTTTTAATGACATCAAAATTGTCTAGCGCCTTACCTGTACCAATGGCAACAGAATCTAATGGTTCATCAGCGATAAATACAGGCATATTTGTTTCTTCGGAAATTACTTTATCTAGGTTTCTTAATAACGCGCCACCACCTGTTAAGACAATCCCTCTTTCCATCACGTCTGAAGATAATTCTGGTGGTGTCGTTTCTAATGTTTTCTTGACACCTTCAATAATATGCGAAATAGATTCTCTTAACGCACCTGCAATTTCATCCGCAGAAATCTCAATTGTTTGTGGTAAACCAGTTAGTAAATCACGTCCGCGAATTTCCATTTTCTCATTTTCATCTTCAACTTTTGCAGAACCAATTTCAAGTTTGATTGCTTCTGCTGTACGCTCACCAACTGTTAGATTATACGTTTTACGAATATAACTAATAATCGCATGGTCAATTGTGTCTCCACCAACACGAATGGATTCAGATGTCACAATCCCACCTAGTGAAATAACCGCTACCTCAGTTGTTCCACCACCAATGTCAACTACCATACTACCCGTTGGTTCCCATACTGGTAGCCCCGCACCAATTGCAGCTGCGAATGGTTCTTCAATGGTGTACGCATCCTTTGCTCCACCTTGACGTGCTGCATCAATAACCGCACGTTGTTCAACAGATGTAATTCCGTAAGGTACACAAATCATTACATTCGGCTTCTTCCAATTTCCACCTGCATTTTTTAATGCTTCTTTCATATAATGTTCAATCATTGCTGTCGTAATTTCAAAGTCTGCAATGACACCGTCTTTCATTGGTCGAGTTGCAGTAATCGATCCTGGTGTACGACCAATCATATTTTTTGCAGCACTACCTACTGCTACAATTTCACCTGTTTGTATATTTTTAGCTACGACAGATGGCTCTCGTAGTACGATTCCTTTTCCTTTAACAAAAACTAGTGTATTCGCTGTTCCTAAATCAATTCCTACATCTTTTACGCCTAATCCAAACAAAATTGTTCTTCCTTTCTATTAAACCGTATTTTCGGTATTCATCTCATTATATACCATATTATAGCGGATTGGCGAAGAAAGTGATAGTGTCACATGTACCCTTTTTCTTTTAGGCTAATGAAACGATGATCTCCTATTATGAGATGATCTAACACATCAATCCCCATCATTTCGCCAGCGTCTACTAGTCGTTTTGTCACATTTATATCCTCTTGCGAAGGGGCTGGATTTCCAGATGGATGGTTATGTGCACAAATAATGGACGCAGCAGAACGCTTAACCGCTTCTCTAAATAATTCTCTTGGGTGCACAATCGAAGCATTTAAAGAACCGATAAAAATCGTTTCTTTATGTATTACCTCATTTTTCACATTTAAAAACAATGCAACAAAATGTTCTTGTTGTAAAGTCGACATATCCGTCATTAAATAATTCGCAGCATCTTCTGGTGAGCGGATAACATAGCGCTCAATCGAACTTTTACGATGCATTCGTTTCCCTAATTCGACAGCAGCTAAGACTTGAACTGCTTTTGCACGCCCAATTCCATTAACCGCCATACATTCTTCAAGTGTTACATGCTGTAAATCTTGAATTTTATCGACTGACTTTAGTAAACGATTTGCTAATGCTAAAACAGATTCTTTTCTCGTTCCCGTCCTTAATAAAATCGCAATCAACTCTTGATTTGACAAGCTTTCTGCGCCTTGTCGAATTAAACGCTCTCTAGGACGATCTGCAATATGGACATCACGAATCATCATTTTTTTCGGATAATTTTCCACTTTCATTATTTCATCACACGCCTTTCTACACGTATGATGTCTAATTGTCGTAATACTTGACTCAGCTCCGCAATTGGTAAGCCCATGACTGTATAATAATCTCCTTGAATCGCTTTTACAAATAATGCACCATGAGATTGTATACCATATGCCCCTGCTTTATCAAGCGGATCCCCTGAAGCAACATATGCATCAATGAGTTCCTCTTCTACCGGATAAAATGTCACCTTCGTTTCAGACGTAAATGTATGCACTTGCTTTCCATTCACAATTGCAACAGCTGTAAGCACAGTATGTGTTTGATTGGACAATGTTTGTAAAAATTGTTTCGCTTCTTTTTCATCTGTTGGCTTCGGCAACACTTTTCCTGCATAACTAACAATCGTATCTGCCCCAATCACAACTTGCGCCTCATTTTCTGTCGCAATACTTTGCGCCTTTTCAACTGCAAGCGCTGTAACATACGCATGAAGATTTTCAGGGTATTCGATATATTGTTCTTGAACATTGCTTACAATTGCTTCAAATGGAATACCGATTTGATTTAATAATTCTTTTCTTCTTGGTGATTGTGAAGCTAGCACAATTTTCTTATTCGCGATAAATTTCATCTAATCTCCCCCTTTCTTATAGCTTATCTCCTTTCAAACATTTTGAAAATTGTGTCAGAAAAGAAAAACTTTAATTTAAAATGCTGTCATACGTCAAAATGAAATTTTCACGCAATCCTCTTTATTTGCATATTGCAGTACATGAAGTTTTATAAGTGCTATATCATCAGTGAATGCAAGGATTGCTTCGATTTCCTCTTGTATTTTTTGATTTTCTTTCGCATTCATTTCAGATGCTAATTTTTTTATTTCCGCATTGTCTTCAGCTTGAAAAACCTTCCCTATAATCTCCATGGGCAAAGCTGCACATGATTTTTGTTCGACTAAGAATGGCTTTTTAAATGTTTCATCATCCAATAAACGTTCAATTTCTGACTCAGTCGGTTGGATAGCGGACCATATAAAATATCGCTTATCAATTTCAATCGCTGCAGCTGTAGACAATGACGAATCACTTTTTAAAAAAGTTTCAGCTGCAGAACTATTCGTAAATACCCCATGCTGTTTTGCATACATCTTTAAATTATCAACTTTTTTTCCATTTTGTGCTTGATCATTCACTACTTCACTAGGACCTCCAGTAGGAATTTCCGTTCCCTCTTCTGTTGCAGATTGTCTACCTTCCGTACTTAGTAAAATAACACCAACGATCATAATTCCAATTACTCCGATAACAATTCCTTGAATCATTGCCATCATAACAGTCATATTTGAATATTTTTTTCCAAATTTCATCTTAACCACCTCGTATTCTTTACAGTAGCAAAGATTGCTTGAAAAAAAACAAGACATTTGTCAGACCCGTCAAGAAAGTTTTCACTTTATTAAAACAAATTCATATAGCGTTCGACAATGTCTGCGCCCCAAAAATATGTGATCATTGTTGCTAGTGCAATCGAAGGTCCAAATGGTATAGGTGTTTTTCGTCCAAGCCCCTTGAACCGTAATACAATAAAACTAACAACGAGGCCAATTAAAGAAGATAAAAATAGTGCTAACAACGTTTGCGGTGTACCAAGGACAAAACCAATGATCAGAAATAATTTAAGATCGCCACCACCAATTCCCCCTTTCGAAAGAATCGCAACGCAAAATAATATTGTAAATCCTATACATGCACCGATTAAACCATCTATCGTTGTAAATAACGAAAAGTTTATTCGTAATATGAAAATAAGCGAACCAAAAAACCATAAAATTTTATTTGGAATTAACATGTATGAAATATCAGATACAGAAATAATCATTAACATCGAGAAAAATAAAAGCGCAATCAATAATTCTACTTCAAAACCAAGTATTCGATAACTGATTGAAAATAATATAGCCGTTGATAATTCTACAATTGGGTATAAAGGATGTATTTTTGTATGACAGTTGCGACATTTCCCTCGACACCAAATATAAGAAAATACGGGAACTAGCTCTCTCGCTTTTAAGCCACTAGCACAAGTTGAACAATGCGATCTTGTAAAAATTGATTCTTTTTTTGGTATACGTAAACCGACAACATTAAAAAACGAACCAAAAACCAATCCATAAATGAAAAACAATAACGTATAAAAGATCTCCAATTTTATTCTCCCCTTTTTGTATGAAAATCGAGAATTGACAGATATGGGTTCTATATTATTTGAAATGGTTTGCTGCAATCCTCATTTTTCGTTCGTATTTCATATCAGAAACGCTTATAATTTTTTTATCCAAAAAAGCCCTACTTCTATTTTCAAGTGGAGCAGGGCCGATTGTTTGTTCTTTTGTAAGCATTTATAGGGGACATATTTTACATTGATTGGGGAATAGACATTTCTAAGGACAACTGCATTGGTTATAGGACTTTTCATGATACACACCAACACGGTTACGCCCAGCTTTCTTACCTTCAATATAGAGGGCACGATCGGCATTTCTTAACAAGTCACCAATCGTTGCTGCATCATAAGGTAAAACAGCGATTCCTGCACTTATTGTAATGTGGATAGAGATTTCTTCACTGATTTCACCTAAAGCTGGTATTATCTTAAAGGGTTTTTGTTCAACTTTACGACGGATTTTTTCTGCAATTTGCTCAACTTCATTTATTTCACGATTGAAGTACACAAACGTAAACTCTTCGCCGCCATAGCGAGCCAGAATACACTCTTCAGACTGAAAGGTTTTAAGTACTTTTGCAAACTCGATTAAAATATGGTTTCCACACTCATGTCCGTATGTGTCATTGACTTTTTTAAAATGATCAATATCTATCATAATCGCTGCAATAGACTGAATTTCTTTGTTTTCAAATGCAAGCATCGCTTCCTCCAGCTTTCGTGTTAAATAGCGATAGTTAGGTAATGATGTTAAACGACAAGATTCACTTTTATTCAATGTACTTTCATAATGTCGCGCCTTTTCAATAGACACGCCAAAATAGTTCGTTACAATCTCTACGATTTGAATATCTTCTTGCAGAAATGCTCCACGTTGACGGGCAGTTAAAAACAACAAGGCTTCTGTCTTGTCATGACGAATAATCGGTATGCTCATAACAGATTGTATATTTTGATCAAATTCAATTGTATGCAATGACGATAACTCTTTACGATTTGAAAAAATCATCGTTTCTGTTAATACAATTCCATCATCATGCGATTTTTGTTGCGTAAATGTTATGGAATTTACATGGTCGATCATTTGACCATATTCCAAGCTTTTTAGCGGAATAAATGTTGTTCCATTTCTTAAGTCAACAATATATGCACAGTCGAATGAAAGCATTTTTGGTAATCGTTTTAAAAAAACACTTAATGTTTCGTCGACTACTAGTGGCGCGGCTAAGTCATGACCAATTTTCACTGCATGTTCAAGTTGCTCTTGCCGTTGATCTGAATAATTGTAGTGCCGGACCGCGATGAGTAAAGTGAATAGCGGAATCGCAATTAAAAAAACCGCTTTGTATTCCAAATATTCATACAACAAAAGCAATGAAATGCTAACTGGCACCATAACAATCGTAATCATATACTCCCATAGTGCCTCTTTAGATCGCAAAGACATCGACTGCCCCATTGCTTTAAAATAAATTTTCAATAAGAGCATATTAACAAGTGAATGTGTAACCGCATAAATCAAGCCAAATCCTACAATATGGGGATAGCTGATCGCATTAATTTCCCCACCAACAAAATGGAAAACCAGTGCACTCAGCAATGAGGTTGCGCTAAATATCATTGAATTGATAAAAAATTTATGCCAAATAGATTGACGAATTTTTGCCGTTAACAATAGAAATATCACGCCAACTTGCATAAATACAAATTCAACAAACAATCCGTATTTTAAAAATACTGCAATCACAATCCATCTTTCAAGCGATATATAAACATCATTGACACGTATAGGCATGAGTAAAATGCTACACATCGTTAGGAGCAATAGTAGTAAGTATCCCCAGTCTACTGTGCTGAACGGAAAAAATTCATATGAAATATAAGCAACAAGTAGGCAAACGATGAGCCATACAATACTGATTTGCGGTTGGTTGATCCTAATAATTCTCATTTCACCATACCCCTTCTATTATGAAACATAGCTTGCCACTCGATTTCTTCCTGCACGTTTTGCCCCTAAATAAAGAGCACGGTCAGCATTTCTCAATAGTGTATTTAACGCTTCTCCATCTTGCGGAATTGATGAAACACCGATGCTTACCGTAATCGAAATTGTTTTGGTTTCTTCTGTTCGTACTGTAGACTCCAATTGAAATGGATGAAGTTCAATATAGCTTCTAATTTGTTCTCCAAGAATAACGCCTTCCTCTTTTGAACAATTCGGTAAAATCAACACAAATTCTTCCCCGCCATATCTCCCTACGATACAATCATCTAATGCAAACATTGTTAATATGTTGGCTAATTCTATGAGCACTTCATTCCCTGCTTCATGACCATATGTATCATTGATATTTTTAAAATAATCAATATCTACAATCAATACGGTCATCATTCCAATATTCCCTTTCTGTAAACGATCAAATTCAAATTGTAAACGCTCTTCTAAGTAGGCGAAGTTGTATAAAGTCGTTAATCCACATCGCTCACTTCGATGCGTTGCTTCTTTTATATGTCTTGCACGGAAAATCGAAACAGTGAAATAGGATGACAAAATCTCTCCGATATAGAGGTGGTATTGTTTAAACGCACTTTTTCGTTTAGATGTTACGACAAGTACACCTGTCAATGTATCATCTCTAAATATCGGAATTGCAAACATGCTTTCCATCCCAATCTGAGCTTCATGAATATTCACATGCCCCCACTCGATTCGTCTTTCAAATAAATAGGACTCATTTTGATGAATTAACGAAAGGATCATCGTGTCATGTAAAACACCTTGCCCTTTTTCAACAGGCTGAAATGTCCCCTCTTGAAAGACAGCTAAAGGTTGTAACCATTGCTGGTGGAAATTATATAAATATACACCATCTGCATGAAACAAATCAGCAACACTTTCAATAAATTCATGAATGACTTCTGATTCTTTTGTTTGCATTGTCAAATGATGACCGATTGTACTCACGCTTTCCAATGCCCGATTGATTTTTTCTGTATCATTATATCGTTTTAAAATAATAAGGATAAAGAAAAAAGGTATTCCTACTAAAAAGAACGCACTTGCACCTACCAAATTCCATAAATAATACAACGCAATTGTAAAAGGTAAGATGAGAAAGGTCATGGAAAATTCAATAATCATTCGTTTGAATACATCATCTTTACGCTCTACATAAAATGTGAATCGTAAAAGGCGTAAAATCCGTTGGACGAGTTGATACAAAATCAAAGCCCCTAATAGTGGCCAAAATGCTAACATCCCAACTTTTCCACCAGCAATTGTAAATACGTATGCGGACAAAATTGAAATTATAAAAAATGATAAAGAATTAAAGATAAGATGATTCAACCGATTCGTGTGATCACGCTTGGCAATAGCAATTATTACGCCAACGATTTGCATTGCAATCAGTTCAACGACGACCCCATACATTAAAAACGCTGGAACGGTAATCCATATGACAATGCGAATGGGAACTCCTTGAATCGTTACTGGAAATAATGCTGACAAAAAAGTTAATAATAACACCATGAATAAATGATAGCCATTCACATTGTCTGGAAAAAAGTTCACGATTAAATAACACGATGTTATCGGAACAATGATGAACCAAATCGCTAGTAATCGTTTTGTATGATGATGCCATCCATGCATAAGGTCGTCCACTGCCTTTCACTTCATGATGGTCGTCGTTTTACGATTGTATTCGAATAGAAAGCGACGCTAATAAATATAAGGAACCGGTAATTACTTTTCGTCTATTTCGATCATTAATTAGTATTATAGACCCATCCTCTATTTTTGTCACTCCTTTTCTATCATGCTGGCACGCCTTCATTAAAGTCGAAGAATCTGCCGCTTCAGGATGGTCAAAGTCAATAAAAGTAAAGCTTTCTGCAACGGGCATTAATGCATCTAATGTACCATTTATATCCTTTCTTGCGAGCATGCCGATAATAAAATCTACTTTTTCACCAGGAAATTCTTCCTCAATCGTTTCTTTCAATGCGTTCGCCGCAGCTGGATTATGTGCACCATCTAAAAAGACATTAGGATAAATTTCTTCAAATCGATTTGCTAATTGTGCAGATGCTAATGCTTCTTGCACATATTCTTCTTGTAAGTGAATCCCTGCTTGAAATAAAGCTTCAATTGCCACACTTGCATTTACGCGTTGATGCTTCCCTTTCATTTTTTGTTCGCCAATCCGCAATGTATTCGAACCGGTAAATTGCTTGTCTTCAATCTTAAAATCTTCTCCATATATGCATAATGATGCTTCTTTTCTCTTTGCAACAGCTTTAATTACACCTAGTGCATGATTATCCATTAACCCTATAACTGCTGGGACATGTTCTTTAATAATACCCGCTTTATGCGTCGCGATTTCTTCAATTGTTTCACCGAGAAAACCTGTATGATCTAGCGCAATCGATGTAATGACAGAAACGATTGGTGTGATAACATTCGTGCTATCTAATAGCCCACCCATCCCCGTTTCAAATAACACATAGTCTGGTGAAAGTTCTTCAAATACGAGAATTGCAATAACCGTTAATAGCTCAAAGTCTGTTAACGTCCCGCTAAGCCCTTTTTCCTTTAATCGTTCAAATGCAGCATCAATTTGCTCAATAGTACTATGATGATTGTTATAACAAATTTGATCGTAAAGAGACGTCACTGCCGGTGAAGTAAATGTTGCAGTTGTATAACCGTGTGCACGTAATAACGCCTCCATAAATGTAATCGTCGATCCTTTTCCGTTCGTTCCACTGACATGGATAAAATGCAAATTATTCTCTGGATTTCCTAATTGTCGCAAGGCATTTTCAACCGCTTCAAGTCCTGGACGAATCGTATAATCACTTTCAAATTGCCATCTATTTTTAAATTCGGTTAATTTCGGAATCATTTTTCTTCCCCCATATGGTAATATTAGATTGATTAAAGTATACGTTTGGAGGTACTACATGTCTAGTTGCTGGATCATTTATAACGGTAGTTTAACAAGTGACAAATTTCGCGATCAAGCGATTTTGTTAAAAGAGGCTGCTGAACGAGAGCATATTCATGCGAGCATAAAGAAAAATTATGAAGTAATGATGGATTTATCATCTCCCATTCAACATAAACCAGATTTTGTTGTCTTTTTAGATAAAGATATTTTATTAGCACGCTATTTAAAACAGCAAGGTATTCCAGTCTTTAATGATCCAGAAGTGATCGAAACTTGCGATAATAAAGCAAATCAATACCTTCAATTAGCCCAGCACAACCTTCCGATGCCAACAACAATTATCGCGCCGAAAGTGTATCCTGCTTTTACGATTCGTCAGACGGGCTATTACGAACAAGTTTTACAAACGCTATCGCTTCCACTCATTATCAAAGAAGGTAGAGGCTCTTTTGGTATGAAAGTCTATTTAATCGAGACAAAAGAAGCCTTTTACGAGAAAGTAGAACAATTGCGAGGTGTGGATTATGTTTTCCAACAATTTATCGCCTCTAGTAAAGGTCGCGATATTCGCGTAAATATCGTAGGCGGAGAGATTGTCGCAGCTATGTATCGTCACTCTGAAATTGATTTCCGTGCCAATATTACGAATGGCGGGACAGCTGAAGTTGTTGACTTAACAAAACAACAAAAAGAAATAGCACTAAAAGCTGCTGAAGCAGTAGGCGCTGAGTTCGCTGGGGTTGATTTATTATTTGGAGAAGATGAGCAGCCCATCGTTTGTGAAGTAAATGGAGCCGCTCATATTCGTAATATTTTAAATGTAACCGGGATAAATGTTGCAGATGCAATGATCCAATATATTGTAAGGAGGATGTCAATATGAAAGGGTATTTATATTATGCATTAAATGACATTAAAAGAAACCAAGCATTTATTGATGAATTAATTAATGAAGCAAAACAATATAACATTCAATTAAAATGTGTCTATAAGGAAACAGCGATTACCAAGGATGCACAGTTCGTTATCTATCGTGGAAGAGATTATGCACTTGTACAAAGACTTGAACAAAAAGGAATTCGAGTTTTTAATCGGAGTGAAGTATCGCGTATTGCAAACAATAAATTAAGTACATTTGAACTTGCAATGATGCTAGGCATTCCTGTGATTGAAACGCATAAATTATATACGTCAAAGCAAATCGACCGATACCCTGTAGTGATTAAAACAACAGACGGCTTTGGTGGACAAGATGTTCATTTATGCCAAAGTGAAGCGGATGTTCTTGCTGTTCAACAGCAATATAAAGACAAAACATTAATTGTTCAACCATATATTGAATCGAATGCAACAGATATTCGAATTTTCGCATTAGGAAATGAAATCATCGGAGCTGTCAAACGACAAGGGCAACAATCCTTTAAAGCGAATTTTTCTTTAGGTGGAAAAATCGAGTCCTATCAACCAACGAAAAGAGATCGGTTAATCATCGAAAAAATCACCTCTGCATTACATAGTGATTATATTGGCGTCGACTTTTTACAACAACCGAATGGTCAATTGGTATTGAATGAAATTGAAGATCCAGTTGGTGCGCGTTCGCTTTATATCACAGAAAACATATCAGTTGCCGAGAGATATATCGACTATATATACTGCCAATTGACGAAAACCAATTAACATAAAAAATCCGCTTCTCTTCTTATTGAGAAGCGGATTTTACTTGTTATAATTCTTTTAATTCTTCCATACGTTTTTCAACAGTTGCATATTTTTCAAGATAATCTTGTTCTTTTTCACGTTCTGCTGCTACAACTGCTTCTGGTGCATTGGCAACAAATCGTTCATTTGACAATTTACCTTGAACACGTTTTACTTCGCTTTCCCACTTTTTCAGCTCTTTACCTAAGCGCGCTAATTCTTCATCCACGTTAATTAAGCCTTCTAGTGGTAAGAATAACTCAGCCCCCGTTACAACAGCTGACATCGCTTTACCTGGAGCCTGTATAGCTTCGCCAATTGTTAACGTTTCAGGATTACAGAAACGTTCAATGTATTGACGGTTTTTCTCTAATATTATTGCCGTATTCGCATCTTTTGTTGATACATATAATGGCACTGCTTTGCTCATTGGTGTATTGACTTCTGCACGAATATTACGTACAGAACGAATCATATCAACAAGTAACTTCATTTGTTGTGAGCGCTCATCGTCCGATAATGCTTTATCAGCAACTGGCCAAGAAGCTACTGTAATCGATTCGCCTTCATGCGGTAAGTTTTGCCAAATTTCTTCTGTAATAAATGGCATAAATGGGTGCAGTAAACGCATTGTATGATCTAATACATAAGCTAATACTGAACGCGTCATCTTTTTCGCATTTTCATCGTCACCATATAATGGTAATTTTGCCATTTCGATATACCAATCACAGAAATCATCCCAAATGAATGAATACAATGCACGGCCAACTTCACCGAATTCATACTTATCAGCAAGGCGTGTTACTTGCTCAATCGTTTCATTCAAACGCGTTAAAATCCAAGCATCTGCAACAGATTTTTCTCCTGATAAATCGATTTCTTCATAAGTCATACCATCCATATTCATTAATGCGAAACGTGAAGCGTTCCAAATCTTATTCGCAAAGTTCCAGCTTGCTTCTACGCGATCCCATGAAAAACGAATATCCTGTCCAGGAGAAGCACCTGTTGATAATGTGTAACGTAACGCGTCAGCGCCATACTTCTCAATGACTTCCATTGGGTCTACACCATTATCAAGTGATTTGGACATTTTACGTCCTTCAGCATCACGAACAAGTCCATGGATTAATACATCTTTAAATGGACGTTCTCCTGTAAATTCAATCCCTTGGAAAATCATACGTGATACCCAGAAGAAGATGATGTCATATCCTGTAACAAGTGTATTAGTTGGGTAATAACGTTTAAATTCTTCATGATTTTCATCCGGCCAACCTAATGTTGAAAATGGCCATAGTGCAGAAGAGAACCACGTGTCTAAAACATCTTCATCTTGCTTCCAGTTTTCACTATCCGCAGGCGCTTCATGTCCAACATAAAGTTCACCAGTTTCTTTATGATACCAAGCCGGAATACGGTGTCCCCACCATAACTGACGGGAAATACACCAATCATGAATATTTTCCATCCAATTTAAATAAGTGTTTTCAAAACGACTCGGTACAAAATTTACTTTCTCTTCGCTTTGTTGTTGTTTGATCGCTGCTTCTGCAAGTGGTGCCATCTTAACAAACCACTGTGTCGATAAGTATGGCTCTACTACTGCTCCACTACGTTCTGAATGTCCTACAGAATGTAAATGATCTTCAATTTCAAATAAAACATCCATTGCTTGTAAGTCTTTTACAATTTGCTTACGACATTCAAAACGATCCATGCCTTCATATTTACCAGCCTTCTCATTCATCGTACCATCTTCATTCATCACTAAAACACGTGGTAAATTGTGACGGTTTCCAATTTCAAAGTCATTTGGATCATGTGCAGGTGTAATTTTCACTGCCCCACTTCCAAATTCCCTATCAACATAATCATCGCCAACAATCGGAATTTCACGACCTACAATCGGTAAAGTAACCATCTTACCAATCAAATGTTTGTAACGCTCATCTTCTGGATGAACTGCTACTGCCGTATCTCCTAACATCGTTTCAGGACGTGTCGTTGCAATTTCAATCGATCCTGTTCCGTCTGTTAATGGGTAACGCATATGATAAAATGCGCCTTGCACATCTTCATGAATCACTTCGATGTCAGATAATGCTGTTTTTGTAACTGGATCCCAGTTAATAATATACTCACCGCGATAGATTAATCCTTTTTCATATAATTTAATGAATACTTCACGTACAGCTTTTGACAATTGGTCATCTAATGTGAAACGTTCACGGCTGTAATCAAGTCCTAAGCCAAGTTTTCCCCATTGCTCACGAATTCTTCCCGCGTATTCTTCTTTCCAGTTCCATGTCGCTTCAACAAATTTTTCACGACCTAAATCATAACGTGATTTTCCTTCTTCACGTAAACGTTGTTCAACACGTGCTTGCGTTGCAATTCCAGCATGGTCCATTCCTGGAAGCCATAATGCATCATAACCTTGCATCCGCTTCATACGAATAATAATATCTTGTAATGTTGTATCCCATGCGTGTCCTAAATGAAGCACACCTGTTACGTTCGGTGGTGGAATGACAATTGTATAAGGTGTTTTTCCACTTTCTGGTTGTGCCTCAAAATATTTGCCTTTTAGCCACCATTGATAACGACCTTCTTCAACTGCTTGCGGTTCATACTTTGTTGACATCGATAATTCTTCTTGCGTCATATTAATTCCTCCTCGTATGGAATGATTTCACTCATTGTAATTTCCTTCGAAAAACTGCTCAAATTGGTTACTTGGAAATACAAAAAAACTCCGTTCGCCAAAAAGGACGAAGGAGCTGTTCGCGGTACCACCTTTATTTATGTACAATCAAAAACACTGTACATCTTAATCTCAAATAACGGCTTCTAACCGGCTAACGCTAATTGAATTCGTTCACGTTAGCTGCTCATGGGTGACATTCAGTAATCGGTTTACAGAGCTTTCTCACCAGTAGCCCCTCTCTTTAGTAAATCAACATTACGTACTATCCCATTCATCGCATCAATATGCAGTTTTCTCTATTATAGCGGAATGCACGTTCTTTCGTCAAGTTCAGAACATAACTGAATATGCTAATAGGAAGGAGTGGTGAAATGAAACGAAAATATAACCCTTATTTATTGCCACCGTGGTTACGGAAAACACGCTTTTACTGTAAGTCAATTATTATTCCGATTGTGATTTTCCAACTTTTACGGATGCTTATTGTCCCGACGACTGGCGACTTTATCTTACTTTGTTTATTAGCTGGTTTAGCTTTCGCATTATATCAAGACATCATTTAGATGATTTACACGATAAGGGTGTCTCATAAGAAGCACTTAACTAGTGTTGACACCCTTATATGACTGCATGGTGAATGATTTAATCCATTTGCTTTGTACACTTTAGTGATAGCGTGATTCCATACTCAGCTTTATCGCGCGATAAAACTTTTCTTTGATGTGCCATCTGCTAATTGTTGGAAAAATGAGAGTACGTGGTCATCTGGAATGACTTTAGAAAGATCTTCCTCATCTTGTGCAACTGCCTTTTCTTCATGAGCATCTTCTTGATCATTGGACGATTGATGACGTTGCTCAGGTTGTTCATTTTCTTCTTTTGCCACTTGAGGTTCTACTGGTTGCTTTTTTACACTTTTTTGCTCATTCTTTACTTCTTGCTTTTCTTGTTGTGCCGCTTTTTGAATCACATGATTATTAGCTACGGTTGCTTTCTTTGTTTCTTGCTGCTTTTTTTCAACTTGCTGTTGTTCTCGCTGAATACCTTCCACTTCATACATACATTGAACATCCCAAATGACAGTGATGCACCCATTTTCTTCGATGACTGCATGCGCATCACTCACTTGAACAGTTGCCGCTTTTGCCGCTTCTGGTGGAAATTCAATATGAAATGGGACAGCATATTCAAAATATCCATCCCTTCCTTGAAGATCAATCGTATCAATAACAATTTGTTCATCTTCCAACTCGATGGCATTCATTTGCTCATCAGACAATGCACAAGTCATTGAAACATGATAAATACCTGAAATTTTTGGGTGACCTTCAATCATTTCCTCAGAAAATTGTGGTGTGACTTGTAATTGTTTCATCGATATTGGTTTTTGCAAAGTTGGTTGAAAGACAAACTGTTCTTGTACTTGCCATTGCACTTCTCTCATATGAACACTCCTTCTCGTATTTGCGATCAATTGTTACATTGATGGTTCACATGTATTATATGCAAGTGAATCGATAGCTAGAATTATATTTCTAATAGGTTGTCACAACAAATTCATTGGAGATTCTTTTAACAAAAAAGCAAAAACGAACATTGCCCTTTGTGAACAATGTTCGTTTTGATTGAGCAATATTAGTTTTTACGTAATTTTTCAAAAACTATGTGGAATGCTTCTACCGTTTTTGCAATATGTTCCTCTGTATGTGCAGCCGATAAAAACATCCCTTCGAATTGAGATGGTGGTAAGAAAATGCCTTCTTCAGCCATTAATCGATAATATTCTGCAAACAATTCTAAATCTGACGTTTTTGCCGTTTCGTAATCAACAACATTTTCATTCGTTAAGAAAAAGCCAATCATAGAACCTGCTCGGTTTACTGTATGAGGGATACCATATTTTTCTGCCGCTTCACAGAAACCTTTTTCGAGTTGGTCACCTAATTTTGTGAAGTAGTCATAGGATGCTGGTGTTATTTTTTTCAAGGTTTCAATCCCAGCTGTCATGGCAAGCGGATTTCCTGATAAAGTCCCTGCTTGGTATACTGTTCCTGCAGGCGCAATATGACGCATAATTTCTTTCGAACCACCATAAGCGCCTACTGGTAATCCACCACCGATTACTTTCCCTAAGCAAGTTAAGTCTGGCGTAATCCCAAAATAGCCTTGTGCACAATGGTAATCTACACGGAAACCAGTCATCACTTCATCGAAAATTAATAATGCGCCATAATCCGTTGTTAATGTACGTAGCGTTTCTAAAAATCCTTCAATTGGTGGTACAACCCCCATATTTCCAGCAACAGGCTCTACGATTACAGCTGCAATATCTTCACCATATTGTTCAAACGCAAGTTTAGCACTTTCAATATCATTGTAAGGTACTGTAATCGTATTTTTAGCAACTGATTCTGGTACACCAGGGCTATCCGGTAAGCCTAATGTTGCCACGCCTGAACCCGCTTTAATAAGGAGTGAATCCCCATGTCCATGGTAACAACCTTCAAATTTCATAATTAGGTTTTTACCTGTATACCCTCTCGCTAGGCGAAGGGCACTCATTGTCGCCTCTGTTCCAGATGACACCATACGCACGACTTCTATGGATGGTACTCGTTCAATCACAAGTTCAGCTAATTCATTTTCTGCTAATGTAGGTGTACCGAAACTAGTCCCCGTCTCAGCAACATGTTTTAATCCTTTTACAACATCTGGATCTGCATGCCCTAAAATAAGGGGTCCCCACGATAGAACATAATCGATGTATTCATTGCCATCAATATCTTTAATCATTGCACCTTTTCCGCTTTCCATAAAAATCGGGTCCATATTGACTGATTTAAATGCACGTACTGGTGAGTTGACACCACCTGGCATTAATTGTTGTGCTTGTTCAAATGCTTGTTTTGAGTTTGTTAGTTGTTTTGTCAATTACTTCTCCTCCAACCATTTTGCTGCATCTTTTGCATGATACGTCATAATTAAGTCTGCACCTGCACGCTTCATACTTGTTAATGTCTCCAATACAATGTCTCTTTCATTAATCCAACCATTTTGCGCTGCCGCTTTCACCATTGAATATTCTCCGCTCACGTTATAAGCAACCATTGGTAATGGATGTGCATTTTTAACTTCACGCATTATGTCTAAATATGATAAAGCAGGCTTAACAATTAAAAAATCTGCCCCCTCTTCCACATCAGACTTTGCTTCACGCATCGCTTCCAGTCGATTTGCAGGATCCATTTGATACGTTTTGCGGTCACCAGATTTCGGCGAAGAATGAGCTGCATCACGGAATGGCCCATAATAAGAAGAGGCATATTTAACAGCATAAGACATAATTGGAATATGTTCAAAGCCTGCTTCATCTAACCCTCTCCGAATTGCAGCTACAAATCCATCCATCATATTGGAAGGTGCAATAATATCTGCTCCTGCTTCCGCTTGACTAATCGCTGTTTTTGTTAATAAATCTAGTGAGCGATCATTGTCGACATAGCCATTGTCAATTACGCCACAATGTCCATGATCGGTATATTGACATAAACATGTATCAGCGATGACAACTAATTCAGGATAATGGGTTTTCGCAAAACGAATTGCGCGTTGGACAATCCCTTCTTCTGCATAAGCTTCTGTACCAATTGCATCCTTTTCAGCAGGTACACCAAATAGAATAATCGACTGGATGCCTAATTGAACAAGTTCATCTAACTCACTTTTGAAATGATCTAATGATAATTGATAAACGCCCGGCATTGATGCGACGGGGTTTTGAATATCTTCCCCCTCTACGACAAAAATCGGGTAAATAAAGTCTTCTTTTTGCAACTTCGTTTCCCGTACCATTGAACGTAAGGTTGCTGTATGTCGTAAACGTCTATGACGCTTAAATTGTAATTGTGTCAATTCGCTTCTTCCTTTCGTTTTGCTAATGCTTTTATTAATGCATCTAACGTATATTCAGTTGGTCGCACATGGACGTTGGCACCTACGGATGTGAGCGCTTTTTCAGTCACATGTCCGATTGCACAAACAGTATAACCATCCCATCCGATATGCGAAGCTACTTGTCGATGAAACACGTCGACAGCTGATGGACTAGCAAATAATACTGATACATGACAATTTGTTTGAATCACTGTAATGAGTTGTGCAATATGATCTTCTACCTCAGTCGTTTCATAAATCGTCCATTCATCAACATGGAATGGCAATGCTTCACGAATAATTGTCCCAGCCATATTCCCTTTTAAAAACAATAATTTTCTTGTATCATTTTCTTCTGGCTCAAATTCTTTCACAAAAACATCCGCACTAAAAATAGTAGGAATAAATTCCACCTGAAAACCGATTTTTTCTAAAGCACGTGCTGTTTTTGTTCCAACAGCTGCGATTTTTGACGGTATTGACGATATGGAGATGTTATGGCGAAGACATTTTCGATGAAATGATGTGACCGCACTTTGACTCGTAAAAATGAGCCAATCATATTGATGACATGTCTTCAAGCGCACGTCATCTGTCGTATCCTTTAATTCTTTTACAGCAATCAATGGATAGGATTGTGGCGTGCCTCCATACTGTTCAACAAGACTAAATACGTTCGTCGACTTTGGTGTGCCCGTAAACACAACCGTTTCATTTTGTAATGGCTTACTGTTGTTCATTTGCTAATTCCGCCAAAACGCGTTCAATCACTTCTGTTGCACCATCATTTTTTAATTGTGTTGCAACTTCCATTCCTGCAATTTCTGGATCTTGATGTTGTGCAGTATGTTTAAAGATTTCCGTTGCATCTGGTGAAGCAATGAAACCTGTAAATCGTATTTCCTCTTCAACTGTTTCTGCAAAGCCTGCAATCGGTACTTGACATGAACCATTCATTGCAGCTAGAAATGTTCGCTCAGCTGCTACTTCACGCCACGTTTTTGGATCGTTCACCTTGCTTAACTGTTGTAATAACACATGGTCATCTGAACGACATTCAATTGCCAATGCACCTTGACCGACAGCCGGTATACAATCTTCCGCATCCATATACTCAGTGACAGTGTCGTCTGACCAACCGACTCGTTTCATACCTGCTGCAGCCAGTAAAATCGCGTCATATTCCCCATCTTTTAATTTACGGTATCGTGTATCAATATTCCCACGAATCCATTTAATATCTAAATCTGGACGCAGTAATAATAATTGAGAACTTCTGCGTAAACTCGATGTGCCAACGACTGCTCCTACTGGTAAGTCCATAAATTTTACATGATCATTCGAAATGAATGCATCTCGTGGGTCTTCACGTTTTGGAATACATCCAATTGTAAGTCCTTCAGGTAAGTGAGCAGGCATATCTTTCATGCTATGAACCGCAAAGTCAATTTCTTTATTAAACAATGCTTCTTGGATTTCTTTAACGAATAACCCTTTTCCGCCAACTTTAGAGAGCATTACATCTAAAATTTTGTCTCCTTTTGTGACAATTTCTTTAATCTCAAACTCAAAAGGCGCTCCTGCTGCTTTCATTTGTTCAATAAACCATTTTGTTTGTGTCATTGCTAAATTACTTCTTCGTGAACCTACAACAATTTTTCTCAATTTCATGTCATACCTTTCTTTTTGTAACTTTACTTTACATCATAAGCTTCTGTTTTAATCGGTTCAAAACAGTTCATAAGCATTATTTACATATTTCGAAGGGCGATTCTTTCTGTTCTTCTCCCAGTGTTTCGGAAGTTAGCTCTATAAATTGATCAGTTGCTTCTTCTGCTGCGACATCTTGTTCCACGCCAAATAATTGCTGAATAAGTCGTAAAGATGCTTCTGGTGGATCTGTTTGTACAACATCTTTCATTGTATGAATCGCATCTTTTAATATTTGGTTGACTATCGATTGTGTATGTTTGTCGAGAATCTCTTTTTCACGTTCTGTCAAATTCGGCATTTTATTGTACATACTTTGGAGAGTCTTTTGCTGTATCGCTTTTCCTTTATTCGTTACCGCTTCAATTGTTGGAAATACATGCTTTGTTTTGAGCCATTTTGTAAAATGTAACACTTCAACATCAATCATGTCTCGAATTTCAACAGCAGCTTTTTCTCGCTCAGCTAAATTTGCATCGACGATATGTTGTAAATGGTCAATATCATACACAGACACATGTTGAAGTTGACGGATATTCTCATCAATATCACGTGGTACAGCAATATCAAATAAGTGAATTGGCTGTTGCTGACGAAGCATCATTACTTCCTTCATCATGTTTACATCAATCATTACTTCCGTAGATGCGGTAGAACTCACTAATACATCTGCTTTTACAAGTGTATTCTTTAATGTTTCGAGGGGTTTCGCGATAACACCATACTGTCGAGCAAGATTTTCGGCTGTTTCGTGTGTTCGATTGATCACTGTAATGCGCTTTGCTCCTAATGCCCGTAAATTTTTTAAAGCAAGTTCGCCCATTTCACCCGCACCTAACATAACGATTTCCTTCTCCTGTAATTGATGAACAGTTTGGTTCATTAACTGAACGGCTGCATACGCAATAGACACTGCATTGGAAGCAATATTGGTCGTACGATGCACTTTTTTTGCAAATGTAATCGCCTCTTTAAATAAACGATTAAAAATTTTACTCGTCGTTCCAATTGATTGTGCATGTAAAAAGTTTTGACGAATTTGCCCCAATATTTGCGTCTCCCCTAAAACCATCGAATCGATCCCCGATGTAACGGTCAATAAATGTCGTACCATTGCATCATTTGATTTGATAAATAAATAACGCTCAAAAGTTTCTAACGGCAACGAAAACCACGCAGATAGAAACGCTGTTACTGCTCGTTCACCGCTTTCAAAACAATTCGCAACGACATATATTTCTGTACGATTACATGTTGATAGAACGATATTTTCAGTGATGGATTCATGTTTATTTAGCGTTTGCATCGCTCTTTGTAAATCTTCTTCTGCAAAAGCTAATTGTTCTCTTATATCTACAGGTGCTGTGCGATAATTCACACCTACTATCATTAGCTCCATTTGACAATGGCACCTCTTTCAAAATTTCACTACCGAAATTATACCATACCGTATGGTATAATTTAATGGAAAATGTGAAAATGATATGAACGATTAAATTGAATATTTAAAGACCATCGTATAAACGCTTTATTGACGACGATTATAAGCTATTCAAATCTAAAATATATACAAGTTTCCCCAAAAAGTTCTTAATTTATTCACATTTGTACAATTGTTTTTAATATAAAACGCCTCTACCGAATGATAGAAGCGTTTTAAATACTCATATTTCTTACATATAGGACTCAATTTCTTTCCAAGCTTGCTCCATTCCCATCCCACTTTCTGATGAGAAAGGAATAAGAGGGTCTGAAGAACGCATATCTAATTGTTCTTTTACAATTTTAACATGTTTCGCTAATTTACCCTTTGATATTTTATCAGCTTTTGTTGCAATGACAATCGCCGGAATATTGTAATGGACTAAAAAATCATACATTAAACAATCATCTTCCGTTGGCGAATGTCTTACATCAACAATAAGAAGTACAGCCTTCAATTGCTCACGTTGTGTTAAATATTGTTCAATCATTTTTCCCCAAGCTTCTCGTTCTTTTTTAGACACTTTGGCGTAGCCATATCCTGGTACGTCAACGAAAAATAATTGTTCTTCGATTTTATAAAAGTTTAGTGTTTGCGTTTTACCTGGTTTGGATGATGTACGCGCTAAACTTTTACGGCTAATCATACGATTGATAAACGATGATTTACCGACATTTGAACGTCCAGCGAGTGCAAATTCAGGATATCCTTCTTCAGGATACTGTTCAGGTTTTACCGCACTCATAATCATTTCAACATTATGGACTTTCATATTACTTTTCCTCCAATGCAATTTGTAAGACTTCTGCTACGTCTGAGACGAGATGAAATTGTAACGCTTCACGAACGTTCTCAGGAATGTCTTCGATATCACGTTCATTTTCAAAGGGTAAAATAATGGTTTTTAAGCCCGCACGGTGCGCACTTAAACATTTTTCTTTAACGCCTCCGATTGGCAATACTCTTCCTCGTAATGTAACTTCACCCGTCATGCCTACTGTACGCTCAATTTTTCGGTTCGTTAAAGCCGAAACTAGAGCTGTAACAATCGTAATGCCAGCTGAAGGACCATCTTTTGGCGTAGCACCTTCTGGAACGTGAATATGAATATCATGTGATTCATGGAAATTTGGATCTATCCCTAAAGTTTCTGTTTTGGAACGTACATAAGATAGCGCTGTTTGTGCAGACTCTTTCATCACATCGCCTAATTTCCCTGTTAATTGGAGTGTTCCTTTTCCACGAGATAATGAAACCTCAATTTGTAGGGTATCCCCACCGACTTGTGTATATGCGAGTCCTGTTGCTACACCTACTTGATTCACAGATTCTGCTAAACCATGTCGGAATTTTTTCTTCCCAAGAATTGTTTCTAATGTTTTTTTGGTCACAACAACTCGCTTTTTCTCACCCATGACAATCTGTTTTGCAGCACGTCGACAAACAGATGAAATGGTGCGCTCTAAACTGCGCACGCCTGCTTCACGTGTGTAATAACGAACAAGATCGGCAATCGCATCATCGTTGAAACGAAGTTGCGCACCATTTAGCCCATGTTCTTTCATTTGTTTGGGGATTAAATGATTTTTGGCAATCAGCATTTTTTCAGATTCTGTATAACTTGATAATGAAATAATTTCCATGCGATCTCTTAATGGACCTGGAATTGCACTTAGATCATTTGCCGTTGCGATAAACATCACTTCGGACAAGTCAAAAGTTTCTTCAATATAGTGATCACTAAAATTTGCATTTTGTTCTGGGTCTAGCACTTCCAACATAGCAGAAGCAGGGTCTCCGCGAAAATCATTCGACATTTTATCAATCTCGTCTAATAAAAATACTGGATTTTTCGTACCCGCTTTTTTCATACCTTGAATAATTCGTCCGGGCATTGCGCCAACATAAGTACGGCGATGTCCTCGTATTTCAGATTCATCACGCACGCCCCCTAGCGAGATTCGAACAAATTTGCGATTTAACGATTCAGCAATTGAACGCGCTAGAGATGTTTTCCCTACTCCTGGAGGTCCCGCTAAACATAATATTGGTCCTCTTAATGAATTCGTTAACTGGCGAACCGCTAAATATTCTAAAATACGTTCTTTAACTGTTTCAAGTCCATCGTGATCACGATTTAAAACCGTTTCCGCACGTTTCAAATCAATGATATCTTTCGATGCTTTCGACCAAGGCAAAGAAGTTAACCAATCAATATAGTTTCGAATAATTCCACTTTCCGGCGCTGCTGCTGGAATTTTTTCATATCGATTCAACTCACGGTAAGCCACATCAGCAGCATGTTTTGGCATTTTGGCATTAGAAATTTTCTCTTTCAACATATCAATTTCTAAGCCTTTGCCATCTTTGTCGCCCAGTTCTGTTTGAATCGCCTTCATTTGCTCTCTTAGATAAAATTCTTTTTGCGTTTGTTCCATTGCTTTACGAACACGCTCATGAATCTTTTGTTCCATTTCTAAAATTTCTTGTTCATTATGCAAACTATTTAACAGCCACTCTAAACGGTCTTCGATGTCCAATAACTCCAAGATTTTTTGCTTACCAATCGTTTTAATTGGTAAATTGGAAGCAATCATATCTGCCAAACGACCTGGCTCTTTAATTTGCGCAATTGACATATATGTATCCTTTGAGATTTTACGTGAGGATTTGGCATATTTTTCAAATTGATGAATTAATAAACGCATTAACGCTTCAACTTCATTTGATGCCAATTCTGGATCCTCATAAACATATGTATCAACGGTTGTGAATTGTTCTTTCTCATATTCATTGAACCATTCTGCTCGATAAAACCCTTCAATTAGCACACGATACGTCCCATTTTCAAGCTTCTTAATATGATTGACCTTTGCAACCGTCCCAATAGAATACAAGTCCTCAACTTCTGGATTTTCGACTTCATAATCTTTTTGTAGTGCTAATAAAATATATGTATCTTGCGCATATGCTTTTTCAATTGCAGCAATCGAACGTTTCCTCGATACGTCAATATGTAAAATCATTTTTGGATAAATTAATACCCCGCGTAATGGTAAAAGAGGAATATTTTTTAACATTTGATTTTCCACAAGAAAACACCTCCAAAAATAAACTCATTTTTTCATATTCTACTCATACATGCATGAAGTATGTTTATTATACACTGATTCAGTCAATAAATGCTTTCAACAAACATTTTTACATCAATAATAAAAAGCTGACCCCATTATGCGCAATAAGACAGCACAATTGGTGTCAGCTTTTTTATGAAAACATTAAGCAGTATCTTGATCCTCTAATGCTTTGAATTCAGAACCATCTTCTCTTAACAACAATGGTTGTACTTTATGAAGAACAGATTCTTTCGTAATGACACATTTACTTACTTCCTCTAAAGATGGAAGTTCATACATAATGTCAAGCATGATGTTTTCAATAATGGAACGTAATCCACGTGCTCCTGTTTTGCGATCAATTGCTTCATTTGCAATTGCTAATAAAGCATCGTCTTCAAACTGAAGTTCAACATCATCTAGTTCAAGCATTTTTTGATATTGCTTCACAATTGCATTTTTCGGTTCTGTTAAAATACGATATAATGCAGTTTCATCAAGTGGTTCTAAGTTCGCAATGACCGGTAAACGACCGATAAACTCTGGAATTAAACCGAAACTTTGTAAATCTTCCGGAATTAATTTTGCTAAAATGTGTTCTTCTTCTACATTTTCATTTTCTGTACCGAATCCAATCGTTTTTTGACCAACGCGACGCTTAATAATCTCTTCGATTCCGTCGAATGCACCGCCAACGATGAATAAAATATTCGTTGTGTCAAGCTGAAGGAATTCTTGATGTGGATGTTTACGTCCTCCTTGCGGTGGAACGCTCGCAACCGTACCTTCTAAAATTTTCAGTAAAGCTTGTTGTACACCTTCACCTGAAACATCACGTGTGATGGATGCATTTTCTGATTTACGCGCAACTTTATCAATTTCATCGATATAAATAATACCGCGCTCAGCTTTTTCAACATCAAATTCAGCAGCTTGGAGAAGTTTTAGTAAAATATTTTCTACATCCTCTCCTACATAACCAGCTTCTGTTAATGATGTTGCATCCGCTATTGCAAACGGCACATCTAAAATTCGTGCCAATGTTTGAGCAAATAATGTTTTACCGCTACCCGTTGGACCAATTAATACGATGTTTGACTTCGCAAGCTCAACGTCATCAATGACGTTACCAGACTTAATACGCTTGTAATGGTTATATACTGCTACAGCAAGTGATCTTTTCGCTTTATTCTGTCCAATTATATAATCATCTAAAATCGCTTGAATTTCCTTTGGTGTAGGCACCTCTTCTAATTCAAAGTTCGATTCTAGTTGAATTTCTTCATTTACAATTTCCGCACAAAGTTCAACACATTCATCACAAATATAGACACCTTGACCCGTTACAAGTTTTCGCACTTGTTCTTGTGATTTTCCACAGAAGGAACACTTCAAATTTTCCTTTTCATCATCAAATTTGAACATTTATGCTCACCCCTTTTCAAAAAACAATATTACAAGATAATCTTATAATTATCAACTAAATAGCTTATTTAAGCTTTTCATGCAAAAAGGTTGGGAACATCCTTATATAATCAAGTATGAACAACATCATGATCGTCTTGATTTTTAAAACGTGTCCCAACCTTTTATGTTATAATTTCTCAATTATAACAGTTATTAAAATCCTTCAATCAACTCACTTGCAAACAAATCCTAACGATTTGAGCATTAACAGTGATTATGTGAATTATTCGCTGATTTTTGCGTTTTCAACTAAAAATTCAACAGTTTTTTGGAAACGTAAATCGTTTTCTAGCATAGCTGATCCGCCTAAAGCAGCTTTAATTTGATCAACTTCCATACCAAATTGCTCAGCCATTTTGTTCATTTCCGCTTCAATATCTTCTTCAGCAACTTCAATGTTTTCTTCAGCACCGATTGCTTCTAATGTTAATGATACACGTACACGGCTTAATGCATCATCTTGCATTTGACCACGTAATGCTGCTTCGTCTTGACCTGAGAATTGGAAATATAAATCTAAATTCATACCTTGTTGTTGTAAACGTTGCTCGAATTCTTGCATCATACGATCAACTTCACTGTTTACCATTGCTTCAGGAATATCGATTTCAGCGTTATTTGCAGCTGTTTCAACTAGCTCATCACGTAAAGCTGTTTCCGCCGCATTTTTCTTTTCTTCTAACGTTTGTTCCTTCATTTTGTTACGTAATTCGTCTAAGCTTTCAACTTCCTCGTCTACTTCTTTCGCGAACTCGTCATCTAATGCTGGAACTTCTTTTGTTTTAATTTCATTTACAATCACTTCAAACACTGCTGGTTTACCTGCTAATTCTGCAGCGTGGTATTCTTCTGGGAAGTTCACTTCGATTTCTTTTTCTTCACCAAGTTTCATCCCAACCATTTGCTCTTCAAATCCTGGGATAAATTGACCTGATCCGATTTCTAAATCAAAACCTTTTGCTTCTCCACCTTCAAATGGCTCACCATCAGAGAAGCCTTTGAAATCTAAGTTTACTGTATCACCGTCTTCAATTGCACCATCTTCTTTTACAACTAACTCAGCAAGTGCAGTTTGACGATCTTTTAATTGCTCTTCAATTTCTTCGTCAGTTACTTCTGTATCTTGACGTGTAACTTCTAAACCTTTGTAGTCTCCTAGTTTAACTTCAGGTTTAACTGTTACTGTAGCTTTGAAAATTAACTCTTTTCCTTTTTCCATTTGCTCAACGTCAATTTCTGGACGATCAACTGGCTCGATTTCAGCTTCTTCAACTGCTTTGCCGTAAGCTTCAGGTAAAATGATGTCTAATGCATCCTGGAATAGCGCTTCTACACCATACATTTTTTCAAACATTTTACGTGGCATTTTTCCTTTACGGAAACCAGGTGCTTGTACTTGTTTCACTACTTTTTTAAACGCTGCGTCTAATCCTTTTGTTACTTCCTCTGCAGGAACTGTAACTGTTAGAACGCCTTCATTACCTTCTTGTTTTTCCCATTTTACTGACATATTAACAATACCTCCGAATCATCTTACACTATATTTTTATATGATTATGCAGTTTTAATGACTGTTTCAGTATAGCATATCGCTACTATCTTTCAATATATTTTACTTGTAAATTAAATATCTTCTTCAAACTCGATCTTTTGAATAAAATGAAGAAGGGGATCTGATGGGATTTCATCATTCCCTGAAATAAGGTTTTTCACGTGCTGTACAAATGCTTGCGCAATCTCATAAGCATCAAATGAGTGAGGCCACTGGTGAGGATACATATTAAACAATACATGTTCATACACTTCAAACGCATACGCTAATAAGGATGGTTCTTTCGCTAACAGCTCGTTTAAATAAGCGACGATTTGTTCAGATTTATGATCATCCCCAATTTCTGGCACATCTTTTGGAATAAATTGACCTTCTAAATCATACTTATGAAAAGAAACGGGCTGTTCATATTCGGCTTCTATTAATAACGAAAATGCAGATGTACGAACAAACATTGGAAACGACGGATCTTCAACTACTTTAACCAATTCCTTAGCAGTGTCAGAAACAAATGGATCACCAATCTCTTTTAACATCGCTAATTGCGTATAATTGTCTTGAGATTTTAGCAGTTCTGACGAAAAGTGATTAGCACTCGTTTTCTCTTTGTCTATTTCATCATTTTTTTTGACCGTCCCAAACTCTTCTTCAATGTATTCTTTAAAAAACTGTAACGCTTCACGATCATAAAATGATTTATTCGATGCCTCTAATAATAAGTCTTGTACTTCTTCGAAACGTCCTAATTGCAAAAGACTCATATTGAGCAATCTAAATAATTCAAATGTATCTTCTCGCATAGGTTCAATGGCTGTTCGTGCATATGGAATCAATCTATGATGTTCGCCTAACTCATAAAGCGCAACAGTATATAAATCATAAAAGTCTGTTTTATGGGGGTCTAAGCGCTCTACTTCTTCATAACAATAGATTGCTTGTTCAAACATTCCTCTAAACATATATTGTTGAGCATCCTTTATTAAGCGTTGAATTAAACCAGGAAAAATATATACATTATCATATCCTTGTTGTTTACGTACTTTTCTTGCTTTATTTCTCAATGATTCTTGTCCTCCTTTCAACGAGTAAATTTATTCACAGTATCGCAACATTTACATATAAACTACTGGAATCTCATTTCAAAGTCAATGCTTTTTTCAACTTCGTATTTTGTCCCAAAAACCTTAAGAATAACCTGATTTTAAAGCATTATTTCATTCATAGAAATTCGCATTTTCACCGCTTAAATAATATCAATTATATGACTTATACTTACAGGATTTATTAACATTAACAAACTATCGGATAAACCCTTAACTATAAATCGATTGATGCAAAGCTTCCCAAGTTAATGGACCAACGTGACCATCAATGACTAGACGATTTGTAATTTGAAAAGTTCGAACGGCTTGTAATGTTTTCGGACCAAATGATTGGTCTATTGCTAATTGTTCGCCGAGCTGATTAAGTGACTGTTGAACGACAGCGACAGCCTCATTCTTTTGCCCGTATTGAACAACGCGAATGGGTGCTGCTTGTTTTACCTGTTGTAATCGCAGTAACATTTCTCTAGTTTTTGGTCCTGCAATCCCATCCACAACCAATCGGTGGCGTGCTTGAAAAAAACGAATAGCAAATAATGTTTCCTGACCAAATGAACCATCTATTAGTACTGTATACCCCAATCTATTAAGCCTTTGCTGAAGTTGTTCTACTCCCTTTCCCGTGTGCCCCAATTTTATTGTTTGATCAGTATTGTGAATATGAGATCCACCGCTTTGAATTTGCTGCTTAAACTGTCCCCAATTCACTCCTTTTTTCCCACTTCGTAAAAACTCCGGACAATCTTTACGGCTCCAGTGATGATGTTGAACGACTCGACTTGCCGGAATATGCTCTTCTTTCATAATGTGTTTCGTTAATAAAATCGCATTTTGTATTGCTTGATGATAATCTCCGTCTTCATTCACACAAATTTCAATTGCAATGGACGCTAGATTGCCAGTTCCTTCGCCATCTCCTGCATGCCAACATTGTACAGTATGTGGGTAGGACTGGATTGCTACTTGATCGTCTACTTGCCAATGCCAGGATGCATGAAAGCCCTTTTGTTGAAGTTGTGCATGTGCCTGAGCATTCGCGCCACGCTTTCGATTACCCGTCTCATGAATTGTAATATACTTCTTTTGGTTCACACCTTTGAAGGTCGCTTTTCGATGGCTAACCAATTGTGTTTGAATTTTCATGATCATCTCCCCTTTCACAATTCATATAGCATTTAATTGAAAAGGAGGATAAAAAAGACTAACATGCTCATTCGGTTGAATGAATAAAACATGTTAGTCCGTTCAAGTACAATCTTATTCAATTTCATCCATAGGCTTTGCACGATAGACAAAAAATGCGAGCACAACTGCAATAATGGAAATGATAAATGATATCGTATAGACGAATTCTACGCCTGCAACCATCGCCAAACGGATTGTTTCTGGTGCTTCAGGTGTTGTAGATTGTTGTAAAAATTTTAGCTGTCGACTATTCAGTAAACTAATAAAGACTGATACACCAATAGCACCCGCCACAGGTTGTAGCGTCGACATAACTGCTGTTCCATGCGGATATAATTTCTTCGGTAATTGGTTTAAACCGTTTGTTTCTGCAGGCATCATAATGGCAGATACCGATAACATAATCAACATGTACCCAATGACAACGACCCAAACAGAAGTATGTTCAGTCATTCGACTCATCATAAACATCGTACCACTTAATATAAGCGTTGCCGGAATCATTAAGACACGCGGGCCAAATTTATCAAATAAATGTCCCATAAACGGAGACATGATCCCATTTAATAAACTTCCTGGTAATAAAACCAATCCAGCTGTGGCAGCTGATAACATCAGTGGTCCTTGCATATACATCGGTAAAATAATTTCTGATGCAAACATCGCCATAATAATAATTAAGAACATTACGACCGCATGTGTATACATTGGATATTTAAAGACACGTAAATCCATAATTGGTTCTTCTAATTTTAATTGGCGTAGTATAAATAATAGAATGCCAACAAGTCCGATGAAAATGATGCCATAAACGTTAACACTTAAAAAACCTTCTGGATTTTCTCCGGCGGAACTAAATCCATAAACAGTAGCGCCAAATCCAATTGTTGAATAAATGAGCGAGCGTATATCAATTTTCGGTTTCGTTACTTCTGATACATTGATCAAATACTTATAAGCGAATGCAATTGAAAATAAAGCAAATGGAATTACTGTAATAAATAAGAAACGCCAACCTAAATATTCAACAATAACGCCTGATAGCGTTGGTCCAATTGCTGGTGCAAACATAATGACCAGTCCGACAAGTCCCATTACTTTCCCACGTCTTTCTGGTGGATAGATTAATAAAAAGACATTGAAAATAATTGGCATTAAAAGTCCAGTCCCAGCTGCTTGAATCAATCGTCCTGCTAATAACATAGGGAAATTCAATGCAGCAGCACTAATTGTCGTTCCAACTGTAAAAACAATCATCGTCGCTAAAAATAATTGGCGTGTTGTAAACCACTGCAATAATAGTGCGGAAATTGGAATAATAATCGCCATCACTAACATAAAACCAGTCGCCATCCATTGAACGGTTGTTAAAGAGATGCTAAACTCTTCCATTAATGTGATGAGTGCAATATTTAATAATGTTTCATTTAATATAGCAAAAAAAGCACCGATAATAAGTGAGAGCATGATGGGTAACACTTTAACATTTGGATTATCCGCTAAAAACTCATATTTTTTCTGTTCTTGATTCACCTGTTCCATATAGGACCTCCTTCACAACTTACATTGATATGTAGGTTTAATTCAAAAGTAAAACATTAACGGATTGCTGCTCAAATAGCAACTAATATCCTCAAAAAAAGATACCTCCTTTGAGATATCTTTTATAACGTATGCGTATTCTATTTTCTCTTAAGCAACGGCCGTAAACGAACGGCAAGCCGCTGCACAAGCGCGACATGCTTTTGCGCATTGTTGACAATGCTCATGTGCGTGTTTTTCACACTCATCTGCACAACGTTCACAAATTTCAGCACATAATGAAACAATCTTTTGGTCAAAGGAACTTTGTCTCGTTAACGCATCGATTGTATACATACAAATATCGGCACATTCACGATCTAAACGAATACAAGCTGCCATTGATGTAACATGATCTTCTTGTAAGCATTGGTCAAAACAATAATTACAAGCTTCTAAGCAATCATAACAGGCTTTTAAACATCGTTCGAACTTCGTTTCCATAATGACACCTCCGGACATTTAACTTTCTACTTGTATTCTTCCCTTAGTAGTCCATCATAAACATCCGTATTTTTACAGTTCACTTCTCTCTCGTTAAGTAAAATGCGTTCACAAACGCTGTAATTGGGATAATGATTGCAATGCCAATGCTTGCACATAAAATCGTAATTACTTCACCCATAAATATTTTAGAATTAATCATTTCACCTATCGTATACGCTAAATCTTTAAATAATAAAATCAATGTTAAATAACTACCAATAAAAGCAAACAGTAATGTGTTTGTATCTGTTCCTAAAATATCCCGTCCAATTGTCATGCCCGAACGAAATAAAGCTTTTCGTTCGATTGTTGGTGAATGTTTTTTTATTTCTTGCATTGGTGAAGAAATTGCAACGGCCACATCAGTAATCGCACCGACTGTACTAATAATCACGATTGCAGCAGTAATTTTAATAAAATCAATTCCAATTTCTAAAGAAAACGGTGCAAGTTCAACAATTTCTTCTTCGCCAAATCCTTGAATCATTGATAAATTTGTGATCCATAAAATAAACGAAAACAAAATGGATAACGTTACAATTGTTGAAGCGAATGCAAGCTTTGTTTTTTCATTCACTTCATTAACAAAAAATAAATTGATACAAATCATAACAATCGACGCAATGAGTGTAATAAGAATCGGATTTAGCGTTGGATCCATTATGAAAAACAACATGATAATAAATACGATAAAATTTAATAGGAGCGAAGCAAATGATTTTGCTCCTTTTTTACCACCGACAGCAATCATTAGAATACATAAAATCATTGCTAATAAAACGAGAACATTCATGCACTCACCTTCTTTTTACGGCGAATGAAAAATAGAGCGGTGTATAAACCTATTGGAATGGTTAATACAACCCCAATCCCTCCTGCCAATGCACGCGCCAATTCTAAAGATAAATTAATCGATAACGCAAAATTTAAAGATGCTCCATTTTTCAAATACAAAATTAACATTGGTAATGATCCACTTACGTAAACAAAAAATAAAATACTCGTCATTGTTCCCATCACATCTTTGCCGATATTCATGCCTGACGCTTTTAATTGTGCTAATGAAATATCGTGATTTTTTTCAAATATCTCAAATAATGATGCCGTCATTGTAATGGCAATATCCATTACGGCACCTAATGACCCAACAAATAAACTTGCTAAAAATACCATTTCATACGGTCGTGTAATAAATTGCATTTCTTCGTATCGAAGACCATTTCCATTCGTTAACTTTATTGCGATAAAAGCGATGGTTAATGAAGCAATCGTTCCAAGTAACGTTGAAATGATAGCAGTATAGGTTTTAACATTGCGACCATTTACAAGTAATAATGAAAATGTCGAAAAAAATAATGCAGCAATGCCACATATCACAACTAAACTAATCGATGGATATGCTACATAAAGATCAAGTGCTAATGATAAAATAAAAGCATTCACTAGAAAGCTTATGATTGAAAATAACCCTTGTTTATTGCCGACGATTAATAATACGATCACGAAAAAAGAGACAATAAGTACAAAATAACTATCTCGTTTTGCATCAACCACTTCTCCTTCTAAAACGCTTTCTCGCTCATGTATCCCAACAAACACTTTTTGTCCTTGACGATAAGCTTCATCGTAAGCTCCAGATTTAGTATACGAATTATCAATTTGTAATTGCTCACCTTTATACGCACCATTTAAAATTTGCACTGTAAGCTGTTGACTTGTGCGTAAGTCCTCATTACCGTACGCATCCTGAATTGATTCTTCTTCCACTACTTGAACAGCGGTAATTTTTCCAATCGTCCGTTTATAAAATGATTCATTATGTAATGTAAAGATCAATGTAGCAATTAAAAACAGCCCAATAACACTATAAATGACTATAGCGGTCTTTTTCGAAAATGGTTTCATTCACCGAACACCACCTATATTTTTCATACACTAAAGTGT
Organism: Sporosarcina sp.; assembly: GCA_035300865.1. Taxonomy (GTDB): domain Bacteria; phylum Bacillota; class Bacilli; order Bacillales_A; family Planococcaceae; genus Sporosarcina. The sequence continues at coordinate 42,134 of DATGUZ010000084.1, forward strand.
ACTACACATTGCTTTGATTATAAATCCAGACGGTTATGATGGTATGCGGAAAATGGCTGAGAGAGATTCATACTTAGTTAGCATATTGAATGCTTGGTGTTTTATTCAGAAGCACTGTCAACCAATCTATTCAAACAATCCTTCTTTAAAACAACAAATAAAGGATTCACAGAAGAGACTATATGCCATTAAAAAAACACCGAAAACAATTCGATGGAACGACGACAAAATAATGAATGAATATTCAGCCATTTCATGATACACTTTATAACAGAAGAAAGGTGTGATAGAAATGAGCATACAATTTCAATCTTTCGGAGAAATGGATGCTATCGAACAAGTGCAGTTTGTCAAAGGGACAATTGGTAATGAGCAAATTCGTATGTCCGTACATAGCTTTATAAGCGATGGGGTGCTAATTGATACAGGAGCTAGTTCCTTGCAAGCAATTTTTAAAGCTTTTTTTGAAAAACATCATTTCGAACAAATTGCGTTAACGCATTATCACGAGGATCATACAGGCAATGCTGCACTCGCTCAACAACAAACGAATGTGCCAGTTTATATTCATCAAATGGCGACACATTTAACAACGAATAAACCACGGATTCCAGTCTATCGAAAAATGTTATGGGGAGACGTTGCACCATTTGATTCCAAACCTTATGAAACAACTTTTCAGTCCGCAAATGATCGCTGGCGTGTCATTCATACACCAGGACATACAAAAGATCATGTTGCATTGCTAAATGAATCAAAAGGACAATTATTTACAGGTGATTTATACGTAGCACCAAAAGTAAAAGTCGTCCTGATTGATGAAAATATATTGGACACACTGGATTCACTGAAGAAAATTCAACAACTTGATTATGATCATCTATTTTGTTGTCATGCGGGTTATGTTCAGAAACCAAAGAAAATGGTTCAATCTAAAATTGATTTTTTAGAAGATTTACAAGGTAAAATTTTACAACTTGCTAAAAAAGGCATGGACGTTCACGAAATTACGAATACTTTATTCCCAAATTCTTATCCAATAATAAAAGCATCCAATACAGAATGGTCGCCATTGCATATCGTGCGTGCATTTCTGAACAATGGGTAATAGTTGAAATGAGGAATTTTATGACACAGCATTATTTTATCGGTATTCATATGGGTGCGTTTGCCGCACAACTTGCTCGACCTTTTATTCAACAAAACAGATTAAATCAACATTATAAAGTGCTTACGCATGAAGAGGATTATCATTTGACTTTATTATATGTTGGTGCTTTGACAAATTCTGAGGTAAGCCAATTGCAACAAGCCCTTCACGTAATCGCGAACGAAACATCAACATTTTCAATTACAATCAATGGATTCCATTATTTTGGTAATCCATATGGACCTCGTGTTCTTTATTTATCTATAGCCTCAAATGATGCATTAATGAGATTACAGAAAAAAGTTTTTAAAGCGACGACGCCTTATTTAGCATCACACGTCAAAAATCGATTTAATCCGCATATTACAATTAGCAAAAAACGGAAATCAGATGAAGCATTGGAAATCAATCAACCGATCATCGAACCCGTCGTCTTTCCAGTTCACTCATTTGAGCTGTTTTCGATTCATCCACGGCAAATACCAAAATATCAAATCATCCATCCTTTTTTATTACAATAAAGTCGTCGAGCATTTCTACTTTTACTTGATTTTCTCGACGTCTTTCATTTAAATAATATGTTCTGCGTTGTCATTGAATATAAAAAAACATCAGATGTAAGAATAGAAATATCCTTCCTACACCTGATGTTTTTTGGTTCTTCGTCAACTAATCCTATTTATAATTGGCGTTGCTCTTTTCTTCCAAATGATTTTTTCAATAAACTCATTTTACCTTCTATAAATGGTTGCCAAATCGTACGCACTTTCTTATTAGATAAGAGGACAACGATGGCTCCAGAAATTAGACCGACACCGATAAAATCTACTATCGTTGTCACTTCAAGTAATTCTCGATGTCTAAAATATTGAATGAAGAAACCATGGAGTAAGTAAATGTATAATGTCGTTCGACCGATTGGTGTGATGACCAATTCTCTTTTCGGCATCCATGATAAAACACTTACCGACATGAGAACCGCAATCGTATAAACAAATATTCTACCTATCCCACCCCATACAGGCATCTCAAGATCCGCATAAGATTTCGATGCTAATAACCAGCCAGTATTAATGTCCGGTGCCATATAAATGAGAACCGCTACAACTGCCATCACAACTAATGCACTATATTGAACGGCTTTCGATTTAATGTGCATTAATTGACGTTCAGAGCACCAATACCCGATTAAAAAGAACGGGAAGAACACAAATGTTCTTGATAAACTTAATGTATGCCCAATCTCAGGGAAATATCCAACAACAACGCCGATAAGTAATGATACAGAAATTCCTACCACTGGAGGAAACTTCTTAAATAGTATGAGCAACATATGCCAACTAAATAAGCTGAGTAGGAACCAGAGTGACCACTGTGGTACGATTACGCTTTGCCACGCTTCCTGCCCCATTAACAAATAAAATCCGGTATAAATGGCCTGGAATAATACATAGGGTACTAATAATTTTTTAACCATTTTTAAAATGTAATCGATGTTTCCAGCCCCTTTGGCAAAGAAACCCGATAGAAAAATAAAAGCTGGCATATGGAATGTGTAAATCCATATATATAATGTATTCAGCTTTGTTGATTCTTCGATTGATGGTTGGATCATATGCCCAAACACCACTAAAAAAATTAATAACACTTTTGCGTTATCAAAATACGCATTCCTTTTCACATTCGTCACCTTCTCTTACAAATAACCTATGGCGACAATACCCTAAATAATGATGAATCACACTATATTCCACTGGATTTAATCAAATTGTAATGATTGTAAATGGAATGAAAACAAATGGTAAAACTTCTTGTATTTGATTAGCGTTGGGCAAAAAAGAGCCTTACACATTGTTCTGTCGCTTGTTCGATTAATGTTTCAGCGTTGGACATGGCATCTTGAATCGATTGTGGACCGTTGATTATACTAATCGCACTAACAACACCCATTTCATAAAGTGCTACCGGAATCTCCTCTACGATCCCGCCAATTAAAATCGTTGGCACTTGATGCTCATTTGCCGCTTTCGCTACGCCAAATGGTGTTTTACCGTATGCTGTTTGCGTATCGATTTTTCCTTCACCAGAAATGACAAGGTTTGCATTTTGTACATGATGTTCAAAATGAAGTTTTTGAAGTACAAGATCAATTCCACTTGCTGTCGTTGACGGGAAAAATGCTTGAAATGCCCCACCTAAACCACCTGCAGCACCCGCTCCTTTTTTATAATGGATGGTATGTTGTACAAAATGTTCAATTTGATTTGCGAAATGACATAAATTTTCGTCTAATACAGTGATCATTTGTGGCGTAGCGCCTTTTTGAGGACCAAATACAGCAGATGCACCATTCGGTCCAATCAAAGGATTGTCTACATCAGTTGCAATTAAAAATGTCGCCTCTTGTATTCTCCAATCAAATTGATCAAGTTTAATCGTTTCAATTTGATGTAGCGCTACACCACCAAAAGGGATATTTTGACCATTTTGATCAAGGAGTTCAGCACCTAACGCTTGTAACATACCTGCCCCACCATCGTTTGTCGCTGAACCCCCTAGCGCTATAATAAAATGACGATATCCTTCATCAAGTGCTGAAGCAATTAATTGACCAACACCGAACGTAGTCGTATGCAATGGATTCAACTGATTATTTTGTATAAGTGCTAAACCTGCTGCTTCCGCTATTTCAATGACAACAGTTTGATCATCCCCAAGTACGCCATAACATGCTTGAACTGATTCTCCTAATGGTCCTGTCACTTGGACTGACATTGTTTTTCCATTTGTACCTTTTACCAACGCATCCATTGTTCCCTCTCCGCCATCAGCCACTGGCAACAAACACGTCTCAATCGTGTGATCAAATCGTTGAATGCCTCTCTCCATTGCTTTTGCAACTTCCTGTGCCCGTAAGCTTCCTTTAAACGAATCAGGTGCGATGAGAATTTTTGTCACAAAACATCCCCTCCTTCAGTCATTATACTTCTATATGTAGTGTAATAGGTTTTTGCATGAATGCCATCAAACAGCTTCTGCCTAGTATTCAGAACAGTAAAATATTTTCTCCAATAAAAAAGCAGCCCTCAAAGGAAGGCTGCTTCATCTTTTTTTAAAATTTGAACCTAGTGAATTATGCTACGAAAGAAAGACGAGCTTTTGCTGAGTAACGATCAAATGTTTCTTTCGCTTCCATTTGATTTGCAAACTCAAAAATTTTATAGCTTTCTTTTTCATATACAGTAACTACCCACATGTTAGGATTCTCCTTTTTTGTCGTTCATATTTTGTAATTAACTTCATTGTACTATGTATTTTTAAAAGTAAAAGGAGTTTGTGATACTTTTCACAACTTGTTCATTTCGTAAACGCTTACATATGACGAACTTGTGACGAATCGGAAAACATGTGCATTTTTTTGCATTTCTGGGTAATAGATTTCACAGAAAACACTTTAAAATAGTTTTCAGAAAATAATTTCTTTTTTACTTGTTTTTTTATAAACATTATGTAAAACATTGTAAAATCAAGTAAAATACGATAAAAACAATAATTTTAGAAATATTATAACGATTCCTAATATTATTTAATAATAACTTTTTATAGATTTCTAAAGCGCTTACATGTATCATGTGATATATCGCATAGGAGGTTTTAAACATGTCGAATTTATCTGAAAAAACTGTGAACGGTAAAGGAGACCGCGCATTTTTTGGACATCCAAAAGGTCTATTTACATTATTCTTCACAGAATTTTGGGAGCGCTTTTCATACTACGGTATGCGCGCAATTTTACTTTACTACATGTATTATGAAGTAACTCAAGGCGGTCTTGGTTTATCACAACCAGTCGCAATGTCTATTATGTCTATTTACGGATCACTCGTATATATGTCAGGAATTATTGGTGGATGGTTAGCCGACAGAGTACTCGGTACATCTAAATCCGTCTTTTACGGTGGCGTACTCATTATGTTTGGACATATCGTCCTTGCAATTCCTGGTAACTTAGCAATGTTCTTTGCTTCAATGGTACTAATCGTTATCGGTACTGGTTTATTAAAACCAAACGTTTCAAGTATTGTTGGTGATTTATATGACGTAAACGACAACCGACGTGACGCTGGGTTCAGTATTTTCTATATGGGTATTAACTTAGGTGGATTTATTTCACCATTAATCGTTGGTGCTTTAATGACAACGAGCTTCCACTTAGGATTCGGTGTTGCAGCAGTTGGTATGTTTTTAGGATTAATTGTTTATGTAGCAACTCGTAAGAAATACTTAGGAACAGCTGGTACACAAGTTCCTAACCCATTAAAAGATGACGAGAAAAAACGTGTTTACTCAATCATCGCGATTGGATTTATCGTCATAGCGATTTTTGTTGCAGTAGGTGCATTCTTTAACTTCTTAACGATTGATGGATTCGTTGCCTTTATCGGTATTTTAGGATTTGTTATTCCTACAATCTATTTTGTCACGATGTACAGAAGCCCAAAAACATCTGAAATTGAACAATCTCGTTTATTAGCGTTCATTCCATTATTCATTGCAGCCGTTTTATTCTGGGTAATCGCTGAACAAGGTTCTACCGTATTAGCAGTTTACGCGGATAACCGTACGAATCTTGAATTTATGGGCATTACTTGGTCACCTGCTTGGTTCCAGTCATTCTGGCCATTATTCGTTATTTTCCTAGCACCTGCATTTGCTGTGTTATGGACAAAACTTGGTGACCGTCAACCAAATACAACACAAAAATTCGCTCTTGGATTATTAGCAGCTGGTTTATCATTTGTTGTGATTTTAATTCCTGGATACTTAGGCGGTACTGACGCACTTGTTAACCCATTATGGTTAGTATTAAGTATTTTCTTCGTTGCAGTTGGTGAAATGTGCTTATCACCAGTCGGACTTTCAGCAACAACAAAATTAGCTCCTGCAGCGTTCTCAGCTCAAACAATGAGCTTATGGTTCCTATCAAATGCTGCAGCACAAGCTTTAAACGCACAACTTGTGAAGTTTTACTCTGAAGACACTGAAATCCTCTATTTTGGAGCAATCGGTGGAGCAGCGATTATTTTAGCAGTCGTACTCTTCTTAATCGCACCAGTCATTCAGAAGTTCATGAGAGGAATTAAATAACAATCAATTAGCCCTTTACTGACGATTCCTAATCGTTGTAAAGGGTTTTTTATGACAAAAATTTTGGTGGCTTCATTGTAAAGTATTCTTTTATATCGTTCAGTTCCATCAAATATCGAGGTGATGCAATCAATTCGTTCCCCTTTCGATCTGCTGATTTCCATTCCGCCCTTTATATTTGCCCTCAAAAAGGCGGATCTAACAATCAGTTTAACTGATTATTAGATCCGCCTTATATCATAAATTATTGTTCATCTCTCACCAATGTCACTTAGTAAAAAATACCGTGTCCTTACAGTATCCTGTGTTCATCTTGTCGCATTGGTTATAAATGTTTGTCTAGTAAATCCATAAATGTATTTACAAATAGTTGTAAAAACTCAACCGTTCCTTCATTTTCAATTATACGTTTATCTCCTAATAATTTCGCACTGTTTGATAAATAGACTTCAGGTTGTTGCACTATTGGCATATTCAAACATGTTAATGTTTGTCTTAAGTGATGATTGGCACCAAATCCACCTAGTAATCCCGGAGAGTGACTAATAATCGCAGCTGGTTTACCACCCCAAACATTCTCTGATTTTGGTCTTGAACCCATATCAATCGCATTTTTTAATAATGCTGGTACCGAACGATTATATTCCGGGGTTACGAATAAGAACCCATCATAAGATGCAACTTGCTTACGGAATGCCGCGACATCTTCAGGTACTTCTGTTCCTTCTTCATCAAAATCTTGATTATAAAATGGCAAATGGTCGATTTTTACGATTTCTACCGTTGTTTCTTCAGGAAATAAGTTCATCACATTTTTAGCGATACTTCCTGAAAATGAATTCGTTCGATTGCTTCCTACTAGTACACCAATTTTCATATTGCTTCCTCCCAATGTATCTTGAATTCAACTTATTAAATGTATCATACATTGTTCCAAAATTCATGCTTCAGCAATCGCTTCCATAATTTTCATTTCTGTTTGTGCGAGTAAGTTTTTATAAATAACTCGGTCCGCTTCTTTTTGCATCGCTTTCGTTAACTCACTTGCCACATCAGACTCACCAACGACATAAATTCTCTCCCATTGTTGATCTTTTGCTTGTTTATCTAGTTTTCCAGCAACAGAGTTGTACCAACGTGTTTTATTGGCATTAAATCTTGCTTGAAAATTATCAATTTGAGCGTTTCTCGATCCCAATCCTGAAGAATGGAAACCTTTACGCGGTCCTACCTTTTCTTTCCAATCTTCTGTATCCAAATCGAGTTCAAATAGCTGTGTCGTCTGGACAACATTTAAAGCTGTTTCTAATACTTTGATTGCATCATGCTGCACAAGAATAATGCCAGATTTCGGATAATCTTTTACTAGTTGCTGAAGTTGCGTTAATTCTGGTTCTTCTTGCCAATAAAAATCCGATTTTACGCGAACGTGAAATTTATCTGCATACCATTCTTCTCCATCCGCTGTAGCAAAAATAATGATGCTTTTATGCAAGTTTTGTTCATGATCCGAAATGTATTTTTCTACTTTCTTTTTAATTTCTTGAAATTGCTTTAACTCTTCTTTATCATCGTCTGTTTGTAAATATCGTTCAAAATTGTGTAATCCATTTTTCAATGTGATTTTCCATTTTCCACCTTGTTGATCTGGGTCTGTTGGATCGGTATTTAAATACATTGTAAATACTTTCCCCGAACTGTTTTCATTAATCTTTTCCAATTCATTCAGATGTTCAATGAGACTTACCATTAACATACACTCCTTTTTCGATATTTATGTACTATTTATCTCTTTCCTATATACGGTAAAGTTAAACATAAAGAAGTTCGAATATCACAGTTAAAAGTACAATACTATCAACAAAATGTTAATACCAGTAGGCTTCCGTTCTGAGCGATGCTTTGGGCAAGCACGGCTTCAATGTCCTCATACGTCCCCTCATTTAGGGTCTTTTTAGACGCGTGTTGTCTCTGCTGGCATCACGTGCAAAATGAAAGTCAACCTCATGATATTGAATGCAAAAATGATGCATGTCTGTATAGCATGCATCATTTTGTTTTACTTATTTATTTTTGTCCTAACCTCAAATTATTTCGTTGTATATGTTTCTCGTTCATACGCATCAATTCAAATCTTTGGTCTATTGTTTCTAGAATGGGTTTTGATCTTCCAATAACCACATCAGTCGTTGATACAATCCTTGTTCTTGTTCATATACATTGCGAACGCGCACAGCGTCAGAAACATGGTTTGTAATTAAACCATAAACACCTAATCGCATATGTGTATGCATTAACTCTTCTTTATTGACTGTCCACACAAAAATCTTTTTGTCTTGTTCATTTGCTTTTTGCACAATTTTTTTCGTAACCGAAAAGTCTTCTAAACTTAAAAATGGGGCACTTGTATTGGGCAATTTTCCAACATTAAGTGCAATCACATCACTTGTTGGTACAAGTGGATCAACTGCTTCAATTTTTCGCAAGTGCGGAATATCTAAAGATTGTACAACATAATCATACGCTACTTCTTTTTCATGTAAGAGAGCGACTAGATTTTCTTCCATTTCTGGTGATTCATGACCATATGTCTTCGTTTCAACGAGTAAACGAATATCCAACTTTTTCGCTACATCAATATATGCCTCAAATGAAGGGATTTTCTCTTTAAACTTTCCATTTGAAATGGTTATATTCGTTAATTCATCCAATGTCATTTGTCCCACTGTACGAGAATCGCCTGAAAGTCTACGTAAAGTTTTATCATGATAGACAACAAACTTCCCGTCTTTCGTTTCTTGAATATCCATCTCTACCATATCTGCGCCCGCTTCTGCCGCAGCCTCTAAACTGGCAATTGTATTTTCCAATGCAACGGCTGAATAACCGCGATGTGCAACAATTTTTGTCATCGGTTGATAAACGGTTTGTTTTAACGTATTCGTGTGAATAAAGCCAAAAATGATAAATCCTAATAAAAGTACTGGCCAAAAACGTTTTAAATACGTTCCAAATGTTTTACGATAACTCGTAATTTTGCCTAATTGTTCTTCCCCACGCTCAATCACTGTTACTGCTTCTGTTAGCATCGGTTGTAATAATGCACCTAATGTAAACAGTGCTCCTTGAATCAATGCAAGTGTAAAACCTGCAACAAGAGGTAACTGCATATCAAAATAAGATTCTGATATAATTAATGGTAATGACAATAAAAACGTTATGGTCACGGCTAATAATGCAAATGCAATGACAATACCGCCTAAACTAGGGATGATCCGCCAAACTTTCCCTTTTGTTTCATGCCAACTTTTCTTTAACGCAACGCGCATAGATGCTGATTCATCCGTTGCGAAATATAAAACTGTAAAAATAAGCCTTGTATTTATGTATATAACAAACAATAAACTACCTGCTAACAATACTTTTCCACTCATTGTATTCATTAATTCATCAGTAATAAAGTGAGGGATTTGTAAAGCCTCTGTCCAAGAAGTACTCATACCAAGAGAAGCAATCGGTAATAATAAGCCTAAATACAACGTGAAAAAAACGACATGTAAACTAAAAAATTTCGGAATCTTTTTATTTAATTGCTGTAAAATCGTTTTAAAAGTAAATGATTTGTCCATCCGCTGATATTTCGCAAGTAAAAAATAATAACCAAATTCATAAAACGCTAAAAAGGTTATTAAAAATAATAAGATTGTTAAAGCAATCATTGCAAGCGGACTAGAAAAGATTTGCACAGCATTTGTATTGGTAATGCTTACGAGTCCAGCACTATTTAGTACGACATAAAATAAAAATGATAGGAGTGGTAACCCAATTGTCCAACGGATACTTTGAAGTAATAAAAATCCGAATAAATATTCTTTCGGATCTAGTAAAATACGGCGTGCACTCATGCGCATAACCGTCAACATTTTCATAAAAACACCTCTTTCGATACCCGTTTATTGTAACTGAAATTTCATTCGGATGCCATTCACGAGAAATTTTCTAATTCCGTTGTGGACATATTCTAATCCATTGGAGATAATCAGATTCTATTTCAATCTTGCGCTTTAATTTATGACCTATTCCGTTCGTAATACCGTATAGATATGGTACGAAAGCGGCGAGAGCTAAAGTCATATGATGGCATCATAAGCAAAATGTTGACGGTGTGGCTACGAATACATCATCGTTTGAACATAGTCCCATTCGCTAGATCATTGTTTATAGCTTTACTCAGAATCGTTTTACTTAGCTGAAATTGATCGTCAAACAAAAAGAGCCACTCAAATTGAGAAGCTCTTGCAACAATACATAATTTAATAGCGATAATGCCTACTGACAAGATGGTAAAGCTTGCAATCTAACAAATACTGCTCTGGCATTTGGAATGTAACCGTTACAACTCCTGGGTTTCGACCAATTTCAATGGCACCAGTAATCGTAGCGCGATTCATAATTTCTGGAACCGTGACGCCAAAAAAAGTTGCCGCACGTTGCAAACCGTTATCTGTTGCTGCATTCAAAGTTTCTCCAGTTCCAACGAAGGAAATCGGATACGATTTTTCAACTTTTTCTACCCCCCATTGTTTGGCAAGTAAATCCGCCGCACGCAACTCTTCCTCTGTAAACGGCTTCGCTGTATATGGCAAATCTTCAACGTTTGGTAAAATAATTGGACCTTCAAGTTCTACCCCTTTTAACACTTTTACTTGTAAATGTGCGATACCAGCTACGTCTGCTGTATGTCCTGCGATTTCTCCATCGCCTTGCATGGCATGCATATCTCCTACATACACCCCGCCACCTGTTACTTTAACCGGACATATGACAATGGCCCCAGCACGAACGCGGTTAATATCCATATGTCCATCTGTACGGTGCTCGGCTAATTCTTTTTCTGTAACTGCATATTCATGAGGTGCATTCACTAGAAAAGAGCCAAAATCCCCGGCGTTATGAGAATCTGGTAATGCTTTAGATGGCGTTGTTCCAAGTTGTCCTAAAAACGGACGCATACGCGCAACTGTACCAATTAAGTCATGCGGTGCGAATGTGACAATTGGATTTTGGATAGCAGCGTCAGGTATTTGCATATACTCATGTCCTTGTTGCGCAATTTTTTCCGCTGCATCTTTCGATACGGTAACACCGATTTGATTTTCCTCATCAAATGTCATTGTATAGCCATTTGTGAAGATAAATGGTGTTATATTGGCATGACAATTTGCGCAACGAATCGATTCAGGACCTGTTCCCTCAATAACGGTTTCAGGTCGCATCGTTCCACATTCTGGACACTTCACGGCTACAAATGGATCACCAAGAAAACGCCCTTCAACAGGTTCATCATTTCCTGAAGCCGTGGCAAGTGAAGTCACATGAATCGATTGAATATGAATAGCAATCGCATCCCCTACTTCAGCACCCTCTACAAAGACAGGTTTCGTTACTTCATGCCCTCCTTTTAGACAAGGCGTAATCATTGGTCCCCAACAACCAGGACTTGTATTGGCAATAATATGACCACCATCACGTACTGGGCCTAGCATCTTCTCATCTGGATCCAGAACGCCATCAACAAATGTGTTCACAAATAATGTATCAACAACTTTTGACATAAGCCCCCTCCTATTTACTGAATTTTCCATACTCTTATTATAACGTTCTTCGAACATCCCCTCAAACTTCTCGCTTCTAATAAGCATGCACATCCATTACAATCTTCTTTCATGATATACTTACAGTAAATAAGCTATATGTTCTATACAAGTAAAAGGAGGCATTCTCATGTCCGAACAAGAATTAAGAACAATTTACGGTGAAATTGGTGGTGAAAAAATAGAAGAACTCGTGAACGCATTTTATCCAAAAGTGTATGCTGATCCTGATTTAATTCCCATTTTCACTGGTGACATCGGTGAAATCATGATGAAACAAAGAATGTTTCTGACACAATTTACAGGTGGTCCAACATTATATAGTAATCGCTATGGGCATCCACGTATGCGTGCGCGACATCTTCCTCATGAAATTACGCCAAAACGTGCGGAAGCTTGGTTACGTTGTATGAAAGAAGCATTTATAGAGGTTGGATTAGATGGCACACTAGCCGGAGATGCATTTTATGAAAGACTTACACAAGTTGCTGCAATTATGATCAATTCGGATGAGACCACGGAATCATAATCCTTTATCATGTAAAAACAGCTCTCAAATGTCTTGAGAGCTGTTTTATTTCATTTTATGCTTGTACGCTTCTTTTTGCTTTTGCCTTCTCAACCATTCCGCCATCTTTTAAAAACTTTTCTACACCTTCAGCTGCACGGTAAGCAAATGCTGCAATTGTTGGGGTTGGGTGATGACTACTAAAGTGAGGGAAAGAAGAACCACCAACAACGAATAAATTATCCATCTCCCACATTTGAGAGTACGTATTGACTGCTGATGTTTCTGGGTCATCTCCCATAACGACACCGCCGATATAGTGCATTCCACCGTATAAATGGTCGAATTGTTCCGGAACTTCGTCTGGATCTACGATATCTGCACCTAATGCTTCAACGATTTCAGTACATTTTTCAATACCAAACTTCGCAATATTTTTATCTTGATCCGTTAATTTATTTGTCACACGAAGCAATGGGTCACCAAATTCGTCTTTATACGTCGGGTCTAAATCTAAGAAGTTATGCCACCATGGCATTACTGCTGCAGAGTACCAAACTGTTAAAGTACGGTATGCATAGTGTAATGATTTTTCCTTAAATTCTTGTCCCCACATCGGTGTCCCTTTTGGTACAAAGTTATTTTTAATCGCTCCATCACCATATTGACGTAATTCAATTCCTCCGCCATGGATGAAATCTAAATCTGTATGGTCAAAAATATCAGCATCATAATCACTTAATGCTCCACCAAGTCCACCAGCACCCATGTAGTAGTTGAATTTCTTATCTTCAAAAAATCCAGTAGCACCTAAAAATGTACTATTAAACTGTCCCGTAAAGTTTCGTCCAATAACACCTTTACGTGTTTTAGGATCATACATTTCACCAATTTCAGATAACATTAGTAAACGGTTATTTGAAAACGTGAACGCTGCAAGAACAACAACATCTGCTGGTTGTTCAAACTCTTGTCCTGTTCTCGTGTCGACAAACATCACACCCGTAGCTTTACCGTCTTTATGTAAAACTCTACGAACGAGTGCATGTGTACGAATCTCACAATTTCCCGTATCCATTGCAGTTGGAATGACTGTTACAAGCGGATCAGACTTTGCAGAGAAGTCACATCCATACATCGTACAAAATGCACAGAACATACATTGATTTAATGTTTGTCCATCTGGATTTGTATACGTTTGCGACATATTTGCAGATGCCATTTGATACGGATTTAATCCCATTTCTTTTGTTTTCTCTTTAAATAATTTAATCGCTGGAGAAGCTTTCATTGGTGGGTTAGGATAATCATCTGAACGTTTATCTCCTAACGGGTCTGGTTCGCCTGAAATCCCAGCCATTTTCTCCCACTTATCATAATATGGTTCCAACTCGTCATATGTGATGCCCCAATCTTGAATGGTCATCCCATCTGGTATCTTTTTCTCACCATAGCGCTCAATCGTTTTCGAACGGATTTCAAAATCATATGGTCTCCAACGATACACTGAACCTGCCCAGTGTGTACTACCACCACCTAAAGCCGTTCCTGTATTTAACTCACTACGTAAGCGTACCGGTAAGGCTACATCATCTACACCTACACGTGAAGTAATGGTGTCACCCGTTAATTTCTCCATCATTTCATGTCGATTCGTATAGCGCAATTCATCTTTTACACCAATAAAATCCGATCGCTCTTGATCTTTCCCACGTTCTAATATTTTAACTTTATGTCCTGCTTTTGTTAACTCCGCTGCAATGATGCCACCAGCCCAACCACTTCCTACAACGACAACATCAACTTTGTCTAATTTTTGTGCCATGTGCATCCTCCTTCATTTTTAATTACCTTGATAATTACGTAAGCTTTCTGGTGCTAATGTTAAAAATTCTTCTTCTTCGATTTTATCGAGCCAACTCATACGAGGCCCAGGATACTCTTTCATTTTCCAAGCTTCCATATTTCGATTGCCGCCGTATACGGGATCTGCATAAACCCCTTCGATTGTTGTTTGACGGAGTAAACTAAAAAATAAACTTGATTTTGCACCAGCTACTTCGACTTCACCCGCTTCAAACTTTTGCAAAATTTCATCTTGTTGTTCAGGTTCGATTTTAATGAAACGTTCATCAAATGACTTTTGCGATTCAGCTTCTATCGCGCGAACACCTTCTAAAAATAATGTGCCACGTGTCATTTTCGTTTGATAACGAGGCGTTGCAGATGGGACTGTTACTTGTGTTCCTGCATTTACGTCTTTAATATTTTTATCATTAGGGACGTATTCATCTACTTCTTCAACTTGCGGGAATGGCCCAAACATATAATCATTTGCATTCATTCCCCACTCATTTGAACATTGACGGTCAATAAAATATGGAACACCTAAGTCGATTGCCCCTGGACCATTATCATCTTTCGGGAAAATCCTTTCTGTTGCAGCTGATAAAACATCAAAATCTTCGTTTCTGCTGAAAAATGTTCGTGCATCATATGAAGGAGCACCTGCACCCGTTGATTCTTCTTTTGTACCTGAATCTTTTTGAAATTGATTCGTTACAAGTCCTCCGAACAATGAACCACCGATTAGTCCACCTGCAACGAGACCACTATTTTTCAAAAAATTACGTCTACTCATACCTTCATTGTTGTTATTTGGTTGTTTATCTTCTGGCATACTAGAAATCCTCCTCTACCAGTTATTGTCATTTCATCCATTATGATGAAGTTGTAGATTCTTTTAAACGTTTTAGTTGATCACGTTTTTCAATACGCGCCACGAGTCGAATACTCACTTCATATAAGCCAATCATTGGAATTAACACAATTAACTGGCTAATAAAATCCGGTGGCGTTATTAATGCCGAAATAATTGCAAGTGATACATAAGACCATTTACGTACCTTTTTTAGTGTATCGACTGTCAATAAACCAATTGATGCTAAAAACATCGCAACCATTGGTAGCTCAAACATTAACCCAATCGGTAATGTGGTAAATAATAAAAAACGGACATATTCATGAGCCGAAATCATCACATCGAAATTAATGGCACCGAGTGATGTTAAGAAGTTATAACTAAGTGGGTTGACAACAAAATAACCAAATGCAATCCCGATGAGAAATAGTAATAACATCACAGGCGAGTATAAACTTATAAAGCGGCTCTCCTTCTCGGTTAAACCTGGTTTCACAAACTTCCATAAAAAATAGCAAACGAATGGAATGGCAAGTCCGAAGGCAATAGAGAGTGATATTGTCATATAAAATGAAACAACCTCTAAAGGACTTAAAATGATTAACTGATGCCCTTTCGTTACATACGGAAACCAAATGTTAATGGTACTAAAGACGAGAATAAAAAAAACGATGAAGACGACAGCCGATTTGATAAGCTGTGATCGCAATTCAGATAAATGATCAAAAACATTCGGATCTGTTTGCACTTTAACTTCTTCTTGTTGTGATGATTGATTGGCAGCTGATTGTGTATGTTGTTCTTGCTGTTCAGCCATTTACATCACCTACTTTTCGGTTTCCACTTTCTTGTCTTTTTCTTCGTCCTCGTCATCCATAATGTCTTTCGCTGATTTCTTAAACTCTGCTAATGTTTTTCCAACAGCAGCACCAACTTCTGGTAACTTTCTTGGACCAAATAAAATTAAAATCATGGCTAAAATAATAATGAGCCCTGGTACACCAATTGCTGCTAAGTTCATTCCATACCCCTCCTTTTTTATATTTTCACCGTCTTTAATTAATCATTACCGATAAAACGAAAAATAAAACATATAATATGAATATTTCGACTAAAGGTATAAAAAAAGACAAAGCATCCATATTAGAATGCTTTGTCTCTTTTAATCCATTACCATAAATCCTTCTCCGAATACATCACGAACATCATGGATTGCAACAAATGCACGATCATCAATATTTTGTACAATCCGTTTCAAACGTACAACTTCTTGACTACCAATGATAATATATAAAATATCTTTCTTTTCCTTCGAATAATACCCGTGACCAGCATACACCGTTACACCACGATTCATTTTGATGTTCACTTGTTTCGCAATTTCATCAGAGTGATCTGAAATAATTGTAATGGCTTTTTTCGTACTGAATCCTTCAATAATGAATTCCATCACTTTTGTACCGATATAGAGCATTACAATCGTTAACATTAATTTTTCAGCACCAATGATAAAGTATGATGAAAATACAACGATTAAATCAAAAAATAATAAACCATAACTAATATTCCATCCTAAATATTTTTTCGTAATGCTCGCCAAAATGGTTGTTCCGGCTGATGTCCCCCCGGCACGAATAATAAGCCCGATCCCAACGCCAACAAGCACACCTCCGAAAATAGCATTGACAATAATTTCATTCGATTCAATCGTCCAGTTATGTGTCAAATGTAAAAATAATGAGTTAAAAATAACTGCAATAATCGTATAAATGGTCGTATTTCGACTTAAAAAACGATACCCTACGATTAATAATGCACCGTTAATCACTAAACTAACGAGTCCAGGTGACCAACCATATAAATAGTAAAAAATAATCGTTAGTCCCGTTACGCCACCTTCCCCTAAATCATTTGGGATAACGAATAAATTGACTGCTAATGCGAAAATAAATGATCCTAAAATAATAAAAAATAATTCAATCGCTCTTTTTTTCATACACGCCCCACCATTCCTCAAATAAATTTACTATTAGTCATCCCTAAGATAACATAAAAGGAAGCACCTCCTAAAACGGAAGTGCTTGTATCCTTCTTATAGTTTAACATATCCATTTTTTAACGTTCAATGCTCAAAGTCATTTTCACACTTTATATGAATGCACAAACACTTCCATGCTAACTAATTCATGAAAAATTGTATCATTCCTATACCCATTTTTATAACAAAAAACACATTAAGAGCTATCCACTCTTAATGCGCTTTCCTCAATTAATATTTGAGGCTAATTTATATCGGTTTTTTCCACTTTTCTTCGCATTATATAATGCTTCATCAGCAAGTTTTAAAATTCGATTACGCGTCGTAGCATCCTTTGGATAAAATGCTAATCCTATACTAGCGCGAATTGGAAACACGAGATGATAGGTCGTTTTTAATCGTCTTAAAATTTCTTCGATTAAATGAACCGCTTCTGTTTCATCGGTTAAATTGGGAATGAGCAATGTGAATTCATCTCCACCATGCCTAAAAATCATTGCTCGATTTTTCACAGTGTCAGAAATCGTATCTACAAATTTCTTAATCGCAATGTCTCCGCCTTCATGCCCAATCGCATCATTAATCTTCTTCAATCCATCCATATCGATATAAGCAACTGCAAATTTCAATTTTTCATCGGATGATTCTTCGATTAACGCATCCAATTCTTGCATGAACATTCTTCGATTATAAATAGACGTTAGGGGGTCATGAAAAGCTAAGTATTTTAACTTCTCCTGACTTCTCTTTAACGCTTCCTCGGCGAGTTTACGTTCAGTAATATCATTACGAATGGAGATATACTGATAAGGTTTTCCACGTTCATTTAAAAAAGGAACAATGGTTGTATCTACCCAATAAATCGTACCATCTTTCTTTTTATTACGAATTTCTCCATGCCAAGCTTGTCCGCTCGCAATTGTGCGCCACATCTCTTGAAAAAATTCTCTTTTATGATAACCCGAGTTTACAAGGCGATGATTTTGTCCAAGCACTTCATCTGGTTCATACTTCGTTATTTCACAAAATTTGTCATTAACAAATTGTATCGTTCCTCTTTGATCTGTAATCGCAACAATTGAGGATTCATTTAGTGCATGGTTTACATCGCCCAGCTCTTTTACAGATTCCATTACCTTACGTTCAACATCTTTCAACTTTGTTTCATCCGTAAACAATACCATCGAAGCAGCATGATTTTCATATTGAATCGGCACAATACCAACTTTAAGGTCTACCTGTTGTCCACTTATTAATGTCACTTGAATATCAAATGTCTCCAAATTTTTATGATAAGCATTTTCTCTCAATCTTGATAAAAATAGCTGTTCATCAAAATATAAAACCTCTTGAATACCTTTTTCTAGTAAGTCTTGGGCTTGTAAAATTTGCTTGGCTGCTTTATTGGCGTAAACAATTTGATTTCCTTTGAATATTGCAACGCCAGATAATGTATATTCAGCGATTTTTTGGAATCGTTCCTGGGTTTCAACACGATCGGTAATATCAACAGCAGACAAAATGACTTCTACTACTTCACCGTTATGTCGAATTGGGCGCAACTTCGCAAGGTAATAAAACCCATTTAAATAAGCTTCATAGGATACTTCTTCACCTTCCCAAGCACGTGCATAATGCAATGTTTTCCAACTTGCTTCTTCCTGTGGCAAAATATCAAACCATGTTTTCCCGATAAGATCATCAGGTGTAAAGCCTATTTTATATAATAATTCGCCATCACTTAATGTGTGAATAAACTGATCTCCTTGTTTTTTAAACTTCAAAATCATTCCTTGCTGTTCACGCAATGTTTCTTGTAAATCTTTTCGAACCTCATCTAATTCTTTCTTTAAGTTATATTTTTCTATTAGTTGATCATCAATTTTCATCATTGATAATTTTTCTTCAATCATTCGAATTTGGTTGATTAATTCATTCAACGGAATTGGTTTACTAAAATAATAGCCTTGAATTTGTGCGCAATATTCTTCATGCAAAAAAAGTAGCTGCTCTTCTGTTTCGACTCCCTCAGCCGTAATATCAATCGATAATTGTTGCGCCATTGCAATCATAGCTCGAACAATCGTCTTATTTTTATAATCAAACAAACTATTTTTAATAAACGAACGGTCGATTTTAATCTCATCTATCGGAAATTCTTTTAATAGCATTAGCGAGCTATAACCTGTCCCGAAATCATCTAAACTAAAACGAATACCTAGCTTTTTAATCCGATTAATCATCGGAAGAACTTGAACTTGATCCAGCATAATATTTTCAGTCAATTCAAACTTCAATTGTCCAGGACATATTTTCGTTTTCTCAATAATCTCCTGAACAATTTCATCAAAATTCGGGTCGTGCAATTGTAATGGTGAAATATTGACAGCGACGGTTAATGCTAGTTGATGCTCTTGCTGAAATTGCATAATTTGTCGACATGCTGCTTCAATGACCCACTTGCCTAACGGGATGATTAACGCTGTTTCTTCCGCTAATGGAATAAAATGGTTCGGCGCAATCATTCCTGAAATTGGATGTTGCCAGCGAATTAATGCTTCTACTTCATATACTTTCCCAAATTGCATATTTACTTTTGGTTGATAATATAATTCAAATTGATTGTCTTCAATAGCAAGTGCTAATTCCTCTGCCTCTACAATCGTTTGCTCACTTGAATAAAAATTACTCATAATGATGATATACTCCTATCTAACGGATGGCGTCTTGAAATTCTCATGGCAAAAATACTGGGCAACTTCTGACCAATTGTTCAGGCGTGTGTACTCCTGAACATTCATATTATGTGGTGCAGAAAAAAGCAATCCTTTTCCTTTGAAAGTCTGTAAATTTTTCGGTGTATCATCAATTAAATAATCTGCTTGTATAATACTTTTATCACCACAAAACACAAAGTTTTGTTCATTTAAAAATGGGAAATGTTTTTTTAACCATTTATATTTAGGTCCCATCGACGACGGAAATTCCATCGCTGCAGTAACAATATACACTTCATATCGTTCTGTTAATTGTTGAATGACTTTTTGACTACCTTCTACAACGTCTAAGTTGATGAAAAAATCATCCTCTGTTAAAAAATTCGGGACACTTTCTGCAAATCTTGGATCTAGATCATTTAATAATTTTCCATGTAAATGATCAACTGTATAACTTTCTTTATATTGTTTATTAAATAATTGTAAACATTTTTTACTAAAATGGGACATCACTTCGTCCATATCAATTGCGATTCTTTCCAAAGTACACGCTCCCTAACACTATATTCCAATTCTATCTAGTTTCATTATAAAACTGACGGATTATATAGTCCAATATATTCAACGATATAATTTTTGTATGAAATTGGTAATAATCTTTTCATTGCTAAATGATTCGCTATAAATTCATTTTATTTTATAATTTTTATGCTTCTACGTCAATTTCAGAATGACTTCTTGCATGTATGTTCTTAAAAAATGCCGTGCAATGAAAAATTGTTGATAGGTCCATTAAACAAGCTGCCCTTAAAAAGATGTATTTTAATTCATTTTCCATACATCTCTTTCTTATTGTTCATGATTAAGTATTTATACTGCGCCAGCACCTTGAGTCGATTTCACATAGTCTATAGCAACAACAAGGGCAACAAGCAATGGTTCGATATCACCATCATAAACAGATAATACATAATGATCGGCGAATGTCACCCATTCTTTCTGTACACTCCCTATAACCTCACCGTGTTTTAACATTTCAAAATTCATATCCCACCAATTACCACGTACTTCAATACCTTTCATATCAATCGAATATTTCGCTTTAAAAAAAGTGAATTCTTTTTTAATTGTAATCGGTTCTTGCCCTACGACGTCGACATAAAATGTTGGTAAAAAACTCATCCTCTTTTTTGTAATTTGTGCAAGTTCGTTACGGTGCATATCCATAATTGAAAATGTTTTAGGTACTTTCATAAAACTACCTTCAATTTTATATACATCTTTATCGGCTTCATCTTTCACCGTAAATTTCTCGCCCACACTAAATAATTTTTGCTGAATATATAACGCTCTCATACTTTCTCACTCCTTGTGAAAAGTTTATGTGATTAGTACTTTTTTCTACTCTTTACATATACGAATGAACATGTATTTTGTTTCATCTTTAGCGAAGTGTAGAACGCTCTCTACACTTTAACGTAATAAACTTAAACCATAATGTTAATAACCGGCCATACACATAAAAAAAACGAAGCACTTTTTCTTATAAAGTGCTTCGTCCTACTCCCTACATATCAGGAAATGTAATCACGAGTTGATGATCGATATTTACCACTTCAATTAAGTGATCATCGAATAGATAAGGTGTATCTTTTTCATCTTGTGCTTTCACATCTTCATATACATTTTGAACAGCTAATACTGGG
>DATGUZ010000085.1:0-29154 GCA_035300865.1 Sporosarcina sp.
ATCATCACTGATATAAAAATGCCGAGCAGCGCGCCGACAAATACTTCACTTGGCTTATGACCTAATAATGTTTTAAGCTCTTCAATTTTTTCTTCCTCATCTTTATGTTGCCAACCTTTAAAGTCTTGAATAAATGTTTGAAAATCTGTCCGCATTTGATTAATAATGACTGCCTGCTGTCCTGCTTGGTAACGAATGCCTGTCGCGTCAAACATGACAATGACAGCAAAAATAGCAGAGACAGCAAACAGTGTTGAATCCAGTCCATATTCAAATGCAACTGCAGTCGTTAAAGATGTAACGGCGGCAGAATGTGAACTAGGCATACTACCTGTAGATGTCATAAGTTTCCAATCGAGCTTACGCGTGAAAATAAACGTAATCGGTATTTTTACGAATTGTGCGAAGAGAATACTAAATAATGCAGCAAGTAAAGGAATATTTTGAAAGATGGCCATAATCATCACTCTCTTCTTTATTATTAATCGTAGTATATCATATTCATGTACAATCAAAAACCGAAGATATCGATTAGTTGCATTAAATGTAAAAAACTGAAAATATCATGTATACTAAGAGCATCGTATAAAAGGGGGAATACCATTGGAATTTTTACAAAAACACGCATTTGAAGACGTATCAGAAGAGGTTTTAGTTGTTGGTGTAAGGGAGCATCCAGAAAATTTAGAAGGCTGGGAGAGTTTTTCAAATTTTTACTATGAACATATGCAATCATGGGTGAAAAGTGGTCATATACAAACCGCATTTAAGAAGATTAATACATATCCAGCATTTCCTGGGCAGGCATTTAAAAAGGTATTATTTGTCGGTTTAGGGAATCAAAAGCAATTAACAGAAGAGAAGATTCGTCAACTATTTGCAACAGTAGGACATGAAATACGAACGGTTAAAGCGTCCTCAGTTGCAATTTGGACGGCATCTTTTGCCAATGATACGTTAGCAGAAGAAGATATCGCATTTTTAGCTGCAGAAGGTCTCACGCTTGGTACTTATGAAGTGCCTCATTATAAAACAGGATCAAATGAGCAAGATGTTGAAGTAGAATCTGTAGCAATCGTATCTAACGAAGAAGAAGATGTATTGAAAGCAGCATTTGAAATGGGATATGTAAATGGTTATGCAACGAATGAGGCGCGTAACTTAGTTAATATGCCTCCGAATTTATTAACAGCTACTGAAATGGCAAACTATGCGCAGCAATTAGCAGAGAAATATGAATTTGAAATTGAAGTGCTTGGGAAAAAAGAAATGGAACAGCTTGGCATGGGGGCGATTTTAGCGGTAAATAAAGGGTCCGTCGAAGAGCCAAGATTAATTGTATTAAAATATCAAGCAACGGATACATGGGAAGATGTTGTTGGGCTTGTCGGAAAAGGAATTACGTATGATACTGGCGGCTATTCATTAAAGCCAAAAGACGGCATGGTAGGTATGAAAGGCGATATGGGCGGCGCGGCAGCTGTGTTAGGCGCGATGACAATTGTTGGCGAAACACGTCCAGAGAAAAATGTCATGGCAGTCATTGCTTCAACAGATAATATGATTTCTGGTGAAGCATTTAAACCAGATGATGTTATTACTTCATTAAGCGGAAAAACAATAGAAGTGTTAAATACAGATGCAGAAGGTCGCCTTGTTCTGGCAGATGCAGTAACGTATGCGAAACAAAATGGTGCAGATTATTTAATTGATGTTGCAACATTAACAGGCGGCGTCATTGTTGCGCTTGGTATGGATAAAACAGGCGCACTAACTAATAATGAGTCATTCTTTGAGCAATTCATGGAAGCAACAGTTGAATCTGGAGAATTTGTTTGGCGTTTACCTTTAACGGAAAATGATCGCAAACGATTACGTAAAAGTGATGTAGCAGATTTAAATAATTCACCTGGTCGCGATGGTCATATGATTTTTGGTGGTGGATTTGTTGGAGAGTTTGCAGAAGATACGCCATGGATTCATTTAGACATTGCTGGAACATCGTCTGCAAATGCAACACATGACTTAGGACCAAAAGGTGCAACAGGTGTGATGGTTCGTACATTAGGGACATTTATAGAACGTTTAGCAACGGAATGATGAGCAACAAAGCTTAACATATGGTAGGCATTCGCCAAATCTTCTATTCGGGCTTATGAATAAGATAAGTTTGAAGGAGGAGATGAATTGCCAAGAAATGTGCAATATCGTAATCGTGGACATTACGGAGGATATGGCGGAACAACTGGCTTTGGTTTTGAAGGATTCGGTGTTCCGTTTCTAGGAGGGTTAGCGGGCGGTTTGCTCGGTAACGCATTATTCCCAGGTTATGGTGGTGGGTTTGGCAGTTACGGCGGCTATGGTGGAGGCTACGGAAATGTTCCATGGTATGGAGGAGGCTATCCAATGCCATATTATCCATATGGTTATATGCCATATCCATACTATGGCGGTTTTTATTAAGGGATAAGAACCCTAGTAGAGGCAGAAAAAAATCAATAAGTTAACTAAAAATGATGCATTCTTATAGAGAGATGCATCATTTTTATTTTAAATATCAGGATGTGGCCTTTCGTTCTAAGCGTGACACTAGCAGGAATAGTATGTGTTTGAAAAGTCCTGAATGAGCCGTGCGAATGAAAACTTTGAAGCCATGTCTACGGAAAGCATCACGCAGAACGGAAGACAACCGATGTTAACATGTTGTTAATGGTATTATACGTTAAATCGTGATGTCCAGCTCTCTTCGGGTTATTGAAGAGTAGACATTTTACGCCATTTACTACTGCTGATTATGACAACATATAAACGGAAAAGATCACGGTAACCATAAATAATAAGTTTAATGGCAAGCCGAGTTTTAAATAATCGCTAAACTTATAGCCACCTGGTCCATAAACAATTAAGTTCGTTTGGTATCCAATTGGTGTGGAAAAACTTGCAGAAGCTGCGACTGCAACAATGACAGCGAGGGAAGTTGGCGAAATATCTAAAAATGTAGCAACTTCCAATGCAATTGGCAAGACGATGACAGCGGCCGCTGTATTTGTAATAACCTCTGTCAAGATATTTGTAATTAAATAAATTCCCGCGAGTAACCCAATTGTGCCGAAATTTTCAGCGATTAAAAAGATCATCGTATTAGCAATTAAATCTGCTACACCGGATGTTTCGATGACCTTACCAATACCTAATGAGGAAACGACAAGCAATAGCACTTCAAAAGGAATGCTTTTCTTCACTTGTGATGGATCGAATAAATCGAGTAATACAAACAGTCCGATACATAATAAAACTGCTGAAAACATTGATAAGAAACCAAATGCTACGGATACAATCATTGTAACGAAAGCGGCAATTGAAATAACTGTTTCTTTTGTTGTCATCGATTTTTGGTTTTTAATTTCTGTTAATGCATAGAAATCATCACTATTATAAGCATGTGTTTCAAAATCTGGTCCCGCTAACATGAGTAAAACATCCCCAGGTTTTAAGCGAATTTCACCGATATTTTTGTCAATTGTTTCATTTTTACGGTGAACAGAAACAATTGATGCATCGTATCTACCGCGGAAATTGGAGTATTTAATTTTTTGATGCAGCATTGTTGAGTTGTGAGATACAACTGCTTCTACAAGTTTTGCATCATCAGATTGTAAAGAGTTTAGTGAAATATCTTCATCAGTCTTAATCGATAAATTATTAAATTGTTCAAGACTTTTTAAGCTTTCCAAACTACCTGTAAAAATTAACACATCCCCATTTTGAATGATATCATCGAGTCGAATAGGTGAAATTGTTTCTTCATCGCGAATAATTTTTAATAAATATAAATCTTTCAGTTTTTTAAATTCATCAGAAGTGACTGTTTTACCGATCAAACGGCATTTCTCTCCAACGACTGCTTCGTACAAAAAGCGACGACCATCGTCATATCGATCGCTAATCCCTGTGTCTGTTTCAGGTAAAATTCTTTGCCCTAAAACAACTAGATAAATGACGCCTAGTACAACACCTAATAAGGCATAAGGTGCTAATTCAAAAAATGAAAATCCATCAAAGCCTTTTCCGAGTAGCCAACCATGTACAATTAAGTTCGTTGATGTTCCAATAATTGTCAGCATTCCTCCGAAAATCGTCAAATAGGAAATTGGTAATAAAAACTTACTTGCATGAAATCCACGTTCTTTACACCATTTTTGAATCGCTGTCGTCATCATAACGACGAGTGGTGTATTGTTAAAAAATGCAGAAAATCCGATTAAAGGTCCCGTTAAACGGAGCAATGCACTTTTTTCTGATTTAGAACTGTTTAATATGCGAAATAAAATTTTTTCTGGCACTTTTGTTCGGTCGATAACGGAAGTGGCAATAAACAAAAGCGCAAGTGTTAAAACCCCTTCATTGGATATTGTTTCTGTAATTTCCGATGGGCTAATATAGCCGAGAACGAAGAAGAATAGCACCGTAATAAATGCAATCATTGCAGGATGTGCGACTTCCAAAATCATCAGAATAAGCATAATGAGAACAGAGACAAGAATAATAATCTGTGCTACATCCATCGTAAAACCCCCTTCGTTACCCTTTAATGATTAGATGAGTAACAATCATGACATTCTATGTCAAAATTATACAACAAAGGTCATGACAATTACTACATAAGTTTGAACAATAAAAAAAGATTGTAGGCAGTCTATACCCTAAATGTTAAAAATTGAACATACATATACAAAAACAGCTCCTTTCCTTATCAAAAAGGGAAGAAGCTGTTTAATGATGCTGTTAAGATTGTTTGTTCTTTTCTTCTTGTACGACTTTAGCTAGGTCATCTCCAACTGTTAAATCAGTAGGTTTTACACCTGAAAAATAAGCAGCACGGCTCATTAAATGTCCACCAATTGGTGCAGTAATGAAAAGGAATAAAATCCCGAGTAATAATCTAACGCTGAAATAACCGTCGTTAACCCAAAAGTGTAAAAACGTTCCGACTAAAATACTTAATACACCAAGTGTAGCGCTTTTAGAAGCGGCGTGAGCACGTGTGTAGACGTCGGGGAGACGTAATACCCCAATGACTGTAACAACCGTGAAAATAAGCCCTACAACGATTGTGATTACGATTAATGTATTAGCGATTACGGTCATGTTCGATGATCTTTCCTTTCTCAATAAATTTCGAGAAACTGACAGTCCCGATAAACGATAATACTGCAAGCAGTAAAATGACATCTAAGAAAAATCCTGTTTCGAACAGGATTGATAGCAATGCTGTTGCTGAGATGAACATAACCCCAATCGCATCTAAAGCGATTAAACGGTCAGGAGTCGTAGGTCCACGGAAAATTCTATAAAGCATCCCAAGCATTGAGATGATGACGATTAAAATCGAAACCCATATAAATGTTGTCATGGTCTACTTACCTCCTTGATCGCTTTTTCGAAAGTATTTTTAATAGAGTCTATCGCTTCTTTCGTATCTTCTTCATCGATTCCGTGAATATATAAAGTGTTTTGGTCGTCAGATACATGAACGACAATTGTTCCAGGTGTTAGTGTAATTAAACTTGACAATAAAGTAATTTCCCAATCTTTCTCTAAATCAGTAGGCATTGCGAAAATACGTGGTTTAATATCAAGTTTCGGTCTAATGACTAAACGTAATACTGAAATATTCGATAATGTTAATTCACGTAAAAATAGGAAGAATAATTTGATTGCTGCCCATAACCATTCAAAATATAAACGATCTTCGAAAAATCTTCTCGTCACGAGCAACAAGATAATCCCGATTAAGTAACCGATGACGAATGTGCGCGGCGTCATCGAAGAACTTAAAAACATCCATGTTGTCGCGATGAAAAAGTTCAACAATATTTGAAATGCCATCATCGTCATCTACTCCTTTAACACCGCGTCAATATAGATTGACGGGTTTAATAGTACATCTGAAGCATCTGTCATAAATGGTACAAGCCATTCAGATCCAACCCCGTAAGCGATCGATAATAATACAAGTACGACAGCAGGAAACATGAGTTGACCTGTACGTTCTTTTTTCGCTTCGACTGGTTGCATTTTAGGCTCTCCCCAAAACGCATAAATGAAAATGCGAATGACAGATAATAATACAATTAAACTTGAAGCAAGCATTACGATTGTCATCCAATTGTTACCGGCTTCAAAACCACCTTTAGCGATAAGCAATTTTCCGGTAAACCCACTTAAAGGCGGGATTCCAGCTAATCCAAACGCTGCAATTAAATAAAACCAACCGAGTGAAGCATGGGTTGTCATAAGTCCACCCATTTGTCGTAAGTTAGATGTTCCGGTAATCGCAATAATGATGCCAATTAAAAGGAAGAGTGCTCCTTTAATAATCATATCATGCATTAAGTAGAACATAGCACCAGTCATACCGTTTTCATTCATTTGCGCTACGCCAAATAAAATGACACCAACCGCAATGACGATGTTATAAATCATAATTTGTTTTAAATCAAAATAAGCAAGTGCGCCAATACAACCGAAGACGATTGTTAAGACCGCTAAAATTAATAATAATTCATGTGTTACACCGACATTATGAATAAAGAATAACGTGTATACACGTGTAATTGCGTATACACCGACTTTTGTTAATAATGCCCCGAATAATGCAAGTACTGGCATTGGTGGTGCGGAGTAAGATCCAGGTAACCAGAAATAAAGCGGGAAAATCGCACCTTTAATACCAAATACGAGTAAAAATAGAATCGCAATCACCGTTAAAATACCAGGTTGTCCCACTTCAGCTACTTTGACCGCAATATCAGCCATATTCACTGTACCAATAACTGAATATAATAACGCAATCGTAATGACGAATAAAGCAGATGAAATAACATTCACCAGTAAATATTTTAGCGATTCTCTTAGTTGACGTTTTTCGCCACCTAAGACGATTAAAACGTAAGACGCCATTAGTAATACTTCGAAGAAGACGAACATATTGAAAATATCACCCGTTGTAAATGCGCCGTTAACCCCTGTTAACATAAACAATACAGAAGGGTAGTAATAATGTGTTTCATGTCCGCGCCCGATTGATGTAAAACTATAAATGACGACGAATAAAGTAATGATAATAGAGGTTGTTACGAGGAGTACAGATAGCATATCTGAGACCATCGTAATTCCAAATGGTGCCGGCCAACTTCCGAGTGTAATCGATTGAACTCCGTCTGCTTTCACTTTCGCCATTAAGATAAAGGAAGCGAATAAGCTCACGATAAGACCAATCGTCGTCAGTACTCTTTGAATGATGACTTTCTCTTTAAAAAACAGAAGAATCATCGCGAAGAAAAACGGCAAAATGATTGGTAAAAGTAATAAGTTAATCATGTTCGTCATTTCCCTTCATTAGATTCATATTATCGGTTTTATGCTCACCATACGTCCGGTAAAATAAAACGAGGATAAAAGCAGTTACACCGAAGCTAATTACAATCGCTGTTAAAATAAGCGCTTGCGGTAGGGGGTCAACATAGTTTGTGACACCTTCCGCTAAGACAGGTGGTGCATCACCTTCAAAACCACCCATCGTTAAAATGAGTAAATGTGCGCCATGACTTAAAAGTCCAGTACCTAAAATAACGCGCAATAAACTTCTCGATAAAATTAAATAAACTGCAGCCATGAATAAAATCCCGATAACGATTGCCATCATAAATTCCATTATGAATCGCCTCCAATCGTTTGAATCATGGTAATGGTTGAACCGACAACAACTAAATAAACACCAGCATCAAAAATCATGGCAGAATGTAAATCCGTTTCACCAAATAGGGGCAAATTAAATGTGCCAAATGCATGTGTGAAAAACGGTACATTGAAAATAAAGGAACTAGCAGCCATACCTAATGAAAGGAGTAATCCGATCGCAACGACAATCATAAAATTGAACGGCAATGCTTCTTGTACTGTTTTTAAATCAAAAGCAAGCAGTAGTAGTACAATGGCAGCCGTTGTCAATAGTCCACCAACAAATCCTCCACCTGGCGCAAAATGTCCTGCGAAGAAAATGTGAATCGAGAAAAGAAAGATGATGAAAAAGACAACTTTTGTTCCGGTTTGTAAAATGACATCATTTGCTTTCATCAGACTTCTCCTTTCCAGACGAACGTAATTTAATCATGCTGTACACGCCGATCGCAGCAATTGCTAGTACGGCAATTTCAAACAGCGTATCAAATCCACGATAGTCTACTAAAATAACGTTTACGATATTTCCGCCTGCAGCTTCTGTGAATACCGTATCTTTATAATACTGTGAAATGGAAGGAATCAGTTTATTTGAGTGAGCCGATAGCGCCACGAGTGAAACTGTAATCCCAACTGCTGCAGCGATAAGGAAGTTTCCAACACGTGTTTTTCTCGTTTCACCATGTCGTTGTACTTCCGGTAAAAATCTAAAAGCGAGTAAAAATAGTGCAACAGAAACGGTTTCAATGACTAACTGTGTGAGTGCTAAGTCTGGTGCCTTATAAATGACGAAAAATAAAGCAACCGAATACCCAACACCGCCAAGGGCGATAATGGCAGCAAGCCTTGTTTTGGCAAAGAGTACCATAAGCACTGCTAAAACTAAAATGATCGCTGTCATCACACCATATGCATTCAATGGCGTGAAACTATTCATATCGACTTTAAATGCATTTTGGATAAATAACATAGCTGTCGTAATGATTGTGATAAAAAAGAACATGTACATTAAATAGGAACGAAGTAATCCCGTCATATAGAAACGAGAAATACGATTCATACCTTTTTCACCAAATAACATCATTGAATCATATAAATAATTAAGTGATAGTTGTTCAGGTTGAACTTCATATAGTTTTTGCCAACGTTTCATTGTCATAAATAATAATGAACCGAAAACAATGACGCCAATTGTCATAAATAATTCTGGCTGCCACCCATGCCAAGCAGAGATCGTAATATCTACTTCACTTGGGTGATGATAAATTCCCGGTTGAATCGCTGTAACAGCAGGCTTCACGAATGCTTTTGCAACTAAGTTTGGAATAAAGAAAATGGCTACAACAATCGTTGCTAATATAACAGGCGAAATAAGCATCCCCATTGGTGCCTCTTTCGGCTGTTTTGGAAGCGCTTCACTTTTACGTTGTCCAGTAAACGTCTTGAAGACAAAATAGAAGCTATACACAAAAGTAAATACACTTGCGATCCAAGCGATAACAGGGAAGATGATGCCCCATGTATCGAAATTAAATAATTGGAAATCTTTTAAACTTAACATGGATGTTAAGAAAAGTTCTTTACTTAAGAAGCCGCCAAATGGAGGTAATCCCGCCATCGACATAGAACCGATAAACGCCACCGTAAAACTAACAGGCATAATACTCATTAATCCGCCTAGTTTACGAATATCACGCGTCCCCGTTTCGTGATCCACAATTCCAGCAACCATGAATAAACTACCTTTAAACATCGCATGGTTAATTAAATGGAACACAGCAGCAAATGCTGCGACTTTAAACATTGCAGAACCTTCACCATCTACATGATAAGCGACTGCACTTGCGCCAAATAGGGACATAATGAGTCCTAATTGACTGACCGTTGAGAAAGCTAAAATGGCTTTCAAGTCGGTTTGTTTTACAGCAAAGAACGATCCCCAAAATAGGGTGAGTAATCCAATACCGGTTACGAGCCATATCCATACTTCTGATGAAGCGAATATGGGCGTAAAGCGTGCGACCAAATAGAGTCCAGCTTTAACCATTGTTGCAGAGTGTAAATACGCACTAACTGGTGTCGGGGCTTCCATTGCATCTGGTAACCAAATATAAAATGGAAACTGTGCAGATTTTGTAAATGCTCCGAGCAAAATAAGGACAATTGCTAATGTAAAGAGTTCATGATTGGCAATTGTTGAAGCATTTGCAATTAATTCCCGAATCGAGTAGCTTCCCCCCATAATGGAAAGGACTACAAAACCACCTAACATCATTAATCCACCAAATACGGTAATCATCATTGATTTTAACGCACCGAATCGTGAGCGGTCTTTGGTAAACCAATAGCCGATAAGTAAAAATGATGAAATGGATGTTAATTCCCAAAACAGATAAAGTGAAATGACATTATCTGATTGGACGATTCCTAGCATAGCTGTCATAAACATGAGTAAGTAAACGTAAAAATTACCTAACTTTTCTTTTGACTTGTCCAAATAGAAGATTGAATATAGGACAACTAATGAACCAATACCACTAATGAGTAAGGAGAATAAGATGCTCAACCCGTCCAAATATGCAGTGAATGTAATATCTAGTGATGGGATCCATGGGAGCTCCGAAATATGTACTTCTCCGTTCAAAATGCTTTTTACAAAACGTGCGTAATAAATGACTAAAAACAGCGGAACGAGTAAAACGAACCAACCTGTATGTACATTTTTCACCGTTTTATAAAGGAATGGAACGATAACTGCTGCCAGTAGTGGCAAAAAGATAAACCATACGAATTCCAAAGTAATCCTCCTTTATTCTATTGAATGATGATAGAACGAAAAAAGTCCATCACAAAAAAGGCATAATTATCCCTTTGTGACAGACTCCTCCAGACGCTCATATATACAGCTATAAAAATGAGTATACCATGCTAAATAATAATTGTAAAACGTTATTCGATTTAATTGAAGTGAAGTACGAATAAATAATATATGAGCATAAAAAGTAGGCCAATCGGTATCCCAAATCTCGCCCATTGTGCGCTCGTAATGTTTAATTGTTTTGCAGCAATAATATTGGGGATATTGCCAGGTATGAGCATTCCTCCGGAGATGAGAAGTCCTATTAAAATGGTTCGTATTGCTTCTTCTGATAATTGAGGACTCATTTCAGCAGCTGCTAATGTGGCATTATCTAAAATGGCTGACAACATATTCATCCAATAAATGGATTCAAGATTTAATGGAATAATATATTGTTCGATAAGTGGTTGGAAGCTGATGCCAAGCAATGTAAGTGCAAATACGAAGAGATAAATTTTAACCGTACGAACAATAATGGTATGCATCGTGTCATAAGAACGTGTTTGGACCATATTTCTTGAGAAAGGACGAGGGGTTACAATGAAAAATGTAACGATACTAAATGCACCTAAAAGCGGCAAAATAATCGGAGCTAATAATTGAAAAAGAAATGTTGGTGAAGCTTGTAATTGATTTGTGACAATTGTTGAGAGCGGCTCTCCAATTGGTGTTAGGGCAGCACCAACACCGATGGCAAAGCAGTTCATAATAACGAATCGAACCTGATCTTTACCTTGAAGTCCAACAGCTCTTGTAATGGTAATGAGTAATAGCGTAGCGATAATGGCGGTAATAAGACTTGAAAGAAGTCCTAATAAAAGAGGAATCAGTGCCAAAAATAATCGTTTAGGTGTGCGTTGATAACCAAATATAATCAATTTACGAAAAGGGGATTCATAATAAAGAAATAATAAGCTTGCGATGAAAACAGCGATTGTAATGGAAATAGGTGCGACAATTGCATGACGTAATAAAGGAATGGAAAACTGGTTTGTCCCGATGATCGCTAGGATGCTGCAACAAAATAAGAAAAATTCTAATTGCCTTTCGATGAAGGAGTTGAGAATAGGAAGCAATAAAATGGTACATAGTAATATGCTTAAAAAAAGCATCGCACCATCCTTTCATTCGTTTTTTTAAGATGCTTTATACACGATTTTATGAAAAATAATTTGAAATCATGAATGTGGCCTTTTATTCACACAATAAAAACATAAGACTGGGACACAAAATCATCAACAATATGTTAACACCGGTTGTCTTCTGTTTTGAGCGATGCTTTTAGCAGGCACGCTCAGAACGACAGACAATCTAATGACATTTCATACAAAAATGATGCATCTTTGTAAAGCATGCATCATTTTTGTTTAACGTATTGATTTTTGCCCAGTCCCGTGCTCAATTGTCTACAATCAACGACTAAGAAGTTTTATGTTGTAAAGCAATAAAGTCTTCGAAATCTTGAGAAGGTTTTCGGCGTGCAATATACAAAAACAGATAACCGATTAAAAATAGTGAACCTGTTACGTAAAATACAGAAGCAATTCCAATATACCCACTAATAATCCCGCCGAGCATTGGTCCTACAATATTCCCTAAGAAACGGAAGCTCGTATTATATCCCATCACTTCGCCTTGAATGTGAATAGGTGCTTCACGACGAACAAGGGCTGTCGTAACAGGGATCATACCGCCGATTGCAATTCCGTATAATAAGCGCCAAATCATTAGTTGCCATAGTTGAGAAACGAAAGCTTGTGGAATAATGAAGACGAATGATAAAACAAGCAATGTTGCTAATACCTTTTCATAGCCAATATCATCACCAATTTTACCCCATTTTCGTGCGAATAATAAATTTCCAAGTCCAGCAGCACTAAATGTTAAGCCCGCTAGAAAGGCGACATCTTTAGCATCTGTTAATTCTGCAACATATAAAGATAATAGCGGTTGAATACTAAAGTTTCCGACTTGAATAATGGCTGTTACAAGCATGACATTAAACATTAATCGATGTTTGAAAATGGCTTGAATAATTGTTTTTCGTGAATATTGAACAGCTTTTTTACTTTTGGCTTTACGAATTTCTTGAATACCAAATAATACGATAAATGCAGCTAAAACAAGTGATCCAGATGTAATCATAAACGTATATTGGAAGCCGAACACATCCGCCAGAAGACCTCCGATAATCGGACCAAATAACATACCGGAAACATTACCCATTTGTAATGTACCAAGCATTTTACCTGCATCTTCGCGTGAAGTTTGAGAAGAAATAAAGGCGAGTGAAGTAGGGATGAATCCTGTGACAACCCCCATAAAAAGACGTAGTAAGAAGAACATTTCAACGGATTGAACGAATCCCATTAAAAATACAGAAGTGGCAAGTCCAATTCCGTTAATCATTAGAATGGGTTTGAATCCGTGTTTATCTGCGATCCTCCCCCAAATTGGTGACATGAAAAATGCGGAGACGAATGTTGCACCGAAGATTAATCCAGACCATTTTTGGACGTATGCCGCAGAATGGTCCCCAAATGTTTCAATGTATAATGATAAAAAAGGCATAATCATCGTCATCGTTCCAGCAACTAAAAAGTTACAAATCCACATAATGACAAAATTTCGTTTTTGTATATCCATCCCAAAACCCTTCTTTCGTAATATCAACAGTTCTTTCTAGTATAAAACAATTCGAGACTCGAAGGAAGTAACGTGCTTAAAAAATCGATATTTTAAAAAGTTTATGGTAAAGTAAAATTGTCGAAAGAGAATATTAGGAGGCTACAACATGACGTATCCACAATTAACAAATGAGGTATTAGAAAATGAAGCACTTGTTGTGATGAACACAAATAAAGGTGCGATTAAAATTAAATTATTCCCAGAATTAGCACCAAAGACTGTTGAAAACTTTTTAACGCATGCTGAGAATGGTTATTATAATGGTATTATTTTCCACCGTGTGATTCCTGATTTTATGATTCAAGGTGGAGACCCAACTGGAACAGGTATGGGTGGAGAAAGTATTTGGGGCGATTCATTTGAAGATGAGTTCTCAATGCAATTATTTAACGTACGCGGCGCATTATCAATGGCGAACGCAGGACCAGGAACGAATGGTAGTCAGTTTTTCATCGTTCAAAATGGTGCAGCACCAGCATCTGCTGATCAAATGGTTAAAGGTGGCTGGCCAGAAGAAATCGCTCAAGCATATGAAGCGAATGGTGGAACACCGCATTTAGATCAACGCCATACAGTATTTGGACAAGTAATTGAAGGCATGGACACAGTTGACGATATTGCACAAACAAAAACAGGTGCACAAGACAAGCCTGTTTATGATGTAGTTATTGAATCTATTGATATTTTACAAAAGTAATCTTGAAAATATTAAACAGTTAGGAAGTGTGTGTAAATGAACGCAATCTTAATGCCGTTCCTTTACTTCCCGGAAGATAAAACTGAATATATTCCCGCAGCATTCTCTTTTACAATTTTTATGATTTTATGTGTAATGGCTTTTATGTGGTTCCGCAAAAAATCGAAACAACAAGAGGAAGAGACGAGAGAGTTAGAAGAACGCATTTTAAGCGAACGTCGTGCTGAAAGGGAAACGAATAAGCAATAAGCAAAACAGGTAAAGTATTGTCACTCGGACAATGCCTTACCTGTTTTTATTGTTTATTCTGAAAGTGAACGAATGAAACGGTCTACACCATCTTTTACAAGTGCTGGAGGACAAGCAACGTTCATCCGTAAAAATCCTACACCCGCTTCACCATATTTACTCCCTGGTTCTAACGCTAATTTTCCTTTATGTAATAAACGCGTCATCATTTCGTCTTCTGTTAACCCTGTTTCACGATAATCAATCCATAATAAGTAGGTTGCTTCAGGTTTTTTTACATGCACTTTAGGAAGATGTTCACTAAATTGTTCAATTACATAATCCATATTTGAAGAGACTGTGTCCAATAATTCATCTAACCATGGTCCGCCGTCTTCATAAGCAGCTTTTAGTGCAGCTGCTGCAAAAGGACTTAAATTCATTTGCCCGTGTGCTTGCGCATTTAATTCAAGCTTTTCACGTAATTGTTCATTGGAAACAATCATAAATGATGCCTGTACGCCAGCTAAATTGAATGTTTTTGTTGGTGCAACACATGTAATAATTTGATCTTGTGCATCTCCCACAATCGATGCAAGCGGTATGTGCTTTGCACCATTAAAGACAAGATCTGCATGAATTTCATCCGATAAAATCAATACATCATATCGTTTACACAGTTCAATGATTGTTAATAACTCGTCTTTTTTCCAAACGATTCCACCTGGATTATGTGGGTTACATAAAATAAAGATTTTCACATTTTGTTGTAGTGCAGCTTCAAATTTTTCGAAGTCGATTGAATAGGTTCCATGTTGTTCCTTCATTTCACACGTTACCACTTCACGATTCAAATGGCCAGGCACTTGAAAAAATGGTGGATAAACAGGTGGGGTAATTAAAATTTTATCTCCTGTTGTTGAGAATGTTTCGACAACTGATGCGATAGCTGGAACAACCCCATGATGTGTTAACATCCATTCATGTTGAACATCCCAATTGTGACGTGTATGTAACCAATTTTGGACTGCATCTTTACAAGCCTCGCAAACATATGAATAACCGAATACCCCATGATTTAATGTTTCCTGAATCGCTTGAATAACGACATCAGGCGCTTTAAAATCCATATCGGCAATCCACATCGGTAAAACATCTTCAGGATTGTCTACGCCGAAGCGTTCTTCAATAGCATCCCATTTTATTGAGCGTGTCTGTCGACGATCAATTACTTCTTCAAAATTCGTCATAAGCTCTCCCCCTTTTCTTTTTCTACTCCTATGCTATCATATAATTATTGAAATAAAAATAAGGTGAATAAAATGGACTTACATGAAATGAATCGAAAAGCAGTTAATTTATTAGAACAATGGGATCCGTTCCAACAAGAAAAAGAAGCTTATGAAGAAACAATCAAGGCAGTCGTTGAGGCGCTCGATTTACATGATCATCCAATGGACTTAGCCAAAAGTATGCGAATGATTTATGAACAATCTTTTCATCTATGGATTCCGATTGAAGACTGTGTGCAAGTTGCTTATAAATTACTTGCTTTAAAATATGAGGCGAAAAGCATCGTATAAATCGTATGAAAGAATGGATACAAATGTATTCATTCTTTTTTTAAAGTGATTTATAGTCAATTTGACCTATCTAATTATTGGGGGTTATGACGATACTATTACTGTAAATTGAAAGCATGTCAGGAGGAAAGAATTTGAAAACATTACGCAGCCAAATTATGTTAGGAATTGGAGTTGTACTAGCGTTAGTCATTATATTAGGTGTTAATAGTATTATGGGCTTGAACAGCCTTGTTAGTCATGCGCGTAACATAGCGGACAAGCAGATTCCAGTATTAGTAACAGATGCAAGATTATCGAATAATGTAGTCGAACGTGTTGCATTAATTAGAGGATATATGTTGAATCAAGATGAATATTATTTAGATCGTTTCGATGATTTAACAGAATCAAGTATTGCATTGCAGGAAGAATTACTAGAGCGTTCGGAAAGCGACTTAACAAAAAAGGTTGTTGCACAAAGTATTGAATGGCGAGAACTCGTTACCGATACGTTATTTCCAATGATTCAAAATGGGAAGATGAAAGAGGCAAATACTTTTCTTCGTGATGAGATTGAACCGATTGCAGATATGTTAATCGATGATATGACAGAAATGTCAACAATGCACCAAGATGAAGCATTAGTGGCGAGTAAAGATCGTGCAATCGAAGGTCGATATACATCACTTTACAATTTTATTATTGCAATACTTGCGGTTATAGTTGGCATTGTGATGAGCGTTTATTTATCGAGAAATATTTCTCGACCAGTAGTCGAAGTGACAAATCGTATTGGACGTATGTCAGATGGTGTGTTTAATGACGAACCATTGGAGACAAAGCGTAAAGATGAAGTAGGGCAACAAGTGCATTCGTTAAATACAATGCGCGAAAAAATACAGCACACATTAACTGGAACATTACATACAGCCAATCAATTGAATGATCATAGTCAACAACTTATTTCGGTTACCGGTTCCGTAAATGATACGACAAATCAAATTGCAGCTACGATGGAAGAATTAGCTGCTGGTGCGGAATCGCAAGCACATACTGCGTCGAATATGGCTGAAATGGTTGGCGATTTCTTCGAAGATGTTCAACAAGTAAACAAAGCAGGAAACGAAGTATCAGGTGCAACACGCACAGTCCTACAACGCACAGAGGATGGAAATCGTCTAATGAACGAATCGGTAGATCAAATGAATGACATCTATCAAGTCGTGAATGAATCTGTGGAGCAAATCCGTCAATTAGATGATCAAACGAAAGAAATATCAGGTCTCGTGACGGTTATCAGTGAAATTGCTGAACAAACGAATTTATTAGCGTTAAATGCTGCGATAGAAGCGGCACGTGCTGGAGAGCAAGGAAAAGGATTTGCGGTGGTAGCGGATGAAGTTCGAAAATTAGCTGAACAGGTTGCTTCATCTGTCAATGAAATTACGACCATTGTAAATCGCGTACAAACTGGTTCATCTAATGCTGTCAAAGCATTAGTGAATGGCTATCAAACAGTAACAGATGGAAAAGAAAAAGTATTAACGACAGGTGAAGTATTTGGAGAAATTACAGAACTTGTGTCGAATATGGTTACCTTGACGGATCAAATGTCAACAAACTTAGGGCATATTGAAGAAATTGGTGAACAAATGACTTCAGGGGTATCAGAAGTTGCTTCCATTGCGGAACAATCTGCAGCAGGCGTTCAACAGACAACTGCTTCAGTTGAACATACTTCTTTCCAAGTGGAGAAAATTAATGAGGGTGCTATTGAATTAGCAAAAATTGCAGAAGACTTAACGACGTCCGTCCATCAATTTGACATCGAAGAACGTACAACTACAAAAGCATAATAAAAACAGTGTTTCTTCGTACGTTTCGAGGAAACACTGTTTTTTTGTTAAGAAAATTGTTACTAGGTGATGTATTTATTTGTATGCCCGAACATCATCTCAGGCGACTAATGTTTCCCAAATCCAACTAAAGAAAATAATTAAAATGGCAATCGGTGCTAAAAATCTTACCGAAAGTTTCCATATTCGATGGATGGTAGGGGACATATTTAATTCTGTAGCGGTTTGTTCATTCGTTAAAACAAAGCCAGCAAAGAGTGAAATAAAGAACGCGCCAATTGGCATTCCAATTCGGCTTGTAATGATGTCTGCAAAGTCAAACACATTGTTACCAAAAATATGGAAGTCAGCTAGAATACCGAAAGACAATGCACTTGGTAATCCAATGATAAAAATTAAACTACCGAGCGTCCATGAAGCGCGACGGCGACGGTCATAACGCTCTCGTATACTTGTTGAAATAACAATTTCAAATAATGCAATTGCTGAAGTCAATGTTGCAAATAACATTAAAATGAAAAATAACACCATAAAAATGGAACCAAACGGCATTTGCTCAAAGATTGCCGGTAATATAATAAAAACAAGTCCAGGACCATCAGCAGGTGATCCACCTAAAGCGAAAACAGCAGGGAAAATGACAAGGCCTGCTAAAATAGAAATAAATATATTTAAGAATGCAACACTGACTGCTGAACGACCAAGTTTTTCTCCTTTAGGTAAATAGGATGCATACGTCATCATTGCGGTAACACCAACACTTAATGAGAAAAATGCTTGTCCAAGTGCTAGTAAAAATGTATTCGCTGTAAATGAAGACCAATCTGGAACAAATAAAAATTTTACGCCTTCCATAGCACCCTCTAACGTTAGGGAGCGGATGGCTAATATGATAAAGAAAATAAATAGTAGTGGCATCATCCATTTACTTGCGCGCTCGATCCCACCTTTAATCCCGCCTTGTACAATCCAAATGGTTAAAAACATGAAGACGAATTGTGCCCCCAACACTTCGATTGGGTTTGCTGTAATAGATGAGAATAAATCAACATGATCAGCACCTGTTAACGCACCAGTTAAAGAACGGACGAGGTAAGATAAAATCCATCCGCCGACAACACTATAAAATGATAAAACGATAAAACCAAAAGCGAATCCTAACCATGCAATTCCAGGCCATAGACGACTTTTTCCAAAGCACTCGAAAAAGCTAATCGCATCTGTTTGTCCCATCCTGCCCATAATAAACTCTGCTAATAAAATCGGTAACCCAATTGCGATTGTACTAATAATGAACAGTAGCACAAAAACGCTACCACCATTCATGCCTGCCATATAAGGGAATTTCCATATTGCACCTAATCCAATCGCACTTCCTGCTGCGGCTAAAATAAAGCCGATTTTCGAGGCCCATTGTTCTCGTGGAGCCATAAATTATCACTACTTTCTTTTTGTAAACATCATTTAATTTTACACGAATTTTAAGAAAAAAACAGGTTTATTTGGAATTGCCCCTTAAAGTACTAGCGCCATAAAAACAAGAACATTTTTAACTGTCCCTTTTTGCTCACTATTCTAAACCGTGTTATAATCAAAATGAGACAAATAAAAGTGCGCTAAATCGAAGGATGGGAGCTGTTCCAAATGGTCAGAATATATAATACTGGAGAAAAGCTCACCGGAAAAGTGACAGGAATCCAACCATATGGAGCCTTCATTGCATTGGATGAAGAAACGCAAGGATTGGTTCATATTTCAGAAATCACGTACGGCTATGTAAAAGATATTGAAGACTATTTAGCCGTTGGTGATGAAGTGGAGGTCGTTGTATTAGATGTGAATGAAGCAGAAGACAAAATCAGTTTGTCCATTCGTGCTTTGCAAGATCCACCTGAAAGATCAACGCCTAAAGGAAGGCAATCTTTACAAGCGCATGTAAAGAAACATGATGCGGAAGGCTTTAACTCACTGAAAGAAAAGTTGGAAGAATGGATTGAACAATCCAGAAAATGACAAAAGGAAGTAAACGGTGATTCAATCGTTACTTCCTTTTTTTATCTGAAATTATTTATCATCTTTCAGTTTTTTTAATCGATATTGCAAACTTTGACGACTCATACCGAGTGCTTTAGCTGTCTTGGTAATATTGTGCTTGTTTAACTTTAAAGCTTTTTCAACATAATATGCCTCTGCTTCTTTTAAATATTGGTCGAGCGATACTAAATCTTTTTCGCTATGGACGATAAAATCTTTTCCGCCGGTTGTATCTTTTGCGGCTTCAGTTGCTTTCAGGCGGAAGTAGTGAGGAAGCATATCATATGTGATCGTCGTTTCGGTAGTTGTTAAGGATGAAATTTCATTTAATAAAAATTCTAATTCGCGCATATTCCCCGGCCATCGATAATCACGGAAAATTGTTTTCACTTCAGGCGACACTTGTTGTAAACTGTTGTGATACCGTTTGTTTTGAATATCTAAATATTGATTGACAAAAG
Organism: Sporosarcina sp.; assembly: GCA_035300865.1. Classification (GTDB taxonomy): domain Bacteria; phylum Bacillota; class Bacilli; order Bacillales_A; family Planococcaceae; genus Sporosarcina. Next base: position 20,133 of record DATGUZ010000085.1, read on the forward strand.
GTAAAATATCCGACTTTCTTTTGCGTAGTGGCGGAATTGGGATTGTGAAAGAGGCAAAAAAATAGTAGAGCTCTTTCAATAAAATGCCTTTTGCAATGAGATCGACTGGGTCTTCACCGATACTGCCAATAAAAACGATATGTTGAGCATCCATGTTTTGTAAAGAGTCCACGAGCAGTTGCTGTAAAGGGAGAGATAATAAGTCGATACGTTCACAAAATAATGTACAAGCTTGATCTGTTTTGAGTAAGGATTGCATTCTTTCAATGGATATTTGATCGGCACTTTGACAATTTAGCGTATAAAATTGCTGTTGTTTCGGTTCGATTTTATTATGAATGCACTGTGCTAAAATATCTTTTCCAGTTCCCGTTTCACCAACAAGTAATACCGGTAATTTCGCAGCTGCGGCTTTTTTAGCTGTTGAAATTACAATTTGCATGGCAGTAGATGTTGCGATCAATTGTCCAAAGTTTGCAAGATCAGTTTGTTGTTGGATTGGTTGATGCATCAATTTCTCAACTGCGGTAATATCTTTGGCGATTTCAACAGCACCAATGATGTGATCTTCCTGAAAAATGGGATAAGTGTCATTAATCGTTGTGATTTGTACGCCATTTCGATTCCAGTACGTTTGTTTAATGTTCAATAATGATTTTCCACTTTGTAATACTTTTAATAATGTACTTTCTTGCTGGTTGAAATTAAATAATTCGACAATCGAACGATCTTGAATATCAGTTAAAGCAAGTCCTTCAATCGCCTTCATTTTTTCGTTATAAATAACGGTTTTACCTTCCTGATCAATCGCATGAATCCCCACATCAATTTGCTCAATAACGAAAGTATGGAAAGGATGTAAACCATCTGTTAATGCGCTCAAAAAGTCCACCACCAAATCTTTTTGTTGAAAATAGTAAATAATACTTGAAATTCGCAATAATCTTTTGCATTATTATATATGTAATCAAAACTAAAGTGCAAATATTTTTTGCGCTCAATTTTTTGAAGGAGGAAATCAAATTGATTCCATACAAACATGAACCATTCACAGATTTCTCAGTTGAGGAGAATAAGAAAGCGCTTTTAGAAGGCTTTAAAACGGTAGAAGGATATCTTGGTCAAGACTACCCGTTAATTATTGGCGGCGAGCGTATTATGACAGAAGATAAGCTTGTTTCTTCTAACCCAGCAAATAAAGAAGAGGTAATCGGTAACGTTTCAAAAGCAAGCCGTGAATTAGCTGAAAAAGCAATGAACATTGCTGATGAAACATTCAACACATGGAGAAAAGTAAAGCCGGAATTCCGCGCTGACGTTTTATTCAAAGCAGCAGCAATCATCCGTCGTCGTAAACATGAGTTCTCAGCACTGTTAGTTAAAGAAGCTGGTAAACCATGGAACGAAGCAGATGCAGACACTGCAGAAGGAATTGACTTCTTAGAGTACTACGGACGTCAAATGTTACAATTATCTGAAGGAATTCCAGTTGAAAGCCGTCCTGGCGAATTCAACCAATTCCACTATATTCCACTAGGTGTGGGCGTTGTTATCTCTCCATGGAACTTCGCATTTGCGATCATGGCTGGTACAACTGCAGCAGCTTTAGTTACAGGTAACACTGTATTATTAAAACCTGCTTCAACTACTCCAGTTGTTGCATATAAATTTATCGAAGTATTAGAAGAAGCTGGAATGCCTAAAGGCGTTGTAAACTTCATCCCAGGTTCAGGTTCTGAAATTGGTGACTTCATTGTTGATCACCCAAGAACTCGTTTCGTTTCATTCACAGGTTCACGTGAAGTAGGTACACGTATTTACGAACGTGCAGCTGTTGTAAACGAAGGCCAAATTTGGTTAAAACGCGTAATCGCTGAAATGGGCGGTAAAGATACAATCGTTGTTGACAACGATGCAGATCTAGATTTAGCAGCAGAATCAATCGTTAAATCAGCATTTGGATTCAGCGGACAAAAATGTTCAGCTTGTTCACGTGCAGTCATTCATGAAGAGGTTTACGATGAAGTAGTTGCAAAGGTAGAAGCATACGCGAAAGAAATTGCTACACACGGAGATCCAGCAACAAACGAATTCTTCACTGGTCCAGTAATTGACCAAGCTTCTTATGATAAAATCATGAGCTACATCGAAATTGGTAAAGAAGAAGGACGTCTATTAGTTGGTGGTAGTGGTGATGATTCAAAAGGTTACTTCGTTGAACCAACAGTAATCGCTGATCTAGCACCAGATGCACGTATTATGCAAGAAGAAATCTTCGGACCAGTTGTTGGTTTAACAAAAGCGAAAAACTTCGACGAAGCAATCGAAATTGCAAACAATACAGACTATGGTCTAACAGGAGCAGTTATCACAAATAACCGTTTCCATATCGAACAAGCTCGTGAAGACTTCCACGTAGGTAACTTATACTTCAACCGTGGTTGTACTGGAGCAATTGTTGGATACCAACCATTTGGCGGATTCAATATGTCTGGAACAGACTCAAAAGCTGGTGGCCCAGACTACTTACAATTACACATGCAAGCTAAAACAACTTCTGAAACATTTTAAGTTTCAGGGAAATTATAAAACAGAAGCATTTTAATTAAATAAGCAGACTGCTATTCAGTAGTCTGCTCATTTATTATATCGGGAGGGAATTTGAATGTCAGTTACTGAAAAAATCATTGTTCAAACAGAAAAATTTGGAGCGCATAACTATCATCCGCTACCAATCGTTATTTCAGAAGCAAATGGGGTATGGGTGGAAGATCCTGAAGGAAACAAATACATGGATATGCTTGCGGCATATTCAGCTGTAAACCAAGGACATCGTCATCCAAAAATTATTCAAGCGTTAAAAGATCAAGCAGATTGTGTAACGTTAACGTCAAGAGCATTCCACAATGATCAATTAGGTCCGTGGTATGAAAAAATTTGTAAATTAGCGAATAAAGATATGGCACTACCAATGAACACAGGTGCTGAAGCTGTTGAAACTGCAGTGAAAGCTGCTCGTCGTTGGGCTTATGAAGTGAAAGGTGTTGCAGAAGGACAAGCTGAAATTATCGCATGTGAAGGGAACTTCCACGGCCGTACAATGACAGCGGTATCATTATCTTCTGAAGCAGAATATAAACGTGGATTCGGTCCGATGTTACCAGGAATTAATGTTGTTCCTTATGGTGATATTGAATCGTTAGAAAAAGCGATTACACCAAATACGGCTGCATTTTTAATTGAGCCAATTCAAGGTGAAGCAGGAATTTTAGTTCCACCTGCTGGCTTTATGAAAGCAGCGTATGAGCTATGTAAAAAACATAATGTTTTATTCATTGCTGATGAAATTCAAGCTGGACTTTGCAGAACAGGTAAAATGTTTGCAACGGATTGGGAAGGATTCGAGCCTGATATGTACATCTTAGGAAAAGCATTAGGTGGCGGTGTATTCCCAATTTCATGTGTCGTTGCAAATGAAGATATTTTAGGTGTCTTTAACCCAGGTTCACACGGTTCAACATTCGGCGGAAACCCAATGGCATGTGCTGTGTCAATTGCAGCTTTAGAAGTATTAGAAGATGAAAAATTAGCTGATGCATCATTGGAGTTAGGGGAGTACTTCATTGAAGAGCTTAAGAAGATTGATCATCCTTCGATTAAAGAAGTTAGAGGACGCGGATTATTTATTGGTGTTGAGCTAACAGAAGAGGCAAGACCATATTGTGAAGCGTTAAAAGAATTAGGACTATTATGTAAAGAAACACACGACACAGTAATTCGTTTCGCACCGCCATTAGTGATTACAAAAGATGAGATTGATTGGGCGCTAGAAAGAATTCGAAAAGTCTTTAATTCTTAAGAAAAATGGTTTGAACGTTCTTTGTAATATGATACAATGAATACTGTAAAAAATATTTAATTCAAAGAGGCGAAAAACAATTGACTGATAAGATGCAACTGCTAACATCCACACAAGATGTCATTAAAGAAGCACTTGATAAACTTGGTTATGATGAGCCAATGTACGAACTATTAAAAGATCCGATTCGTATGGTAGAAGTACGTATTCCGGTTCGTATGGACGACGGGAAAGTAAAAGTATTTACTGGTTACCGTGGACAACATAACGACGCTGTAGGACCAACAAAAGGTGGCGTACGTTTCCATCCAGAAGTTGATTTCGTTGAAGTTAAAGCACTTTCAATGTGGATGACTTTAAAATGTGGAATCGTAAACGTTCCTTACGGTGGAGGTAAAGGTGCGGTCGTGTGTGACCCACGTGAAATGTCAATGGGTGAACTTGAACGCTTAAGTCGCGGTTATGTCCGTGCACTAAGTCAAGTGATGGGACCTACGAAAGATATCCCAGCTCCAGACGTATTTACGAATGCACAAATTATGGCATGGATGATGGACGAGTATAGCCGAATTGATGAGTTTAACTCACCAGGATTTATTACTGGTAAACCAATCGTTTTAGGTGGTTCTCAAGGACGCGATCGTGCGACTGCAGAAGGTGTAACAATTGCGATTGAAGAAGCAGCGAAAAAACGTGGCATCGACATGAAAGGTGCTCGTATCGTAATCCAAGGATTCGGTAACGCCGGAAGCTTCCTATCTAAGTTCCTATATGACGCAGGAGCTAAAATTGTCGGAATTTCTGATGCCTACGGTGCTTTACATGATCCAGACGGATTAGATATCGATTACTTACTTGACCGTCGCGATAGCTTCGGAACAGTAACAACTCTTTTTGAAGATACAATTACAAACAAAGAATTATTTGAACTTGATTGTGATATCATTGTACCAGCTGCAATTGCAAACCAAATTACAGCAGACAATGCACATGACATTAAAGCTGATATCGTAGTTGAAGCGGCAAATGGTCCTACAACTGCTGAAGCAACTCAAATTTTAACTGAACGCGGTATTTTATTAGTTCCAGACGTATTAGCAAGTGCTGGTGGTGTTACGGTATCTTACTTCGAGTGGGTACAAAACAACATGGGTTACTACTGGACTGAAGAAGAAGTTCGTGAAAAATTACGTGAAAAAATGGTTGAAGCATTCGACAACGTATACACGACTGCAACAACACGTAACATCGATATGCGCTTAGCAGCATATATGGTTGGTGTTCGTGCAACAGCAGAAGCTTCTCGTTTCCGTGGTTGGGCATAAACTAAAATTCGAAGCAACTCCTGGATAAAGGGAGTTGCTTTTTTTGTTGTGGATGAAATGAAATATATAACCGTAAAAAGTGAAGTGTGATGAATAAGGAGCGTCATGTACAATGGACGAAGGGAAATTAACCGTGCAATAGGGTGACGCATTGATTACATCACCCTTCCATTTGATAGTGAAATTAAAGTAGTGGATAATAAAAAATCGCTCATTTGTTAAGAGACTTCTTCGATTGAGTGAGTTTTTTCTACATATTCATCGATTCTTCGCCATTCATCAAATAGAACCGCTAAACTGATAAGACCAGAAATCCCGATAATAATATAAAGTAAACGAGCTAATGGTTCCATTGCACCTTCACTTAATTGAGCAATGACATCAAATCGAAAAATACCTGCAACACCCCAATTTAATGCCCCGATGATTGTAAGCGCTAATGCAATTTTTCTAAAAGCATTCATATGACTGTCCACCTCCGAATTTTATAATAGTATGTGTATAAAATCCCAATTTAATCAATTTAGAGTAAAAGAATCTTGTGCAACACATAATAAAAGAAAAGGGGATTTAACAGCCACCAAAAAAAGACTCCTTCTTCAAGCGCGTGAAGGGGATAGCCTAGCGATAAAGGAGAGATAGATTTTGGATGATGGATATCAGTCCTAATTTGTTAGGCAAGGTCATTCAACAAATGTTCTCATCTCGTTATGGTAAACGGAATAGAAAGTTTATTCCAGTGAAGGATGCGTTAGCAACTTTATGTAAGTTAAGCACGATTTGCAAAATTAGCAAAGAACGTATTTGACGAGAATGACGAGAGGAAAAAGTTGAAGAAGTCACACTTAAGGGGAATCTCAATTACACGTATTTAGGGATTCGTTAATTGCACCAAGCAGGTTGAAAGGTGATCTAACAAATGACGCTTATTACGAGAAGATGGTTAAAAAGCAATTAGAAATTAGACGATAGATTGCTGCAATCCGTTAACAGAAGCAAATATACGAAACATATTACATGCTTCATTATAAATGACGTTAAAAGTATGAAATACTAGTGGCTGATAAACCAGCTCCTGCGCTTGTAGGATGACTGTTTTTTTGAAAGGTTATATTTCAAATTTATATACTTAACTAGTTACTTGAAGTGAAAGGCGGCGATTCCTACGGGAACAGCACGAGCTGAAGACTTCACAGGAGCCCGAACTTGGCGACGAGGAGGCTGAAGCCGTGCCCGTGGAAAAGAATAAAAGCTGAAGGCATCGTCTAGCCACGACAGGCATAAGTCAGACAATCGTTGTGACGTTATTTGTCACAGAGATTGGCTACTTATGTCCCGAGTGGCTGATGCCTGAAGCTGGAAAAGAATAAAAGCTGAAGGCATCGTCTAGCCACGACAGGCATAAGTCAGACAATCGTTGTGACGTTATTTGTCACAGAGATTGGCTACTTATGTCCCGAGTGGCTGATGCCTGAAGCTGGAAAGTCCGCCTGAAACGGAAAGTAACGACCTTTTAAGGACGAAGAAAGTAAAAAGGAAACCTAAAATTAGATCTCCAAATTCTAGATTTCCTATCATTCATATCGACTAATATTCTTCACCAACGTTATTTGACAAAGAACCGAAATACTAGGGTCATACTTTTAACGTTTTTTATTAATTGCGTAACATATGAACTTCGATAGACTGTATATATTGTAATTCGTATAAATTTTCATAAATACTTAAAGTAGATTGCTCTGGCGTAGCAGACACTTTAATAAAAAGTTTATGATACGTAGTATCGTTAATATGAACTTGTTTAATCCGAATGTTTTCGATTGTCATCTGTTGGTCTTCCAAATGTTTTGTAAAAAGAGGAACTTCTTTGTACTCACATAAAGTCGCAGTGATAGATATTTCTTTTTGGCGCAAACGTTTTGGACCAAACTTTCCAAATGCGGGGGCAACGATTTCTATAATAAGCATAATACTTAATACAGCGAAAGCAGCTTCAATATAAAAGCCAGCACCAACAGCGATTCCTATACTTGCCGATCCCCAAATCATTGCTGCAGTAGTAAGTCCAGTAATATTGTCATTATCTTTTCTTAAAATGGCTCCAGCACCTAAAAATCCAATACCACTAACGATTTGAGCTGCGAGACGAAGCGGATCCATTGTGACATTGATATCATCTCTTGCGGGAACGAGATACGCAGCTTCGATAGAAATGACTGTTAGTAGACAGCTGAATGTAGCAATGACCGCACTTGTTTTAAAACCAATAGGCTTCTTTTTGATTTCTCTTTCAATACCAATTACTAAACTAAGGGATAAAGCAACTAATATTTTGATCAAAGTTTCAATGTTAAAAGCATCTGTGATAAGTGTCACCAAATATTAACCTCCTCCTATATTTTTCTCGTGATGGAAATGGTATACTATTTATCGTATTTCCGATTTTAAGAAATCATAACATGTTAGATGAAAGAGAAGTGTATTATATGGAGAGACCTGCAGTACACCCTTATATTCCAATTATTATAGGGGTTATTTCTGTTGCCTTGTCAGCGATATTTGTAAAGTTAGTTACCGCTGATGCAGGTGTGATTGCATTTTATCGAATGTTCTTTTCGGTATTAATGATGTTACCGCTATTTTTATTAAAATATCGTAATGAATTAAAGATTTTTCAAAAGAAAGATTGGATTTATTCGGCAATTGCTGGAATATTTTTAGCATTTCACTTTATATTTTGGTTTGAATCTTTAAATTATACGTCTGTTGCGAGTTCTACCGTGCTAGTAACCTTGCAACCCATCTTTGCGTTTGCGGGTACCTATTTCTTCTTTAAAGAAAAGCTATCTGTAAAAACAATTTTATCTGCTGTTGTTGCTATCGCAGGAAGTGTCATTATTAGTTGGGGAGATTTTAAGGTGAGTGGCACTGCCTTATATGGAGACATATTAGCATTGATAGGATGTGCGTTAATTACAGCTTACTTACTATTAGGACAAGACGTGCGAAAAAGAATTACGTTAGTGACCTACACATTTGTGGTGTATTCATTTAGTACTGTTGCATTATTCTTTTATGTTTTAATCAAAGGAGAGTCATTCGGTCCTTACCCAGGGATAGATTGGTTTTGGTTTATCATGTTAGCGCTCATTCCAAACTTATTAGGACATACGTTATTTAATTGGGCTTTAAAATGGGTAAGTACGAATGTCATTTCAATTGCGATTTTATTTGAGCCAGTTGGTGCGTCAATTCTTGCTTATTATGTGTTCCATGAGACGCTATCGAATAGCCAAATAATCGGTGGAATGATTGTTATTACTGGGATATTAATATTTGTCATAGACGAAAGAATGTTTAGAAAAAAGAAACTTTAAAAAAAGGGTTGCAAGTTGTTTTGCACTTGGTGTATAGTAATACATGTCCTTAAGAGAGCGACAATGTTTCATGAGAAAAGTTTTAGCGATATATCTTCGGAAAAGCTTTTTTGAAAAAGTTGTTGACGAAATAAAAAGGATTTGTTATATTAAAGAAGTCGCTTCTACAGCGAATTGAAATGATATAACACCAAGTGCAAAATATGAACTTTGAAAACTGAACAACAAAACGTCAAGATATACAGAATCAATTTTGATTCAACAATTTGGACATCATAATGATGCCAGCAAAGAAATCGAGCTAATCGAATTTCTTCTTATATAATAAACTAATCTCTGTTTCGAGGTTAGGAGTGACGAGACGTATTGCAGAACGAGGAAACGATTGAGCGAAGGAGGGCACGTACACCCGTACGTAACCGACTAAGCGAATGAAGTTGACGAAGTTATGTGATGCGTAT
>DATGUZ010000086.1:0-22797 GCA_035300865.1 Sporosarcina sp.
TCCCTCACCTGAAACAAAGACATCAACAAATATACCCTAAGATCAATTGCCATCGTCAAACGACCTCGAACATCATAATAATCGCGCTCAATTATCAGCCATCTCTCTAAATGCTCAAATTATTCAACGCAAATGGTGCTCTACTCGCAGAAAATAGTGTCATTACAATCGAATATAGCATCTACCTCTCAGGTATTGGCAGCATTCGTAGTGAAGATAATATCGTCGCCACCCACAATGGGCCAACCCTTCTGAGCACTTACCAAAACACCTCATAGAAATCTAATCCATCTCCCCCTCCTTACTGTTGAGGGGCTTTCTGTTTACATCAACAGTGTTCGTCTCTCCATTACAAATCGGCTCACATTTTCTGCAAATTTATTGGCTAATATCTACAAATCTACTCGCTATATCTACATATTCTTTTTCCTTATCAACAAATTTTACCCGTATACCTACAAAGCTTCTTGCTGTTTCTACAAGTAATGAACTATCTACAAATCCTCGTGTAATACCTACAAATTTACTCGCTATATCTACATATTCTTTTTCCTTATCAACAAATGTTACCCGTATACCTACAAAGCCTCTTGCTGTTTCTAAAAGTAATGAAATACCTACAAATTCTCGTGTAATATCTACAAATCTACTTACAATATCAACACACTTTTCTTCTATATCTACAAATAAAACTGCTGTTTCATAAAAAAACATGAGCTTGAAGATTCAAACTCATGGATTTGATACATCTAACTTATAGATTTGTAGTATTGATTAAACAGTAAATTGATCTGGCGCTAAATTTTTCTTTATCTTCATTGCAATTACATAAACAATGATGGATATGACTAAAGATTGAACAGCAGGCAACCCCCAAGGTGAAACATATTGTGTAATATATCCAACAATAATACCTGCTACCATTGCAATGGTAGCCATCCAATTCCATCCATCGTGATCAACCCATTGTTGTTTTCTAATAAGGAAAAAGTCTGCCATCATAACACCACCAATTGCAGGATATAATAATGCAGTTAAATACAAGAAATCCATAAAGTAATCTAAAATTCCCATCAAAGCAACGATGATTGCCAAAATTGTTCCAAGTAAAGTTAATAGAGCTCTTCCTTTACCAGAATTCACATTAAAAATATTGGCCAATGCTAACCCCATACTATAGTTATTAACTAATTGAGAGGTCCACGTTGCAAACCATAAGATAAGAAAACCCCAGATTGGAAAACCTAACCCCATCATGACATTGACAATATCTGCATCTCCAACACCAACAGCCATTACTGCTCCTACTATAAATAAAGGAAATCCAACTAGAATGATCCCACTTGGAATAATTATATTATCTTTCCAAGTCGGTTTAGCATAGCGAGTATAATCCGATGCAATTACCCATTGTGACACATTCGCCCCAATTACTAAACTAATACCAGCCCAAATAGTCATTGTTGGCGTAGGCTGCCAACTCGTAATTGTATCCCAACCGATATTTCTCATTGCATAATAAATACCGCCTCCGATTAATAATAGACCCGCCGGTACTGCGATATAATCTGTCCATTTCATTGAGCTATAACCAATAATTGATGGCAATGCAAATAGCAACCCACACACAACTGTTACAATAGCCCATCCCATCCAATTATGTTGATAATCAATGCCGAACATTGCAGAGATAGCATTTCCTGCAACGGCTGTTTGTAAAGCCCACCATCCTAACGAAACGATAAAAATAGTAAACCCTACCAATACTTTTGCTTGTAACGAACCAAAACTAGTTCGAGCAATGACAGATGAGGACCTTCCTGTCTTAGCACCTATATATCCTTGCAAAGTATTTCCGACCCATTGAAATCCGAATAATCCGATAATTAAAATCAAAAGTATTTTCGATAAACCAAAACTAGCCGTTAAAGCTGCACCTACCATGAGCACTGGTATTGTAAATTCTAAACCACCAAAAATCATCGTAGGAGTTACCCAGTGTTGCCGAGCTGATTCAGGAATTGCGTCTAATGCTTGGTCTTGATCTATAAAACTATCAGTATTTGACTCTTGCGTCTTCTTGACAATTGTTGCCTCATCCATAGTAATTCCTCCTAGTATTAAAATGGAATAGAGAGCAAGTACTCCCTATCCCACTTTTCTTTTACTGCTCAGTTTCCAATAATGCATAAACTAATTCACATGGAGTATCTCCTTTATTAATACACCAGTGCGGCTCTCCAGCGGGTATATATGATGCTTCCCCGGCCTTGATTTCATATGGCTTTCCAGCACTTTCTCCTATAAGTTCCCCTTTAATGATATAGGAGTACTCATGTTCTTGATGACTTGTAGTTCCTTCAGGTGGCAATCGCTCACCAACCGGTATCGTCACATAACCAAATTTTAGTTCGGCATTTGGAAATTTATCACTAAAGATTGTACTGACTATTTCTTTCGTTATTTCCTTAGGCTTTATCTCCATTATGATTCCACCGCTTTTCTGTTTGGCATTTCTTTAAATTCAAACGTAGTTGGATCTACTTCAACACCGAAATATTCTTTGGCTTCTTCGACAGTAAAATATTCATTTTTAACATCTTTTGCTACTTGTTGGGCATCTCGTTTCAATGGATTTCCATACCCACCACCTGTTCCAGTTACTAAATGAATTACATCATCTTTTTGTAATTGATAACGTGGGTAAACCCCATACGGTCCATCAATTTCTCCATTCGATTTATGAATATAGAACTCATTTGGAGATCCTTCTTTACCTTGTTCCATCCCCCAAGGTAAAAATTTATTTCTTCCATATGTTATTGTTGCCGACTGACCGTCTGACATTGCACGGTATGCTCTAACAACACCTTTTCCACCTATAAACTCGCCTGCTCCAGCTCCATTGCCATCTTGTCTTAAACTATATTCATCTAATAAAACACCATATCTCGTTTCAGCAACTTCAACCGGAACATTATATGTTTCACCATCTGCAATACAAAATTGACCAGAAGCCCCATCTTGTCCTAATGCTCCTCCCCAGCCTCCTACTGACGGCTCTACAATTAAAAAGGGTTCATCAGTATCTTGATGCATCCCACTTAATGTTACAGAACAAACAGATAAATGATGACCTGCTGTTAATCGATTTGGTAAATGGGGTGCTAAAGCTTTCCAAATTAAATCAAGGCTACCGAGTAATGTCTCAAAATAATTAGAAACAGGAACAGGTCTTTCTGCTGACATAATTGACTTTGGATCCACCACAACTTTTAATGGTCTAAATACCCCGTCATTTACATCCTGCTCTGGGTTCGTCATTGCTAAGAAAATGACTCTAACTGCTGATACAAGTCCTGTGTATGAACAGTTCATCGGTCCAGGTACTTGCGGATGACTCCCCCGAAAATCACAAATAAAATCATCGTCAGTAATCGTTACTTTTACTTTAATTTTAAAAGGACCATTCCCCATACCATCTGTATCAATATAATCTTCAGCTTCAAATACACCTTTAGGAAGTTTTTTTAGTTCCTGTCTCGAAATGATTTCTCCATGATCTAATAAATAATCAATCGCAGCTAAAATTGTTTCTTTACCATGCTTATCACATAGTTCTTTAATTCTTCTATCTCCAGTTCTTGTTGCTGCTACTTGTGCCCACATATCCCCTAAAGACAAATCAGGAAAACGAACATTCGAACGAATTATCTCAACTATTCCTTCATTTAAAACATCTGCATCGTACAACTTAATGCAATTAAACTGTAATCCTTCTTGGAAAATATCAGTAGCATCATTTGTAAATGAACCAGGATCCTTTCCACCAACCTCTGTCCAATGTGCTTTATTTGCTGAAAATGCAATTAACTCACCTTCGTAAAATATTGGCATCACTAACCCAACATCTGACAGATGAGATCCGCCACCATTATATGGATCATTAATTATGATGACATCTCCAGGCTTAAGCTTATCGCCCGGATATTTTTTTAATGTTTCTTTTACCATAAAAGTTAGCATTCCAATAAACCCTGTAACACCATTCCCTTGCGTTAACAAGTTTCCTTTGGCATCTGTTAAGCCACTTGCATAATCTAAAACTTCATAAATAATTGGACTCATCGATGTTCTTGCTAAAGCAACGAACATTTCATCTCCTGCAGCGAGTAATGAATCTTTAACAATTTCTAATGTAAATGGATCAACTTTTACATTTGTAGAAGTTTGCATATTATTTTTCCTCCATTTCAATAATGATGTTTCCATACTCATCTAAGTGCAGTTGCTGATTCTCATAGATGACAGTAACAGCTGCTTTTTCTTCAACAATAGCTGGACCTGAAACAATTTCGTTCACAGGAAGTTTTTCACGATTAAATACCGGCGTCATAACCCAACCTTTTTCTTCATAATAAACATTTCGATCTTCAATCTTCGCTTCAGTAAGAGAAGTATTACGTGTAAGTTTACCAATAGTTGGTTTAGGCACCTTACCAAAGGCCGTTACATGTAAATTCACAATTTCTGTCTGGGCATCTTCAAGTTTAAACGTATAATTTTTCTCATGTAATTTATGAAACGCTTCAATGATTACCTTTTTATCGGCTTCAGTCCAATCACCATTTGGTACCGGAACTTTAACTGTATGTTCTTGACCTAAGTACCGCATATCAGCAAATCGATTAAATACAACTTCAGAAGCTTGCATGCCTTCCTCTTCATAATGAGCAAATGCATGGGATTCAATCTTTTTCCATCGCGCATTCATTTCATCTAACGATAATTCATTCATTCTCTTAATATAAGTTTGGATATAATCATGTCTTAAATCAGTCATGAGCATTCCCCATGCTGAGAATACTGGTGATGCGATTGGCACAATGACTTTTTTCACACCTAGTTCAAGTGCTAGAGCTGGAGCATGCATGGATCCTCCACCGCCGAATGCCAATAATGTAAAGTCTTGTGGATTATGACCTTTTCTAATTGAAATTAACTTTAATGCATTTAACATATTTGAATTTGCAATTCGAATTATTCCTAGTGCAGCTTCTTCAGCTGATATATTGAAGTCTTCTCCAATTTTATCTTGAATCACCTGTTTAACATTTTCCATATCTACATCGTAATCGAAATTTTTTGGCGAGAGACGACCTGTTAATAAATTTGCATCCGTTGTAGTTGGCTCTTTGCCACCTAGTCCATAAGCAACTGGACCTGGATAAGCACCTGCGGATTGCGGACCTACTTTCAATGACCCTGCATTATCTATCCAAGCAATCGAACCCCCTCCATTACCAATTTCTACAATATCTACTACAGGAGCTTTAATAGGATAACCAGCATTTCTGTCATCTCGCTCGATATAATAATCAGTCGACACCTTTACCTCACCATTTTCAATTAATGAGCATTTAGCAGTCGTACCACCAATATCAAAAGCGATAATATTTTCTTCCCCGATTAATTCACCTAATACAGCTGCCCCGAATATGCCAGCGACAGGACCTGACTCTACCATATTAATTGGTGCTTCTTTAGCATTCTCAAACTTTGTTGTTCCACCATTTGACTGCATAATATATCTTGATTCAATATCAATTTGCTTTTTCAACTCATTATCTAACCTATCAATATAAGTTGTCCCAGCAGGCTGTACATAAGCATTTAGAACAGCTGTATTGGTTCTTTCATATTCTCGCCATTCTTGCGTAATATCACTTGATGCAGTCACATGAACTTCTGGCCATAACTCCTTAATAATCGCGATTGTTTCTTGCTCATGAGAGGCATTCACATAGGAATGTAAGTAAGATACGGCTATTGCTTCGACACCTTCTTTTTTGAAATAATCAATACATTTTTCAACTTCTTCTCTATTTAATTTTGCTAATACATCACCTTTATAATTCATTCTTTCATTTACTTCCAAGCGAAGATGTCGTTCAACAAACGGAGTTGGCTTTTGATATTTCACATTAAATAAATCAGGACGATTACCTCTTGCAATTTCTAATATATCCCGAAACCCTGCTGTTGTAATAAGCCCTGTTTTCGCCCCTTTTCTTTCAGTAAGTGCATTAATGATAACGGTTGTTCCATGGATAAACATAGACAATTTCTCTTTATCAACACCTGCTTTTTCAACTACGTCTAATACACCTTTTTCAAAATTAGGTGGTGTAGTATTGCTTTTTTCAATACCAATTTCTCCTTGTTCATTTACATATACTAGATCTGTAAAAGTTCCCCCGATATCTGTTGCTACTCTCATCTTTTCATACACTCCTTTTGATATTAAAATATAATTGGTGTCGTAACGCTTAAAATAACTGCATTTTCATGTTTCGGATTTTCCCAACTATGTTTTAACTCAGACGGAAAATGAATTGTATCACCTGCATTTAAGTGATAAACGTTTCCATCTAAGTAAAATATCACTTCTCCTTCTAAAATATAGTAAAATTCTTCACCAGCATGGCTATAACTATGTTCTTCCTTCATGAATGGAGGAAGTACTACTTTAATAGGCTCTAGTTTTCTATCATGAAAACCGCCTGACAATCTTGCGTAAAATTGTTCCCCACCGTTCATTTTGAAGAATGTTTGATCCTTCTGATTCAAGTGATAATTGTGTTCTTCATTTTCCTCTTTAAAGAAATAAATCATTGGGACCTGTAATGCATCTGCCAACTTTTTTAAAGAAGTAATTGATAAAGATGAAGCACCTCTCTCAATTTGTGATAAAAAGCTTAATGATAATCCTGTTTCTTCACTCACTTCCTTTAACGTCATTTTTCTTTCCAACCTTAGTTCTTTAATCTTTTGATGAATATCTTCCATGACAAAACCCTCTTAAAATTATAGTTATTCTGTAATCAATTTCAGTATACTGTTTGCTTTTTACACTAAACACGTAAAACAAACTAAATATTTCATGTATACTTCAATAATTATGACTATAGCATAATGTTTTTAGAAATAAAAGTATTATCGGAAAATTCTTTTTATATTTACAATAAAATGGAGGTAGAAATTAAATGTTACAATATAAATTTAATAGTAGTTATTTTTTGATAAATGAATACTACGTAAATTCCGTATTAAAACTTACTTAACATAACATTTAGTCCGATCAACGGACAATTATAGCTAAACTGAACGTCGCTCCTCTTCCAAATCTTCAGCTCACGTCAACAATTTTCGTCTCATCGCTACAAAATATCATGCGCTTTCTGCAAAATTTATTTTACCTAAAAATTTACTTTTGAATTCAACAAACTCTTTCTCTATATCAACAAATTTTCTTCGTATACCTACAAATCCTCGTGTAATACCTACAAATCTACTCGCTATATCTACATATTCTTTTTCCTTATCAACAAATTTTCTTCGTATACCTACAAATCCCCCTGCTCAATCTACATTCTGCTTTTTTCCAATCAAAAAAACGGCTGTTTCTTCTCAGCCGTTACCTTTACCGATATATGTTTGATGATAAAACGTAGAAAAATCCATTCCTCTACTTGCAACATTGCACTCTTAATAACTTCATTCTCAAATCATTTTATTCCAAATAATGGCATACTCTTCACGACTAATATCCCACCAAAAAATAGCCTCATTTTCAACTAACTCATTGATTTTCCATGTAATAGAACATGCTCCACATTAAATCACTTCATTCTCTAGTCATTTGATTCCCAAATAAAGGAACTCTCATCAACCAAAATCCTTTCATTTTTAACGAATCGCTCGTTCTTCCTGAGCAGCTTCATGCTTCACGACTCATCCCATCGCATTTCATCCACAAACAAAAAAATCCCGCCTTAGTAGTAAGGCGAGATTAAAATATAAACGAGCACTCCTGTTAGGCTAACGTAGAGCCAAATTGGCATTGTCCAACGTGCGATTTTGCGGTGACGCTCATCTTCCATATTCCACGCGCGGGCAACACTTGTTAATACAAGCGGTACAATCGCAGCAGCTAGCACGATATGGCTGAATAAAATAAAGTAATAAAATCCTTTAATCCAGCCTTCCCCACCGAAAGATGTTGACGGTGCTAAAAAGTGGTACGTTACATATGAAAATAAAAAAAGGGTTGTTGACGTAAGCGCCGCGTAAATTAAACGACGATGCAATGTCACATTCTTTTTAATAATCGCAAGCAACGCAAATAATAAAAATGCAAACGTAAACGTATTAAAAATCGCGTTTAACAGCGGTAAAATCGTTACATCAAATGCATCAAAATCTTCATAACCAGGCATACCTGCCAACACGCCAATCGCCAATATTAAGACGGTTGAAATAATGATTATCGCCGGTTTATAATTACGCTTTTTAAACGGGCGTCCTTCTCGATCTCTGTTCATTGTTGTCATTCGTTTTCACTCCATTATATGGTCCAGTCATCTTACAATAGTTTACCATATAATGTGGAACACTCTCCATGATAACTCGGACAAATTCACCCAATTGTAACAAAATATGACATCACCGTGACAACTCGTGTTCATTCATTATATCAATCGCGTGTCCTACTTCATCAACATCAACTCTTTCATCTCATATCCGCGAAACGTCACTTGCACTTTCAAACTCGTATATTCCTGCACCCCAAACGCTTCCGACACAGCTTTCAACAAATCCGTATCATCCATCTCAGCATCAATCTCCCTTTCACCAAAAATCTCTTCCAACTTTTCATAAGCATCATTGCCATGCAAAAAAATACCATCTATTTTATTTTCATATGTCGCCTCAACTTGATCGGTCGTTTCCTCATAACGACTCACAAGCGCCTGTTTCATACTTTGCGTATCAAACATCACTTGTATCATCGTAAACCCATATGCCTCTCCAAGCGCTGACTCATCAACAGATGCATCCGTCACGATATCTCGATTCGTACACGCAGCAAGCACTAAACAGACAACAAATAACATTGACCAAAACCGCATTGCATTCACATCCTCTATGATCCATTATCGATAGAATGAACCATTGAAGCAGACGCTATACAAAAATTAATCAGCTTGTACGAACTTTTTTCGAATAAATGGTACTTTTTGTTGCACAAAACGATACATGCGCCCATTCCAATAAAAAAACTTCCCCGCATGACGCGCTTCATTCATTAAAGTACGCGCCACTGCTTGCACATTTCGTTGCCTCATCACTTTCCGGTCCGACAAATAAATCCCAAGCATTCCTTGAATGATATACTGATGGAATGTTGAATGTGGCAACTGTTCAGCGCATTTTCCCGCTTCGCGAATAAAATACAACAACCGTGCTTGTAATTCCGCTTCATTTTCATAATAAAAACAAAAATTTAAATCGCCTTCTTCAAGATCTTCTTGTTGGTCAATAAAATAATCCAGCAAAATATGAATTCCTTGAATATAGGGGAAATACCCTTCATACAACTGTTTTGCAATCGCTCCATCAAAGTCTTTCCGCATCGCATATGAAACGAGACAAAAAATTCCTAATGTAGAACCTGCACAAGCTGCAAATTCATACCACGTCATCGGTGGCAAATCGTCTTTCGCGCTTTCATATAATGCGATTAACCGCGCTTCACGCTCTTCTTTTCGCACATGTTTATGCACTTGCAAATTTACATAATGACCACATAATGTTCCCAAATATGGATTAATCACTGTATAATTTTCCATCTTTGCCAATACTTCTTGGCATGTTTTCATAAGTGTTGCTAAATACCCTGCGTCATCACAATCTTCACGAAAACGATAATAATTTGTCGGTTCCGCCCCAACTAAAATTGCTTGATGCATCGATTCATGTAACGCTGAAAAATCATCAGGATCTAGTGAAGTACTTCTATCGCATAAATTATCGAGGTAATCACTAATCGTTTGATAAGCGACGATAAATCGGATCACCCCTCGTCGCACTTCATGCGGCGCAAGCAACGCCATAATTGCTCCTCCTTCACAATGGAACGTTTTTTCCTCAATACTTTGTAGCGCCTGACTTCGCAACTCTTCGTTCGGAATGCGCTTCGCATGTACTTTCCAAAAACGTAACTCCTCATGCACAATTGGTAAAACTTCTTGATAAATTAATCGCATAAACGGCATCGGACGTGTTGGAATCGTCATCTGTCGTTCCCCCATTTCAATGATTTTCACTTCTCTATACGATATGTATGTTTACTTCGAAAAATCTACTTCCAATTCAATTGGGCAATGATCACTGCCCATCACATTTGCATGAATCGCAGCACCCGTCACATATGGGAGCATTCTGTCTGATGTGATGAAATAATCAATTCGCCAGCCAATATTACGCTCACGCACTTTTGCCATATAACTCCACCATGTGTAAGCACCTTCCGTTTCTGGATAAAAATGACGGAATGTATCAGTAAATCCTGAAGAAAGAAGACGTGTCATTTTCCCCCGCTCTTCTTCCGTAAAGCCCGAATTTCCTTTATTCGACTTCGCATTGCGAATATCAATTTCTGCATGCGCCACATTTAAATCACCACAATAAATAACTGGTTTTTTCTCATCTAATTGTTGTAAATAGGCAAACATCTTCTCTTCCCATTCTAATCGATACGGCAAACGTGCAAGCGTCCTTTGCGCATTCGGTGTATACACATTGACGAAATAATAATCGTCAAACTCTAGCGTAATGATGCGTCCTTCAGCTTCAGACGCTTCTTCCCCTACACCATAATGAACGGAAATCGGCTTTTGCTTCGTAAAAATCGCTGTTCCTGAATAGCCTTTTTTCTCCGCATAATTCCAATACTGATGATACCCTTCTAACGCTAAGTCAATTTGCCCTTCTTGCAATTTAATTTCCTGTACGGCAAATACATCTGCATCTACTTCCTGGAAATATTCCAAAAATCCTTTTCGTACGGCTGCTCTTAAACCATTTACATTCCATGAAATACACTTCAAATTCCTTCATCCTTCCAAAAAAAATCATATGTATAGCATACCAAATTTTGCTATGATAGAGAGGAAAGTTGTTTGACAATTCTTTTAGCACATACTGTGAATGAAGTCCAACTGGTAACGGCGTGCCCATTTACATCGAAATGAACCATCACGTTCTCAATCATCGGCATTCTTGAGAACTTCATTCATAAGCGCATTCTATCACTTCAAACGAGAGAAAATCAGTTATTCTTTAGCGTATCCCAATACGTTCGCACTACCTATCATTTATCGAAACGAGGTCGCATTCTTGAACAGTTTAGCGTTTAGTAAACTTTTAAACCTTGCATTTATTGTGTTTATCGCAATTACATTTTGGAACGGCTACGAATTTTTAGTTGTGACGCGCATCGCTTTATTCGTCTTCGCACTTATCACCTTTCTCATTGAACGAAAAAAAGACGTAACGCCGATTCGCAAATTAGCATTTATCCGTTTTGGTACAATTAGCATAATCGCCGTCCTGATTACTTTATTCATCGATTCTATGACTGATGGCATTCCCTATTTTTCACGCCAACTACTAATGCCACTCTATATGATTGCTATTTTAGTAATGCTTTATCTTGAAATGTATGTTTGGAACCGCGCGAACCATCAAAAATTATAAACAACATTGCCTAGACCATGTTCTAGGCAATGTTCAAATGAATCATTACACATACTGTTTTCTATTCTTGTTCAAACTGTTCGTGTAAAAAGTCATAATCGGTTTCGTCCCAAAAGGTATCAGTAAATACCAACGCGTCATTTCATAATTAGAACAGCAACATAATAAACTATAATGATCCATGAACATGATTTTCTTTGAATGATCACGATAAGCAGTCTTTCTATTGATATTTTAAGGATGCTAGCAACCCTTGAACGTTATTATGCACTTAGTATCATCGCAATAATGACACTGCAGCTGGTCACACTTGAGACCATTGGCATATCTATTCTATAGTTCATTTTCATACAAACTTAAAGAATAACCGCCAAACAGTCTTTATGTGTTTATAAATAATCATCATATATAGTTCGAATTATTCATTTCCCTATTGACAAACATTTCTCTTTAGACTTACTTTTCAACTTTTTATAATCATGTATACTACTATTTAATTACATCAAAAAGGAGTTGAAATCATTTGAATTTTTGTCAAGAATGCGGAAAGCCTTTGGAACCGACCGCGGCATTCTGTACGAATTGTGGAACCAAAACAGAACAATCCCAACAAGCATCGACAACTTCAAAAGACCAACCGCATCACCAAGAAACGTCTCCTACAAGTGAGCAAATTGTTTCATCACCAAAACAAACCATTCATCATGAACAAGTTGCGGCACAACCTAAACAACCAATGGGAAAAGGAAAGAAAATCTTACTCTCTATCATTGCACTGTTCGCCATCGCACTCATCGGAACGCACTTTTATTTATCCAATCATTTTGATCCATTGAAAAAAATCGAAGCGATGAATGACGCATTCCATAAAAAAGATCAAAAAGCTTTCTATGAACACTTTAACGTACCAAAAGGAACAATCGCCACTGCTGACAGCTTTTTCAACGTCGTTCAAGACATGAATTGGCCGTCACTTCGCTCAGAATTAATGTATCAAATTGACAATTTACAGGAGAAAGTTCCGACTGATCCAATCGCATATGAAGGTGCAGATTTTATTCGCTTAGAAAAGAAACCGATATTATTTGGCTTATACAATGATATTTCATTCTCTCTCATCCCGTTAAACGCTTCTATTGAAGTACCTTTTAAAGAAATGACAGTTACCATTGCGGATGAAATCGTCACCAGTAAAGAGGATGACGAAATTATTGAGATCGGACAGTTCATACCAGGCACATATGATTGGTCATTCGAGATGGAACGCCATCAAATGCCGTTGAAAAATAAAGGGACTGTGGAATTGTATGCCGAAGAAGGACAACAAGCACTCTTTTCACCTGATTGGGAATTCGAAACCGTCTCAATCTACTCAGAGGTAGACGATGCAATCCTTTATGTGAACGGTAAATCAACAAAAGAAAAGGTATCAGGATATTATGAATTATATCCTGTCATTTTAGACGACAAAACAGAAATTCAACTCGTCACTAAAAATGGTAAAGGAAAAGAAGTAACCTCTGAAAAAATGACTTTGGACAGCACAAATCTTGATATTTCATTCAAACATATTGAACAAGAAAAAGCCGCTGCCAATAAACGCGAAGAAGTAGAATCGGTATTTTACAATTTCCGTTCGGATTATGAAGACGCGATTTACACGCTAGATTTCAGTTATATTCGTGACTATTTCAAACCAAATAGTAAAATCCAAAAAGACTACCGCAAATTTGTAGAGGACCATGCGACAATCGCAGGTTATGACTATGATTTCCGAACAAATGAAGTGACAGATGTCAAAGAACAAAAAGACGGAAAATACGAACTTACATCATTTGAAACGTTTTACTACAGTTCGGCTGATGAAGGAACGATATATTATGAACGTACAAAAAAATACGTCTTATCTGAGGAAAATGGCATGTTTTATATCGAGTCGATTGATAATTTAACGACTGATAAACAGAAACAATAATATGGAGGGATTCAAATGAAAGTATGTCCAAGTTGTCAACATGAACAAGAAGCAGGAAAATTTTGCGGGAATTGTGGAACGGCATTAGTCGAGCAACAAGCTCCAACAACCGAAACATCACAAACATCCGTACAAGAAGCAACTGAACAACAAGCTGCCACAACTGAAACGGCTGTACATCAAGCTCCACCAGAGCAGTCGTCACAACAACAGCAACATCAAGGCGGCGCAAAACAATCATCGGCAAATCCGCTAACTGATGAACAAATTGATAAATTAAAAACAAATTCAAAGCACTATTTCAAGTTTTTCACTGAGAAACTGACAGCACCATCGTCAACACCAAACTTTACATTTGGGTTGATCAACATCATTGTGTTCCTACTAGTGACAGCAATTGCATTTTTTATAGCAGTGAATAGTCAAAGCTACCTTAAACCATCATTTATCGGTGTCGTCTTCTCCATCACTGTTGGTTTAGCTTTATTAATTTTAGTGAGTGTATTGGCAATTTTTATAACAACATTATTTAGTAGTGAAAAGCGTACATTTAAACAAATCGTGGAACAATTTGGTAATTATAGCTCGATTACAATTGGATTGAGTGCAATTGCGTTACTACTATTTTTATTCAAATCTTTTGTCATAGGATTCTTTGTGATTTCAATTGCATTAGGGGTTACATTTGTCGTGCAACCGACATTTATCGTTAACCGCTACATTCAAACCTTACACTTTACACTCGATAAATACTTTATATATTTAATTTTCGTCGTCATTCAAGCAATCTTATATAGCGTTTTATTTATGGTCATTGCCGATAGCTTCCTCGGCGAATTAATGAACGACATCAATAACTTAATGTTCTACTTCTAATCTCATTTAAAATCGTCATAGAAAATGAACTTTTTGTAATTGAATATAAAAATCAGGTTCAGGAAAATCGTGATTTCCCGAACCTGATTTTTTTTACGTTTCATAGTTGTCTCTATTTCATCATCGTTGTTTAGGATGTTGAGAACATTAGCTTATGGTTGAAAATACTATTCAGCTATATCTAATTAAATGTCCTTAATGCCTAATTTTATAGCGACTACACTCAATTTTATGCATGCAATACCTAAACGTTCTCGTGTTGTGCCTAATGGAATTCCTGTGACCACTAAACATTAGTCTATGACCAATATTAGGCTGGCTACGCCCAATTATACGCACGCTATAACGAATTCTTATCGTTCTATGCCTAAATCAAATTCTACGACCACTAAACATTAGGCTATGACCAATATTAGGCTGCCTATGCCCAATTATACGCAAGCTATAACGAATTCTTATCGTTCTATGCCTAAATCAAATTCTACGACCACTAAACACTAGGCTATGACCAATATTAGGCTGGCTATGCCCAATTATACGCACGCTATAACGAATTCTTATCGTTCTATGCCTAAATCAAATTCTACGACCACTAAACACTAGGCTATGACCAATATTAGGCTGCCTATGACCAATTATACTACCGCTATGCCTAATATTTAGCCTGCCTATGCCCAATTCAATGCACTTCATTCACAATGTAACGTTTTCAAATCCCCACTTCAACACCCGTTGTGCAAACGATGCACTGCAACTTCATTCACATCACTCGCCATTGTCCGCTCATCGTTCAAATGGAGATTGGACAAGCAAGACTTTACCAATAATCGTCACTTCTTCTTTTCGATACACTTCATCTGTCCCACTTGCATGATCGTGAACGACTGTGATCTGCTGTTCATTACAATACACTTTACGTACAATAACCTCGTCATATCCAATCGAAATCGCGGCGATATCACCGCTCTCAACGATTGATTGAAAACGAATGAGTACTTGACTATTTTGTCGAATACCAGCCTGAATCATCTCATTGTCTTGCACGAGCAGCCAAACAAGCTTTTCATCATTTCTTGTGCGTCGTTCAACTGGAGACCACTTCACCACATCTTCCGTATCATAATGTCCATGCGCATTTAGCCGCCTCACAACTGGTACAAGTTGAACTTGTGTTTCACTCATCCCATAATGGGTTCTCTCATTCGTTCTCCCCATCAAGTAATCATTCGAGACATCTAATAAAGTTGCAATATGATTAATCGTATCTGCTGGCGGCATTTTCGTTCCATTTTCATAAGCAGTATATGTCGTTCTAGCCATTCCGATTTGCTCTGCTACATAGCGTTGGGTCCATTGGGGATCTTCAGCTTTTTTTCTCTCTCTACATGCTTTTAACCGTCGAGCAAATTGTTCCAATTTCCAACACCACCCTATGTATATTAATTTCACTATATATGTTTCTTTAAGTAACGTCTATATAATGTTCCTACAAGTATAACTAAAATCATGACAACTCATTGACTTGTCACTTTAAGGAACGTATACTATAAGTAATTATGTCACCGAAAGGAACAATGCGATGTCAAATGTACGAGTATGGCTAAAAGAACGCCGTCAAAAAGCGAATTTTACTCAAGATGAAATTGCAAGCTTAACGGGAATCTCTAGAAGTTACTACACACATATCGAACAAGGTACTAAAACACCATCCGTTCCCGTCGCCAAAAAACTTGCCGATGCGTTATCGTTTAAATGGGTCTTATTTTTTGAAGATGAAATAGAAGAACCGTAACAGTTCATTCAAGAGGTGAAATGGATGACAACAAAAGAACAGCAAATCGCGGAACAAATGACAATGATTCACAATTCTTTGCAACGTACCATGCAACACTTACAACACCAATACTTGCACCATGCAATGCGGGACATCCAAAACGCACGCGAATCCTTGCAATCCATTCAAAAATTATTGCATAAATAAAGTGTGCCCACTTTCACGCAAAAACACCTTTTCCTTCCGCGACCGGAAAGAAAAGGTATTTTTCATTGTGCACAATGATCTCATGATTAGCGCGAATGCTTCTCAAAATCATCACTTATGATTTGTGTTAATTCTCCTCAATCACTCGCTCTTGCACCACATTTTCTGCTAGTTCTTTTAACGTTTTTAATGCGTCGATTAAATGATTCATTAGCGCATGCGCTGTCTCTTCTTGCACACGATACGCCGATAAATTAATCGAAATGGAATCTGCTAAAATAATATATGCAATTCCAAAACCATCCTCTGCAACTGGACCGAAAATTCTTGAATGGACATTATCATAGGCCATCCCACTTGTTGAGATCGTATCTGTTCGTAATGTGACAACGCCTTCATCCTCAAACAACGCAGGCAATTCATCAATCCCAAGCTCCTCACCATATTGTAAGCAAACTTGCTCTAAGCCAAATAAATGTCGCTCAATACCAAAACCATTACGACAACCCATAATCCGTTTCGCATGCGCTTCACTTGCTATTTGCATCGCTTGATAAATATCTGCATCAGACGCACCATTTTCGACTGCTTGTACAACTGCAAATTTTTCCATACTTGTTGCTCGTGCACATTCTGTACGTCCTTCACGATAATGTCGAATGGACACAGGCTCATACACACTTTTCAACGTGCCAAATGTGCGGTATTGCGCCAATTGTAATGCAATATGGAAAAAAGCATCTGGACTTAACCGTAATTGTTTGATCGCATCCGCTCCAAAAGATTGCACTTTACTTGACTCAATTAAATACGTTTCGCGCCGTTCAATATTCACTTCTTCTAACAACTGTAAACGTTCCTCAACTTCAGGCGTAAGATGCCAAGTTAGTGGCTTTGCAACAGGCTTCTCATCTGTATACGCTCGCTCCACATACCCCTCTTTAAAACCATCATTTATATGACTGATAACAGAGAAAATCGTCGTTCCATCGACGGCCGTATGCTCGATACTATAACCAAAACGTCCTCTTTTCGTAATCGACAATTGAATCGTCTTATCATAATACTTACTTTTCGCATGTAACATTAAGTTCTCCAACGCATCTTCTGACGTTTCACTATCCTCATCCACAGAAATCACAATAAGCGCATCTGCCAGTAACGCCAAATTCTGCTCATTCTCAGGATTTAATTTCAATTCATTATAAATATGTGCTGCTTCATCCCGTTCAGCGGTTGTAAATAACCCAATATTCACACCATCTTTACGCTGATCATCCATCACTGCATCGATCGCTTCCGCAATATACCTACTACAATAAATTTCACCACGTTCATTTGTTACAGGCACTTGATACATCTCATTTTTATAAATGAACACAATAAAATTTTCCTCTTTACTAAACTCACTCACAACAAAACTATCCCGATATAATTGAGGTACGCGAACAGAACGGAAAAAATGATTGAATTGTCCCATATCCAAAGGTGTCCCTTTTAAAAACATCGGCTCGATTTCTTCATCAATGATTTTATGATAATATTCCGCCACCAAATAACTCGCTCGCCCCGCAAGTTCAGCGGTTGTTGGCACAATTGGTAAATGAGGGCGGTCAACTAAAATATTAAAATGCATCCCCGTTGGCAATGAACCACGATACTTCAAATAATGATCTTCCCAAAACGGTGTTAACCAATTATATTCTGCTTCCTCCTTCAACTGCTCAAGCTTTTGTTGTAGCTTCTCTCCTTCACCACCTACTGTAAAGAAATCATCTGCAACACGCTTAGTTTCTTCAAATTGCTTTTCATTCACAAGCGGCTTAATCCACTCTATTAAGTGATGCGCAGTACTTTCCAATGTCGGTAGCGGAAATGTTTTTAATTCATCTTGTAGATCAAATAACTTTTTTATAATAATTGCCCCTTTCTCTGTCAATTGATTTCGTCATCCTTCACATAAGGTGACACGGATTGTTGCCCTCTCTTTAGTTTATACGAATAAAATTGGAATTTCTAACGTTTTTTACATCATTTCCGACAAATCCGTCAATAAACTGTCATATCGTTATTACTTTCTTATTACCCGCTTTTCAAGTAAACTAAAAGAGTAGAATGATATGATTTGGAGGAACCATCGTGAAAAAAATCTTAGCTTCTTTATTGGCGATTACGTTACTTTTCTCACCTGTTGGAAATTTCATTTTCAATGATGCACCAACGGCAGAAGCAAAACGGATGAAAACAGGTAAAAAAGGGTTTAACATGGACAAACAAAAAACCCCTACACAATCGAATATTAAAAAAGAGAAAGAAAAACAAAAAGATTCAAATACAGGCGCAACAAATAAAGGCGCAAAATCTTCATCTGGTGGTATGATGAAAGGCTTATTCCTTGGTGGACTTGCAGGGATGTTATTTGGTGGATTGCTTGCAAATATGGGTGCACTTGGCCCTATTATTGGCATGATGATCAACATCTTAGCCATTCTCGTCTTAGCACTCATTATTAAAAAAGTCATTTCGATGCTCTTCTCAAAAAAGAAGAAAGAAGATGAGCAAAAATGGCAGCATTAATTATCGAAGAACAAGACATTGTGAATGCCATTTGTATTTATATGTCACACGAAAAAGATCTTCAACCAGACGAAATCGAAGTTGAACTATTTTATGATGACGAAGCAGCGGAAGCATACGGAGCAGAAATTACAATCGGTGGCAAAACGACAGATATTAACATGCTCAAAGTCATCTCTGCCATTCGCTTATGGTTAAATTTATATAGCGACATCGACGGCGTCTCCGCTGGTGTCAAAATGCATTTCAATAAAGATGAAGGCTTTTACGCTTCAGCCTGGTAAATAGCAACCCTTAAAAAGACGATGCGATCTTGAGTGAGAGAATCCCTCTTCACAACAATCCATCGTCTTTTTTAGGTTGAAAAACATTTTTTACGATTCGAGTATTCTTCAGATTTTTCTGTTATCATATGAAGAGAATCAGATGTTAGCGAAAAGAGGCGATAAAATGATGAAGGACCCGTGGTTCACAATTCAGGAAATAGATCAAACAACCTTTGCAATTAGCGAGTATGGTCATTGGGAGAAAGTACATTCTTTTTTATTAATCGGAGATGAACAGGCAGTGTTGATTGATACAGGGCTTGGCATTGATAGTATAAAAAGAATGACAGATCAGCTCACAGATTTACCTATTATCGTGATCACCACGCATGTTCACACAGACCATATTGGAAACCATGATGAATTTGAGACCATCTATGTTCACGAACAAGATTCAGATTGGCTCATAAACGGCATTAAAGGACTGCCTATTGAGCAAATAAGAATGGATATTGCGAGAGATATTACAAAACCTACGCCAGAAACTTTTCATCCTGAAACGTATACACCGTATCAAGGAAAACCAACAAAACTTGTAGTAGATGAAGAAATCATTCAAATCGGCAATAGAAAATTGACAATCTATCATACGCCAGGTCATTCCCCCGGTCATATTTGTATCTTTGACGAAACAACTGGTTACTTATTTACAGGAGATTTATTGTATGATGAGACTCCGATATTTGCCTTTTATCCCTCAACAAGCCCTGTTGATTTAGTCGACTCACTTGAACGAATAACTGAAATAGAAAATGTAACAATGATTTATGGTTCTCATAATACATTAGGTCTCGAACCAGCCATTTTGGAAGAAGTAAAAAAAGCTGTTACGTATTTGAAAGAACATCAACTAGTCAAATTCGGCACCGGTATTCATAAATTCAAAGGATTTAGTGTGCAATTTTAACTTTTCTCTAGGACCCAACAAACAACCATATTATGTAAAATATTCCCGCTACAATAAATAATATGAGCTGATACGCAATTTTCAGCATGAACGATTGATTAGTACGACTAAAGACTTTTCTATAAGAAATAACATATAGGAGTGATTAGACAACATGCAATATGATGCAAATAACCCCGAAGAATATTTAGAATTACTTGAAGAAGACTGGCGAAAAGAAAAACTTCTTTTGATTCGACAAATGATTTTAAGCTATGCGCCCGAATTAGAAGAAATTATTCGCTATAAGATGTTGAATTATGGTAAAGAAGACCAGTATATCTTTGCATTAAATGCACAAAAACATTATGTTAGCCTTTATGTAGGAACAATCGATAAAATAGACAATGCAAACATGCTATTAGAAGGCTACAATTATGGAAAAGGCTGCATTCGCATAAAAAAATCGATTAAAATGGAACAGACAGGACTAGAACAATTTATCCATCAAACAATCGATATGTGGCGTGCGGGCAAAGACACCTCCTGCTAACATGCACACAATCATACTTAAACTAAGCGATTCTTGAAACCACTTCTTTCGACATTCGTATCTTTCATAAATATCGTCAACTAAATCGATTGATCATATTGGAGGAGATTAACATGATATTATTACATTGGCTAACAATCGGCTTTGTCGCAACAGGATTTATGACGCTTATTTCAATGAAAAAAAGGATGGAAAATAAGGTTGCTGTCGCAATGGATAAAAGCGACCAGATAGAGGAAATGGAACATACCGTTAAACCAGTTATTTGGTGGATTGGAGGCGCCGTTCTTTGGGGTATAATGAGCATCTTTTTAATCGTCTGGTCTTTCGCAAGTTAACAATATGTTTTATTTACTTCACATCTGTACATTATAATCCCATTAATTGGATCCTTAACATTAACCCCTTTACTCGTTAAAAATCCTAAGAAGGTCTCTTTGTGGATTATACTAGCATTACTATGGTTTTCTTTTCTGAAAATAATAATTTATACAATTTTAGTAGTATTGAGAATTGTGCCTGCATAAGTATAATGCCCAAAGACAACGAAAAGCGTGTCCTTTTAGTTGTCTTTTCTTCACAAAAATCATATAAAACTTAAAAACCAATTCTTCTACAAACGCTATCCAAAAAAAGAAGCGGCTATTGCCACTTCTTCTGAAAGGTTTTATGACTGTGTCGGACTCGTCGCAGTTGCAGATTGATTAGTGAACTTTCCAACGACAAGACCAATCATTGCCCCAATTAGCCCTGTCACAATCCACCCCGCTCCATTTTCAAATAACGGAATGAACTGGAATGTTTCATTAATTTCAGCAACGAGAAGATTGGCATCTTTTAACGCATCTAAAACTGCAACAATCCCCACTCCAATGATTGTACCGACATACACTGCACGCGCCCCTTTAAATAATGAATCTAGTAATACAAGTGCAATGAGTGCAATCGCTAGTGGGTACAATAATAATAAGATTGGAGAAGCCATCGCTAAAATTTTCGTTAAACCGAAGTTTGTAATCACTAAACTCATCGCCGCGAAAATAAGGAGCCACGCTTTGTAGGAAACAGCTGGTACAATTCGTTCGAAGTACTCTGAAACGGCCGATAAACACGCAACATTCGTTGTAATACCTGTTAAGAAAATAACTGTACCAATCATATAAATCCCAATTTGTCCGAACAATGCGATTGAACTTGCTGCAAGTACTTCTCCTCCATTTGATTTGAAACCAATTGCATCAACACTTGAAGCACCAATCCACGCCATCGACAACTGCAATAATACAAGCCCGATAATCGTAATCATGCCCGCTTTAATAAATAAAGAAGACACTTCTTTTTCCGAACGAATCCCTAAACTACTAATTGATTTGATAAAAATTCCACCAAAGACAAATGCTGCAAGCACATCCATCGTGTAATATCCTTCCGTAAATCCTTTCAAAAACATACCTGTCGTATAATGTTCTTGAGGTGCACCAATACTTCCCATCGGTGTGATAAGGGACTTTACGACAATAATAATCAATAGAATACCAAAAATTGGTGTAATGATTTTCCCTAAACGATCTACAAATTTTGTCGTATTCCAGCAAAGTGCAATGGTTAACACAATGAATATTGTTGAGAAAATGAGCAGCACCCATTTCCCATCACTGGACATATTGAAAATCGGATGAATACCGATTTCATACACAACTGATGTCGTTCTCGGAATCACATAAATTGGACCTAATGTTAAAAATAATAATACTGAAAATACAACCGCAAACAACGGACTAACACGACTCGCTAATTTTTCAACCGTGCCGCCGCCTTTCGTTAACGCAATGATTGCCAATAATACAAGACCTACCCCTGAAATTAAAAAGCCTCCCATTGCAATCCACGTATTCGTTCCTGCTTCTTGCCCAACCATCGGTGCAAAAATAACATTTCCAGCCCCTAAAAACATCGCAAACAGCATAAGTCCTATGACAAAAACCTTTGAAAAAGGCAAAGTTTGATTCATTTTTATCCCCC
>DATGUZ010000087.1:0-32244 GCA_035300865.1 Sporosarcina sp.
CCTATATGAATGAAAAAGAACTCCCATTTGATACCGTAATTGTGACAGACTAATGGCAGCAACAGATCTTCTTCGTTCTTGCATTGCCCGGAATCTGCTCTAATGATATAATAGAAGCAAAATGATGGATCGTCTGAAAAAGGAGTGAACGCTTCATGTGGTTCTTATACATTATGTTTACATTATTTGCTTTTGTTGGACTAGGTACAATTGCAGGATTAGTCCGTACGTTCAGCAGCGACAACCAATAATTTTCAATGAAATGAAAAAAGATGCACGTTTAACGAGAAATTCGCTAAACGTGCATCTTTTTAATTGATTAACGATTACGCAGCAACATCACGCTTTATAAATGATAAAAAGCTTAGCAGTAAAAATAAGACTGCGTAAACAGCTATGACAGTTGCTGAAAATGACATCGATAAACCGTCGATTAACACATATCCTGTTTCATACTGCGTTAAATCTGTATTGGCAAACAAAATATATTTCGCAAAATCATATTTTGTTAAAAACAAGACGATTGTATTTCCTGTGAAATAAAGGAAAATCGAAATCCCGATTGCTAGCGATGTAGAACGGAAAATCGTTCCAATCATAAACGCTAATGTCGATATTACAACCGTATTTATCCAACCTAAAAACATCATATAAAGTGCTTTCCCTAAAACTTTATTTGCCGCCACTTCGCCACCTGAAAATGTAACGGTATCTTCAAGTACTTTTGGGAATAAAATGGATGACGTAATGTATGTCACGACAAATAATATGACCGTTAGCAGCAAACTGTATAAAAGAACTGTGATATACTTTGATAATAAAATTTTCCAACGCTTCACTGGTCGTGCAAGCAACATTTTAATCGTTCCTTGTGAAAATTCTGCAGAAACAATTCCTGAAGAAACAATAATCGTCATTAATGTGACGAGCGCCATCATACCATACGTTTCAATAACCATTCCTTCTCGCGTAGATGGTTCACTTGACTCGATGGATACCATCATCATCTCTTGTTCAACTTCTAAGTCTTCACGTTCTGCTTCCGTTAACGATGGGTCGGCTAATTGCGCTTCTATTTCTTGTAGTTGCTTTTCATCTTCAGCAATGGTTTCATCACTCATAAATGTATTTTCTGCCACTTTTACCAATGTCAGCATACCCGCAATAATTGCGATAAACACAATAATTGTGATCCAGCTACTCTTTTTCTGCCAGATTTTCATCCATTCATTTTGTATGAGATTCAGCAATTTGGCCACCTCCTGTTAACTCGATAAATTGATCCTCTAATGTTTTCGTGTGTGGTCGAATCGTATACAAATTGACTTCGGCTGCAACAAGTTGTTGCACAAATGTCGGAACTTCCGCCTTTTCAATTTGAACAAGTAGGCCTTCATTGAATGGTTCTACTTTTCGATCTACTAATAAGTCTATTTCTTGTAGTTGTGGGATTGGGGATGCTTCCACATAATAAAATGTCTCTTGTGTAGCTTCTACTTCTTCCACATTTAATAATTTCCCGTTTTGAATAACGGCAATTCGATCACACATCAACTCGATTTCAGAAAGCATATGGCTCGATACGAAGATCGATACGCCCTCTTGTTCAGCAATACTTCTTAAATAAAGTCGAAATTCTCGTATACCTGCTGGATCTAAACCGTTCGTCGGCTCATCTAAGATTAAAAATTTTGGTTTATGCAATAAAGCCTGTGCCAATCCTAAACGTTGACGCATTCCTAATGAATAGGTGGACACTTTTTCATGAATACGTTTTTCCATCCCAACTTGGGCAACAATTTCATCAATGCGCTCTTTGGTGACATTTTTATGCATCCGCGCAAAATGTACCAAGTTTTTATATCCAGACATATAGGGATACATTTCCGGGTTTTCTACAATAACGCCTACTTTCCCTAAAGCTTCCTCAAAACTTTCATGTAAGCCGACACCATCAATAATGACGTCACCACTCGTCGGTTTCATCAAACCTACCATCATTCGAATCGTTGTAGTTTTTCCTGCGCCATTCGGTCCTAAAAATCCAGTAATTTGACCTGGATATAGAGATAAATTTAAATCATCAATAATCTTCTTTTTCCCAATCACTTTCGTTAAATGTCGCAACTCAACGACCGGTTGTTCACTCATACTCTCTCCCCCTTCTGAAATAGTGATACCATCCAACTTGTTGTATCAACACCATATTCATCTCGGATGTTATCTACTTTTTCATGTGCAATCTTTTTTCCACCTTGTAATACTACGACCTCGTCAAGCAAAGGTTCCATTTCTTTTATTTCATGCGTTGATAAAATCACCGTTTGACGTTCAATATCCGTAAATTGAATTAATCCTTTAGCAATATCTGCACGAACCATCGGGTCTAGTCCTGAAAAAGGTTCATCGAGCACATAATACATAGCATCACGCCCTAATGTTGCTGCAATCTTCGCACGTCCTCGATTTCCTTTTGACAAATCGTCCATCCTTGCATCAAGCGGAACATGTAAAAACTGTGCGAGCTCCTTTGCTTTCACCATTTGAAAATCTTCAAACTGCGAATCATAATACGCAAATAATTGTTCAACCGTAAAATAAGAAAAAAACTGATCCACATCAGGCATATAAGCTACTTCATGTGCAATTCTTCTCGTAATAATATCTTCGTCATCAAATGTGATCGTCCCTTTGTTTGGTGAAATTAACCCTGAAATAAGCTTTAATAATGTTGTTTTTCCGCTACCATTCTCACCAATAATCCCGATGACTTTCCCAATTGGAAACGACAATGAAAAATCATGCAGTGCTTCCTTTCTGCCATATTTTTTATCAACATTTCTAAACTTAATCATGTTACTCCCCCCTTCCTCTTCAAATACTCAATCATTTCTTCTGGCTTTAAAAAATAATCCACAATTTTTCATAGCAAAAAAGCGAGTCTCTAATTATGGAGACTCGCTTTTATTCATTTACTATATACGCTTTATTCTACTCCAGGTAAAATCGTTAACGTTTTTTCATCTGCATTTAACAGCGCTTCCACACCTAACGGAATCGCAAAATGTGGTTCACAATGACCAATTTTAAACCCTTTGACGACTGGATAATTCGCTGTTGCAAAATAATCGTCCAACACTTCATCCAATGTAAGCGTCCATTTTCTCGACGTTTCTGTACGAGCAAAGTCGCCAATAACAACACCTGCAACATGTTCTAATTTACGTGCCATTCGTAATTGATTTAACAACCCATCAATACGTGCTGGCTCTTCGCCAATCGCTTCAATTAACAAAATTTTATCTTTCGTATCAATTTCATATTTCGTTCCAATCGTTCTTGCCAAAATGGATAAATTCCCACCTACAATTTCCCCTCGTGCAATGCCTGAAGTAAGCGCTGTTAAAGGTGAAATCGCTTCCGTGTAATGCAACTCCATCGGTTCAAATAATTGTTGAAACATTTTTCCTGACAATGCTTCAAATGTATCCGCCCCAACATTTGGGCCTAGCATCGGACCGTGGAATGTAACGAGGTTCGTATATTGTCGAATCGCTGTATGTAAAAAAGTAATATCACTGAATCCCCAAAAAATTTTAGGATGCTCTTCCACTAATGTCATGTCTAAGCGATCTGTAATCCGACCTGCACCATAACCACCACTTGAGCAAATGATTGCTTTCACTTCCGGGTCTTGGAACATCTCTTCTAAGTCAGCAAGTCGTTCATCATCAGTACCCGCTAAGTAGCCATGAATATTTTTTGCATGTGTTGCAAATTTCCACTTGAGTCCTAATAGCTCTAAAAAAGCCAAGGAATTCTCTAAGTTCTGACGGTCAGGAGGACTTGATGGCGAAACAATCCCAACTGTATCTCCTTTTTGTAGTCGTTGTGGACGTGTATTCATTGTTTTCACTTCCCTTTCACTTTCATCCAATTGCTCTTATTAACGTATCATATTTTCTCAACGGCTGCTGAAAGAAAAAATCATTCTCTTGATATTCGATGTAATGGTAATAGGTGTCGTGACACTCATAAAATCGTTGGCTAAAAATCTCCTACACATGGTAGCAATGACGTCAGTAGCGAAAGTAGATACGATACATTCACCAAGTCGAATACGACAAGTAATGCTGGTACGGGCTTCCCGATCTCGTACTTAAAAAAGACTAGCGTGTCGTTCCACTCTAGCCCTTTCATTAATTCGCTGAATTGGTTGATGTTGTTGCCGCCATTGCTGCAATTGAAGCTGCCATAATTGCTTGTTGCGCTTGTAAAATTAATTCTACAGATGTAGCAAGACTTATACTAATCGTTTTCTTTCCTTCAATAATTTCATGTAGTACCCAGCTAATCGCAATGGATAACGCCATTTCTTTTCTCCACTTTAAAATGGGTGATTCAAGCAACGCTTTCGTTAATCGAATAATGTCTTCGATTTGTTCATTTGTCACACCAAATACTGTTAAAAATCCGATCATTGGATAATGAATTTG
This sequence comes from Sporosarcina sp., assembly GCA_035300865.1. GTDB lineage: Bacteria > Bacillota > Bacilli > Bacillales_A > Planococcaceae > Sporosarcina. The sequence goes on from DATGUZ010000087.1 coordinate 4,497, forward strand.
GCGCACTTTCATTTGTGCTTTTAATAGCTCAACAATTTCCTTCGCACGTACAACATTTTGCTCATTGAAATCCACGTCAATATACGTCAACACTTGCGACATCCATTGTAATTCATTGCCGCCTTTAAAGCCTTTTCCACGTAATGCTTTATAATATTTGTGCATCATCTTCGCTTGGGATTCTGGGTTAAATCCTCGATTGCCCAGCAATAAAGCATATGCATAATCATCATCAGATGTTAAAAAATAATGTCGTTTTTTCATTTCAGCATACAATGCTTTAGCAGCACGTGCTTCAAATTCATATACATCAGGATCATCTGACATAAGCAATGCCGCTAAATAGGAATGAATTGTATTTCTGAAGCCGACAGAACGTAAAACTTGTTGTTTTTCAAATAAATGTTCGACTTCTTCCTCAACATTTGTATGAGGACGGTCTAAAAATGCAACGATCATCGGCAATAAGTTTCCGCGTAAAGGTGAAAACCAACCTGTTCTTTCTTTAATCGCCGACATTGCTCGGCTAAAACTTTCCGCGTCAAACTCGCGTTCCGAAGTGACGTAATACGAAGTAATCGTTAATACAACATCCTTTTCAACAGCCCATCCAGCTAATGACTTTACTTGTTCAAATGTCATTTCAACTTCTCGACAAAAACTTTCAATATGCACGTCACTCAGCTCCTTCTATGTTCAATACGTATTAGCGTATGAATAAGTTTCATTGATATCCATGACAACTTTACTACCATTTCACAAGATAGTAAAGGAACATAAATCAAATTTTTCAACTTTGTTAGGATATCATTGAAAACAAGCAATTCTACAGTGTTTATTATGAAAATGAATGAATCAGTCTTCTTGTTATGTCTTTCAAACCACCATTCATTCATGTTTTTATGAAAAGTGGTAAAATAATATAGACAGATTATGCGTAGATAGGGTGACATAAATGAGAATTAATAAATTTTTAAGTTCTGCTGGGATTGTTTCCCGTCGCGGGGCGGATCAATGGATTGAAGCAGGTCGAATTACGATTAACGGAGAAGTTGCTCAATTAGGAAGTCGTGTAGAAGAAGGAGACGAAGTACGTGCTGATGGTCAACTCGTCCAAACAGAGTCTGAACTAGTGTATATCGTACTCAATAAACCTGTCGGCATTACCAGCACAACAGAGCGCCATATTGAAGGTAATGTCGTTGATTTCGTCAATCACCCTTTACGGATATTCCATATTGGGCGTCTCGATAAAGATTCAAATGGGTTATTACTATTAACGAATGATGGCGATATCGTCAATGAAATTTTACGTGAAGAACATGGACATGAAAAAGAATATATCGTCACAGTTGATAAGCCAATCACGAAAGACTTTATTCGGCAAATGGAATCAGGCGTTCACATTTTAGGTACGACAACGAAGCCATGTAAAGTCCGTCAACTTGGTGCACGAAAATTCAATATTACATTAACACAAGGACTGAATCGTCAAATTCGCCGCATGTGTTCAGCACTTGGTTATCACGTACAGACGCTACAACGTACGCGGATTTTAAACATTCACCTCGGCGATTTACCCATTGGACAATGGCGTGATTTAACAGATGATGAATTAAAAACGATGTTTAAATTGTTAAACTACGAACCAAAACGATCATAACAAAAAATCGCTTGCATAAATGGTTTGGTGCCATTTTGCAAGCGTTTTTTATATACAGATTCGGAAAAACCTATTAAGCATACGGCTTTGTATAACCTATTCTTATGATATTATGGGACGTCATCTTTCCATCATGGTATAGATTGTGAGACAATTATAGCGTTTTTTATGCGGATATAAATAATGTGACGGCGGTCACAAGCAAAATGATATAAATAAATGCTTGAAACCCTTTCGGGGAAATTTTATCAAACATTCTTTGACCGATCCATAATCCAGCAGCAATAAGTGGCAGTGCACCTACACTTGCAAGCCATGTCGTTTTTGTTGTTCCGGCAAATACCACTTGAATGACTAAACTCACTGCATAAATATATAAGTAAAATGTCAATGTCGTTGCACGTAACACTTCTTTTGACGTCGCTGATCCAGCAAAATAAATCAACAATGGCGGTCCCGGCATACCAATCCCTGTCGTAAATGCTCCTGAGAGCCCACCAACGACGACATCTTTACGGGTGGAGCGTGTAATACGTCGATTCGCAATTAGCAAAATGGTAAATAAAAGCATTAATAGCCCAATTGCAAGTTTTAATTGACGCGCATCTGCCCATAAAAAAATTAGGATCCCTACCCCTAGTCCAGGCACACTTCCAATAATAAATCGTTTTAATATCCCTGTGTCCACATCTTTTTTAATGGTTGAAATTAATGCTAATGAAATCATCAATGAAGCGATTAAGTTAATTTGAATAGCTTCATTTGGCTCGAATATCAGGAGTAGAAAAGGCGTCGCCATAATCGAAAAACCAAAACCTGTACTCGTTTGTAAAATGGAAGCGCACAGCACAATCATCATAAACAGCGCGACGGTCATCTACAGTTCTCCTCTCTTCTTCATCTCTTATACATTCATTTTGGCAGATAACATGTCCCAACGCAAAATCAAAACCATGCTTATAGTGGGCATTGGAGTGCTTTCTTTAGGCATTGGAGATACTTTTTTAGCCATTGCACCTTTATTCGGCATTGCACTGCTTATAGTGGGCATTGCGCACTTACGAGTTGGCATTGAAGCAGAAATTTGGGGCATTGATTTGCTTTCTTTGGACATTGGAGATACTTTTTTAGCCATTGCACTTCTATTCGACATTGCGCTGCTTATAGTGAGCATTGCGCACTTGCGAGTTGGCATTAAAGCAGAAATTTGGGGCATTGAATTGCTTTCTTTAGGCATTGGCAATACTTTTTTAGCCATTGCACTCGAAATCGGCATTGCACTGCTTATAGTGAGCATTGCGCACTTGCGAGTTGGCATTGAAGCAGAAATTTGGGGCATTGAATTGCTTTCTTTAGGCATTGGAGATACTCTTTTAGCCATTGCACTCCTATTCCGCATTGCACACTTACGAGTTGGCATTGAAGCAGTAATTTGGGGCATTGGAGTGCTTTCTTTAGCCATTGAAGATACTCTTTTAGCCATTGCACAAGCTACTCTAACCGTTAAATCAAAAAACTGTTTAGAAAGTCTACTTCACTGACTTTCTAAACAGTCCTCTCTCGGTTTTATTTATACAAGTTCCGGTACTCGTTGGAGCATTGTTCCATGCTGTGCTAAATTCGTATGCCATGAAAATGCTTTTTCTAACACATGTGGTGTTTGGCCGCCTCGCTCTAATGCTTCGTTATAATACTCACGTAATTGTTCACGATACATCGGATGCGCACAGTTTTCGATAATTAATTCGACACGCTCGCGGGGTGCTAAACCACGTAAATCTGCATAACCTTGTTCCGTCACGATCACATCTACATCATGTTCAGTATGATCAACATGAGGCACAAATGGTACGACACTTGAGATTTTCCCATCTTTTGCAATCGACTTTGTTACAAAAATCGCTAAGCGTGCATTTCGTGCAAAGTCTCCTGAGCCACCAATACCATTCATCATTTTCGTTCCAGATACATGTGTAGAATTCACATTTCCATAAATATCTAACTCTAATGCTGTATTAATCGAAATTAATCCTAAACGGCGAATAATTTCTGGATGGTTTGACATTTCCTGCGGACGCATCACAATTTTATCGCGGTAACGATCGAAATTTCCGAATACTTCTTTCATTTTCTCTTCTGATAAAGTAATCGATGCACATGATGCAAAGTTTACTTTTCCAGCATCAATTAAATCAAAAACTGCATCTTGCAACACTTCAGAGTATACTTCTAAATCTTCGAACTCTGACTGAACCATACCATGTAAAACTGCATTCGCAACGGAACCAATCCCTGATTGTAACGGAGCTAGTTTTTCAGTTAAACGACCTGCTGCAATTTCAGCACGTAAAAATGTTAATAAATGTTCCGCCATCACTTCTGTCTCTTCATCCGGCGCAACGATAGTCGATGGTGAATCTTCTTGATGTGTAAACACAATGCCTTTTACTTTTGATACGTCTAATGGAATGCCAATCGTCCCAATGCGGTCATCTGATTTTGTCAGCGGAATTGGGTCACGTTCTCCTTGCTTATTGACATCATATAAATCATGGAGCCCTTCTAATTCAACAGGCTGTGCTGTATTAATTTCAACAATAATCGACTCTGCATGTTGTGCAAATGCCAATGAATTCCCTACTGAAGTTGACGGAATCAGCATGCCATCCTCTGTAATTCCAACTCCTTCGATAATTGCAAAATCGATTGGCGCTAATACATTCGCGCGAATCATTTCTGCCGTATGCGATAAATGTTGGTCGATAAATAAATGCTCTCCACTATTAATTTTTTGGCGCATTGCCGGTTCAGCCTGGAAAGGTAAGCGTTTATGCACAATGCCTGCTTCTGCAAATAATCGATCAATATCTGAACCGAGTGATGCCCCTGTAAAAACATTCACTTTAAACGATTCAGTTGCTGCACGATCGACTAATGCTAGTGGCACAGCCTTTGCATCTCCTGCTCTCGTAAATCCACTTAACCCCAATGTCATACCATCCTGAATCCAAGACGCAGCTTCTTCCGCCGACGTCACGGCTGTTTGTAATCGTGTATGACGAATTCGTTCCATTCCCTTGTTCATCATAACCCTCTCCTTTTTCGAAACTTTTAGTCAATTATAATGTAAGGGCTTACAACCAAGGAGATTTTTGAATAGAACGAGCAATAAGTACGCTAAAGCACTAAAAACGACTGTTAAAACAGCAATTTTAAAACCCAAGCAATTTTCTGAAGTAACTTGCATATGATTGACTGACTGGAATCTTCGTCCCATCTGTCATCGCTAATGTGAAAGTTGAGTGCGTATCTGGAAAGATTTCTTCTATATGATGCACATTGACGATAAATGAGCGATGGCATCTGATAAATAATTCTCTTGGTAATATGTATTCAAATGCTTGTAATGTATTTTTATGTGTTCCTGTTACATCTTTTGACACGACATATGTTTTACGGTCCTTCACTTCGATATACGTAACGTCTTGGAAAGGAAGAGGCTTCCAACCATCCAATGTTCGTACTGTAACAACCGACTTTCCATCTGTATATGCTGGATAAATTGCCAATACAGAACCTGCTATTTCACCATTATTTTCATAAGGAACAGCCATTCCATGATACGGAATACCAAACACATCACGATGTATAAACTCCGATACTTTTTGGCGTTGGACAATGGCTTTATACGCAAGTGTCCCTTCTTTTAATGCATCTCCGGCTGTAATTTTCAAATCAATTCTTTTACTCGGACGGTAATAAATATACGATTCCGTATTTGTAACCGCAATCGAAATCTCATCTGAAAACAATTCTCCCATAACGTCTAATAATGAACCCATCGTTAAATACTCCACGGCATTCCCTCCCAATACACCATTCTATCATCTATTTACTTTTGGTTTTCATTTTTTCAAACATTTCAAATAAAAAACTTTGACAGTTCCGTTAACTTTGCAGCTATTAAAGGATTTTGTGATAAGATAAATGACAATGGCGTGCTTTATCAATACAACTTCATAATATAGGAGTGGAAGACATGAAAAAACAAGCATTAACACTAGTCATCGCATTACTCGCAATCTTTTTAGTTGCATGTAATAGCGATTCAAGCAAAGATCCAGACAATAAAGACATCAAAAAACAAGTACATGAATATAGCGTTGGCTCTTTTGATGAAACGGTCAATGCATCGATTACATCTCATGAATTAATTGTTCAAGAAGATGGCGTTACAAAAGAGACATATGATTTACCAGCAGATGAGTTTTTTGTATCCATCGCACCATTTGAAACAAAAACGCATGAATGTGCAGTTCATAGTTTAACAGGCTGCCAAGGCGAACTCGTTGAAGAAGTATTTGACGTCCAAATTACAGATGAAAAAGGAAAGAAAATTGTCGATGAAAAAATGACGTCATTAGAAAATGGGTTTATCGACTTATGGTTACCACGTGACCAAGAATTTGCAGTCAAAATTCAAAAAGACGATAAAGTTGTCGAATCAACTATTTCTACATTCGAAGGCGATAACACGTGCATTACAACAATGCAATTACTCTGATCACCACTCTGCGAAAGGAATTCCTTTCGCAGTTTTTTATTTATTAAAGGACAAATTCCCATTTCATGGTATACTATATATAGTCTAAAAATTTAGATAATGATAGGAGGAATGAATATGTTCGTTCGAGATTTATATGTAGAATTAAATGACGTCACAGTAGTAAACAATGAGAAAAGTGTAAAAGACGTCTACGCCCTTCTCAAAGAAAGTGGCTATCGCTGTATTCCTGTCGTCGATGATGCAGGAAATTATAAAGGAATGATCTATAAAGTTCATTTAATGGAAGATCTGTATGAAAAAGATGGCGCGAATAAAACATCCATTGATCATTTATTATCACATACGGAAACGTATATTACACCACACTCACCATTTTTAAAAGCACTCGTTCAAATTAAAGCATTGCCGTTCATTAGCGTTGTAGAAAACGGTAAGCTAACAGGGATTTTAACGCATAATAAAGTTGAAAGTGTACTAGAAGATGCGTTTGGCGTACATACGGGTGGTATTAGCTTAACCTTATCTTCAATTGAAGCAAAAGGAATGATTGAAAAGCTAACAAAAGTTTTACGTGGTGAAAATATCGAAGGATTATTTACCCTCGATAATGGTTCTGTTGTTGCAAGACGTGTCGTTATTACGTTAGAACGTGGAAAATCTGAAGCTGAAATTGAAAATATTAAAAATAAACTTGAGCAAAATGGTTTCCGTATCTTACACGCAGAAAACTTAGCACAGCAATAAGAAAAAGTTGAGTGTCGAAATGAATCGAACACTCAACTTTTTTGTTGGATTTTGTTTCACGTGAAACATTTATACACGCCTTCAAGCAATGCATGTTCCTTTTTTACAATAACGACTTGCGCCATTGTCCTTCATTTCTGAGTCATTAATATTGTTCAACCATTTCAACAAAGCGTGTCGCTGCTAATGATAAAGGGACACTGCTTAAATGACATACGCCAATTTCTCGTTTAGGAATTGGATGTGCTAATGTCAGTTCTTGCAATACTCCGGATGATAAATAGTGTTGAGAGAACTCTTTCGTTACACAAGCAATCCCTAAGTTAATATGTGCAAATTCTAATAACAAATCATGTGATCCTAATTCAAATTCAGGAGCTATTTGAACACCTTTTGATAATATAAATTGTTCCACATACCGTCTTGAATTTGATTTTGGTTCCAGAAAAATGAGCGGGTATTTCATTAATTCCTCAAACTCAATTGGACTATCGAGAATATGTTTGTATTTTTCGCCACAGACGAATACGTCATGAACATCGATAAAAGGTGTTAATGTTAAAGCGGGATCTTCTAATGGAAAGTTACAGACGACAATATCCACCTCCCCTGCTTTTAAAAATGTAATGAGTTCAGAAGTTGTCCCATTTTCAATTTTCATTTTTACGCCTGGGTATCGATTGTAAAACCGTTCTAAATAGGGCAATAGGAAATGGCGTGAAATGGTATCTCCAACCCCTATTTTTAATTCTCCAGCAGTTAAACTTTTAAACTCAGCCATCTTTTCCTCGCCTGCTTGGAGTAAATTTAGTGCGGAACTTGCATATTCAAATAAATGTTTTCCCTCATCCGTTAACATCACCCCTTTGGGACTTCGGTGAAACAGACGAATGTCGAGCTCTGTTTCAAGTTGCCGAATTGCTTGGCTAACAGCTGGTTGTGTCATATATAATGCTTTAGCTGCTTGTGAAAAACTTTTACTCTCCCCTACTTCACAAAACACTTTATACAAATCTAGCTTGCTTACCATATAATCACACCTTATACCTCTTATTTGATATATTAATTTTACTTATATCACTTTTATAGTGTATATTACAAGTAGAACAGTTATACTGTAAGTAAAATTTGGACGTTATAAGGAGAGAATGAACGTGGAGCGAGTAGTAGGAACAGTAGCAAGAGGTCTTCGTTGCCCAATTATTAATGAAGGTGACCAAATCGATCAAATTGTTGTCGATAGTGTATTAACAGCAGCTGAAGTTGAAGGATTAACAATTCAAGATAAAGATATTGTTGCCATTACAGAATCCATCGTTGCACGTGCACAAGGAAACTACGTTACAATCGACCATGTTGCAAAAGACATTGAAGCAAAATTTGGCGATGATACAATCGGTGTCATTTTCCCAATTTTAAGCCGTAACCGTTTCGGGAACTGCCTTCGTGGAATTGCAAAAGGGGCTAAAAAAATCATTATGATGCTTAGCTATCCTGCAGACGAAGTTGGAAATCACCTCGTAGATCTTGATATGTTAGATGAAAAAGGGATTAATCCATGGACGGATGTCTTAACTGAAGAAGTTTTCCGTCATCATTTCGGATATAACAAACATGCATTTACAGGTATTGATTATATTGAATACTACAAGTCCATTGCGGCTGAATTTAACACAGAAATTGAATTTATTTTCTCTAATAAAGCAGAAACCATTTTAGACTATACAAAAACAGTGCTTGCATGTGATGTGCATTCAAGAGCCAGAACAAAACGTATTTTAACAGCAAATGGTGCTGAAAAAGTTTACGCATTAGATGATTTATTAACAGAACCAGTTGACGGTAGCGGCTATAATAAAGAATATGGTTTACTCGGTTCTAATACATCAACTGATGATGGAATGAAATTATTCCCGCGTGACTGTCAACCTGTTGTCGATAGCATTCAACATATGCTACAAGAAAAAACAGGGAAAACGATTGAAGTCATGGTATATGGTGATGGCGCATTTAAAGATCCAGTCGGTAAAATTTGGGAACTTGCAGACCCTGTCGTCTCTCCTGCTTACACTGCTGGTCTTGGTGGACAGCCAAATGAAATTAAATTAAAATATTTAGCTGATAATAACTTCTCACATTTACGTGGAAAAGAGTTACAAGATGCAATCGCAAAATTCATCGATGAAAAAGAAGATAATTTAGTTGGTGCACAAGAATCTCAAGGTACAACACCACGTAAATTAACAGACTTAATCGGTTCATTAGCAGACTTAACATCTGGTAGTGGTGATAAAGGAACACCGATTGTCTTTATTCAAGGATATTTCGATAATTTTACAAAATAATTTCACGCCCCACTTCTGTCAAAGTGGGGTTTTTTAGTAGTTTTTTTATCGTGATTTCCTATATAGTAAAGAGAGGTGATGTCAATGAAATTTAAACGTTATTTTAATGCGCCAAATATTGTGGCGGGAACGACTGTTAAAGAGCCGCTTTTACCGGTTCAAAATAGTATGGCACTGCATACAGGACATGATCCAAAAGCCGTTTTACAAAATAGACTTGCGCTTGCCGACTTACTAGAAGAACCACTCGACCATTTCGTTTGTGCCAATCAAACACATAGCGATCAGTTTTACCGTGTCGAAAAAGTCGATCGCGGACGTGGTGCTGTCTCAATGGAACATGCCATTGGCCATACAGATGCGCTATATACGTATGAACCAAATATTGTCCTTTCAAGCTTTACGGCTGATTGTGTACCAGTTTTGTTCTATCATGAAACGACTGGTTTAATCGGTGCGATTCATTCCGGATGGCAAGGGACGGTAAAAGAAATTACAAAGAAACTGTTTATCCATTTAAAAGAGGCAGAACAATGTGATTTATCAAAAGTACATGTCCAACTAGGAATGGCTCTAAGTCAGGAGAAATTTGAAGTCGACGAAGATGTCTATGTACAGTTTCAACGACTTGGTTATGCCGATGAATGGATGTATGTGAATGAAACAACGCAAAAATACCATATTGACAATCAACGCGTCGTCCAAAAACAATGTGAATTGGCTGGCATTCCAGCTGACAATATTACCATCGATCGTACTTGTACATTTCTTGATGAAGAAGGTTTTTCACATCGACAAGACCGCAATGCTGGACGCCATGTAAGCGTAATTGTAAGAAAGTAATTTAACAGATTAAAGGGGAATGGAATCCATGAAAATTGAACAGGTTACAACCGAACAACAACTTGAGCAAGCTTTTCATATTCGTAAAATTGTATTCGTTGAAGAACAACATGTACCACTAGCGGATGAATTTGATGCATTTGACAATCTCGATAGCGATTGTACACATCTTCTTCTCCTCCATAATCATCAGCCTGCAGGTACTGGTCGTATTCGTACAGTAGACGGCATTGGAAAACTTGAGCGAATTTGTTTATTACCGCAATATCGAGCTTTAGGATTCGGAAAAGAAATTGTACTTGCTTTAGAGGAGATTGCACAACACTCACAACTCCCGGCAGTGAAATTACATGGTCAAACACATGCCGAAAATTTCTATAAAAAACTAGGCTATGAAGCAGCTTCTTCTGTCTTTATGGAAGACGGCATTCCACATTTATTAATGAAAAAAACATTTTAAGACTTCGTATGAGCAGGAGGGATTTCTCATGCAATGTGGTTCGAAATGTTTCATCGTTACAGTTGAAGTAAACGGTAAAACAATTGAAAAAAATATTCGTGCGCGGACACCTGTCGCAGCACGTAAAACGATTCGTCAACAATATGGAGATCAAGCGACGATTCTTTCTGCTAAAGAGGATAAAAAATAAAAGCTGTCATAGAAAGTCCAATTCAAGGATTTTCTATGACAGTTTTTCAATTCGGAGATAACGATTTCATTCATAAACCACCCCAATGAGAAATATGAAATCTTTCCTCATCTGGATGGCTTATCGTGTAGAAGACCATACAATATACTTCATTTAATTTGCGCTAAAAAGTGCTTTAAAATATGGGCAGTTAATCCCCAAACAATGCGCTCTTCATACTCATAAAACCATTCTTCAATCATGCGAGTTCCCCATTGATAATGCTCGCCGTTAGCAATTTTTTCAAACGGAAAATCAGCTCCAGGTTCGGGCGTCATTGCAACCAAATGACAAGTTGGCTCGTATTGAAGGAGCCATTTCAATGGAATCGTAAATACCTCTTCTACTTCATCACGATTAAATGCAGTAAAGACATCCGGGTCGTCAATTACGACAACGAACGGATAAACGACAAAAGTTGGCGACGCGATATATGGACTTAATGCTTCAATGACTTGAATGCGCTCAATGTCTACGCCTAACTCTTCATTCGTTTCCCTTAATGCAGCTGCCATTGGCGATGCATCTGTCGCATCGATTTTCCCACCTGGAAAACTACTATCTCCTGGCTGTTTTCTCATGGATAGCGCACGTTTTTGGAATAAAATATGCCACTTTCCATCTCGTTCAACTAACGGAACGACGACTGCAGAACGAAAGGCTGTTTCTTCCCCAATAAATAACGGTGGGTGTTGTTGTAATTGCTTTTTAATATTGTCTAAAAACAAAGCGATCCCCACATTTCTATCCTATAATACATTCTATCGTACCATGACTTCTGTTTCGCTAAAAGAGAAGACGCCCTTCTCTCTACTTGTTTCTGAAAATCAAGAGCAATTCATCATCGTTATCGACAATGGGAATACGCTAAAAAAAGCATATGAAATCAAAATTTAGATAGTTGATTTCATACGCTTTTTAATTTTCATCGAATATTGTGCTCGTCGCTTTTGCAGTCTCTTCTACAATAATCAATATTATGATTTCAATAATTGCTTCGTTAATTTTCGAACCTCTTTATCCTCTGTCTGTTTTGCTAATGTTGTCAGCGCTAACCTCATACGCTCATTGTTCCAAGAAGCATGCTCCCAATACGTCAGCGCCATTAAAGCTTCAAGTTGCGTCTGTCTAGTCGACGATATTAAGGCTTTTTCAATTAGCGGCAACCCAACAACATCATACATGTAAAGATTTTCAAAAATGACCTGTAAACAAGCCTCATCTTCCTCAGTTAATTGATCGAAATGAAATACATTTGTAGCTATTTGACAAAGTTCTGCAACATCTTGTTGAACACCACTCATCATAATGGATTCGTAAATTGCGATTTGTTTTGGATTTTCAAGCAAATGTTCAAATAACTTCGCAGCAACATTTAATTGATAAAAGGTTGTGATTTCAAGCGCCGCACGATCAAAACGCACATCCAACACATCAACCGCTTCCGATAGCCATTTTCGATCATCTGTAAATAAACGAACAGCTTGTTGTAACGTGCGATGTTCAGCTTCCGTCACCCACTCTTCTTCGTATAACTGTTGCCAATAGTCTTCTTCCTCTAAAAAACGTTCAATAAGTGTTACTGTGTAGAAGTGGGTCAATGATGTACAATGTGTTTGTGCATGCCTGACAAAATGTGTTAGTAATGCTGCGCCACGATCTACTTCTTCGATTGAACCACCCGCTGCTTTATGATTCAATACATATTGCAATAAAGTATTCGCATGCTCATACATTTCCGAACTTATCGTTTCTGCTGCAACGATATCAACTAATTGCCCTTTATCTACACATTCAAAAGCAGAATAACCTTCCATTCCATTATGATAATACCCTTCCGTGAGCAACCATTGTCTAATTTCTTCTGTTGACCCTTTTAAATATTCAATCGCATGCATACGTCCCCATCCATACGTATTTTTTGCCAATTCAAATAATCCCTCTTCTGAATCTGAACAACCGTTGTCTAACGCAAATGCGGCATATGCCGTAAACTCTTCATGCTGACCTATTTCCAGTATGAATGAACGATATGCATCACATGATGTACAACCTAATAACACAAGTGCAAACTTCACAACTTCTCTGTCTGCGCCATTTTCTAATAACCAAAAAGCTTCCTTTTGGACAGCTTCCTCATCCAATTGACGCTGTTCAACTTGTTCAACAAACGAATCGAAGTAACTTGCAATCGTATCTCCAGTAACCTCTTCATACGTTTTCGCACGCGTTTTTTCTGTTGGGTGATTCGTTTGGTTTTCCACCAATTTAACAAGTTTTTTCACAAAAAACGGTAACGTCACATCATCATTTAGTTGATCTGCTAATCCTGGTGCAATCTTCGGATGATGTTCATCGTAAACATACGCATCATCTGGCAATGCATCTGTCACTAATTTTCCATGTTCCCGTAATTGCTGTTGAATAAAAGGCATAATAGGTTCTTTATGTTTCCATGGTATTAAATCAAACTTTTCAACTGCCGTTAACACTTTCTGTCCATCAATTTTAATCGTACAATTGAATTTTATGAGGCCTCCGATTTTCGCGGATATATGTTTCGTCTCGCCTGTTGACGTCGTAAAACTCCCTTTCAATGTCACGTAAGGAATTACATGAGACCATAAAGAAGACCGTGTATTTTGTGCAATCACAACATGATCTACAAGTAATGTTTCTTCTTTCATTCCATTTTGCACGACAATTTCATGACCTTCATACGTTGCAGACCATTTTCTTTCTGCTTCAAGCTCAACGTCTTTCATCAGATTACGCAAATCTCTTTTTATTTCATTTTTCAAACTCATGGCATTTTCCCCTGACATTGTTTTTCATTATTATATACGTGTTCGGACAGATTTGGTATATATTTTTGATTTTATTGATTAATATAAAACATTACCTAAATATGCTCCTATCATGATGGATGCACATGAAAAAAAGTTGTCACAGAAAGCCTGTTTTCAAAGACTTTCTGGACAACTTTTTCTATTATCCAATCGCAACCATTCGATCAATGGATTTTTTAGCTTTTTTAGCTGTTTCTTCATCGACAGTAATTTCAAATGTGTTTTCTTTCAATGCTGTTAACACTTTTTCTAACGTAATCATTTTCATAAACGGGCACACTGCTTCAGGATTTGCCGCTAAAAAGCGCTTATCTGGATTTTGTTTTTCCATTTGATGTAAAATTCCTACTTCCGTTGCCACAATAAACTCTTCCGCAGTCGAATCTTTTGAATGCTTTAACATATTTCCAGTCGATAATATATGTGTTTTCTCTTTCGGTAAAATCCCTTCCGACTGTAAATACATATTGGACGTGGAACAACCACATTCTGGATGTACGAGTAATTCCGCATGTGGATGTTTCTCCATCACATCTTCAACTTGATGTGAATGAATACCTGCATGCACATGACATTCCCCCATCCAAATATGCATATTCTCTCGGCCTGTTTCATTTTGAACGAATGAACCGAGAAACATATCTGGTAAAAACAATATCTCTTGATCTTCTGGGATTGATTGAACAATTTCCACCGCATTGGATGACGTACAACAATAATCTGTTTCCGCTTTCACATCAGCCGTCGTATTCACGTACGAAACAACAACTGCACCTGGATGTTCTTTTTTCCATTCCCGTAATTGTTCCGCAGTAATTGAATCTGCCAACGAACATCCCGCTTCTAAATCTGGTAATAATACCGTTTTTGTTGGATTTAAAATTGCTGCTGTTTCTGCCATAAAATGAACCCCACAGAAAACAATCACATCAGCTGTTGTTTCTTCTGCAGCCCTTGCTAACGCTAATGAATCACCAAGTACGTCCGCAATATCTTGAATTTCCGGTAATTGATAATTATGTGCTAATATAATCGCATTTCTTTTCTTTTTCCACACTTCAATCTCTTCCATCATCGTACGATTTTTTTCTGCAATCATCATCTTATTGCTCCCCCTCTATTTGTACAATGGCACTTATATCTAATGCTTGATATGCATGGGTTAAACATCCTAATGAAATATAATCAACGCCCGTCGTACCATACGCTTCCAACTGTTCAAGTGTAATGCCGCCCGACGCTTCTGTAATAATTGTTGGTGGTACAAGTGCTAGCAGTTCTTTTATCTCTTCTGGCGAGCGGTTATCGAACATTATAATATCCACACCAGCAACAACCGCTTCTTTAACTTGTTCAGCGCTTTCTGTTTCAACTTCAATCTTCACCATATGTCCAACGCTTTTGCGTACTCGCTCAACTGCTTTCGTAATCGAACCACAAAAATCAATATGATTGTCTTTAATCATGATCCCGTCATATAAACCCATTCGATGGTTAAAACCCCCACCACAGCGAACCGCGTACTTTTCAAATAGTCTAAAACCCGGCGTTGTCTTACGCGTATCACAAATACGTGTATGCGCGCTATGTAAACGCGTTACTGCATCTTTCGTTAATGTTGCAATGCCACTCATTCTTTGAATGATATTTAAGACAACGCGTTCGCCAGTCAATAATGCTTGAACATGTCCTGTCACTTTCGCTAGCTGTTGGCCCTTCGTAATCGTTTCACCGTCTTTGACAAATAACGAAATGCTCACATTCGAATCTATCATTGAAAATCCTGTTGAGATGACCATTTCTCCAGAAAAAATTCCCTCTTCTTTTGCTAATAAAATAAGCGTTCCCGTCGTGTCCTCCTCAAAAACGGCCTGTGTCGTCACGTCATAATCTCCAATATCTTCTGCTAAAAACTGCTCCATCATTGATCGCAACTTCACTTTATTCATTGCATATCAAAGCCCCTTTATAAAAAAATAAAACAAACTGTCTTGACACCTATCTTTACATATTTTTTATAAAAATACAATATCATTTGTTGAATTGCCTTATTTTTAACTTCTTTTGTTTAATAATGAATGATGTTGATACCTACAAGTTTTTGGGCGATATCTACAAGTTCTCGCTGTTTACCTGCAAATTTCTATGCACGATCTACAAACCGGGTGGATTCCTACAACTTTGGGTGCTATATCTACAAGTTCTAGATCCATATCTACAAATCAATCGGAGATTCCTACAAATTTCTATGCACAATCTACAAACCGGGTGGATTCCTACAACTTTGGGTGCGGTATCTACAACTTCTGGATCCATGCCTACAAATCAATCGGAGATTTCTACAAATTTCTACGCACTACCTACAAACCGGGTGGATTCCTACAACTTTGGGTGCGGTATCTACAACTTCTGGATCCATACCTACAAATTAATCAATCATACCTACAAATCAATTGGAGATACCTACAAATTTCTACGCACTACCTACAAACCAGGTGGATTCCTACAACTTTGGGTGCGGTATCTACAACTTCTGGATCCATATCTACAAATCAATCGGAGATACCTACAAATTTCTACGCACTACCTACAAACCAGGTGGATTCCTACAACTTTTGATGCGGTATCTACAACTTCTGGATCCATACCTACAAATCAATCGGAGATACCTATAAATTTCTACGCACGATCTACAAACCGGGTGGATTCCTACAACTTTTGATGCGGTATCTACAAGTTCTGGATCTATACCTACAAATTAATCAACCATACCTACAAATCAATCGGAGATTCCTACAAATCAATCCCAGTTATCTACAACTGTCTACGCACAATCTACAAACTCAAGTAGGATTCCTACAATCCTGCTTGCTGTTCATTTCCTCAGATGGTTTATTTTGATTCAGTAATATCTTCTATCCACAATAAAAAAACCTCCCCATCAAGAGGAGGTTTGTGCGTTGTTATTGAATTGCTGTAAATTCGCCAGTTGCTTTTACATTGAATGTAATGTAATCGTCTTGATAAGTTGCTGCATACGTTTTATCTGTATTTTTCTCATACGCAATGATTTCTTGATCATTTGCAACTTTTGAATCATCTACTGGTAACGTAATGTCCATATCTGTTGTGAATTTATTGAATTGCTGTGCAGCTTCTCCAATACCTTTTTCTAATTGGAGAATATACGTAGCGGATACTGCGCTTTCGATAGCAGCTACTTGCTCTTTTAGAGATACAGTCACATCGTCACGTACTGCTGCCGATAATTGGCGGAAGACTGTTGGTTTCATCGAGAAGCTTGCATCGCCATACGTAAATGTTACGCCTTTTTTCTTGGTCGCAATTTCTCCAATAATTTCTTTTGAAAATTGAACTGCCGTGCCTTCTTGATTTGTTGGAATATCTAGCGTAACAGTTGCTGCATCTTTATTCGCTAAATCATCTGCGATATGCGCTTCTGTTACAGTAAATGTGCCTGGTGTGGCTTCTTCCCCTTCGTCACCATTTCCATCGCCACCTTCAGATGCTTCTGTCACTTCTAAATAGACAAATGTTGTTTCTTCATTTGGAATTGTTACGAGCACTTGTGTTTTTCCTGTGTCATACGCTGTTAGCAAGCCATTTTGCACTTTGGCAATGGAATTGTTCACCACTTTAAATGTTGTTGAGATTGTTACATCTTTCTCAACGACTTCGCCATTCGGCTTTGTCGTCACTTCAGTTACTTTCAACTGCTTTTGCTCACCGACTGCCATTTGTACATTCGTTTCGCTGAGCTCATATGTGACGAGGTCTTGCGGGACTTCTTTCACTTCTAAATAGACGAAAATCGTATCTTCGCCAGGAACTTTTACACGTACTTGTGTTTTTCCTGCTTGGTGTGCAGTGACAAGGCCTTTTTTAACTGTTGCGATTTGATTATTCACCACACTAAATTGTGTTTTAGGTGTAATATCTTTTTCAGTTGTTGAGCCATCTACCTTTTCTGTTACTTCTGTTACAACTAGTTGCTCTTGCTGCCCTACACCTAATGATAAATCTTTCTTACTCACTTTGTACGTTACGATATCTTGTGGTGCTTCTTTTACTTCTAAATAAACTAAAATGGTATCTTCGCCAGGGATTTTCACGCGTACTTGCGTTTTTCCTGCGCGATGTGCTGTCACAAGGCCTTTTTTAACCGTTGCAATACGATTATCGACAACATTGTATTTTCCTTTACCTGTTACATCTTTATAAAGGACAGTGCCATCAGGTTTTACGGTTTTTTCCGTCACAATTAATTGCTCTTGCTGGCCTGTACCAAGTTCTAAAGATTTTTTATTGACTGCGTACGTTACAACATCTTCCGTTTTCTCTGGTTCTTTAACTTCAACTGGAATCAGTTGTGTAAAGTCTTCATAGCGTACCGTAACTTCTGTTGTACCGGCAGTTAGTGCTGTTACATGACCACTTTCAACTGTCACAATATGATCATCTGCACTGTCAAAAGTTGATTCCTCCGTCACATCGACTTCCACTGTTGAACCGTCCTCGTGTGTCGTGACTTCCGTTACAGTTAATTGTGTTGTTTCGCCAACTTCTAATGCTAACTTTTCATGGTTAATTTGGTAATGAACACGGTCTTCCGCACCTTCGTAAACTGTTTTAGTTTGTTGATTACCTGCTGCATCTTGTACATGTATGACAACACCCGTCACACCTGTTACATCCAGATCTACCGAGAAGGTACCATCTTGTTCTACTTTAAATGGTACTGCTTCTTCCTCTTTACCATCTTTCGTTACGATATACGAAGCTTGTAATTTTTCATTGAGGTCATAATCCATGCCATACTTTGCCAGTTCTTCATTGAATGCAATGTATGGGTCTGAGAGTTGTCCAGTTAGTTTACCATCCTCAACAGTTCCTTCAATTTCTGGTTTTGTAGATTTTACAATGACTGGTCCAACGTAATCACCAATTGTCGGTGGGTTACCAGACATTGTTAGCGCTGTAAAATCAATCGTGTATAAGCCATCTGGAATCGTTTGTACAGGTTCATTTGCTGCCCAAGGCTTATACTCGCCATCAATATCAAGCTTGTATGAACCGGCTGCTAGCGCATTTGAGGCATGCAAGTAACCGATATAGCCGTCACCGTATTCACCGCCTTCAGGATTCATAATATCCCAAAGTTCAATATAGTTCGTCGCGACATCACCTGTAATTGTAAATGTTAATGTTGACGTGCTCTTGACGTCTTCATGGAATGAAAGATCCGTATTCGTCAGTGCCATATCTTGAATCGCTGTCGGCGCTTCTCCACCAAAGTCAGCTGCGAATGGTAATGACACTTCACGATCACCATTTAGAATATGAATATATCCTAAAAACTCATCACCATTTTTTGTTGATGCTTTAGAAGCTGTTAACGTCACATTTAATAATTGTTCACCTTTTGAAGCATTCGTTTCATCTTTTTCAATCGTTAATGTTGCATCGCCAAACGATTTAATGACGTCTACAGTTGCTTTTACATCTTGCGCATTCCCTACTGAATCTTTAACTAAAATTTGTTTCGTGATTGACAGGTCCTCTTCTAATGATTGAGGGCCAAATGTTACGGTTCCTTTTAAGTTTTCAACCGTTTCGCCGTCATTATTTGCTGTGTCAATTGCATACGCGAATAAATTTGCATGAACAGCTTCGTAAGGTTGTACACGACCAGCCCCTTGGTCAAATACATCGTACTTTTCCGTATTTAAGATTTTCGCTGTGTTCGATAATGCTACTTTTACGTCAAATGCATCCCACGTTGGGTTTGCTTGTTTGATAAGTGCCGCGACACCTGCCACATGCGGTGTTGCCATTGACGTACCTGTTTTACGGGAGTATGCCTCCTCATACGTTGCATCTGGGAAGTCTGCTTGATACATCGGGATTGCCGACATAATGTTTGTCCCAGGCGCAACCACATCTGGTTTAATATCAAAGTTTGGAGTCGATGGTCCACGTGAACTTGAATCATTTACTTCATCACCTGAAGATTGATTATGCTCAATATTTGTAAACGTGATTGTTCCTTTCCCATCTCCAATTGCTTTACGAATTTTCTCACCATCTGTTTGGGACATGTCAAAAGATGGAAGAAACTCAAATGCATCTCCTAAAAACACATCTGAAATACCAGGTGCATTACTGCCATCCTTGAAGTTATGAATGATTGTTGCAACTGCTCCCGCGTCTTTCGCATTGGCGATTTTATCAACAAATGCTAATTCTCCGCGTGAAATAAGTGCAACTTTCCCCTTCACATCAACTTTTTCAAAATCCGCTTCCGTTCCAAGTCCTGGAACAGCTACAATGTCATATTCGCCTGTTAATTGTTCATGAATATCTTGTCCAAATGTCGTTGCCATTAACTGAACTCGTTCTTGATAATTAAACCCATCTGCTTGAACCGAAACTTCTGCGCTATACTCTGTTTCTGGGTTTGTCGTATTACCGACTGCAATACCTAAACGCGCAGTCGAAGGTGTGCCCATCGTTCCGCGATTAGGACCCGAATTTCCTGTTGCAATCACGCCAATTGTGCCTGCCATCATTGCGTTATTAATCGCAAATGAAGCACCATCTGTCTCAGCGTTACTCCCACCACCTAATGATAGGTTAATCACATCCATATTTTCTTTCACTGACTCATCAATTGCTGCGATGATTCCCGATGTTGCCCCGCTTCCGTAAGCTCCTAATACACGGTATGCATATAAATCAACCTTAGGCGCAATTCCTTTTACACCATAAGGGTTATTACCAATCGCAGCAATCGTTCCTGCAACATGCGTCCCATGAGAAGTATAGAATGTACTTCCCCTCTCATTCACTTCAGGGCGATGTTCTGGACGATCTAGAGGCGATGTTTCTGATGCATCATCATCTGCACGGTCTCTTGCATAATCATTACCTGTATGTGGAATAAAGTTTTTTCCGCCTTTATAAATCCCTTCAAAATCTGGATGATCTGCATCGATACCCGTATCTAAAACTGCTACTTTAACGCCCTTTCCTTCAATTCCTTCATCCCATAATTTCTCAATGCCTAAAAAGGGAATGCTTGTATCCATGAGTGGTTGAACTGCATCATCTTGTTCTTCCTTTACAACTTTATCGAATTTTCCGTCAACTTTCTTGTTAAAAGCGCCTTTCGAACGCTCAGATGCGTATACAGTAACGTCTGGTTCAACTAATGTAACCCCTTCTACTGTTAAGAGTTGTTTTACATCTTTCGCTTTGACTGTTGCTGAAAAACCATTTAATACCGTATCGTAAGAAAATCCTTCTTTGAATGAAATCTTATTCACATTCATTTCTTTCTTAACAAATGTTTGCTGTGCGCGTACTTCCTTTTTAATTTTTTTCGTTTCTGCACTTGATAATTCATCTCCTGCTAGCTTTTTGATTCCCATCTCAAGTGCGACTGGTTTTTCAGATAAATGAACAATGACTGGAACATCTTCATTTCCCGATAACCCTTCCAACTCTTTATGCAAAGTTGGTTCGCCTTCCAGTATTTTCAGTTGTTCTGCGACAGCTGCCTTTACTTGTAGTGTACTTTCATCTTGCAATGTTTTGTTCAACGTTTGCTCTTGTTCACTCTTCGCGAATGCACTGAGTGGTGATACGAACATCGAAAAAACCATTAGAAGTGCTAGTATACTACTGAAAAACTTCATCCGTTTTCCTTTACCCAATGAACATCTCTCCCCTTCTCCATCGTTTCCCCATTATAAAACGTATGGGACATCGCGATTGTATCATAGAGGAAAATGAAAAAGTATAACTTTTTATGTATTTCGTATTTTCTGACTACTAATTTATTTTATGATATGAATATTGTCATGTTTTTCGAAAGCGGTGTTTTCCTTGTTATACAGCGGTTTTTGAAGTGGTTTTATCACTTATGATTCATTTTTTATATAGAATATTCATTTATTTGTCGATTTATGTCGATTTTCAATATAAACATTGTCATATTGTCGATACCTCTGAGGACGTCTAACATCCGCCACGATTATAAACAAAAAAACACGACACACATCCCAATCATAGGAGTGTATGTCGTGCTTCCTTAAAGATTCATTATTATTTTTTGAAGCCGATTTCGTGTAAGTTCGGGCTATCAGAACGATCGATTGTGTAGTTTACTACATCTTCGTTCACTGGAACGATTTCCGCACGATATAGAGTAGGGAATACTGGAATTTCTTCTACCATTAATTCTTGCCACTCTTTATACACATCTTGACGGAATTCTAAATCAAATGCGTCTTCAGAAACACCTTTTTCAAGTAACTCTGTGTTTTTCTCGTTTTCATAACGTGGGAAGTTGAACATTGCGTCTGGTCCGTATAATCCAGCTGGGTCAACGTCTGATCCAACTGACCATGCACCCATGTACACGTCAACTTCTGGGTCATCATTTCCGCCGTTACCAACGCGGTCATAGAATGTGTTGAATTCTTGTAGACGACCGTCTAATAATTCAATGTTAATACCAACTTTTTGCCAAGATTGTAAATAGTAGTTTGCAACTGGCTCAGCTGTTTCTCCACCTGACATTGAAGCAAATGTTAATTTTAACTCACTGCCATCTGGATTTTCAACGAAACCGTCACCGTCTGTATCTTTATAGCCTGCTTCTTCTAAAATTTCTTTTGCTTTTTCTGGATCATATTTTGGTACTTCAATTGAACTATCATGGAAATCAGCATGAGAAGGTGCGATTAACGTCGTACCTGCCCAACGTAATCCTTCATAGAATTTCTCACCTACAGCATCATTGTCTACTGCGTACCACATTGCTTTACGTAACGCTACATCACTAACTTTAGACTCTTCTGGATTGTATGCAACACGTTTCTTTTCTTTATCCCAAGTACCTAATTTGAATCCAACGTAAGTGTAAGATCCTTCAACATCCCCTAAGAATTTTACACCTTCCATATCTTTATTTGCTTGGTATTGGTCTGTCGGGAATCCGTCTGTTAAATGGATTTTCCCTGAAGATAATTCATTTGCAACAACTGATGGGTCAACAACTTTTAATACAACTTCATCAAGTTTTGGTTCCCCTCTCCAGTAATCTTCGTTTTTCTTATAAACGACAGATTCACCAGATACAACACTTTCAACTTTGAAAGGTCCCATACCAATTGGGTTTTTACGAACTTCATCAGATGATGACATATCCGCTACTGGAATATCTTTAAAAATATGCTTTGGCATTGCATAAGACCAAATCCCACCTGCTAATAATGATGGTGTTGGCTTTTTATACGTAATTTCTAATGTTTTTTCATCAATTACTTTAATACCAGAAATCTCATCTGCTTCACCTTTATTGTACTCTTCCATACCTTCGATTACAGTGAAATCTGAACCATAACGTACGCCGTCATAGTCAGCATGACCGATAACTTCATAAGAGAATGCCCAGTCTTCTGCCGTTACAGGCTTGCCATCGTGCCAGTTAACATTGTCACCAATTTTGAAAGTCCATACTTTATGGTCATCTGAAAATTCAAATGTTGCTGCACCATCTTGTGTATATTGGAAGTTTTCATCAATGTCTAATAAGCTTTCATCAAACCAACTAATAACTTCTGCATCAGGAGCACCTGAATAGAAGTTCCAGTTTAATGTTCCTTCGAAAGGTGTGTCAGTTACTAAACCAAAGTTTAGTGTTCCACCTTCTTTTGCTTCTCCTTCTTCTCCGCGTGTATCAAAATCATCTAGTGGTGAACCTGTCGTTTCTTCACCTTTGTCAGCGTCACCGCCGCCTCCACCACCTGAAGATCCTTCTTCTTTTTTGCCGTCACCGCCACAAGCAGCTAAAGCAAGGACTAGCACTAACATAAGTGCTGCAAATAATGCCTTCTTTAAACCCTTCATACGTAAACTCCCCCTCCGTTATTTTTTACTTTGATTTGCCCTGTTATGCGCTAAGCTATGTTGAAGCTGTAGTGCATCACCTCCTCAAAGTACGACTAACAAAATATTAGCCTCTTCTTTGTCTAGCATCTGTTGCACGTTTCATTGCTTCACCGACGTTTCGAACTGCTAACATCAGTAATAAAATAAGAACTGCTGCTGGTAACCAAATCCACCATCTATGTTGTAAGACTTGCGGATTTCGAGCGTAACTTAATAATGTCCCTAAACTTGGTGTATCTTCTGGGAATCCGAATCCTAAGAATGATAATCCGGATTCAATCCCGATATTTGCCGCTAAATTTAACGTCATTGTAACGATGATTAATGAACTTAAGTTTGGCAATAATTGTGTAAACATAATTTTCAAATGAGAGGAGCCCAATGTTTTGGATGCTTGAATATAATCAAGCTCTGCCTCTTGTAAAGCCCTCGAACGAATGAGTCGTGTAATCCCCATCCATAAAAACAACGTCATAATGAGTGAAAATGTCATAATGCTGTATTTTGGAACGATTGCAACGAAAACGATTACAATCATTAAAAATGGTAATACCATAAAGAAGTCAACAATACGCATCATAATATTATCGACTGTGCCGCCAAAGTATCCTGAAATGACACCCACGACGATTCCAATAAAACCACTCATTAATGTAACTAAAATCCCAATAGATAAGGAGTTTCTTGTTCCGATAATTAATTGACCGAAGACGTCACGTCCACCGTAATCCGTTCCTAACCAGTTTTCACTTGAAGGTGGTTCGTTAATTGCGAATAAATCTACTGTGACAATTTCATCTTGGTTTAGAAAAAGTGCAATTCCATATACGAATGCAGCGATTAACATTAAAAATAGTAATGATGTTAATGCTAATTTATCTTTCACCAACTCGCGCCAAATAACTTTTAAACCACTTGGACTCTCGTCGGCTGCTCCTTTTTCTGGTAAATCTGTATCTTTAATTTGATTTGTAACCACTGTGCTTCACCTCTTTTTGAGCGTAGTTTATTTAATTCGAATTCTTGGATCAACAATACTTAATACGATGTCCGAAATTAAAGATCCAAGGATTGTCGCTAAACCAAAAATTAATACGGTAGCTGTTACGACTGAATAATCTCGTAAGTTAATAGAGTCTAAAAATAGTTGACCCATTCCTGGATAACTAAAAATGGTTTCCACGAAGATTGAACCACCGATGAGTCCCGCCATCTCATATCCGAAAAACGCAGCGATTGGTAATAATGCGTTTCTGAAAATATGACGGTTATATACTCTAGACTCTGAAGCCCCTTTTGCTCGTGCAGTGAGGATGAAGTCTTTTTGTTTCGTATCAATAATCTCACTTCTTAAGTACTGTACGGTTCCAACTGTAGCAATTAATGCCATGGAAATCGCCGGTAGTAACATATGGTGGAGCTTACTGATGAAGTAAGCGAATGTTCCTGGTTCTACGCCAGGTTTTACACTTCCTCCAGTAGGGAACCATCCTAAATTGAAACCAAAGAACCAAACCATTAATAATGCGAAAATAAATAATGGTGTTGCAAAACCAATATACGTATAACCTGTGATTAATTGGTCAGCAATACGGTCATTATAACGACCACTAATAATTCCCATAGGAATCGCAATTAAATACGTAATGACAAGTGATAAAAGCGATAACCATAATGTATTTGTCATACGTTCTTTTAATAATTCTGTTACTTCTACTTTATGTCTAAACGACATACCGAAATCACCTTGGACGACTCCAGAAACCCAACGTCCATATTGTTCGTACCAAGGATCATTAAATCCAAGCTCTTCCCGTTTCTTCTCAATTGACTCATAGTCTAAACTAGGGTCAATTTGTCCAGATAAAGCATCTCCTGGCATAAAACTTGCAAGAACAAAGATTAATATACTTAGCAAAATCAGCTGCGGAATCATAATGAGCACACGTCTAACAATAAACTTCCACATAATTATTCACCCCGCTCCGGTAATGCAACTAAATGTGTATCCGAGATTCGTTGTAGCGGATAAACTGAACCATCTTGATCAAAATATCGATTATAAGACTCTTCATACTCCCTCTTTACTTCTGCACGAAGGTCTATTTTCTGCTGACGATTTTTTGGATCAATATCCGGAATTGCGGATACAAGTCGCTTCGTATAGATATGTTGTGGATTGTTGAAGATTTCATCTGTATTGCCTTCTTCAACAAATCGACCTTTATACATAATGCCAATACGATCGCATACGTGGCGAATAACCCCTAAGTCATGTCCAATAAAAATGTATGTTAAATCATATTTCTTTTGGATTTCTTGCATAAAATTTAATACTTGTGCTTGAACTGATACGTCCAGTGCTGATACTGGCTCATCCGCAATAATAAGTTTCGGTTTCAATGCAACAGCACGTGCAATCCCAATTCTTTGGCGCTGTCCACCGGAGAATTGGTGTGGATATTTATGAATACTTTCAGGACTTAGCCCGACTGTTTCAAGTAAATCATAAATTCTAGCTTTCTCTTCTTCTTTCGATAACTTTTCAAAATTACGCAAAGGTTCTGCCAATAAATCATAGACACGTTTACGCGGGTTTAATGATGAGTAAGGATCTTGGAAAATCATTTGCACATCTTTTCTAAACTGCTCTCGTGTTCCACGTTCATGCGTTACATCTTTTCCATCGAAAATGACGTTTCCCGCTGTAATTTTATTCAGTCCTAATATTGCGCGCCCTGTTGTCGACTTACCCGATCCAGATTCTCCAACTAAACCGTAAGTCATGCCTTTTTCAACACGCATTGTAACGCCATCTACAGCTTTCACATGGTCGACTGTTCGGCCTAAAATACCGCCCTTAATCGGGAAATGTACTTTCAAATCATTTACTTCAAGATATGCCATGATGCGCTGCCTCCTTCTCCCCCGGTAAATAAAAGTCTTGATAACATGAGCAACGAACATAATGACCCGGTTCGACCTCTTTTAGCTCTGGGTTTTCATCATGTTTCGATGCGTCAATCCAAGGAATTCTTGCACTAAAGCGACATCCTGTTCTTGGTAGATTTTGTAAAGATGGTACAATTCCTTGAATTACATGCAACTCTGATTTTGGCTGAACATTCGATGGTATTGAGTTTAATAAAGACCTTGTATAAGGGTGAAGTGGCTTTTCAAATAATGTATGAACATCCGTTAACTCAACAATTTGTCCTGCGTACATAACTGCAACACGGTCAGCGATTTCTGCAACAACACCTAAGTCGTGTGTGATTAACACAATCCCCGCATGCATATTTTCTTTTAGTTCATTGATTAAATCTAAAATTTGTGATTGAATCGTCGCATCTAAAGCTGTCGTCGGTTCGTCTGCGATTAAAACGTTAGGATCATTAGCAATCGCAATTGCAATAATAATCCTTTGACGCATACCACCTGATAATTCATGTGGAAATTGTTCGTACGTTCTTTCTGGATAAAGAATGCCGACTTTCTCCAATAATGTTAAAACTTTCTTTTTTCTTTTGGCTGCGGACATTGATGGATTATGTAAGTACAATACTTCATCGATTTGTTGTCCAATAATCATTAATGGATTTAACGCTGTTAATGGATCTTGGAAAATCATCCCCATTGATTTTCCACGAATCTTATTTAACTG
Source organism: Sporosarcina sp. (assembly GCA_035300865.1). GTDB lineage: Bacteria > Bacillota > Bacilli > Bacillales_A > Planococcaceae > Sporosarcina. The sequence continues at coordinate 31,839 of DATGUZ010000087.1, forward strand.
TGATGACGTTACATCCACTAAGTTATTGCCATCATATAATATTTCCCCTTCGATTTTTGCATTTCGATGAAGTCCCATGATGGAGAATGCCAATGCACTTTTCCCACATCCAGATTCTCCTACAATTGCGAGCACTTCATTTTTATTTACAGTAAGTGATAAATCATCTACTGCAGCGTGATATTCATCACCGATTCGAAATGACGTTGTTAAATGATTAATCTCAAGAATACGTTCTGACACGTGTTTCACCGTCCTAAACTAAAAATTAAGTTTATCGCTATAATATTGTAAACAACGGAATCTGTTACACCCCAAAATATCATCGTTTAACTTTTTAAAAAATTCCGTCTAATTAGGCGATAACTCCAATCACTTTTTTAACTTAAAGACTTTCGACTGACTA
>DATGUZ010000088.1:0-2664 GCA_035300865.1 Sporosarcina sp.
TCTAAACTAAGGAGGGTAACGATGAGTAATTCACAAAAAATATTAGTAGTAGATGATGAGGACCGTATTAGACGTCTACTTCGTATGTATTTAGAACGTGACGATTTCGAAGTAGAAGAGGCAGAAAACGGTGCTGATGCACTAGAACTCGCATTAAACAATGATTACGATGCCGTTTTATTAGACTTAATGATGCCTGAAATGGATGGAATTGAAGTATGTGAACGATTAAGGCAAGAGAAGAACACACCTATTATTATGTTGACAGCAAAAGGTGAAGAATCAAATCGTGTTCAAGGATTTGAAGTAGGTGCTGACGATTATATTGTAAAACCTTTCAGCCCACGTGAAGTTGTTCTTCGTCTGAAGGCAGTATTACGCCGTACAACAACGACAGTAATCAATGAAGGGGCAAGTAATTTAATTGTCTTTCCTAACTTAACGATTGACCTTGATGCTTATCGTGTGACATCAAATGGTGAGGAAGTAACTTTAACACCGAAAGAATATGAATTGCTCGTCTTTTTAGCTCAATCACCTGATAAAGTATTTAAACGTGAAGAGCTATTGAAAGAAGTGTGGCATTATGAATTTTTCGGTGATTTACGTACAGTAGATACACATGTAAAAAGACTTCGTGAAAAATTAACTCAAGTATCTAAAGAAGCAGCGAAAATGATTGTAACTGTTTGGGGAATAGGATATAAATTTGAGGTTATTGAATAAATGTTTTGGAGAAGTGTAGTAGGGAAACTAGCAATGACAATCTTATTGCTAGTTTCTTTTGTATTATTTATCTTAACAATCTTATTATTAGAGTTATTTGAAGGATTTCACGCGCAAGAAGTCGAAAAAGCTATGTTACAAACAGCATCAAAAATATCGATCATTGTTGATGAACAGGATGATCCCTATTTTATATCACAAATGGCCGAACAAGTGAAAGAGCCATCAAACAAAGTCATTATCTATTTCCCAGATGATACAATTTGGATTTCTAATACGACAAATGAAGCATTATCACATATTAATCAGGACACGATTGAAAGTGATAAAGCTTTATATGATGTTGTGCTTGATGGTCGTCCATACAATGAAAAAATAGAAATCGACGAAAACTTAGAAGCAAGAGTGATCGGTATTCCAACTCGTGGTCATAAAGGTGCCATCTATGTTTACCAAACATTAGATATTATTAATCAAACGCGTGCTGAAACGACAAAAATTATTTTTGTCGCAGCAGCGATTGCCATCTTATTAACGACCGTCTTTGCCTTTTTCTTATCAACGCGTATTACGAAACCATTGATTGAGATGAGGAAGGCAGCGATTGCTTTAACGAAAGGTGAATTCAATCGTAAAGTCCCCATTTTAACAAATGATGAGATTGGCGAATTAGCAGTTGCCTTTAATCATATGGGAAGTCAATTGAATTATCACATCGATGCCTTACATCAAGAAAAAGAACAACTTTCAAGTATTGTTAATTCAATGGCGGACGGTGTCATTACTTTAAATAGTGAAGGTCACATTATTTTAATGAACCCACCCGCAGAAAATTTTTTAAATGATTGTTACTATGAAAATGAAAAAGACGTACCGAAAGATCGTCAGTATGAACTACCAGAACAAATCGAAGCTGTTTATCATGCAGTATTAAAAGAGGAAAAGGAAGTTTTAAAAGAGTTAACGATCCAAGGTAAAAATTGGGTTATGATTTTTACGCCTTTATATGGCGATCAAAACATTCGCGGAGCTGTCGCTGTTTTACGTGATATGACAGAGGAAAGACAGTTGGATAAATTAAGAAAAGACTTTATTGCAAATGTCTCTCATGAATTGAGAACGCCTATAGCGATGATGCAAGGCTATAGCGAAGCGATTGTTGATGATATTGCTGAATCAAAAGAAGATAAAAATGAACTTGCGCAAATTATTTTGGATGAGTCATTACGTATGGGCCGTCTCGTTAACGAATTGTTAGATATTGGACGTATGGAAGCTGGACAAATTGAACTGCACTTCTCAGAGATTGAATTGAACAATTACGTGCAAAAAATTATTACCAAATTCCAAGGACTAGCATCTGACAAAGAGATCCAATTACAATTTAAAGCTGACTTTAATGACTTAGAGGCTGAAATAGATGGTGACCGGATTGAGCAAGTGTTTACGAATTTAATTGCCAATGCAATTGAACATACACCAGAAGGTGGGCAGGTGACAATTGAATTTGAAGCCCTACAAGATCATTTCGTTGCTCATATTAAAGATACGGGTGTTGGAATCAGTGAAGACGATTTATCATTTATCTTTGAACGATTTTATAAGGCAGATAAAGCAAGAACGCGTAACGGGAAGCGTAAAGGAACCGGACTTGGCCTATCCATTGCTAAGCACATTGTCGATGCTCATAAAGGAACAATTACAGCGAAAAGTAAGATAGGTGAAGGGACAACATTTAGTTTTAAAATACCGTTAAAACAATAACAAAGCTATATTTTATGGTATAATTTTAATTTGTAAAATTGCACTATAATAAAAGAATATTGGTTTTATGTATGCCATAAATGAAAAGGGAATGACGTGAAAAGCGTCAACTGTCCTCGCAACTGTAAACTAGGACGACATAAAAGTGTAACCACTGTACATAGAGTATGGGAA
>DATGUZ010000089.1:0-18373 GCA_035300865.1 Sporosarcina sp.
ATCTCTTTCAATAAAAAAGAGGCGTCTATCTATCATAGATCGCCTCATGCTAGAAATGATGCCGATGCCCTTAAGCAGTTACAATATCTAATACTTCGTCTTCTTTTGCCAAATGGTAAGCTTCGAGTACAGCATCTAAAACCTTTTGGCGGGTCTTTTGATTAGTCGGATGCGCAACGTCCTTAAATTCCCCATCAGGCGTTTTCTTACTAGGCATTGCAACAAATAACCCCTCGTTTCCTTCAATGACGCGAACATCGTGTACGACAAATTCCTCGTCAAACGTCACCGATGCAATCGCTTTCATTTTCCCAGTCGTTATTACTTTTTTTAATCTTACATTTGTTACTTCCATTCCCCTTTTTCCCCTACCCTTCTAAATCGTACTATTTCTTATATTCTATATATTTCAAACTTTCCCTTTTTATTTTAACATAATTTTTAAATAGCTCCAGTACCAACTATTCCTTTTATCACTAACGATCAACATTTGGCGGTTATTTCGCTTATGTCATCGTTAATAATGACATACGCGCGAAGGAAGTGCTATACGCAACCTATCGTTCATCGACTCATCCCACTCACATCTTCCGCTTGAAATCAGTCTGGACATAGCGGAGGAAATGGTTCTGAAAGAATCGTCTCGTTTAGCTATAGATTTCATTTCTTAGACATAGCACCGCTGTAATTAGGCATCGATTAACTACCATCTGGAATCCGCATGCCATTCTTTATACTCCGCTAAAAATCATCATGACATAAAGCCCAATGTCACATCCTAGGGAATCTATACAATTGAATGCTAAATGATTGATCATTCCCAACCGTTAAAATAAAAAAACTTGCACCTCTATAGAAATAGAGATACAAGTTTTGTTTTCTACTGATTATTCCGTTACAAGTGCGATTACTTCAATTTCTACTTTTGCATCTTTCGGTAAACGAGCTACTTCTACACAAGAGCGTGCTGGTGTGTGGTCACCAAAATGTTTTGAATAGACTTCGTTCATCGCCGCAAAATCATTCATGTCTTTAATAAATACAGTTGCTTTTACAACTTGTGCTAAAGATGAATTTGCTTCTGCTAATACAGCTTTTAAATTTTTAAATGTTTGTTCTGTTTGCTCTTCGATTGTGCCATCGATAAACGAGCCTTCTGCTGTTAACGCTAATTGACCTGATGTATATACAAAACCATTAACTGTTACGGCTTGTGCATATGGTCCAATCGCTGCTGGTGCTTGATCTGTAGATACGTAATTCATCATTGTTGTCCACCCTTCTCGAAATAATTTCCTTCACTAATCTCAATTGTACGACTTTTCTCATTCACTTTGCAAAGTTTTGCTAATGAAATATAGTCTTCGACGAGCACTTCTTCATGATGGTCTGCTTCCACAAGGACTGCAATGCCTACTAATTCACATTCAAACTCATCTAATAAATTTTTCATGCCGAGCATTGTACCGCCCGCTTTCATAAAGTCATCAGTGAGTAACACACGTTGACCACTAGACATAATCCGTTTCGATAAAACCATCTTTTGAATACGACGCGTAGAACCAGAAACATAGTTAATGCTCACTGTTGACCCGTCAGTTACTTTGCTATCTCGGCGAACGATGACAACAGGAATATTTAAATGCCTTGCAATTGCATGAGCGATCGGAATTCCTTTTGTTTCTACTGTCATTACGACATCGATATTACGATCTGCTAATTTAGAAGCAAACACTTTCCCAATCCGGTCCATTAACTGCGGATTACCGAGTAAATCAGACATAAATAAATAACCACCAGGAAGTAGTCGGTCTTCCTCGCTTAACTTTTGTATTAATTCATGAATTACAACTTTAACATCTTCATCAGCCATTTTAGGAATATATCTAATGCCACCTGCAGCTCCTGTTACCGTGACAAGACTTCCTGCACCATTCTCTTCGAATGTTTCTTTCACGATAGACATATCTTCACTAATGGAGGACTTTGCCGCTTTATATCTTTCTGAGAAAAATGTTAAAGGAATAAGTTCATGTGGATGTTCTAATAAATGGAGCGTAATATCGACCAAACGCTCACTTCGTTTCCACTTCATTTCACCAACTCCTAAATTACGAATGTTTACTCGTAGATTAACACAATCATACGTCTTTAACAAGATTTGCTATCTAACCTAGCATGCGCACTGCATATACTTCCGGACAAAATCCTTTTAACCCATTACAAACTTTCCGTGCTTTTTCTTCTGTTTTCACTAAACCGAACACAGTTGGACCACTGCCACTCATTAAAACAGCATCTGCACCAAACTTTTTCATTTGGCGTTTTAATGAATCTACTTCAGGATGTAGCGGTAACGTAACCGTTTCTAGTACATTGTCCAACGTATCGCACATTTGCACATAATTTGCCGCTTCAAGTGCTTCAATCATCGCTTGCGTATTCGGATGTTCCATTTCATCTAATGTTAGACTGCCATAAATATTTCCTGTTGATACGGATATTGCCGGCTTTGCCAAAATAACCCAACAATTTGGCGGTGCAGAAAGCGGTTTTAGCACTTCCCCACGCCCCGTTGCTAATGCAGTACCACCATGAACGCAAAACGGAATGTCAGAACCAATCTCTGCACCAAGTTCCGCTAGCTCTTCTACAGAAAGGTTTAACTTCCACAAACGATTTAATCCTCGTAAAGTAGCCGCCGCGTCCGTACTTCCACCAGCCAATCCTGCCGCTACAGGAATTTGCTTATGAATGTCAATTTCTACACCTGTTTTAATATCAAAACGATCCATTAATAATTTAGCTGCCTGATAAGCTAAATTTCGTTGGTCATTTGGAATAAAGGAATCCGTTGTTTTAATTAAAATTTTTTGTTGATTGAGTAATCGTAAGCCTACATAATCAGCTAAATCAACTGTTGTCATAACCATTTCGACTTCGTGAAAATGGTCGGGACGTTTATATAATACATCCAACGTCAAATTAATTTTCGCTGGTGCTTTTTCATACAATATTGGCATTTCCCAACCCCCGTTCTTTGTACTCTATTTTAACATAAGCATAATTGTTTGTTACTAAAATCTACCTCATTTGTCATAGTTAGAATGTTTCCGCACTTGATGGTTTTATACTTAAATAGCCACTAAGGAAGAGCACGACGACATTCATCAATGTTTGACTTGCTAGTCGTCTGTTAGCATCTTCTTCTTAGTGGCTATCTGTGTCAGCTATTTATGAACGCTTTTTCCATGTCTGCACTACTTCTGATGCGTTTTGATGTGCAATATGCTTTGCTCAACTTGTACGGCATTCACCGTCACTTTTTCTCCAGTTGTTCATTGGCGATTTCAATTGCACGTTTCACCATATTTCCGGCATCACGTGCACGAATACCACCCCATCCTTCACGCTTTACAACATCATAAAACCCCAACTCTTTTGCAATTTCCTCTTTCAATTGAGGCGACATCGTACTTTTTCGTTTCGACATATCGTTCCTCCTCTTTTAAAGCTGACAATTATAGAATGTGCAAAAGACAGAAAAAAACACCTATTGAAAAGAATCCTCTTTCCAATAGGCGTTTTATGAAATAAAAATATTAAATCTTAAAAATCCAATACTACTTTACAATTACGTCTGTCGCTCCTGCATCATCAATAATTGACAATTCAACTGCATCCGTTAATACGTCTGCATAGCTGTAAGAGACTCTTTCAAACGCATTTTCATCTTGATCGAGTTCAACGACGAACACTGCACGATATGTTTCACTTAATACTCCAGATCGTTCAATCGTTCTTCTTCTGCCACCATTTACTTTGAGTAGTAAACGTTTCCCCAAATGAGAATCCAATAACTTCTTAATATCCGCTAATGTTTTTGGCAATTCGCTAACACCTCACTAAACTTTATCTTAACACAAAGCTTCTGAAATGTCAACCAAACAAAATATCTTAACAAGAATAGCGCCTTCTTGTCAATCTATTTTTCTTCAAAAAAAGAACTTTATGTAAAAAGTTCTTTTTTTGACAAATTCTCTTTTTATTCTCCAATAAAATCTTCATACAATGCATTCGATAAATGTGCAAATTCCTCTATCGTCAACGTTTCTCCGCGACGTTTTGGATCAATACCCGCCGCTTCTAATCCATTCAGCAACAATTCTTTCTTCTCTTTACCATTCGGTAATGCTGTTTGTAAATTGTTTAAAATCGTCTTTCTTCGCTGAACGAATGAACCTTTTGATACTGTAAAAAGAAAATCCTCGCTTTTCACTACTGCAGGCATTTGTTCTTTTTTCGTTAACTTTAAAACAGCCGATTCAACATTTGGTTGTGGCATAAACACCGTTTTAGGAACGATCATCGATACTTCTGCATCCATATAATATTGAATTGCAATCGATAAGGAACCATACGCTTTCGTTCCAGGTTGTGCTGTAATACGATCAGCAACTTCTTTTTGCATCATAATAATCATTGCGTGAATCGGAATACGCTCTAGTAAAAACTTCATAATAATAGGTGTCGTCACATAATAAGGCAAGTTCGCAACTACAACTACTTTATCAAAGTCCGCAAACTCTTCCTTCATCATCGCTGCTACATCTGCTTCTAAGATATCTTGATGAATCACCTTTACATGGTCATACGGGGACAGCGTATCTTCTAAAACAGGCAACAAACGACCATCAATTTCGTATGCAACAACTTTCCCTGCATGTCTTGCCAAATGCTCCGTTAATGCACCAATCCCAGGACCGATTTCAATAACGCCTACTTTTTCCGTTAATTCTGCATGAGCAACAATATTATGTAAAATATTGGGCTCGATTAAAAAGTTTTGCCCTAAGCTTTTTTTAAATGAAAAACCGTACTTCTCTAATATTTCTTTCGTTCTTTTTGGTGTTGCAATATCCTTCATCATTTTTCCTGTTCCTCCTGGTCAAGCGTTGCGATTACCTCGTCAAACTGTTCTGGTGTAATCCTAAACATTTCCAACCTCTTTTTAAGCCCTTTACTATTCACTTGCCCGATTTGCAATAATTCACCTAGTCGATCTCTTCTTTTTTTAGCTGACGGATGCCCTATTAATTTTGCATTCATTAGCTGATCAAGTGTAAAAATCATCGGTACACGCTCTTCGGCCGTATAGACTTGTTGTAAAGCTGCACGAATATCTTCATCCTTAGCATGCTCAATTCCTAAGCCTTTACCGTTTTTAGCAATGGTTTTCTTTTTATCTAAAAAAGCATGTTTCACCGTTGGAATGCGCTCTTCAATAATTGCACGAATACGTCTGCCTGGATAATCCGGATCTGTAAATACGATGACCCCACGTGTTCTTTCTGCATGCGCAATACGCTGTAATGTTTCATTATCAATTGCTGAACCGTTTGTTTCAATCGTATCCGCATTCGTTGCACGTTTTACGGCGATTGTATCCGATTTTCCTTCGACAACAATAACTTCCTTTATATTCAATCGTTGCTCCTCTTTCCTTCATATGTTGTTCTTTATTTTACGCTTCTTCTACAGTGGAGTAAAGAATGTAGATGCAGCGATGTTTTTTGGCTCGTTAGTGAGCCACATACACACGCATAAAAAAACGCAAGTTATGTCGTAAAACATAACTTGCGGATCATGTATTAATTTAATACTTTAATTTTTACTTTCTTACGACCCCAAGAATAAGCTTTCTCTTTTGATGGCATGTGAAGGTCGATAATATTTCCTTTAATCGCACCGCCAGTGTCTCCAGCGATTGCATTTCCGTATCCTTCAACCCAAACTTTTGAACCTAATGGGATGACGCTTGGATCTACCGCAATCACTTTTAGATTTGGATTTGCCTTCAAGTTAATACCTGTTGCTGTAACACCTGTACAACCCGCACATTCTGCAGTATAAGCTGTTGCTTCTACGTAAAACTCTTTGCCATTAGATGGTGCGTTATCACCACGTGACACTGTTTCATTTGAAGGTGCTGCCTGTTTCTTTTCAGGCGCAGATGTTGCTTGCTTTTTCGGTTGAGATTGCTTTGGTGATGAAGTTTTCACCGATTTAGTTTCTGTCGTTCGTTTATTTGAAGCTGTTTCTGCACTTGCCACAACTTCTTTTGTTCCAATTGAGACGATTTTCTTCTCTGGTTTTTGGATTGTTTTTTCAGCAACTAATGAACGTGAAACTTCTTTACCGTTCTCTATTACAATCTCATATTCTTTCTCAATGATTCCGTTTTTACCTTCTTGAACAACTTTTTCTTGTCCTTTTAGTAAAGAATCATCACTTTTTGTTTGAATAATGAAATTCTCTTCTTCTTCAACTTTTTCTGTATCTTTTTCAACACGTACAATCTTCACTGTTGAATCAGGTTTAATTGTCGATTTTTTCTTCTTGCTTAATTTATCAAGTTTACCGACTTTAATATTTTCTTTCTTTAAAAACTCACCAACAGTTGTTGATGTTGACCAGTACTTTTTCTTTTTGCCACCATCTACTAATGTAAATTGATAAGCTTTATCAACGTTAATTGTATTTGATTCGTCTAACTCATCTACTAAAGCTGGTTCTACTTGGTCATGTTTGGCAATTTCAATTCCCGCTTCGTCTAATACCTTTTCAACTGTTCTTTCAGTCGTCCATATAGATGACTTTTCATCATTTACAACAATTTCAATTTCTTGTGCTTTTTCTAATTCAATTGCTAATCCATCTTCTAGATCTGCATCTAGAGCTGGTGTTACGACATCATGCTCTGCAACGTCGACTTCTTGTTCTGCTAATAAATCAGCAACAGTCGCCGCATGTGTCTTCACTTGTTCCGCTTCACCATTTGCGTGTAGCGTAACATTTTTCTTTGTCCCTTCATATATAGCAAACGATAATACTGTTATACATAATGTTGTAATAAGGACCGCAAGTGAGATGCGTTTTCCTTTTTTTGACTTAAAGAACCCGTTTTTCATGGTTTGATTTTGCATGAAAAAATTCCTCCTTTATCACTTGAGTGATTATATAGGGTACATTTTGGGATGTCAACCTAAGAGAATTTTATTTATGCACATTTAAATAGGTCATTAGATCGATTTTAGACGAATAAACTTGTTATTTTATGCTTGAATCTGAAATAAGTTCAATGCATTTTTTGTCGTGACGGATGCTACTTCTTCAACCGAAATCTCCTTTATACGGGCAATTTCTTCTGCCACCAATGTTACGTAAAAAGGCTCATTTCTTTTTCCTCGATAAGGATGTGGTGTTAAATACGGCGCATCTGTTTCAACTAACAACTTTTCCAGTGGAATTTCAGCCGCTATTTTCTTCGGAGCTTTCGCATTTTTGAACGTGACAGTCCCGCCTAATGATATATAAAAATTCATATCAATACATTGCTGAGCTGTTTCGACACTTCCACCAAAGGCGTGCATAATACCACCCACTTCTTTCGCGTCTTCCTCTTCTAAAATTCGAACGACATCTGCAGTTGCATCACGATTATGGATAACAATTGGAAGCTTTACTCTTTTCGCCAATTGAATCTGCTTACGGAATAATTGTTGCTGAATATCTTTTGGTGATTTATCCCAATGATAATCTAAGCCCATTTCTCCGATTGCCACAACTTTTGGATGCTCAGCAAGAGATTCAATCCAAGCTAAGTCTTCCTCTGTACAATCAATCGCATCAACTGGATGCCAACCAACAACCGCGTAAAGAAATGGATACTGCTCTACCAATTCCATTGCTTTCGTAATCGTTTTTCGATCAAATCCAACAACGACCATTTTCGTTACGCCTGCTTCACGTGCACGTTCGATCACTTCTTCTACGTCTTCTTCATACTGATCTGCATTTAAATGTACATGTGTATCTATCAACATAGTATATGTCTCTCCTCATACTTTTCTAATTGTAGTCAATTTAATCATTTCATTTGTCACAACAATATTACAGTTATGTTACACGACTGCTATTCTTCCTATGTGCTTTGTCACAATTAAACAATACGCTTTCAAAATAAAAAAGTGACGCATTGAAATACATCACTTTTTTACCTTTTTTTGCTCTTTATTTAACAATAGCACCATTTTCTAATGCTGGATCTACTGTTGCTAATTTTAATATGCCATTTGACTCTCCTGCTAAAATCATCCCTTGCGATAGTTCCCCGCGCAGTTTAACAGGTTTTAAGTTCGCAACAACAATCACTTTTTGGCCAACTAACGCTTCTGGCTCGTAATGCTCTGCAATGCCCGAGACAACTTGACGTTGTTCGAAGCCTAAGTCAACTTGTAATTTTAATAATTTATCTGTTTTCGGCACTTGTTCACATGCAATAACCGTTGCTACACGTAAGTCAACATTCATAAATTGATCGAATGTAATTTCATCACGTACAGGTTCAAATGCTTTCTCTGGTTGCGCAGCTTCTTTTGGTGCCGTCTTTTCCATTTCCGTTTGAATATAAGACACTTCTTGCTCCACATCTAAACGTGGGAAAATCGGTGTGCCTTTCGCAACAACTTTCGTTCCTGTTGGAATCGCTTGAATATCCCCTAACGTATCCCATGCTAGCAGTTCTTCACCTAACCCTAATTGTTCAACAATTTTCTTCGGTGATTGTGTCATAAATGGTTGTAATAACACGGCAATATGACGAAGTGAATGAACAAGATGGAGCATCACTGAACGCAGTTTTGCACGTGCGCCTTCATCTTTCGCAAGTACCCATGGTGATGTCTCATCTACATATTTATTCGTTCTTGAAACGAGCGACCATAACTCCGTTAATGCGACACTAAACTGCATTTTTTCCATCGCCGCTTCATATTTTTCGACAGTATTTGTGATATATGATTGTAATGTTTCATCGAACTCTGTTGCTTCTAACGACTCCGTTGGGATTTCACCATCGAAATATTGATTAATCATCGATACTGAACGATTTAATAAGTTTCCTAAGTCATTCGCTAAATCAAAGTTTGTACGTTCTACAAATGCTTCTGGAGAAAATACGCCATCTTGACCAAATGGTAACTCTCTTAATAGGAAGTAGCGCGTCGCATCTAAACCGTAACGGTTGATTAACACTTCTGGGTACACAACATTCCCTTTAGATTTCGACATTTTGCCGTCTTTCATTAATAACCAACCGTGCGCAAATACTTGCTTTGGCAATGGTAAATCTAACGCCATTAACATAATTGGCCAATAAATCGTATGGAAACGAACGATTTCCTTACCGACTAAATGCACATTTGCCGGCCAATATTTTTGGAATTTCTCGTCATTGTCTGAACCGTATCCTAATGCCGTAATATAATTCGTTAACGCATCAATCCATACATAAACCACATGTTTTGGATTTTCTGGCACTTGAATTCCCCAATCAAACGTCGTACGTGAAACCGCTAAGTCTTCTAGACCTGGCTTAATGAAGTTATTAATCATTTCATTTTTACGTGATTCTGGTTGAATGAAGTTAGGGTGTTCTTCATAATATGCTAAAAGTCGATCTGCATATTTACTCATTCTAAAGAAATATGATTCCTCTTTCACCTTTTCAACGGGACGATGACAGTCAGGACATTTTCCATCCTCTAATTGGCGTTCTGTGAAAAAGGATTCACAAGGGGTACAATACCACCCTTCGTAAATGTCCAAATAAATATCATCTTGCTCGATTAAACGTTGAAAGATTTTTTGTACGACTTCCTTGTGACGATCTTCAGTTGTACGAATAAAATCATCGTACGAAATGTCTAATGCACCCCATAAATCTTTGATGCCCGCAATCATATCGTCTAAATATTGTTTAGGCGTTAACCCTTTACTTTCCGCAGCTTGTTGAATTTTAAGTCCATGCTCGTCTGTACCTGTTAAATACATCACGTCATAACCACGTAATCGTTTATACCGTGCCATCGCATCTCCAGCAATCGTCGTATATGCGTGTCCAACATGTAAATTTCCGCTTGGATAGTAAATAGGAGTTGTCAAATAAAATGTTTTTGAATGGTCCATGTTTTTGCCTCCAGTAAAAGTGTATACTCTTCATTCTATCTAAATAATGAAAACGATACAATTAAATCATTTTTTTATGAGCAAATGCTTCCTTCATCGATAGATCGTTTTCATAAATATACTCAACATTATTTAAAAAGTCCTTTCATTTTATCATAATAAAAAAATTCCTTCTATATAATAGCCCATTTTTAGAAGGAGCGCCTCTTTTTATTGATTGTAGATTCTAAAAATTCCCTTATTGACGATAATTGGAAAAATTGCTATGATGAGTACTATAAAATGGTCACCAATACATATTTTAGTGACTTCCTGAAACGGATGGGAAAGGGGGATTTATGTGAAATCAACGGGGATTGTAAGAAAAGTAGATGAACTAGGACGAGTAGTGATACCGATTGAGTTACGACGCACACTCGGTATTGAACAAAAAGATTCATTAGAAATTTATGTAGATGAAGATAAAATTGTACTGAAAAAATATATGCCGAATATGACATGTTCCATTACAGGTACAGTTTCAGATCATAATTTAAGTTTACTGGATGGAGATCTTGTATTAAGTCCTGAAGGTGCAAAACAACTTGTAGGTGAAATTGAAAAACATTTTAAAAAATAAAAAAACGTAACAATCCATTTACCCGGATTGTTACGTTTTTTCATTTAATCCACATGATAAGCTTGGTATACATCACGTTTACTCATTTGACGTGCCGTAGCAACTTCTTTAATCGCTTCTTTTGAGCGTACGCCTTTTTCCTTCATAATTGCTTCAACATGCGCTTGAATCGTTAAATCTTGCCACCAGTTGTCTTCTTCTTCTTCGGTCACTTCTCCACCTTCAATAACAATACAAAATTCACCACGAATTTGATGGTGTTGCACCCAATCAACCGCTTCTTCCAATGTTCCGCGTAAAAACTCTTCGAACTTCTTCGTTAACTCTCTTGCTAACACAATGCGACGTGTCGGCTCGTACTGTGCATGCATCGCCTTCAACGTTTCTTTTAATCGGTGAGGTGCCTCATACAAAATAACCGTTTCTTCTTTTTTTCTTAGTTGCGTCAATTCAAGCATTCGTTCTTTTTTATTCCTTGATAAAAAGCCGTAAAATGTAAACGGTTGGCTCGGGAGTCCCGAGGCAATCAGTGCTGTGATAGCTGCATTCGCTCCAGGAATCGGCACAACATCGATTCCTTCTTCGATCGCCTTTTTAGCAATATCCACACCTGGATCTGAAATACAAGGCATGCCAGCATCACTGACAAGCGCTATTGATTTTCCTTCATTTAACAACGTTAAGATTTTTTCTCCGCCGACAATTTGATTATGCTCATGATAACTGATTAATGGCGTTGAAATATCAAAATGATTGCATAGTTTTATCGTGTTTCGCGTATCCTCTGCTGCAATGATATCTACTTCTTGTAAAATCCGAATTGCTCGGTACGTCATATCTTCTAAATTTCCAATAGGCGTACCGACTAAATATAATTTCCCACGCTTCTCTGTTGCTTGATAACTATTTTGAGCCTTCATCTCATTCACTTCTTTCTATCAAACAAATACTGCTCTTTTTGTTTTCTTGTTAATTGTTTAAAACGATATTCCGCTTGCATTGCTTCACGCTTCGTTTCGTATTGCTCATGATGAATGTACTGTACGGGGCGTCTTGCTCTCGTATACTTCGCACCTTTTCCACTATTATGGGCTTCCAAACGTTTTGTTAAATCATTCGTATAACCTGCATAAAAAGAACAATCTTTACATTCCAACACATAAAAATAATGATTAGTCTGCTGTCCCATATAACAGTTCCTTTACTTCTTCTGTATATTCACCCTGTGCGTCATACACATATAAAGGAGGTAATATTTTTAAGTCGGGTTTACCGTCTTTCGTTCCCTCAATTAATAATGTATTCGCTTCTTTACCTTCTTTCGGATAAACAAAACGCATCCGTTTCGGCTCTAGACGATTTGCCCGCATTGCTGACACAATATCTAATAATCTTCCAGGACGATGGACGAACGCTGCTTTGCCACCTTGTTTTAATAATTGACTTGCTGATTTCACTGCTTCTTCTAATGTTAAATGAATCTCATGGCGTGCAATGGCAAAATGTTCACCTATATTTCTTTCTGTCGCTTCATGCGCAGGAAAATAAGGCGGATTACAGGTAACTGCATCATATGTCTCATAGCCAATTTTCTCAGCAATATTAATCACATTATCATTTAATACAGTAATGCGATTTGATAAATCATTATACGCTATACTTCTTTCTGCCATACTTGCAAGCCTTGGTTGTAGTTCGACTGCCGTTATGTCACTTTTAGTTCTGGCACTTAAAAAAAGTGGAATTACACCATTTCCGGCGCATAAATCAACGATCTTCCCAGACGCTCGTAATGGAATATGAGCAAATCGTGCTAATAATACGGCATCAAGTGAAAATGAAAATACAGATGGACTTTGAATAATACGCAAGTTTTCTGCCAATAAATAATCCAATCTCTCGTCATCTTTTAAAATTTCCACAATCTATAATCTCCTTACTTTATCTTGACTCTTTTTTTACGCATTCAATGCCAAATTATTGGGGGGATGTAATGAATGCAACACCGTTGATTTACGATAGCTTTACAGTGATGATTCAATAAAACGTTGGCGCTCACCTTTAAATTTGCAGATAACGATTTGTGAGTTTACGTTCATTCCCCAGCATTACTCGGCATTTTATTCGATAAAAAAAGCCGATGCCTACAAAGATAGGACCGGCTAATGTCATGCATGTTGTTTATTTAAAAATGATAAGCAAAACAAGCAGTCTTCGCCTTTGCGCATACTTCCATAATGAATATTGCAGACGTGAAATCCTTCATTATAAAGTCTAGCTAAGTTATCGACCCCTTCACCAACGTCAACCGTACTCGATTTTTTCTCTGGACGCTCGATATGTGAAGATTTTTTATTTTGCTGCGCATCCATTTCATCTAATCGCTTTCGTAGATGATGATTTTCTAATTCTAGCGAATGATTTTTTTCTTTCATTTCAGCAACGAAAACCATCAATTCACGAAATTGTTGATGCATAGATTCAAGCTGTTGTTCAAATTCCATTATGCTATCTAAAAAGTTTTTTTCTTCCAACTTTTTCACCCCGTCATTTTATCAAATGCAACATATTATTATTTGGGTCCATAATTTCATCTAATGTATACTCTAAAACTTGATCATTCTCTGACAGGTGAATTTGTAAGAGTTGTTCAAGTAAGTTTAAACCAACAACTTTTCCTGGTCCCTCAGCCGTTTCCACACGTGTTCCGATATCTGGCATTTTCTTTTT
This sequence comes from Sporosarcina sp., assembly GCA_035300865.1. Lineage (GTDB taxonomy): Bacteria > Bacillota > Bacilli > Bacillales_A > Planococcaceae > Sporosarcina. The sequence goes on from DATGUZ010000089.1 coordinate 13,379, forward strand.
AGCTTCTTCATACGCATCATTTTCATACTTTAAGCAGCACATGAGCCTACCACATAAGCCTGATATTTTAGATGGGTTCAATGATAAGTTTTGATCTTTCGCCATTTTAATCGAAACAGGTTCAAAATCACCTAAAAACGTTGAGCAACAGAGCATTCTGCCACACGGACCAATTCCACCTAACATTTTCGCTTCATCACGCACACCAATCTGTCTTAACTCGATACGCGTTCTGAATATTGCAGCCAAGTCTTTTACTAAATCTCTAAAGTCCACACGACCTTCAGCGGTGAAGTAAAAGATGACTTTATTTTTATCAAACGTATATTCAACGTCTACTAATTTCATATCTAGTCGATGTTCTTGAATTTTTTCAACACCTACCGCAAATGCACGTTCAGCTTCGATATGATTCTCTTCGACCTTTTCAACATCTTCTTCTCTTGCTGGTCGAATAATTTTCTTTAACGGTAAAACGACATCGTTTTCATCGACTTCTTGCATTGCAATCGCAACTTTTCCGTATTCAACACCACGGGCCGTTTCAACAATGACATAATCATCTATTTGTAACTCATAATCGAGTGGATCAAAATAATATATTTTTCCGGCTTTTTTAAAGCGGACGCCTATTACCTTATACAACAAGAAACCCCTCCTGCATCGTAAGCATTAGCTGCTCCATTAAAAGCTGTCGATTCATATTTCCTTTTAACTTTACTTTTGATTGTAAAATTGCTTCTATTATACTTGTTAATTGGTTATATGTCATTTTCATCGACATGGATTCAAACGACGAACGTTCGTCTGGATACGTTAATGCCGATGTTAAATCTGCTTTTAATGCAACAATGTCACGATACGCATATAATAATAAATCTAATCCTTGATCTACGTCGTCTTTTTCTTTAAAGACTTGTAGCCAAGTCGATTGAATATATAATAATGCCTCATATACATTCTGATCTAATGCTTCAACTAATTTTAACACTGTTTTTCGCTTCTGTGCAAACTCCTCATCTTGCGCAAGTGCAAAAGCTTCTTCAACATTTGCACTTAACATTGTAACGGTTGCAGCCATAGAGGTTGTAATTCCCTTCTCCTCAAGCAATGTGATCCTTTTCTCACGTGTAACTGGCTGCAATGAAATTCTTTGACACCTCGATTGAATCGTCGGTAACAGCGATGCATAAGACTCCGTTAATAAAATGGCTGTAACCGGACCATCTGGTTCCTCTAAATATTTTAACAACGCATTCGCAGATGCTTGATTCATCCGCTCTGCTTGTGAAATGATATAAATTTTTCGACCACTTTCAAAACCTTTTTTCGTCATTTCTGCTAAAAACGCATCCATTTGACCTTTTTTAATCGTTTGTCCATCTGGATAAATCATCGTCACGTTCGGATGATTGTTAGAATGAATACGTATACAAGAATGACATGTTTCACATGGAACATTTTCAACAACTTGCTGACAAAGCAATAATTTTGAAAAAAACAGCGCTATGTCTTCTTTCCCAGTCCCACGCTCACCGTCAAATATATATGCATGTCCAATACGATGATTCATATAAGATGCTTTTAGTCTTTCGACGACAAGCTTTTGATCATTGAGTACGGCCTTTTGCTGTAAATTTTCCATCATATTCCTTCTCCCGTATTTTAAAAAATCCGTGCTTCTTGTAATAGAATACACGGAAATTACGTATATAAATTAATTAATAATCCTTTAATTTCACCGATTTTTTCTAATAAATGTACAGCTTCTTGTTCTTCATCAAGAAGGTCTTTAGATAGCTCAATCAATTTTTCATCGATGACTTTCACGATTTTCAATTGACGACCTTCTCCATATCGGTTCCAAGTATGTGAAGCACTTAACGTTAAGCCTGTTTCTACGGATTCTTGCATAAATTTGCGTACGAGCATTTTAAATTTTGCCATATCCCGTAAATTCCGTGAGCGTGCCAATCTTTCACCAGCTGCTGAAATATCGCCTAGTAAACGTGTAATTTGTTCACTATGCATTTTCTCACCTTGTTTTGCAACCATTGCAGAAAAACGTATATTAGATTGCCTTTTTAATTGTTGATCATTTTTCAAACGATCGACTGGCGTCCGAAAATCACCTTGAACTTTCACGTTAGCTCACCTCTACTCTTTACAACTTTACGTGGTAAAAGAAGTATACGAAATTGTATACTTCTTTTCATATGCTTGTTCGATATCACATCATCGACTTTTATTTAAAAATGGTGGAAGTGTTCAATTGGCAACACGAAAACAGTCGCGCCTCCAACCTCTACTTCTACTGGGTATGGAATATACGAATCCGCATTTCCACCCATCGGCGAAACAGGTGCTACCATTTGATCTCTGGAACGACAATTATCTTTAATAAGTTCAAGAAGGCTATCTACTCGCTCATCATCTGTACCAATTAAAAATGTTGTATTTCCAGATCTGAGAAAACCTCCCGTACTGGCTAATTTAGTCGCTCTAAAGTCATTTTTCGTTAATGCCGAAGATAAACGATTACTATCTTGATCTTGTACAACTGCTACGATTAACTTCACGGTCATCTCTCCTTTTTGCACGCTGTCTATTTATTATAACATGAATGGTCATCCTACATGAATGTAGATTTGATAATCTTGTAAACATTTTCACATACTTGATGTTGACTGAGTGATGCGTCTGTTTTTACAATACGATCTTTGTATTGCTCCATCACGTATTCATAGCCTTCATACACTTTTTTATGAAACGACAGCTTTTCTTTATCTAATCTATTTTTTTCCCTATCTACATTACTTAAAACGCGTTCCAGCCCTTTTTCTGGTGAAATATCAAAAAAGATTGTTACGTCAGGCATTGTTGTCCCAATTGCAAACTCATTAATTTTTAATACTTCATCAATCCCAATCCCTCTTGCATAGCCTTGATAAGCTAATGAGCTATCAATAAAACGATCACATAAAACAATGACCCCTTCTTCCAACGCAGGAATAACCTTTTCTACTAAATGCTGGCGTCTTGCTGCAGCATACAGAAGTGCTTCTGTTTTGGCATCCATCTCAGTATGATCCACATGTAAAATGACTTCCCTAATCGCTTCTGAAATGCGAATACCACCTGGTTCACGTGTACATAATACACGCTTCCCTTCTTGGACTAGACGCTCGTATACATATTCAATAGCGGTTGTCTTCCCTGCCCCTTCTGGACCTTCAAATGTAATAAATAATCCTTGTTGTTTCATTCTATTCTCCAATCTCATCATTTATGACTAAAATCTCTCGTTTTTTCAAATGAATTTTCCCATGAAATCTTGCATTCATCGACACTAACTGTTCAATCGTCTCAATGGTTGCTGCTGTAATACGTTCCCCAGCCATTAGTAAAGGAATTCCTGGAGGGTATGGCGTAATCATCTCTGCACTCACTTTTCCAACTGCATCATCAAATGTACACCAGATCGGTTGATATGACGCACGCTCTTGTGAACTATAGCAAAGTTCTGTCATTTGATGACGATATAAAGGCATTGTCGGTATAGGTACATTCTTTTCTTGCATACTTAACGCCCAAACGGCTTGTTCAATTCTTTCACAAATTTGCTCGATTTCAAAAAGCTGTCCTTTTTTTAGTAATGGCAATATAAATAACACTTGGTAAGGATCTGCCAATTCACCATAAACATTATGCATTTCAAGTGCTTCTAATAGTTGAAAACCTGTATAATTTTTCATGCGAATTAATAATTTTAACGGATCCTCTGAAGGAACAATTTCAAGGTGCGCCAAATTGGCCAAACGCTTGATAAGCTTCTTTCGCATTTGCAAAAAGTATTGTTTATCTATTTCATCGTATGTTTCAATAAATGCACGTGCATCATCCAAAGAGGCCATTAATATATAAGACGGACTACTTGATTGTAACATGGTTAAATATTTCTTTACACTCCGACTACATACAAGCGTTGAGTTCACGTGAAGAAATGATGCCATTGTCATCGCAGGTAATGTTTTATGTGCAGAATGAACAACAACGTCCGCTCCTAATGTCAATGCTGATTTAGGAAAAGGTTCCCCTGCGATAAAATGTGCCCCATGTGCTTCATCAACTAATACAGGGATTTTCTTGCGATGACATACTGTAATGATTTGCTCAAGTGTATCACCTACAATGCCATAATAGGTTGGAGATGTTAACACGACTGCTTTACATTGAGGATATTGTTGTAACGCTTGTTCAATTGTTTCACGTGAAACATTTCCTGCAGCTTTCATTTGCTCATTCCATGTTGGCGCAACAAAAACGGGCTTTGCTTCTACAAGCTCAATTGCATGAAAGATTGATTTATGGGCATTTCTTTGAACAATAATGGTATCACCTTTTTTACATGTAGCATAAATCATCGCTAAATTACCGACAGTTGAACCATTGACTAAAAAAAAGCTTTCATTTGTTCGATATGTTTGTGCTAATAATTGCTGTGCTTCTTTAAGTACCTCTTCTGGTTCATGTAAGTCATCTAGACCAGTCAATTCTGTTACGTCATAGGCTAATGCTTGTTTTAACTGTGGTGGCAATCCTGATAATTGCCCGTATTTATGTCCCGGTACATGAAATGATGTCGGCTGCTGTTGAATGAATTGCATTAATTGTTGAACGAGCGGTCGATTGGTATACATATTTTTTCACAATCCTTTATAATCATTCGTTGATTCTATTTTATCGTATTTAACTACCTTATGGCGACTCATTGCTAAACCCTACAGAAATCGAAGGTTATTCATACTTTTATATCACAAAATGACCAAATTGCATTTTATAGAATAAACCACAAAAAAAGCCATCACCTAAACGGTAATGACTTTCCTCGTGCTTAGCAACGTCCTACTCTTGCAGGGGCTCACCCCAACTACCATCGGCGCTGAAGAGCTTAACTTCCGTGTTCGGTATGGGAACGGGTGTGACCTCTTCGCC
>DATGUZ010000090.1:0-5345 GCA_035300865.1 Sporosarcina sp.
TGTAGAAAACACAAAAGACTTTGTTGCAAAGTTTGGAAGAGCAAAATCATTAGGAGAAAGAGCAATTGGACATCAGGACGCTGGTGCTACATCTGTTTGGATTATTTTTAAATCGATGAGAGAATGGGTTGAAGAGGTAAATAAATAGTTGCATAAAAATGTAGAGGCATTCATTATGAGTGCCTCTTAATCCTAATTGATTACCTTAATTTCGTGAGAAGTCAATTCCTTTATTAAATCATCCGAAAGCTTTGTATCCGTAATTAATGTATCGATTTGGTCAATTGTTGCAAAGGATGAAATCGAACTACTTCCAATTTTCGTGTGATCAATAAGTGCAACAACCTTGTCTGCCTTTTCAATCATTTGTTTCTTTAATTCAACTTCGTAGACATTAAAATCTGTTAGCCCATCTTCGATCGTAAATCCGCTAGCTGAAGTAAACATGATATCAATATTAATTTTATTTAAGATGGCATTACCGATAAGACCTTCTAATGCCATTGAACCCATTCTTGCAATACCACCAAGTATGATGACATTTATATTTGGATTTTCTTTTAATTCAATTGCAGTAGAAAGTCCGTTTGTAACAACAGTTAATCTCATATCCGTTTCTTTTAGTTTACGCGCTAATTCCAGTGCAGTAGTACTCGCATCTAATAATATACTGTTTTTATAATGAATAAGCTTAATCGCTTTATTCGTAATCGTCTTTTTATACTCAATATTTCTCATTGCACGTTCTGTAAAACTGTTTTTAGAAGGTATACTTTGATTGAGTACTGCACCGCCATGCGTTCTTGTTAAAAGACCTTCTTCTTCCATAATATTAAGATCCGTCCGTAAAGTTGCTTCTGATACATTCAAAGATTGTGCTAATTCCTTTACGGCTAATCGTTTCTCCTTTTGAAGTTGGGTTAAGATTAAATTTCTTCTTTCTTCCGCAAACATTTTCATACAAATACCTCCACGACTACATAATCTTATCTAAACATAACACGAAAATAAATGAAAATAAATTAAAGTAACCAAACATCATTTCTAATAGCTTTAAACCTTACAAATATAATTCCTAGAATCTTGATTTAATGTTTAAAACAAGCACATTAATTTATCGTTTACTTTCAAAGTGAAAATAAACGAGTTAATATGTTGAAAAAAACAATTATATATAATAGAATAAGATTGTAAACGAAAAAATGGTTATACGAAAGGGGAATTTCATTATGAAAATAGCAATCGGCAGTGACCATAATGCATTTCAATTAAAAGAAACAATTAGAGAGTTCTTATCGGATACAGAACACGAAGTAGTAGACTATGGATGTTATTCGGAAGACGCAGTAGATTATCCAGATGTTGCTTTTGAAGTTTCGCAAGCTATCAGTGAAGGGAAAGTCGAACGAGGCATTTTGATTTGTGGAACTGGTATTGGCGTATGTATCGCAGCAAATAAATATCCTGGTATTCGTGCAGGTCTCGCCCATGATGTCTATGCTGCAGAAAGAGCACAGTTAAGTAATAATGCGCAAATTTTAACAATGGGTGCACAAATTGTTGGCCCGGAAGCAGCTAAAAAAGTTGTAAATGCTTATTTGAATGTAGAATGGGCAGAAGGTTCAAAACGAAAAGTAGATAAAATCATAGAAAAAGAACAAGCATTTGTAAGTCAAAATTATAAAGAAGCAGTATCAGAAGATAGTAGTGGATGTTAACAAATTGTTAACGAAAAGAGGTGGATTCTCATGCAATCCTTGTTATTAGATTTTCTTAGAGTAACTGAATCGGCTGCTGTTTCGGTCAGGCCATGGGTTGGCAGTGGTGACAAAATAGCGGCTGATGCAGCTGCTACAAATGCAATGCGTGACAATTTAAATCGAATGAAAATGGAAGCCAGTGTTGTTATTGGTGAAGGTGAAATTGATGATGCACCGATGCTTTATATTGGTGAGACACTTGGTAAAGGCGGATCCCATGACGTGGATATTGCTGTCGATCCAATTGAAGGAACAACCCCTACTGTAAATGGTCAAGGAAATGCGATAACTGTAATTGCAGCAGCTCCTAAAGGAACATTGTTGCATGCACCCGATATGTATATGAAAAAACTAGCAGTTGGTCCAAGAGCAAAAGGAAAGATTGATATCAATCAATCAATCGAAACTAATTTGAAGGCGGTTGCAGCAGCAAATGGGAAATCTATTACAGCATTAAATGTACTCATACAGGATAGACCAAGACATCAGGAGTATGTAAAACGAATCCGGGATACAGGTGCGAAGGCACATTTGTTTAATGACGGAGATGTTATTTATGCCACAGCAACCTGTTTTGAGAAGCTGGATATTGACTTGTTTTTCGGCATTGGTGGTGCACCAGAAGGAGTGATTGGAGCCACTAGTATCCGTTGTTTGGGTGGGGAAATGCAAGCAAAGCTCATGCCGCGTAATGATGATGAAATAAGACGATGTAAAGAAATGGGTATCATGGATGTCGAAAGCGTTTTAAATATTGACCAATTAGTGAGCTCGGATGATTGTGTATTTGTTGCAACAGGGATTACAGATAATCTTATTGTTGATGGAATTGACATGGAATATGGAAATTATATTACCCATTCTATTTTAGTAAATGGTAGAGAAAAGCAAGTAAGATATGTTAAAAGCACTTATCCTATTAAACAAATGGTTTAAAAATGAGGAGGTTTTTTACATGGATTTTTATTTAGATACAGCGAACATTGATGAAATCAAACGAATTAATCGCTTAGGTCTTGTCGATGGAATCACGACAAATCCTACAATTATTGCAAAAGAAAATAGAAATTTTGAAGAAACAATTAAAGAGATATGTAGAATTGTTGACGGTCCGGTTAGTGCTGAGGTGATCGGGCTTACTGTTGATGAAATGGTAGAAGAAGCTAGAAATATTGCAACATGGGCACCAAATGTTGTTGTTAAGATCCCGATGACAGAAGCTGGCTTAGAGGCGGTGAACATCCTATCAAAAGAAGGAATTAAGACGAATGTAACATTGGTTTTCTCTGTTGCACAAGGTTTAATGGCCGCAAAAGCAGGTGCAACATATATCAGTCCTTTTGTTGGAAGGGTGGATGATATCGGGGAGGACGGAATTGAACTTATTACAAATTTAAAGATAACGCTACAAAACTATCAATACGATGCAAAAATTATAACAGCTAGTATCAGAACGATCGGTCATCTGGAACAAGCTGCAATAGCTGGCGCAGATATTGCGACGATACCAGGTTCTCTTTTACCGAAGTTATGGAAACATCCTTTAACAGATAATGGGATTACGCAATTTTTAGAGGACTGGGTAAATATACCTAATAAATCCTAAGTGTATTTATAATGAAGGGATGAAAATAAATGATTACAATTACTTCTGTTGAGCAATTAGCTATTAATACAATTCGAACACTTTCAATCGATGCGATTGAACATGCAAATTCAGGTCACCCGGGTCTCCCAATGGGTGCTGCACCAATGGCTTATACGTTATGGACAGACTTTATGAATCATAATCCGAAAAACTCAAAATGGTTCAATCGCGACCGTTTTGTACTTTCTGCCGGTCATGGTTCCATGCTTTTATACAGTTTGCTTCATTTATCCGGCTACGATGTGACAATGGATGATTTAAAGTCATTCCGTCAGTGGGATTCCAGAACACCTGGTCATCCTGAAGTACATTACACAGATGGGGTAGAAGCAACAACAGGCCCATTAGGACAAGGAATTGCGATGTCTGTTGGTATGGCAATGGCTGAGGCACATCTTGCAGCTAAATTTAACAAAGAAGATATGCCGGTAGTGGATCATCATACGTATGCATTTGTCAGTGACGGTGACCTAATGGAAGGTATTTCACATGAGGCCGCTTCTTTGGCAGGACATTTAGGATTAGGAAAACTGATTGCGCTATATGATTCGAATGATATTTCCCTGGACGGGGAATTAAATCGTTCCTTCTCAGATAACTCCGAAGAACGTTTTAAAGCATATGGCTGGCAAGTCATCCGTGTAGAAGACGGAAATGATGTCAACGAATTAAGGAATGCACTTAAAGAAGCACAGGCAAATACAAAGCAACCAACCCTTATTGAAGTGAAGACGGTGATTGGCTACGGTTCTCCGAATAAATCAGCTAAAGCGGATTCACACGGGGCGCCACTTGGTACAGATGAAGTGAAATTAACGAAGGAATATTATAAGTGGACACATGAAGATTTTCATGTTCCGGAAGAAGTTTATGCTGACTTTAACGATAAAATTGGTAAAAACGGTGAAGAAGCTGAAAGTAAATGGAATGAATTAATAGAGGAGTATAAAGCTGCGTACCCTGAATTGGCAGAGGAATTAGCTTTAGCAATAAATGGTGAGCTGCCTGTAGATTGGGAAAAAGATTTACCGGTCTATGAGTCTGGCAACACGTTAGCAACTAGAGCTTCGTCCGGTGAAGTGCTTAATGCGATCGCTCAGTCTGTGCCGAGCCTCTTCGGAGGAAGTGCTGACTTAGCAGGATCAAACAAAACCACAATGAATGATGAAGATGATTTCAGCCGCAAAAATTATGCGGGAAGAAACGTTTGGTTTGGCGTAAGAGAACATGCGATGGCAGCCGCATTAAATGGTATGGCATTACATGGCGGATTAAAAGTATATGCCGGCACATTTTTCGTATTCAGCGATTACTTGCGCCCGGCAGTTCGTTTGTCATCGATTATGAATACGCCTGTGACGTATGTCTTCACACATGACTCAATCGCGGTAGGCGAAGACGGGCCTACACATGAACCGGTCGAACATTTAGCGGCACTGCGCGCAATGCCTGGCCTATCACTCATTCGTCCAGCAGACGGGAATGAAACGCAAGCTGCATGGCGTCTAGCTTTAGAATCAACAGATCAGCCGACTGCATTAGTATTAACAAGACAAGGCCTGCCAACACTGGAAGGCACGAAAGAACATGCTTATGAAGGTGTGAAAAGAGGCGGCTATGTAATCAGCAAAGGGGACAAAGAAACTCCTGATGCATTATTGTTAGCTACTGGCTCCGAAGTTCAACTTGCAGTGGCTGCGCAACAAACGTTAAAAGAAAAAGGTATCGAGACGAATGTGATCAGCATCCCATCATGGGATCGCTTCAATGCACAAGATGAAGCGTATAAAAATGAAGTCATCCCGCCACACGTTAAAAATCGTGTAGGTATTGAAATGGGCTCCTCCTTTGGTTGGGAACGTTATATTGGTGATCATGGAATCATGTTAGGAATTGATCGTTTTGGTGCATCGGCAAAAGGTGAAAAATTGATTGAG
>DATGUZ010000091.1:0-94533 GCA_035300865.1 Sporosarcina sp.
CTCCTCGTTTCGCTACGCTCACTGCGGGGCTTTCGGACTCGTGCTGTTCCCACTGGCGTCAAATGGGCTCCATTTCGATCAACTAGAGAATCACATCACCAAGTGATTCAATTGGTCTTTTAACCGATGATTCAATAAAACTTTTGCGCTCATATGTTCAAACTTTCGATACCCATAGGCTGTACGCTTCATTCTTATCTAAAAAAGAATCATCCGCCAAAGAACAGACAAATCTGCTCGTTCTTTGACGAATGAATGATGGTCAATTCAATATTAAGGATAGAGACGGTTGAGTAAACGTGGGAATGGTGATGCTTCACGTACGTGTTCAACCCCAGCAATCCAAGCAACTGTACGTTCTAATCCTAGACCAAATCCAGAATGTGGAACTGCACCGTATTTCGATAATTCTAGGTACCATTCATACGCATCAATATCTAAGTTATGCTCTTCAATACGTTTTTTCATTAATTCATAATCATAAATCCGTTCAGAGCCTCCGATAATTTCACCGTACCCTTCAGGTGCAATTAAGTCTGCACATAAGACAACATCATCACGATCTGGATGTGGTTGCATGTAGAATGGCTTAATGCCTACTGGGTAGTTGACGATAAACACAGGCATATCATAACTTTCAGCAATTGCCGTTTCATGTGGCGAACCGAAGTCGTCTCCCCATTCGATATCGTCGAAGCCTTCTTTATGTAAAAATTCGATTGCTTCATCATACGTAATACGTGGGAATGGCGCTTGAATTTTTTCAAGTTTAGATAGATCACGGCCTAATCTCTCAAGTTCTAATTGGCAGTTTTCTAACACAGATTGAACGATATGCGTTACATATTGTTCTTGAACTTCTAAACTTTCTTCATGCTCAACGAATGCCATTTCAGGTTCAATCATCCAAAATTCAATTAAATGGCGACGTGTACTTGATTTTTCTGCACGGAATGTTGGTCCGAATGAGAATACTTTACCAAGTGCCATTGCAGCAGCTTCCATATAAAGTTGACCTGATTGAGATAAGTATGCATTCTCATCAAAGTATTTTGTTTCAAATAACTCAGATGTTCCCTCAGGTGCAGAGCCTGTTAAAATCGGTGGATCAATTTTCGAGAAACCATTCATATGGAAAAATTCATATGTCGAACGAATAATTTCATCACGGATTTTCATCACTGCATGTTGTTTACGAGAACGTAACCATAGATGACGATTGTCCATTAAAAATTCTGTTCCGTGTTTTTTCGGTGTAATTGGAAAATCAACTGCTTCACGAATAATCTCTACATCAGACACTTGTAATTCATATCCGAACGATGAGCGTTCATCTTCTACCACAACACCTGTGACATATAATGATGTTTCTTGTGTAATATGACGTGCTTTTTGGAACAGGTCTTCGCCTACTTCTTCTTTTACGACAACACCTTGAACGAATCCTGAACCATCACGTAATTGTAAAAATGCGATTTTACCGCTTGAACGTTTATTTGCTAACCACGCACCAATCTTAACTGTTTCACCAACATGGTTGGCCATTTCATGAATAGTAATTTTTTGCATAATGCCCTCCAAAAATGTTTAAATTCCTTCTTTTTTTGAATGATTGCCTATCCACCTTCGAAGCACCCATCGACGAATGAAGATGAATAGACATACTTGTTTAAATAGCGATTAGTTTTTCCAATGTTTTTTAACAAATTGATCAATACGACGAATTGCTTCTTCGAATAAATCAATCGATGTTGCATAAGATAGACGAATGGTATGCGGGGAACCAAATCCAGAGCCTGGAATGACGGCAACATTCGCTTCTTCTAATAATGCTTTTGCGAAATCATCGACTGTTTCAAAGCCTGTTTTCTCAAGTGCTTCCGATACTTCAGGTAATAAATAAAATGCCCCTTGTGGTTTAATCACATTAAAACCAGGAATTGCAGCTAATTGTGGATACACTTTTTCAAGACGTTGTTCAAAATCTTGACGCATCATTTCGACCGCATCTTGTGAACCATTATACGCTTCAATCGCAGCATATTGTGCTGTAGTTGTTGGGTTTGAAGTAGAATGACTTGCTAAGTTCGTCATCGCTTTCACAATTGTACGATCCCCTGCAACGTACCCAATACGCCAACCAGTCATTGAATGTGATTTAGAAACACCATTAATAATGAGCGTATTGGCTTTTGCCTCATCCGATAATTGCGCTGGTGATACATGTTCTTTACCATCGTAAAGTAATTTTTCATAAATTTCATCTGATACGATTAAAATTTGATGTTTTTGACATACGGCAACGATTTCTTCTAATTCTTCTTTCGAATAAACCATTCCTGTCGGGTTTCCTGGAGAGTTAATAATAACCGCTTTCGTTTTGTCTGTAATGGCTGCTTCAATTTGGGCAGCTGTCACTTTGAAATGATTTTCAGTCGTTCCGTCTACATAAACTGGAACACCTTCTGCCAATTTCACTTGTTCTGGATAACTAACCCAATACGGCGTTGGAATAATCACTTCATCTGCCGGATTTAACAGTACTTGGAAAAGCGTATAGAGTACATGCTTTGCACCGACGCCTACCATAATTTCATCGCGATTATACGAGAGATGTTGATCTCTTTTTAATTTCTCAATAATCGCGTCTTTTAATTCCACTAATCCACCAGATGGCGTATATTTTGTTTTCCCTTTTTGCATCGATTGGATTGCAGCTTGTAAAATATTTTCAGGTGTGTTGTAATCTGGCTCACCTGCGCCTAATCCAATAACATCGATACCAGCTTCACGCATTTCTTTTGCTTTTGCTGTAATCGCAAGTGTTGTTGAAGGTGTTAACGTGCTAACTCTTTTTGCTAAGCGATAATCCAATGAACTCTCTCCCTACAAATTTAATATTTTCTTTGACCATTCCCCATCCGAAAAACGGATATATACATAGTTTAATTTACCACGCTCATTTTTAAAGGCAACCTCCCAAACAGGGTTCCCTTCTTCTAAGCCTAGTAAAACATGCATCACTTTTTTGACGTCTTGTTCTTTAGCCACAATATCCATTGCTTCTTTGGCAGAAATACCGTCTGCAAGTTTGACTTCATCATACTTGTCTTGTTCTTCATCTAGGTCAACAAAAACGGCGACATTATCCCCTTTTTCATTTTTTCCTGTAATCGTCACAATCGAAGCATCCCCATTATGTGGCTGAACATCGTAAATTTTCTCGACTTGTTTCGTTGCTAACACACGCTCTTCGGCTAAATCTTTCACGCCGCCGATTGGTTTATATGCCGTCCAAAAGATTGCGGTAACAATGACGAGCACAAGTGCAAGAAGAAAAGCCGAAATAAATTTAATCCAATTTAACACATTTCTCACTTCCTACAGCTTTTCAAATTTTAAAGCTCATCTTTGTTTATTATAACAATTTTCGAGCTCTTTCACCATTACATGTAATGGAACTTTTCGAATTTTTAATTCTGGTAATGCATCGATAAATTGCTGTCCGTATGATTTCGTTTCAATACGGCGATCTAGTACAATAAATGCCCCTTGATCTTGTGATGAGCGGATCAGTCGACCAAATCCTTGTCGCATACGCATAATCGCTTCAGGTAATGCATATTGCTGAAAGGCATTTTTCCCTTCAGCGGTTAACTGTTCTGCTCGTGCTTTAAAATACGGTTCTTCAGGTGACGTAAATGGCAAGCGGACAACAATTACAGCTGATAATGCATCTCCTGGAATGTCCACACCTTCCCAAAAACTACTCGTTCCAAATAGAACCGATTGTTTAAATTGATGAAAGGATTTTAATAATTTCATCCGACTACCACTCGTAATCCCTTGTGCAAATAACGCATACTCAGACAATTGATCGCTATCGATGATTAGATCATACGTTTTTCGCAACATATCTTTTGAGGTGAATAAAACGAATAGCCTACCACCTGTCGCAATGGTTGCTTCGATAATTGCCGTAGCAACTTCTTCAATATATTCCGATTGTGGCACTTGTTGAATATCAGGCATATCGTCTATCATATAAAACCTCGCACCGTCATAAAAGGTTGCAGGTGCTGGGAACTGAATTGTTGGTGTTGTATGCGGTAAACCAAGTAATGTTGGGATATAACGCTTTTGTTCTCCAACAGTCAATGTTCCTGATGTCCATACGATTCCAATACTTTGTGCAACTAACGGTTCAATCAACGCGCGAACAACCGTTGCTGCATTAAGCGGGCAGCGTCTTGCCACTAAACTACTTGGCAAACTTCTTTGATCACGTTCAATCCACACGACAGAATGGTATGATTCGTCTGTTAAAAACAATTCCACCCATTCTCCCGCTTTTATCACCAGTTCATCTACCCAATAACGCCATTCAATTAAATGTGCACGTTCACTTTTCGTCAATTGAGAAGCATGTTGCGTCAATACCGCTGTCACCTGGTGTAACATAGCCAAATAATCGTCTAAAAGTCTTGATACATGTTGAAACCCCTTTGCACCATCGCGATATTCTTTCAACATATACGTACTCCGTGTACTTGCTCCCTTTTGTTTCTCTGGTAAATGAAATAAGGCCATTCTTTCTGTAACCTCATCAAATGTACGTAAAAACCGCTCATATGACGTTAATATATGCATTTCTCGCACTTCATATAGGTGTAATCTACGAATCATCTTCATCATTTTTGTGAATAAACTATGTTCACTTGCACCATTTAATTGACCTAGGACATATTTCCATCCCGTATAAGAAAAAACGGTTTGTTGTAATTTCATAGCCATATGCACAACTTGATGCGCCTCATCAACAATTAATCCACCTATATTTGTAAAGATTTTATCTTGACGTTCTGTATCATTGAGCAACATCGCATGATTCGTGACAATAATATGCGCTGTTTTTGCTGCTTGTAATTGGTTGGTAAAAAAGTCAGCTTCACGCTCATCTTTTGCTACATGTATTGAACGTTTTCGAATACGATCGATAAATAACTGCCCTCCACCAGATACTGATAATTCATTCAAATCACCCGTCGTCGTTTCTGTCAGCCAGACGAGGACTTGCATCATCGTAAACGTTTCATCATAAGACTGGTCTTTAATTAACGAAAGATCATATAGTTTTTCCAATGAAATATATTGTTCTTTTCCCTTTAAAATGACTGCTGTTAATGGGACGTCTAACATCCGACGAATTTTATCCATTTCGCTATCGACGATTTTATCTACCAAATAATTAGTATACGTACTAATGACAATCGGTTTGTTTGTCTTCAAAGCATGTACAGCAGCTGGTAATAAATAGCCAATTGTTTTTCCAATACCTGTCGGTACTTCTGCCGCAACTTCCGTTTGCTTTTGCAATGTTTCCCAAACAGTATCCATAAAATCATATTGTGAAGAACGATAATCAAATGCATCAAATTCACGCGTTAACAATGTTGTTTTCTCCTCTTTAGAGGTTGGATAAGGAATTTCGGCTGCCTTTTCAATGGTTGTTTGTTTTTTTGGTCGGTATGCAATGCCTCGAAATGTTGGATAGGTCGGCTGATGCATATTTTTTCGGGTCGTTTTTAATACATCGTACAGTAAAAATGCAATATCTGATTTCAGCATGAATGATTTAGCATGCAATTGCTCAAGTGTTTGTACAGGAATTTTAGCCAGCTTTTCCATACAATGTTTCAATAAATATGCTGTAGCTTCAGCATCATCGTCTGCACGATGAGCAGAAGGTAAAGCAATATCGAAATATTCCGCGACATCTTGTAAACGATAACTTGGTAAAGTAGGAAACACGATTTTAGTTAATTCTACCGTATCAATTTGCTTACCTGACCATTGTTGGATCCCACACCGTTTAAATTCATGTTGCAGAAAGGGTAAATCGAAATCTGTATTATGTGCAACAAATACTGTTCCTTCTAATAATTCTCGTACTTCACTCGCAATTTCTTCAAATGGTGGCGCATGTTCTACATCTTCATTGTGAATATTTGTTAATTGGCGAATAAACGGAGGAATCGTCTGTTTTGGGTCAACAAAACGGTTGTAACGCTCCTTCACTTCTCCATTTTTCATTAAAACGATTGCAATTTGAATGATGCGATCACCTTTAACTGAGGAATGACCGGTCGTTTCTAAATCGACAACCGCATACGTTTTATTATTCATTCAATCACAACTTCCTGTCATCATACTCTTTCAAATTATAGCATATGATGACCATTTTCGAATGGATTTTCCATTAAATTGACGAGCTGCTTGTGTTTTTTGTTACATATGCACAGGTTTACCTAAAGAAAAATGACGTATTGTGCAAAAAAACAAGCCAATATGAATGGATTTTACGCCATTCATATTGGCTTGCATTATAAGGTTAGCGGGCTTTTGTACACTATTTCTTATACGGTTGTCATCGGTCGTTCAACGAGTTCTTCAACAATTTCATTATGTTCATTTAATAAAAGAACGGTTGGCGTATGCGTTTTTACTGCTTCTTCAGCAACTTGAATATATGAAATAATAATAACCGTATCGCCTTTTTGAACGAGTCGAGCAGCAGCACCATTAACACAAATCACGCCACTTCCTCGCTCTCCTGCGATGATATATGTTTCAAAACGAGCGCCGTTATGATTATTGACAACTTGCACTTTTTCATTGGGGTATAAATTTCCACGTTCTAATAATTCCGCATCAATTGTAATGCTGCCAACATAATTTAAATCTGCTTCTGTCACCGTCGCGCGGTGTAGTTTACTATTCATCATCGTTCGATACATGTTCTTCATCCTCAATTTGTAAAATAATATTATCGATTAATCGTGTATGCGCAAAATGGACTGCTGTTGCAATGATCACTTCAGTTGTGTGCGCGTCAATAGGTGTTAATTGTGGATAAGCTAATAGTTCCACATAGTCAATTTTCCCTGATGTGTGGGTTTCAATTTGCTGACGAACTGTTTCAATTGTTTGGGCAGTGTTTTTAGTTTTGCGAAATAGCGCTTGTCCACTTTGTAATGCTTTGTAAATAGCTGGTGCTTCAAGGCGCTCAATTTCTGTTAAATGGACATTTCTTGAACTTTTCGCAAGTCCATCTTCTTCACGAATGGTTGGCACCCGACGAATAGTCGTTGAGAAGTTAAATGCTTCCATAAATGTTTCAATAATCGCTAATTGCTGAGCATCTTTCATACCAAAATACGCTGTTGTTGGTGTAACAATATTAAAGAGCTTTAAAATGACTTGTAGTACACCATCGAAATGTGTTGGGCGTGACTTTCCGCATAATACGTTTTTTTGTGCGCCTGGTACAATTTGAATGGTTGTTTCTTTAGGGTACATTTCGTCAACTGTTGGTGTGAAGACGACGTCTACCCCCACTTCTTTCGCCAATGCTAAATCTCGATTTTCATCACGCGGATATACTTCATAATCTTCTCCGGGACCAAATTGAGTGGGGTTTACAAATATACTCATGATAACAAGATCATTTTCTTGTTTTGCTGCGTTCACTAAGGCTAAATGTCCTTCGTGTAAATAACCCATCGTCGGAACAAAACCGATTGTTTGACCGCTAGCTTTTGCGGCTTCAATCCATTGTTTACATTGTGCAATTGTATGAAGTTGTTTCATGACTTGTCGCTCCCGTATAAAGATATAAGCGCTTCTTCTTTCATTGTAAAATGATGATTGGCTGTTGGGAATTCCCCTCTTTTCACGTCGTCTACATATTGTTGGATTGCTTCTTTTGTCGTTGCGCCAATGTTTGCATATTGTTTCACGAATTTCGGGATATGATGCTCGCCAAATTGTACAACGTCATGAAAAACAAGTACTTGGCCATCTGCATCAGCACCTGCTCCAATGCCAATAACCGGGATTGTAAGCGCTTCCGATATTGTTTTGGCAAGTTGATGTGGAATACATTCTACGACAAGCATACAAGCACCTGCCGCTTCTACGCGCTTTGCATCTTCAATTAATTGTTTAGCACTGTCAGCGGTCTTTCCTTGTACTTTGTATCCACCAATGACATTGGCATGTTGTGGTAAAAGTCCAAGATGT
This sequence comes from Sporosarcina sp., assembly GCA_035300865.1. Lineage (GTDB taxonomy): Bacteria > Bacillota > Bacilli > Bacillales_A > Planococcaceae > Sporosarcina. The sequence continues at coordinate 8,083 of DATGUZ010000091.1, forward strand.
GCGACTACTGGAATCCCTACATTCGTTAACGCATCAATTTGGTTAATGACATCCCCCGCGCCTTCTAGTTTTAACGCGTTCGCATTTGTTTGTTGAAATAATGAAATCGCTCTTTCTACGACTGTATCCGTACCTTGATGATACGAGCCAAATGGCATGTCTACGACAATAAACGTATCTGTTGCACCTCTTCTTACTGCTTTTCCATGATGTATCATATCGCCGATTGTAACTGGTACTGTTGAATCATAACCAAGTACGACCATGCCAAGTGAGTCACCAACTAAAATGACATCAACATTAGCTTTTTCCGAAAATTGCGCTGTCGGGTAATCATATGCCGTCAGCATGACAATTTTCTCACCTCGCTGTTTCATCTTTAAGAAATCTGTTGTTGTTTTCATTTTTTCTCCTTCCTCGGGGAAAAAACCATAAAAAAACTTCTGTCTAAAAATGGACAGAAGGATTGTGTGTACATGAACTATGGCTTCCTCCGTCCCTGTCTTTTATAAGATCAAGGCAGATCAATTGGAATATTAAAATGTTGAATAGGTTTTCGCGTGGTGCAGCTCTCCAAAGATACCGCCCTACAAATTCACTATAACAAAATATTGATTGTCTGTATATGCTTAATGTTGAAATCAACTGATTGTTTCTAAAAACAATGGCTAGGACATCACAATTTAATGTACAATATCATTCAACATATTGATTGTCTTCTATTCTGAGCGATGCTTTGGGCAGGCATGGCTTCAAAATCTTCATTCGCTCCGCTCATTCTGGACTTTTCAGACGCGTGCTGTTCTTACTCGCGTCATTCTTTCCATCTAATGATATTTCAACAAAAATGATGCACCCTTATATAGCATGCATCATTTTTGTTGAACGTAGTGATTTTTGTCCAAGCACCTCTTTATATAATTCAAGAAGTGTTATAGATTGTTTATGATTGGATTGTGATGTCTCCAGAGTAAATATTTCGCACCGTACCATCATGTTGTTTTAATTGCAACATGCCATCAGCAGTGATGCCAATTGCTTCCCCTTCGGCTACTTCATTGATCATCGTCACACGAATATGGCGTCCAATCGTATTTGAATAACTTTCCCACAATAACTTAATGGCAATAAAGCCTTTTTCAAGATACAGATTCGTATAATTTTCAATATAGTTTAACACTGTTGCTGCAATTTGTGCACGATCAAATGACTGACCTGTTTCAATTTTGAGTGAAGTTGCAATATCTTCAAGCTCAGTTGGGAAATCCGTTTCATTTTGGTTAATATTCATGCCAATTCCAAGTATGACGGATTTCACACGGTCTGGATCTGCTTGCATTTCTGTTAAAATGCCTGTCACTTTTAAATCATTGATTAAAATATCATTTGGCCATTTAATAACTGGTCGCACATTACATACTTCTTCAATTGCCCGAACGATGCTGACTGCGGCAACGAGCGTTAATTGTGGGGCATGCTGCGGCGCAAGATCTGGTCGCATGATTAGACTCATCCACAAACCATTGGCATTATCTGATGCCCAAGGACGTGCAAGTCGCCCTTTGCCTTGTAATTGTTTTTCAGTAATCACAACTGTTCCATCTTCTGCACCTTGTTGTGCTAGATCATGTGCGATAAACTGTGTTGAATCACATGCCATATGGTGTACAACATTTCTTCCATAGGTAGTAGCTGTTAAATATTGTTGTAAACGTGCTGCTGTGATCATATCGGGTTGTTCAACTAATTGATACCCTTTTTTGCGAATCGACTCAATAACATAGCCTTCTTCTTCTAACGCTTTTATATTTTTCCAAATAGCCGTGCGGGATACATCAAATTCATCCGCTAATTGTTGCCCTGATATCGGTGCAGAAGTTGTTTCAAGTAATTTTTCTAATAGCTTATCTTTCAATGTTAAATTCACGTATAAACCATTCCTTTATCACTTGTTCGTCATTGGGGCACTCCCCATGGAGAACAGCTTGTTCGATTTTTGTCATCCATTCACCAACCCAACGACCTTGTTGGTTGTTTGTCCATTGCAACAAATCTTTTCCGTTAACGACTAGCTCTTGTTTAGATTGGATTGGCAACGCTTGCTTTTGATGTTGCCAATATTGCACTGTGCAAGTTGTACGCTCGCCTTTATAAGCTTTGTAAAGTTTTTCAGCAATGAATAAAACATCAGCTTCAAATTGGTATATATCCTTTATTGTAAAGACGTCCTCAGTTCGTCTTTGAAAGGCGTGTTCTACTACTTGAATAAATGATTTTTCTTCATTCGACAATACATACGCTTTTGCCAAGACCGTGGCATGAATATCGCCTGCTAGACAAAGATACGCCCACCCTTCATGTGATGATGTAAAAGGGGTCATGTACGCTAACATTGGCAATTTTTTAGGAAATAAAGGTAAAGCGTTCCCAATTGCTGATGTTACGATTAAATGAAGGGCTTCTTTTGCATGTGAGCCCATCAACAGTCGATCCATTTCTTGTTTCATTCTTTCAGGCGCTACTTGCTGTAAACGATTTGCCTCTTTTTGCATTGCTTTTAACGTACCGGCTTCAATCTCATATTGAAAAGTCGCCATAAAACGACAAGCGCGTAATATGCGAAGTGGATCTTCCATCATTCTTGCATGCGGATCATCGACTGCACGAATCTTTTGCGCGTGAATATCATGCTCCCCTTCAAAATAATCGATAAGTGTACCATCGATTGTATAAGCGAGGGCATTCATCGTAAAATCTCTTCTTCGCAAATCTTCTTTTAATGTAGGTCGCCCTGAAAATGCATCATTTCGAAACGTTGTCACTTCAAATGGTGTACCGTCAATGATAACGAGGATTGTTCCAAATTCAATGCCAACGTCGACTGTTCGCGGGAATAATTTCTGTACTTCTTGTGGCGTCGCAGAGGTCGCGATATCAATGTCTGCTGATGCAGTGCCGCGAACAAAGTCGCGTACTGCCCCCCCAACATAATAAGCCTCATATCCGTGGTCAATAAGTGTTTGTAGAATCCGTTGACTAGCTGGCGTGCCTAGTTTATTCATTCGCATTGAGCCGCCTCAAAATAAAGTTTTTCATATTGTTCAACGATTGTTTCGGAATTGAATTTCTCACGCGCAAGTTGTATGCCATTCGTAACGAACGCTTCATGTAATGCTTGATCACCTAAAAGGGTTAACGCTTTTTGTGCAGCACCTTCAATGTCGCCAAGTGACACTAAAAATCCATTGACGCCATCTTTAATAACTTCTGGAATGCCACCACAAGTCGTTGCAACCGATGGTACACCACAAGCTAATGCTTCCAGTAACACAAGACCAAATGCTTCTTTCTCAGATAAATGCATCATCAAATCACTAATGGATAAGAGCTCTGCTAAATCATCTCGTTTTCCAGTGAAAATGACTTGTTGCTCTAGACCTAATGTTCGAACAAGTTGTTCAATAGCTTCTTTTTCAGGACCTTCTCCAACGAGCAGTAATGTCGCAGCAGTATTTTCGGTAATGCGTTTGAAGCTTTTAACGATATCTGGAATATTTTTCACTTTTCTAAAATTCGAAATGTGAATGAGAACTTTATGATGTGCAGGAATGTTTAGGCGTTCTTTCAAATCTGTTTGTTCTATTCGTTGATAACGTTGTTCATCGATAAAATTATAAATTGTTTGAATTTCTTTTTTAGGCTGAATTAAATGATGCGTATCTTGTACGAGTGATTCTGATACTGCGGTAACGATTGTCGATTTTTCAATCCCATACTTTACTGTGTTTTTTAAATTCGGATCATGCCCTAACACCGTGACATCTGTTCCATGTAAGGTTGTTATAACGCCGATTGTTGAATTGGCCATATCTTTTCCAAGTGCCGCTGATACAGCATGTGGCATCGCATAATGTACGTGTAAAATATCTAATTTTCTCGTTTCTATTACATGAGCAATTTGATTTGCTAACGCAATATCATATGGTGGGTATTTGAATACCGCATAGCCTTCAATTGTCACTTCATGAAAATAAACATTTTCATGCCCTTCTAATAAGCGAAACGGCATGCTTGACGTAATAAAATGTACTTCATGACCGCGTTTAGCCATCATTAATCCTAATTCTGTCGCAACAACACCCGAACCACCTAATGAAGGGTAGCAAATTACACCGATTTTTAATTGTTTCATCTTTCGCACCCTTTCAATGTTCAACTCGAACGTATCTATTCGATAATATTTTCTAAACCATAAACTAAAGACTTTTGCGCTAACACTTCACGTACAGCCATTAATACCCCAGGCATAAATGAGCCGCGGTTAAAAGAGTCATGGCGAAGCGTTAACAATTCTCCCTCACCGCCAAATAGCACTTGTTGATGGGCAACAAGTCCAGGTAAGCGTACACTATGAATATGCATACCATTTACTTCCGCACCACGTGCACCACTCATAGATTCCGTTTCATCTGGATGTCCTTGTTGTTTTGACGTGCGCACTTCATTAATCATATCGACTGTTTTCGTTGCTGTACCCGAAGGTGCATCGACCTTTTGATCATGGTGCATCTCAATAATTTCTATATCATCTATATAACGTGCTGCCATTTGCGAAAATTTCATCATCAGGACTGCACCAATAGAAAAATTCGGCGCAATAATGCCGCCGATTTCATGTGCAGCAGCTAATGTAGTAAGTTGGTCCACCTCTTCATTTGTTAAGCCACTTGTACCAACAACTGGACGTATGCCATGTTCGATCGCCAACTCCATATTTCGATAAACCGTTTGTGGGACAGTTAAATCGACAAGGACTTGTGGTGTTGTTTCTTGTGCGAGTTGTTCGAAGTTTGTATAAATTGGAATTCCTTGTCCATCTTCTCGAACTTCTCCGTTATGTAAATGCTGGCCATCATATTTATAATCATAAACAGCGACGACCTTCATATCTTGTGCATTTTCGATCGCTTTTACTGCCTCGCTCCCCATGCGACCTCTTGCACCTGCAATTGCTACGTGAATCATGATTCTTCCTCCTTTTTCGTCCAACGATTTGCGTCTCTTGATTGAAATTTTGCCATCACTTTTTCAAGTGCCACATCTAATTCAATTCCTTGTTGATTGGCAAAGCAAATTAAGACGAATAATAAGTCACCTGTTTCTTCTTCTAATGATTTCACTGCTTCGTTTATTTTTTTCTTTTTCATGCCATAAACATGTTGGACTTCACGAGATAATTCTCCTAATTCTTCAGTTAACCGCGCCAAAAGTTCCATCGGCGGGAAATATCCTTCTTTAAAACGATTTATGTATGCATCTACTTGTTGTTGTGCTTCTTTAACTGTCATCTGTTCTGTCAAAACGGTCAACTCCTTCTTTTTAATCGTATTCATTTCTCAATTGAATGTCAAAGAGAAGATGTTCAATTTTCAATATTTTTTACGTACATTCTTGGGGAAATCAACTTTTCATGATGGAATCTATTGTTTCAATGCTCGATAATTTGTTTATTGAATGAACCAAATGATTTTCGCATGCAACTATATGGCACCAAAGTTTTATTGAATCAACGATATCTAGGGAAATGGATTGATTATATCAGCAACACATTTGACATCAAACTGTGTAATGCCAAAAACAATCGGTTGAATTTCAAATATTGAGTTGGCATAAATACATACGTCACCTGTTTTAATCGTTGATCTTCATTGCGCCTATTATACATAGAACTAAAAAAATCACCCCTATTGCTAGGAGTGATTGTTGTGTTAGTCGTCGCGACCTGTAAAGATTAAAATGAGTCGTACTAATTCGAGTACTGCTACTGCTGCCGCCGCAACATATGTCATAGCTGCTGCATCTAAAACTTTTTTCGCATCGCGCTCTTCTTCATTATTGATGATTCCTAATTGGACAATTTGATCCATCGCACGACTCGAAGCGTTAAATTCGACTGGTAATGTAACGAGTTGGAATAAAACCCCAACTGCCATCATTGCAATACCAAGGCCTAAAAATGTGTTTGAAGCAAAAATACCAATCATAATGAAAATCCATGAAGCATTTGTCGTTAAATTAACTGCTGGGACCATACGATGACGGAAACGTAAAAACGCATATGCTTCTTTGTCTTGAATCGCATGTCCGACTTCGTGGGCTGCAACAGCTGTCCCTGCAACAGAAGCGTCATGATAATTATGTGATGATAATGCGACTGTTTTAGTCATCGGGTTGTAATGGTCACTTAGAAATCCTTTTGATTCAACAACTTTTACATCATGTAATCCATTCTGATCTAAAATATGGCGTGCTACATCTGCACCGCGCATCCCGGATGTTGAACGGATATTTGAATAACGATTATACGTACTTTTTACTTTAAACTGTGCGTACAATGGTAATAAAATGATTAACCCTAAATATAGCAAAAACATTTTATTTCCCCTTTCTTTCTCTCTACTTATAGTGTATATTGTCTCTTTTTCTTTCGCAACTTTTAGTCATTATTTTGCAATAAAATTTTAATGGTCATGTCATTGAAGTTGATTCGTTGGAATCATTTTCTTCCAAACGATGATTGCTAAACTAATACAGCCAATTGATAACCAAAACGTGAAATAGCCAATTTGATTCATATATTGCATTAAATCTCCATAAATCGGCATTTGACCAAAGACATAGTCAATCACATCATTATGCAATGTCCAAACGGACGCAATCATAATATGGATAAAACCAAACTTATACATTGGAATATATAAGATCGCTTGTACTGCCATCGCAAAATGTGAAATGACAAGCATCCATCCGACCCAACCAATTGAGCCTGTTTCAAATAATGTTAAGTAATTCATGATGACTGCCCATAAGCCATATTTCACAAGCGTAATGAGGGCTAACGCTTCCATTAATTTGAAGTGACGATTGAACAGCCACCCAATGATTGCAAAACAAAAAAATAAACTAGCCGTTGGACTATCTGGGACGAAAATCCAGTAAATAGGTTCCGTAATGGCTAATTGCCAACGGTACCAATCAAAGCCATAAATAGTACCAGCAGCGTTGACGATTAGTAAAATCCATAAAAAAGATTTATGTGAAAGGATAAGCCAACCTCTCATCATTAATGCATGCATATGTATCTCCCCTAATGATGCCTACATAAAAACAGTCGTTATCTTACTATATGTAAACATGTCCATAATATACACTTATCATAATATGAAGGATGAGTCGGGTCAAATTTATATTAATATGATACGTAGAACTTAGCTAGAGGGTTATGAAAGAGGCATGTGAAGCAACAGGTTTTTGTTCTTTTTTTGTCTTCTTAGCGTCATAAAATGAATGTTTAGTCAATAATTAATGGCAATTACATGATGATAAATGGTAATAAAAAAAGAGCCGGTTTCCCGACTCTTTTCATCAATTGATATGAATTATTCTAACTCAGAAATAAACTCCGCAAGTTCGCGTAATTCTTCGTCAGATCCTTCAAATGTACCGGCAGGCATTGCATCGCCAATACCGTTAATCGCAATGTCTTCGATTTCATCCGCTGATAAACCAGTTCCAACTAATGATGGCCCAAGCCCACCTTCGAATGAATCACCGTGACAGCTAATACATGAAGATTCAGCATAAATATTGTATCCTTCTGATTCCATATCGAAATCAGCTTCTTCTACGATTGCACCTTGAATCTTTTGTGCTTCCCAGTCATGGTTCGCAACAGATTCCCATGTTAAATAAACAATTGCAGATACTGCTAATAGCATGAATGCAGTTGGTAATGGACGTTTAATTGGACGACGCTCTTTAGATGTATCCATGAATGGTACAAGCATTAACGCTCCAATTGCCAGTCCTGGCATAATAATTGCTCCAACAACGTTCCATGGTCCAGATGCAAACGAGTATTTTAATAATTGATACATTGATAAGAAATACCAGTCTGGAACCGGTGTATACATCGTATCCGTAGGGTCCGCATGTCTTTCAAGCGGCGCTGGATGCGCTACAGTTAATACTAAAAATCCAATTAGGAAAACCGCTCCTACTAACCATTCTTTTAATAAGAAGTTAGGGTAGAACGCTTCTGTTTTCCCAGGGTATTCTGAATAGTCTTTCGGAGTGTTCGGCATTCTACCCGAAGCTTTAATACGAGAATCTCCGACAAACTTCATCCCTTTTCCACGTTGCATTATGTTCCCTCCTTTATTAATCCAATGGACATCAAGTTAAACTTATAGTGGTCCAGAAATACCTTGTCGACGAATGAAGACAAAGTGTGCCCCAAGCAACCCAAGCAGTGCGGCAGGTAGGAAGAAAACATGAATCGCAAAGAAGCGAGTTAATGTTTGTGCACCGAGAATTTCAGCGTCTCCAGCTAGGAGAATCTTAATTTGTTCTCCGATAAATGGAACAGATGCTGCAATCTCAATTCCTACTTTCGTAGCAAACAGTGCTTTCATATCCCATGGTAATAAGTAACCTGTAAATCCTAAACCAAGCATTACTACAAAAATTAATACCCCAACGATCCAGTTAAGTTCACGTGGTTTTTTGTATGAGCCAGTAAAGAATACACGTAATGTATGTAGGAACATCATTACAATAACTAACGAAGCTCCCCAGTGGTGCATCCCGCGCACAATTTCACCGTAAGCTACTTCATTTTGGAAGTAGTATACAGATTTCCAAGCATTTTCAACGTCTGGAGTATAGTACATTGTTAAGAACATACCAGATAAAATTTGGATTACAGTTACGAAGAACGTTAATCCTCCAAAACAATAGATGAATGCAGAGAAATGGTGTGCAGGGTTTACGTGCTCAGGTACCTCGTGGTCTGCGATATCGCGCCAGATTGGGGTGATATCCAACCGTTCATCAACCCAGTCGTAAATTTTATTAAGCACTTCGGTCGTACCCCCTTACAATTTTTAAACTAATGTGTTTGGTGTTGTTCCACCTAAATAAACATAACCATCTTTTTCCATTACTAGATATTCATCTAGTGGGCCAATTGGCGGTGTTCCTTTAACATTTTCGCCGTTCTTTTCGTAACGTCCTGCGTGACAAGGGCAAAAGAACTGATCAGGATGATCCTTATCTCCACCCCAGTTTACTGTACAACCAAGGTGTTTACACACTGGCGATAATGCAATGATCTTGTCTCCGCTCTTATACACCCATGCAGATAGTGATTCGTCTGATGTGTACCAGCCGTCTTGACGATCTTTAATCGTAAAGTCTACACGGACAGGTGTTTCAGTCAATTCGCTTACCTTTTGATCTGTTGCAGTGAAATCGCCTTCACCAGAAGCTTGTAGCACTGGATCTACTGCGAAACGTAACATCGGCATTAACATACCTGATGCCATGAAACCTCCGACTCCCATAATAGAGTAACTAAGGAATTGGCGCCTTGACACTCGATTCTTGCTCATGATTTCCCTCCTCTTACTAAAAGGTCAGTCCAACCCACGGACATACTTTTGCTAAATGTAAATACTAGGACACTTCTATGATAGCCTAATCGAGTGTAAAATTCAATCTAACTTGTGACAGAATTCGTACATTGTGAACAAATATTGAATTTTTTTCTCGATATGAATATAGATCATGAAACCTTTTTATTGGGACCATTTTTTTGTGAAAGTTGGAAGTACTTGTCGTAGTTGGTCTTCAATGACTGATTGACGTAATTTCGGCTCCATACTTTCTAATGGAATGGATGGTAACCAAATTACTTCACCATGCACATCAATATCTACCCAATTACGATCCGTTGTTAAGTAAAAAATATGTTTAAATTCTGTTTCAGCAAAATCTTTGTTAAAGGATGCAGCAAACTGCTCATAATTTGTTGATTGCGTGTAAGAAAGTGGTGGCAACACCATCATTCTTCCTTTGAATTGTCCTTCAATAAAGTTCGATAAATGCATTAAAAACTCTGCACTTGATGCACTATTTTTTGCACGATCAGCAGACGTATCGATTGGCAATAATGGTACGAGCAATGTGTCAATATACATTTTTTGTTGCATATATGTATCTAAGTCTTGCGCTTTCCAGTTCATCACAAACCCCTCCTTAATTTAACTCCATACTTTATCATAACAAACTGGGAGAAGATGCGCCAAACATTCTTTAGTGGTTGTGTACAAACTTCACAATACAAGAAGAGCGCCTTTTTTATGTTTAGGTAGCTTGGTCTTCAATATGTGATCGCTAACCCATTTATCGATTGATTGAAGTGGAATTGTAGTGACGCCTGCGGGAACAGCACGAGCTGAATCACAGGAGCGCAGCGATGAGGAGGCTGAAGCCGTGCCCGCGGCAAGCACTACAATCGAAACGGAAATCAATATGCTGATTGGCTGTTACATTCTCCCCCACAAATATTTTACTCATACCTTTAGCAATGCAAAAATTTGTACGTATTGAATGACATGGATTGACGTGTATACTATGTGAACGAACTCCCGAATTTCTGCAATTTTATACGACGAGTCGTTGCAATTTCTTTTTAATAAAAAAACAACGCTATCCAAGTGGATAACGTTGTTAGGATTGGGGAATTTGCAAATCTTTTAGCAAAGCAGAAAGTTCTAGAAAACGTTCTTTATCATTTTGATCAAGTGCTTCGTCAATACTTTTACGCAATTGTTCACGATTTAAATTTTCCATGCTTTCTTCCACTAAACGATGCGCCAATTTTCGATCCGCTTCACTTACTTGTAAATAAGATGGTAAAAACGGGTTTTCCTCTCGCACGCTTGCATATTCAGGACTAATATGGTTGTTCGGGAAGTTCAATTGAATGTACATTTTTTCTTTGTCATGTAAACGTAAATCGTGAAAGGCTTTTTCGGCATCAGCTGTCATTAAATTTCCTTTGTAAAAACGAAATGGGATCCCTTCTGATTTTGTTGTCGACATCACCATTGAGCGCGGACAATAATGTGCTTCATCTGTAAAATGAACATTTGCAAGTAATGTTTCATGGCTTAATAAGTAATTTAAAATCCATACACACTCACGACGTTTCAATTTATGATGTTGCAAAAACCATCTGACAAACTCTTTTTTTGTGTCGACAGGTACCGTAGCCAACATGTCATTCCTCCTCGTCGTATTGTCCCATTAAAAAGTCTTGCCAATATTGAGCCTCTGGGAATTGGGCAATGATTTCTTTTGCGATACGAATAGCTTCTGCACGTCTACCTTCTTCTAATAAGAAGCTTGCGTATGCATGTAAAAATGAATAGTCTTCTTTCATGCCATTATATGCTTTCGTATATGCATCATATGCTTCATCATAGTATTCCATTCTTTCTAATGAGTATGCATAAAATGCTTGAACGAGTGGAAGTGCTTCAACTTGTTCTTTTGCGTCTTCCACAAGTTGGAGAAGTGCTTCATCTCGTTCAGTTTCATTGTATAATGACGCAAGTGTTACGAGCGCTTCGATATATTCCGGTTCTAATGCTAATGCTTCTGATAAATATTGTTCCGCTTCATCTTGTAAACCTAATTTTAGCGCACATTTACCAGCTGATAGGTGGAGTTCTTTATCATATGCATCCCGAGCAATTCCTGCTTTAAATTTCTCGTAAGCTTCTTTATTTTCCTCTAATAATAAATGCGCTTGACCTGCGAGCATATAAGCAGCGTAATAGTCTGGGTCCATCGCGATAAGCTCGTCAAGATGTTTTAACGCTTGTGTTGCTTGACCGATTTGATAATGACTATACGCAACGCCAAATAACGCTTCTGGTGATGTATGGTCTTTTAATTGTAATTCGTAGTAAGGTAAGGCTTCTTCAAATGCTCCACCAGCGCTGTAAGCTTCAGCAATTCTAGAAACGAGCTGCACCTCGCCAATTGCTTCAGTTTCTTCATATACTTGTAAATAAAGCTTAACCGCTTCCGCAAAGCGACCTGTATCTAATAATAATTCCGCATAAGCAAATTGAATAATCGGTTCGTTCGGTGCTAATTGATGTGCTTCTGTAATTTTCATAATGGCTGTTTCGGTTAAACCAATCATTTGGTAATAATCCGCTTGTACGACGAGACTTTGTAAGTATTCTGGATCGTTTTTACGAATATCTGCTAATAGTAATAATGCCTCGTCTTCTTTCCCCATTTCAATTAAGACACCTGCGCGATCAATTTTTAATTGTGCTTCATCTGGTAAATGTGTTAATAGAACATCATATAGTTCATCTGCTTCTTTTAAAAATCCAAAAGTTGAAAGAAGAAGTGCTGTGTCATACATCGTCTCGAAATCTGTCGTCGTTTTTAATTGTGCGAGCAGTGTCGTTAGTGCATCCAAATCACCTTCTTGAATGATTTGTTCGATTTGTTGTATTGGTTCCATATTTTCACCTGTTCTTTCATGTTCTATACGTGGCAATGTTGTTCTTTGCCAAAATCCAAAATGAGATTGTTACGACTTCGTCACGGCTGCTAAATGGTTGAAAAACGTTGGGTAGGATATGTCGATGCAAGCTGCATCTTCAATTGTGACGGGATCTTTTGTAATGAGTGAAGCAATTCCTGCCATCATCCCGAGTCTGTGGTCGCCGTAAGAATCCATTTTACCACCAATCAGCGGCGTTGGTCCATGAATAATCATCCCATCTTCAGTCGCCTCAACATTCGCCCCGATGTTCGTTAATTCCGTCGTTACTGCTAATATACGGTCTGTTTCTTTCACACGCAATTCTTCTGCATTTTTAATAACGGTACGACCATGAGCTTGTGTCGCAAGGAGCGCAATGATCGGTAGTTCATCGATGAGGCGTGGAATGATTTCGCCGCCAATTTCAATCGCTGATAAAGGTGCATAGTCAATTTTTATGGTGCCAATCGGTTCGCCATTTTCCGCCGTTGCATCTACAATACGAAGATTCGCCCCCATTTGCTGTAATACGTCAATAATACCTGTACGTGTTTCATTTAAGCCAACACGTTCTAATGTGAGTGAACTGCCTTTTACAAGTGCTGCTGCTACGAGGAAAAAGGCAGCAGAAGAAATATCCCCTGGTACTTCAACATGTTTCCCCGTAAACGATTCACTTTTTTTGATGGATGCAATTCGCTCATTCGTTGATATATTTGCACCGAAATAGCGTAGCATCTGTTCTGTATGGTCACGTGATACTGCATTTTCTTCAACGGATGTAACCCCTTCCGTTTGTAAGCCTGCAAATAAAATCGCCGACTTTACTTGTGCACTTGCAACAGGGCTTTGATAATGAATCGGCGTTAATGATTGCCCTGTCACCGTTAACGGTAATACCATCTCATCTGATTGTGCTTCAATATTTGCCCCCATTTGTTTAAGCGGATTTACAACACGATCCATTGGGCGTTTACTTAATGAATCATCACCTGTTAATGTAGCTGTTACATTCGAACTCGCTAAAATTCCGAGCATAAGTCTAGCTGTTGTTCCTGAATTTCCGCAATAAAGTGGTGCTGATGGTGTTATCCATGCATCAATTCCTGGACTGTCAATGGTTACGTTTGTGCCATCAAGTGTTATCGTAACACCTAATTGTTTAAAAATATCGATTGTTCTTAAACAGTCGTCACCTGTTAAAAAACCTTCTATCGTTGTTTTCCCTTTCGCAATTGCCCCTAGCATAATGGCACGGTGCGAGATTGATTTATCGCCAGGAATACGTAATGTCCCTTGTACGGGTTGGTCTGCATAATGAATGGTCGTCAAATGGTTCTCTCCTTCCAAGCAAGCATGTTTTTAGGGTTGTCACATAATATGTGAACTATAATCTGTTCTCGTTTGTAGTGCATACTGCGCACGTTCACGATCACGAATGGATTGGAAACTAATGACTAAGATTCCGAAAACATCCGTCCGCGTTTCTACGATTCGAATATTTGTAATACTAATTTCTTCATCTGCTAAAATTTTCGTGATTTCGGAAATAACACCAGGATGGTCTGGAATATCGACGTGGAGATCATAATTGGTAAACATAGCTCCTTTAGATGTAATCGGCAATTCATCACGGTATGCTTTCGCTTGTGTAAAAAATTGTTGAATATCAATCGGGTCGCCTTTTTCAAGAAGTGTACGAATGTTGTCCATTTCTTTCGTCCAACCGTCAAGTTGTGCTAATAACTCCGCTTTGTTTTGTGCCGTAATATCACGCCACATAATTGGATCTGCAGAAGCAATGCGTGTAATATCGCGAAATCCACCCGCTGCCAGTTCACGAACAAACGAATCATGCACTTCTTGCTCCGCTAGTCGGCGTACTAAAGATGCAGCAATTAAATGTGGAAAATGACTGACGACTGCTGTCATTCGATCATGCGTAGTTGCATCCATTTTCACAACTTTTGCTTTTGTCGGTTGTAACAGTGTTCGAAGGATCTCAACTGACTGTTCCCCTTCGTCATGAAAGGGGGTTAACACAAAATAGGCATTTTCAAATAAATGTGCCTTCGCTGCTGTCACACCGCTTTTATGTGAACCTGCCATTGGATGACCACCGACAAAAGTTAAACCGTAATCACGAAGTTTTTGTGCGGCATCCATAATCGGTTTTTTCGTGCTCCCTGTATCCGTAATAATGACGTTCTTTTTTAATGACCAATTTGGAAGGTCTTGCATGAGGCGAACCGTCGTATTGACTGGTGTTGCAAATATAATAATATCCGCCTCTTCTCCAACTTTTGGAAGAGAGGCGGAAATATGGTCAATGATGCCACGACGATACGCTTCTTGCATCGTTTCATAGGAATTGTCAAAACCGGTTATGGTTATTTGTTTGTTGCGCTTTAATGCGAGTCCTAGTGAGCCACCGATTAATCCGAGGCCAACGATTGCAATATGTGTTTTCATGTCATCACCTGTTATGAGAATAAAGTTTTAAATGCTTCAAAGAAGCCGTCATTTTGTTCCGGGGTACCAACGGTTACGCGAATATATCCAGGAGACCCGAGTAAATCACCACTACGAACGATATACCCTTTTTCCAGTAAACAGTCTGACGCTTCATTCGCTGTCATTGTATTTGGAACTTGCATCAGGACAAAGTTTGCTTCTGATGGATATAGATGCAGTTGATGCTCCTTTGCAAATTGTTTAAATCGTTTTTTCTGTTCGGCATTTAATTCGCGACAGCGTGCAATAAATGCTTTGTCATCAAAAGCTTTTTCTGCCACTGCTAAACTAATACTCGTATTGTTAAACGGACTTCTCGCTTTGTTTAATTGTGAAATGACCGTTTCATTGCCAATTGCGTAGCCAACACGTAATCCCGCTAAGCCAAACGCTTTTGAAAATGTACGCAGTGATAGTACATTCGGATACGTACGGAATAAATGGGTTGTATCTTCAAAGGTTTCATCCGTAATGTATTCATAATAAGCTTCGTCTAACACGACGAGAATATCTTCTGGTACTTCTTTTAAGAAATTTTGTAAGTCAGTTGAGTCAATGATATTTCCTGTTGGATTATTTGGACTACATAACCAAATGACTGATGTATGTTCATCAATCGCCGCTAGGAATTTTGGCAAATCATGCTCTCCTTCAGCTGTTAGCGGAATTTCTTTCACCTCAGCCCCTTCAATCACTGCATGATGACGGTATTGTGGGAAAGTTGGAGTAGCACAAATTGTATTTGTTCCTTCTCCCAATAATGCCCTTGCAATAATCACAATAATTTCGTCTGATCCACTTCCGAATAATAATTCTTCTGTGTCAATAGCTAAAGTCGATGCAATTTTTTCGCGTAAGCTTGCAGCATAACCATCTGGGTAAATTTCAAGCTCATATGGATTTTTTAATAATGCTGCGGCTTCTTTCGGTTGTCCATATGGGTTTTCATTGGACGCGAGCTTAACGATATCGGTTAAACCGAACTCCTTCTTGACATCTTCTGTAGATTTTCCTGGTTTATATGGTGTCATTTCATTTAAAATTGGTTTCCAACGCATCTATTATTCCCCCTGTTGTAAGTCTGGTCGCAATTTTACCGCATCATTCTGATAAATATGTATTACTTCCTTTTGCGTTAATGAACAATTCACTTGCATTAAAATGCGAATACATAATGGCATTGCACCTGGTACGTCCATTTCATGGGTACACATGACTGGAACGTATTTCCAACCTTCAATTGTTCTGACTGCTTTCGCAGGAAATGTCGATTGAATATCTGGTGTTGTTGATATGAGTACTGAAACGATATCTTCAACTGGAACATCATTTGCTTCCACCATTTCTTGTACAAGCGTTGCAGTTGCATGTAAAACTGCTTCTGCTTCATCTTGAGAAACTGTTGTCGCCCCTCTTAAACCCCTTACTGTCATACGTGTCACTCCGTCCTTTGTTGTAGTTGCAGAAATGCTTCTTTACATTGGTCTTTTGTTACGGATGTAACGAATGGATAACCAATTCCATTCAATAAGACAAAGTTCACTTGCCCATCCATTGCTTTTTTATCTTTTTGCATAAACGTGTACAATTCTTCGAATGAATAATCATTAATTGGTTGTAATGGATAATGATATTGTTTCAAAAAGCGAATCAATTGATCTGTTAATGTTCTGTCTGTATGATGTAGCTGCTCGCTAATGAGTAAACTATATACCATACCAATCATTACCGCTTCTCCGTGACTTAATTTCCCAAAGCCACAAGCCGCTTCTATTGCATGACCGAATGTATGTCCGAAGTTTAAATATTTACGTGTTCCTTGTTCAAACTCATCGTCACTGACAATTGTAGCTTTCACCTGAATCCCTCGTAGTAATTGTGACGCAAGCCATTCATCCGTCGGCGTAGTAAATGTGTCATTAGCTAATAATTCAATTGTCCATTGTTCATCTGAGATAAAAGCATGTTTTAATAACTCTGCGAGGCCAGATCGGATTTCTCGAAGTGGCAATGAATGGAATAAAGGCGTTTGAAACAAAACAGCGTCTGGCTGATGAAATGCACCGACCATATTTTTTCCTTCGGGCATATTAATTGCTGTTTTTCCACCGACTGCACTATCATGCGCTAAAATCGTTGTTGGACATTGAATAAATGGAATGCCACGCATAAAGGTTGCGGCAACAAATCCAGCGAGGTCGCCACATGCGCCCCCGCCAAATGCGATGATCATCGACTTTCTTGTACAGCCATTTTGGAGTAGGAATGCTTGACAGTCGGCGAATGTTGCCATCGTTTTACTCGCTTCACCAGATGGAATGGTTTTCGTCATCATTTTATCTGATACGAAAGTGAGTGCTTCTGTTAACGTGTCTAAATGTGTTTCGGCAACATGCTCATCTGCAATAATTGCGATGCGATCGGCTTGTTCTAAGCGGTCACGGTACACGGTGCTAAACTTCTCATAAGCATGCGTACCAATATGTACATCATATGAATGTTGCGTTGTATTGACTGTCAGTTGCTCCATATTAAAACTCCTTTACGTATTGTCTGTATGCATCGATTTCTTCTTTTAACTGGTCCATACGGTTAGACGTAAATTCTTCCATAATCGCTTGTGCAAGTGCGGTTGCGATAACATGTTCTGCAACGACTGATGCTGCTGGGACTGCACAAGGATCAGAACGCTCAATTGTTGCTTTAAATGGCTCTTTCGAGTCTATATCAACACTTTCTAGTGGTTTATACAATGTTGGGATTGGTTTCATAACACCACGAATGACAATTGGCATACCTGTTGACATTCCCCCTTCTAAGCCACCTAAACGATTTGTTTTACGGTAGTAACCACGTTCTTCATCCCAAGCAATTTCATCATGTACTTCGCTGCCTGGTAAAGAAGCCATCTCAAAGCCTGCACCAATTTCAACACCTTTGAATGCGTTGATGCTCATCATTGCGCCTGCAAGCTTACCGTCAAGCTTCCGGTCGAATTGAACATAACTTCCAACGCCTGGAGGGCATCCTTCGATGATTACTTCAACGACGCCGCCAATTGTATCACCACGACCTTTTGCATCATCAATTGCTGCAACCATCTTTTGAGATGCTTCTGGATCTGCACAATAGACAGGATCATTTTCAATGACGTCACGCAATTCTTCCATTGAAAGATGTGCATAACTGGTTGGATCGATCTTAATGCCACCAATTTCATGTACATGTGCAACTGTACGAATACCTAACGTTTCTAAAAATTGTTTTGCAACAGCTCCGACTGCTACACGCATTGTTGTTTCACGTGCTGACGAACGCTCTAATACATTACGTAAATCGCGATGCCCATATTTCATACCGCCTACTAAATCTGCATGGCCTGGACGCGGTCTCGTAATTTGGCGTTTAATATCTTTCGGATCAATTTCTTCTGATAATGGTTCTATTCCCATAATTTTTGTCCAATGTTTAAAATCATCATTGACGACGGATAGCGTAACTGGGGAACCTAATGTCTTACCGTGACGTACACCCGATGAAATGACTACTGCATCTTTTTCAATTTGCATGCGACGCCCTCTACCATGACCACCTTGACGTCTTGTTAATTCTTTATTAATCATTTCTGCAGTTAAGTCCATTTGTGCAGGCAATCCTTCAATAATTGCCGTTAGTTGCGGACCGTGTGATTCACCTGCTGTAAAAAACCTCATCTTCATTCCCCCTATTTAGCTTTTCGTTTCTATGCACTATACCAAATATTATCGATGATTTCTATAATCTTTTGAAAATTTACATGTTTTTCATGTTATTTAGTTAAAACTAACTATTTTTAGCAGTTTTATTTTACTTTTTCATAGAAAAATGGGGCAAATGTTTGCAATCCATATTCTTCTGGATTAAAGATTTGCTCTGTACTTCCAACGAATAAAATCCCCCCTACTTTTAATGAACGGGCAAATTTATGGTACAATGCATCTTTTGCTTCTTCCGTAAAATAAATCATTACATTACGACAAACGATTAAATCATAGCCTGTTTGGAAGCGGTCACTTAATAAGTTTTGCTGTTTAAATGTAACGGTTTTTTTAATGTCATCTGTTACTTGGTAATGGAGGCCTTCATTGACAAAATAGCGTTTTTTTAACGGTGTTGGGACATTGGCAATAGAACGTGATTGATATAAGCCAACTTGTGCACGTTCTAAAACACCTGTATCTAAATCAGTTGCTAAAATCGACACGTCTTTGAGCGGGATATGCTCTGATAATGCCATCGCTAAAGAATAGGGTTCTTCGCCTGTTGAACATGCCGCACTCCACACTTTTGGTCGTTTAGTCGTTTTTAATATATGTGGTAAAATGTGACGATCAAGTGCATCCCAACGTTCTTTGTTTCGATAAAATTCTGAGACGTTAATCGTCATGCGGTCTAAAAATTCTTCTAAGTAAGTGGCATCTTTTTGAATTGCTTCAAAATAGGCATCAAATGATGCAAATCCTTTCCTTTCATATAAAGACGTTAATCGTCGTTTCATCTGTGCTTCTTTGTATAAAGATAAATCGATGCCCGTTTTAAGTTTAATGTTTTGAATAAATTTTTGGTAAGCGCTCATTTTCTTTCCCTGCTCTCTTGTAAAATACATTTGTTTTTGGTTATTCGCATATAGCTATGCCTATTTCTATATATCGTCACGGATTGAACGATTTGTAGACATAAGTTTTTGATAACATATAAGCTACTACTAATATGCTGTTATGATGGATGGCAAGAAACTTACTAGAGGTAATGATAGAATCAAAAAAACAGCCATGTGGTTGCATGGCTGTTCTTGTTTATGACTGGATTAGTAAATCCAAGTTGCAGTTGTTTTTTCGTAAGTTGTTAATTCGTCTTCTTTGAACCATAAGTTAATTTCACGTTCAGCTGATTCTGGTGAATCTGAGCCATGAATAATATTTTTCGCAACTGTTACACCGAAGTCACCACGGATTGTGCCAGGTGCTGATTCAGCTGGGTTTGTTGCACCAACTAATGTACGTGCAGTTGAGATGACATTTTCACCTTCCCAAACCATTGCAAATACTGGTCCTGAAGTGATGAAATCAACGAGCTCACCGAAGAATGGGCGCTCTTTATGTTCACCGTAATGCTCTTGTGCTAATTCTTCCGAAACTGCCATTAATTTTGCGCCAACTAATTGGAAGCCTTTCTTTTCAAAACGGCTGACGATGTCGCCAATTAGGTTACGTTGAACGCCGTCAGGTTTAATCATTAAAAACGTTTTTTCCATGTTAAAAACACTCCTCTATTATGTACCATTTCTTTTATGCAGGGATTTCCCTAAATTTAATGTACCACCAGCTTACCGTACTTTCAAGCTTTAATATTGCTAAAATTTGCGTTGACCGATAAAATTGGCGATTTTAATAAAAGCTTCTTTTGCTTTAATATTTGGCAGCCCTTCTAACTGTTCACGTGCTTTTTCTAAATATGAATTGCTGACGTCCACAGATTGTTGAATCGCTGTTGAATGACGCACATATGCTAACATTTCCTTACGTTCTTTTTCTGTTAATTGCCCAGCAAATGCTTTATTCATATATTGCTTAAATATTGGATCTTCACGTAAATAAAGTGCGGGCAACGTTAAGTGACCGTTTAATAAATCACTGCCTGCTGGTTTCCCAAGTTCTTTATCTGTCGCTGTAAAATCTAAAATATCGTCCGTAATTTGGAATGACATCCCTGCATAGTAACCGAAACGACGCATTTTACGGACAACCGTTTCATCTGCATCTGCAACGATTGCACCTAGTTCACAGCTTGATGATAATAATAATGCAGTTTTTCGTTTAATACGGCGTAAATAATCTCGTAATGATTGATCAACTGCACGTTGATGTTCAATTTGAATGACTTCACCTTCACAAATTTCAAGCATCGTTTTCGCAAATAATTGATGCAGCTCACGTTTTTCAATATCCGCAATTGATACAAGCGCTTGGGAAAAGATGTAATCGCCTGTATACATCGCAATACGATTATTCCATTTTGCTTTTACTGTCGGATGACCTCTTCGCATTTCTGAATTGTCAATGACATCATCATGGACAAGTGAAGCCATGTGGACAAGCTCTAATGCAACTGCAACTTTGCCAACTTTTTCTAATGAAAAGTTACCAAATTCCGCAGCTAGTAGAACGAAAATCGGTCGAATTCTTTTCCCACCAGCTTTCAATAAATGCATCGATGCTTCTTGAATGGTTGGGGAAGCCGAACGGAGACTTTTCTCAAGTTCTTTCTCTATGTAATTCAAGTCTTTTCGAAAATTTGTGTATAGTGATAACACTTTTAACTTTTCCAAATGAAATCCTTCCCCTGCACACTTATTGTTTGATACCGATATGACCGGCAGCTGCCCCGCCACTGTAAGATTTATAAGAAACTTTGTCAAAGCCTGCGTCAACAAACATTTGCGCTAATGTTTTCATTCCCGGGAAATGTTCTGTAGACTCTTGTAGCCATGCATATTCTTCATAACTTTTGGCAAAAACCTTGCCGAGCATTGGCATAATGACTTTAAAATAAAATTTGAATAATTGTTTATACCCTGGGATTTCCGGGTGTGATGTATCAATACATGCAACCATTCCACCAGGTTTTACAACGCGATACATTTCGCGCAATACTTGGTCATAATCAGGTACATTTCGCAAGCCAAACCCAATGGTCACATAGTCAAAGGTGTGCTCTTCAAAAGGTAATTCCATAGCATTTCCATGCATTAATTGTGCGTTTGGGTATTTGGACACTTTTGGACGTCCAGCTTCTAACATACTTTCACTGAAGTCCAATCCTATTACTTCGCCTGTCGGACCTACTGCTTCGGCTAATTGTACTGTCCAATCTCCCGTTCCACAACAAACATCTAACGCTTTAGTGCCTTCTTGGACATTCATTTTTAGCATCATATCATCGCGCCATTTTGTATGTTGATTGAAACTAATGACCGAGTTCATTTTATCATAGTCATCAGATATTTTTTCGAAAACTTTATATACTTTTTGTTCTTTCGTACCTGTCACAATGCTTCCCTCGTTTCTTTAAATCGTCTCACCAAGTAAAGGCAATGTCATTTCTTTAATTTGTTGTGCAAGTTCAGACGTTAAAAAACTTGCTTCTTGAATTTGCTTTTCCATTTCATCTTGTAATTGTTTTTTCATTGTTGACTTTGATGAATGTTCATACGTCCATCGATTTGGCGATTCTTCTGCTTGTTGATCACTCTCGCAAAATGCAAGTAGTGACATGCCCGTATGTGCGAGTGGTACATATTTTTCAAAGCCATATGTTTGTAAAAACTGTACAACACATGCGGTTTGAATTTCTTGGACTGCCTCGAAGTTTGTACTTAAATTATGTTCTAAATCTTTATAATGTTCTACTTTCAATTCATTAATTTTACCAATTGCTAACGATAATGCTTGGATAAACGTAAAATCAGGAACAGCTGCCAGCAATGAATAATAAATTCCACTTAAATAATCTCCAGCTAGTACGCGCAATTGTTCCTGTTCTGTCGTTACATCATCTAGTTGAACACCATCGTGTGCATCAAACGCTGCTTGTACAGCACAAACAGCAATCGCTGCTTGTTCGATTTGTGGAGTCCACTTTTCTCCGTTCAGTTTTGGCAATAAAAGAAAAACGAGTAATTGTTCGTTCAACTTCGGTTGACCTACATCTCTATTCAAAATCGGATGGTAAACACTTTGATTGAATGTATCTGTAAACGTTTCAATTTGAGTTGTAATATTTTGTCTTCCCATCTCCGAATCTCCATTCAAAACTTCTATCAAGTCTTTATTTATATACTATGCGCAACAATACACGCATTATTTATGTATTGGTACAGTCATACGAAGCTGTACCGCATTATAAAATAATATTTACATGTTATCTGTCAAATAACATGTAAACCATTCAGCGATAATCATTTTTGTATATCTCGTCCCGATCTTTTTTATAAAATCATCATAGCATATTCGAGCGTTAAGCACAAAAAGGATTGGCTGTTAAAAGTTTACATCTTAATTAATTTTAACATCTCCGCACGCTTCACATCATCATGCTCATAAATTCCACGAGCAACCGTTGTAACCGTCTTAGCACCCGGTTTACGAATGCCACGCATCGTCATGCACATATGTTCTGCTTCTATAACGACGTATACACCGATAGGATTTAATTTTTCCATCATTGCATCTGCGACCGTCGACGTAATACGTTCCTGTAATTGTGGACGACGTGCTGTTGTTTCCACTGCACGCGCTAATTTGCTTAAGCCTGCAACAACACCATCGCGTGGAATATAAGCAATATGAGCATGCCCAAAAAATGGCACTAAATGATGCTCACACATGGAGTGGAACGGAATATCTTTCACGAGCACAACTTCATCATGGTTTTCATGGAAAACCGTTTCAAAATATTGTCGTGGGTCTTCATGTAGTCCTTCAAATACTTCTTTATACATTTTAGCGACACGTTTCGGTGTATCAAGTAAGCCTTCACGGTTTGGATCTTCACCAATCGCTTCTAAAATCATTGTGACAGCTTCTTCCATTTTTTTCATATCAACTTCATGCATCTTCATAATCCCCCTCTATCAATGAAACCGACCATTTATATAAATGTTCATGTTATACGTTTATTCACGTCTGCTTTTTTGAATTAAAATGAATATAATCCCTTCAAAAATAGTAGCACATCTCTACCTATCCGTACAGTTCAACCGCTAACATTTATTATGCCATATCAGTGAACAGCAGAGGGTATAAAAACCTTTAAGTGAAACAGTGACAAACCGTTAACGCTTCTTCCAAGCATCTAAATAAAGAAAAAGGAGTTTACCAAATGAGCATATACGCTCTTTGATAAACTCCTATGTAGCAAGCGAAATTATTTAACAGCGTCTTTAAGCGCCTTACCAGCTTTGAAAGCAGGAACTTTACTTGCAGCGATTTCGATTTCTTTACCTGTTTGAGGGTTACGTCCTTTACGTGCAGCACGCTCACGAACTTCAAATGTACCGAAACCAATTACTTGTACTTTATCACCATTTGATAACGTTTCTTGAATTGCTCCGAATACAGCCTCAACAGCTGCAGTTGCATCTTTCTTAGAAAGTTCTGCAGTTTCTGCTACTGAACTGATTAATTCTGATTTGTTCATCCCGTTTCACCTCCTCTCAAAGAGAGATGTGTTACATACTGTAAAAAGATTATCACAACGAAAAGCGCCATGCAACAATAACCATGCTTTTTCTTGAATAAAAACCAGTTTTTGTAAGTTTTTCTATAAAAATGAATTCATCGAACACTTTTTACGAATAGAAAAGGCATCGTCATCGTACTTGAACGCTTTTTCCTATTTGTATAACCTAAAAGATTTCACACAAAATAGCAAGTAAAAACCTATATTTTTGATTGTTTTTCTATATTTTGTCTAAAATACCTATTTTCATTCTTAAACTACCCAGAAATCTTATTGTTATACATTACATTGCATGTACTACCCGCTTCACAAACATTCTAATCGTATTGAACACAAAAAACCGAAGACTTATATGCCCTCGGTCGACCCATATCGTATTCAAACAATAAACGTAACCATTCCTTTATTACCATCATTGACCATTTGCTCAATCGTTTCACGCAATCTTCTACGCGCACGTTTTGGTACTGCATCATTTTTAAAGCGAATACTTTCTTTCATCACTTCATGAAGTGCAGTGCCAAATAATTGTGTTTCCCATAGCGCTTGTCGATCGTTTAAATACGCATCTTTCAAATCTTTTAATAGTTGATGACTATGAAATTCCGAGCCAATAAGTGGTGAGAATTCAGCATCCATATCGACACGTATCATATGAATTGACGGCGCTTTCGCTTTCATCCGTACGCCAAAGAAATTATTTTCTTTAATTAATTCTGGTGGGGTTGGGTTAAAATCGTCAATTTGCGGAAGCGCAACACCGTACCCACTCTCTTTCGCCTGATCAATCGCTTCAGCATACATATTATATGCTTGCTTCGCTTTTTGCGCCTCGCGAATGAAGAGTAACCAGTCTTTTTTCGTTTCAATCGGTTCTTCCATAAATTGTTCACAAACTTGTTGAAATGCTTCTTCTGGCATAACGACTTGAATGATTGCTTTCCCTTTACCAGCGTCAATTTCAACAACTTCTGCATGTTCTACACAACGTTCTTCAATTAATTGTTCAGCAAGCTGTTGGACCCTTCGTATTTTAGAAGCCGATAAAAAACCTTCGTTGATGATGGCATCAATATCGGCATTCAATGCGTGTTGATCGCCTAAAACATCCATCCAATCTGGTTTTTGCAATTCGATTTCGGAAATTGGGAATTCATACAACGCTTCTTTTAAAATGTATTGAATTTCACGTGCATTGAGTTGATCTGCACTAATTGCAATGACAGGCACTGCATACTTTTCTTTTAATGCCTCTTTCAATTCAACAGTCTTTTCATGTGCAGGCATTTTAGAATTTAACACAATGACGAACGGTTTCCCAATATCCTTTAATTTCTCCACGATTTCCTCTTCCACTTGTTCAACAGACGCGCGAGGAATATTATTGACAGAACCGTCAGTTGTCATGAGCACACCGATTGTTGAATGGTCACGAATGACTTTATCCGTTCCAATTCGTGCCGCTTCTTCAAATGGCACGGGTTCATTATGCCAAGGTGTGTGCACATATTTCGGACCATCTTCATCCTCATAACCCTTTACACCGTCAATTACATAGCCTACACAGTCTGCAAGTCGTATTTGGAACTGGAGTGCACCGTCGCCAACAGAAACCGCTGTGCCTTGTGCTGGGACGAATTTCGGTTCTGCTGTCATAATGACTGAACCAGGTGAACTTTGTGGCAATTCATCTTGCGCACGCAAACGATCATTTTCACTTAACATATTCGGCATGACAACTTCTTCCATAACACGTTTCACAAATGTAGATTTCCCCACTCGTACAGGGCCAACGACACCGATATAAATATCTCCATCTGTTCGTTCCGCTAAATGTTCATATAATTGTTCTTTCATTCTCGTCCTCCTTTACGCTCATTCATAGTTTATGAAAAAGAAAAACGTTTCATGCTAAAAAAGCATGAAACGTTTTATTATTTCTTCATAAAGATTACTTCATGATCTTCATTGACCGTGTAAGGTAATGAATAAGCAGGGACGATATTCGAACGATCTTCTAATAAAACGCGAATATCTTCACCTTCTTTTACTTGCGGTTTTTCCTCATCAATAATTTGTTGTAAATCAATGGAGTAGTCTACATAAAAATGTCCATCTCCACCAACTACTAATGGCAATTGTGCACCAGAATATGGACTTTCCAATGTTAATTGGGATTTAAAACCGTATTGTTTAAAATCAACTTGGTACACACTGTTGTTAATTTCATCTGTAAACGGGACTTTTCCACCATTTGCACTTTTACGCATATTTAAATCACGAATCATTTCCGCAGCACGTAGGTCAACGGCTTTCACAGTTGGATGATTTTCTGCATCCATAATGACATATTGATAAATACCACCTTTTTCGAATGAACTTGACGGTATTTTATCCATATATTGCGGGACAATTTTTGAAAAATCAATTGGATATTTAATATATTGATCTGTCATTTCATCTTTAGTACGAATTGGTAAAATGCCCCCATTGTCTTCTTGGAAGTTATCTATCGCACGTTGAATTGATTCCACATGCTCTTCGTACACAATTTTACCGCCACCTTCTTCTTCCCCAGGATACATACATCCTGACAACATAACGGCCATAATCACAAGCGCACTCATGAATACATACTGTTTAAAGTATTTCATGCTGATCCTCCTGAAGGTCCACTAAATACAAGATAGACCATTGCTAAAAAGCAAAATAGTAATAATGCATACGCGAGTAGTGCTGAAATAAATTTCAGAAATTTATTTTTCAATTTATGTCTACTAGCATAAATTAGCCCCATAGACACGAACATGAAACCCATCGCATAAAACGATAACCACATTTTATCGAGTGGCGACATCATTTCATCCACCTTTCCACATCATTCATCTCGTCACAAATATGACGATTTCCCTAAAGTTCTTCCTTCAATATTTTCCCACTATTACGCTCGATTCGTCAATAGCGAAACCATGAATCTTTTATGACTTTCACGCCATTATTCAAATAAAGAACCGAATACATCATCCACTTCTTGTTTTTTCATGCGCGTCATTAACTGGTCAACGGCTTCTTTCGGTGCTATATCTTCAAATAACACTTTATAAAGTGCTTCTGTAATGGGCATCGATACATTGTATTTTTGCGCTAATTGATACGCCGCTTTCGTTGTACGTACGCCTTCGATTACCATACCCATATTTTTGGTGACTTCATCTAAGTTTTGACCTTTTCCGAGCATATTACCTGCGCGCCAGTTACGAGAATGAACACTTGTACATGTAACAATTAAATCGCCTAATCCAGTTAAGCCTGAAAATGTTAAAGGATTTGCGCCCATTTGGATACCTAAACGTGAAATTTCTGTTAAGCCACGCGTAATAAGCGCCGCTTTTGCATTATCACCATATCCTAATCCATCTGAAATACCGGCACCTAACGCAATGACATTTTTCAATGCTGCACCAATTTCAACGCCGACAACATCATCATTTGTGTACACACGGAAATATTGATTCATAAATAAATCTTGAATTTCTTTTGCACTTTGCGCTTGTGCTGCCGCTGCTGTTACCGTTGTAGGATGACGCAATACGACCTCTTCCGCATGACTTGGTCCAGATAAGACGACGATGTCACGTATTTTTTCAGCTGTTAATTCTTCTTCAATCATTTCTGAAATTCGTTTATGCGTATCTGGTTCAATACCTTTAGAAATATGAGCAATCAATTTCGGTTCATCTATATATTGTGCGAGATCTTGACAAATCGAGCGAATCCCTTTTGATGGAACACCGATGACGATCACATCACTATGTTCTGCTGCTCGTTGTAAATTTGTTGTTGCTGTTAAATTAGACGGAAGCGTAATCCCTTTTAAATAGGCTTCGTTTGTATGTTCGTTATTAATCTCGTCGACTTGCTCTTGCCTTCTCGCCCACAATAAACAGTCATGTCCGTTTTCAGCGAGAACAAATGCAATGGCTGTTCCCCAACTTCCGGCTCCAATAACTGAAACTTTTTTCATCTAACTCATCCTTTCAAATTACGATCTTGCACGCGTAATTAAACGTATTGGTGTACCTTCAAACCCAAACGCTTCACGCAAACGATTTTGTAAAAACCGCTCATACGAGAAGTGCATGAGTTCAGGCTCATTCACAAATACAACAAATGTAGGTGGTTTCACCGAAACTTGTGTCGTGTAGTAAATACGAAGACGTTTTCCCTTGTCAGAAGGGGTTGCCGCACGCGCAACGGAGTCTTCAATGACTTCGTTTAACACGCTAGATTGTACGCGTTTCGCATGACTTTCACTAATAAGTGTAATCGTTTCGAATAAGCTATGTACACGTTGTTTCGTTTTAGCAGAAACAAATGCAATCGGTGCATAGTCTAAAAACATAAAATCATTGCGAATTTTTGCTGTAAACTCATTCATCGTTTTATCATTTTTCTCAACAGCGTCCCATTTATTGACAACGAACATAACGCCTTTACCCGCTTCTTCTGCATATCCGGCTATACGTTTATCTTGTTCGCGAATTCCTTCTTCACCATTAATAACGATCAACACGACATCGGAACGATCAATTGCTCGTAATGCACGTAACACACTATATTTTTCTGTTGTTTCGTATACTTTTCCTTTTTTACGCATCCCTGCTGTATCGATAATTTTATACTTTTGTCCTTCGTATTCATAAGGCGTATCAATGGCATCACGTGTTGTACCTGCAACATCACTTACGATAACACGTTCTTCTCCAAGCATCGCGTTAACAAGTGACGATTTCCCAACATTCGGACGACCGATAAGTGAGAAATAAATGACATCATCTTCTCGATCTTCCACTTCATTTTTAGGGAATTTTTCTGCTACTGCGTCTAATAAATCCCCTAGTCCAATCCCATGTGAACCGGAAATTGGGTATGGATCACCAAAACCGAGTGCATAGAAGTCATAAATGAGTTCACGCATATCTGGGTTATCGATTTTATTCACGGCTAAAACGACCGGCTTATTCGAACGGTATAAAATTTTCGCAACGTGCTCGTCTGCATCTGTTAATCCATCGCGACCATTCGTTAAAAAGATGATTACATCTGCTTCCTCGATCGCAATTTCAGCTTGTAAACGAATTTGATCTAAAAATGGCTCGTCCCCTAATTCGATTCCGCCTGTGTCAATCATATTAAAATCATGTGTAAGCCATTCAGCCGAACTATAAATTCGATCACGTGTTACACCTGAAATATCTTCTACGATTGAAATCCTTTCTCCAACAATTCGATTAAATATAGTAGATTTTCCGACGTTCGGTCGCCCGACAATCGCTACAGTTGGTTTTGTCATATTTTTACAACATCCTTCCACTTTATCTTCTGTTAGTATACACAATAAGTATATTCACTGTCATTTGTTTCACTGTTTTACGTTTTTCTCACGCTAAAAATCAAAAAAGATGATGCCCCAAAAGAGCACCATCATCGTATGAAGTGTCATATTGTCTATCTTCAAGGCTCATAGCTGTTTTAAACACATTTAATCGTATCAGCATACGAAAACGCATTTCACACTCATTTTACCATAAAATGAGTATATTGAAACCTTCTTTTGTCGACAATTATGTCCATTCTGTATTATTCAGATAGTTTTTTCAGTTGATCGCCGATTACATCTCCAAACGAGAATCCTTGCGCTTCTTCTGGTAATTCATAATCTTCATCAACTTGCTGTTCTTTGTTTTCAATTAAGTCTTTAATGCTTAATGATAAACGTTGTTCAGTCGGATCTACATCTAATACTTTCACATCTACTTTTTCGCCTTCTGTTAAGACTTCATTTGGTGTACCAATATGTTGATGTGCAATACGAGAAATGTGAACAAGTCCTTCTACACCAGGGAACACTTCTACAAATGCACCATATGACACGAGACGTTTTACTGTCCCTTCTAAGACAGATCCAACAGGTGCTTTTTCTTCGATGTTTTCCCATGGCCCAGGTAGCGTTTCTTTAATGGACAATGAAATTCGCTCTGCTTCTTGATCAACAGATAAAATCTTCACATTCACTTTGTCGCCTTCTTTTAAAACGTCTGATACATTTTCAACATGTTCATGGGATAGTTGAGAAATATGGACAAGTCCATCAACACCGCCAATATCAACAAATGCACCAAATGTTGCGAGACGTTGTACTGTTCCTTCAACGATATCGCCAACTTGTAACTGACTTAACACTTCGCTTTTTTGTGCTTCTTTTTCTTCTAATACGACTGCACGATGAGATAAGATGAGACGATTTTTCTCCTTTTCCATTTCGACAATTTTAAAAGTCATTGTTCTACCTTTATAATCGTCGAATGTTTCAACGAAATGATCTTCGACTAAAGATGCTGGGATAAAACCACGGACGCCTAAATCAACGACAAGTCCACCTTTCACTACATCTTTAACTTCTGTTTCAATCACTTCGCCATTTTCAAATTTTTCTTCAAGCTCGCCCCAAGCTTTTTCTGCATCTACTTGGCGTTTTGATAACACATAATTTTCTTCTTCAATCTTCATAATTTTGAGTTCAATTTCGTCGCCTTCATTCACAACGTCTGAAGCTTTTTCAATATGCAAGCTTGATAATTCACTAATTGGTACAATTCCATCAAATGGTGCACCTGGCACTTCAACCGTAACAGCTTTTTCTTCCACTTTCACAACTTTCCCTGTTACAACATCGCCTTCATTAAAATCTTTTTGCATTTCAATATTGATATCCTCTGACATATGTACTCCTCCTCCATAGAAACTCCTAATTATATAATATGCGAATTGCCTCATAAATACAAAAAATTAAACTTATCTACTTGTTTTCTTCAATTAATTTCCGGATTTCATCCATAATGACTTCTGTTACTTCCTCAGCCGACGCTTTTCGTTCGCGGTAAGGGGTCATATCTAGTGGTTTTCCATAAATCACTTTTAACCGACGAAATGGCTTATACGAGCCGATAATTGCACAAGGCATAACGACTGCATTGCCACGTAATGCGAAAAATCCTGCGCCAGCTAATCCTTTTTGCAGTTCACCTGTTTTACTGCGTGTTCCTTCTGGGAATAACCCAACAACTTCACCATTTTTCAAAACGGATAATGCTGTACGCATTGCTTGACGGTCACTCATTCCACGCTTAACTGGAAAGGCATGTAGTCTTGGCAATAGTCCTTTTAAAACGGGCATTTGAAATAATTCTTCCTTGGCCATGAAACGTACTGGGCGTGGCGCAGTAATTCCGACGACTGGTGGATCTAAGTTGTCGATATGGTTGGCACACAACAAAACGCCACCTTCTTTCGGGAAATTTTTTTTCCCAATAACCTGAATGCGATACAACGGATAGAAAACAGCACTTACTAATGCTTTTCCTAATGGATAAATATTCATCGTCCAACCCTCTCCTCAGCAAGACGATCAATTGTGGCCGCCACTTCGTCAATCGTCATTGATGTTGTATCTAGTAATACCGCATCATCGGCTTGAGTTAACGGTGACACTTCACGATTCATATCTGCTTCATCACGCGCTTGAATTTCACGTTCTAATTCTTCGAGAGGTGTATGAATTCCACGCGTTTCATTTTCCTTAAAACGTCTCATTGCACGTTCTTCTACAGATGCCGTCATAAAAATTTTCAGTTCTGCGTTTGGTAATACATGCGTCCCAATATCGCGGCCATCCATTACAACGCCAGCTTTTTGTGCTAGTTCACGTTGCTTTTCAACCATCAATGTACGTACTTGTTCATAGGCTGCAACTTGTGAAACTGCTGCTGTCACTTCTTGAGATCGAATTGCTTCAGTTACATCTACTCCGTCTACTTTTACAACTTGCCCATTTTCTGTCGGGACTAAAACGAGGTTCATGTTACTTAATGTTTCTCCTAGTATTGCCCCGTTATTAATATCTATGCCAGACGTTAACGCTTTATGCGCAAGTGCACGATACATTGCACCTGTATCGATATACGTATAACCTAAGCGTTCTGCTGTTTTCTTTGCGATGGTACTTTTTCCTGCTGCTGCCGGTCCATCAATTGCAATTTTAATTTGTTTATTCATCTTTCGTAACCTCCTGAAACAATCGACAATCATGTAAGAAAGCTTTTCTCATTTTCTGTTGTTTATTATAGCATTGTATACAACGATTGAACATTATAACATATAGTCACGTGTAGATGATGGAAACTTCATTTTAAAAAAACATAAAGTGATTGCATTCTATTCTTTACATACAAACATTATGATTGGATTTTTCTCATTTTCAATTGACGTTTAAAACAAAATTGTACAATCTGTTGGCGCTGAAATGACGAAATCTCTGTAAATTCCATATAACCAATACCATCAGCTATACGAACAATACGCGCCTCTACTTGCACGTATTGATTGTCAGCTTCATTGAACGGTAACACAATGATAAGTGGAACTTGATGCCCTGCTTCAATAGCCAACCTCGTTGGTAAATGAACAGCAAGACCACCGGCGCTAATATCTTTTGTCACGGCTGGATAATTGCCATTTGGCAGTTTTAGGGAGATGTCTAATAAGGCATCGACACGCACATAGGCACGTCTTTGTAATTTTTCTAAGTGCTGAACTCCCGGAAAATAAATGATGAGTAATGGCACTTGATCTTGTACACGACCGATCACAGTTGTTGTAAATTCAAAGGTTTGTTGACAGATTCCTTCTGTTGTAAATGAGGCGTGCAAAGCTGTACCTTGGATGAAAAATGCTGTTCGATGTGTTTCTGTATGAACTGGATAATCAATCAGTAATTGAGAAGCTTCACGAGCAATGATCTTACTTTTAAACAACCCTTCCTCAGTTTTTAAATACAGTACGATCCCATCCAATTCCATTATAGCAACATCTCCTCAAAATAAGACTTTGTAACTAATACTATTATCCAAATTAATTCTAAAAATGCAATATGAGAATAGGTTTCTTAGGAAATTTATCATGTATTCTTGATGAGAAAACTTGGCTACCCCTAAGATGCATTCATATAAAAATCGCGTAAAGTGGTCAAATAGATATGTCCTATTTTTTACTTTACGCGATAGTATTATTCTACTCGTCGTTGATCTAATTGCCGTTCAAAAATGAATTGCAACATTTGTTGTCGATTGGCAGGTGTAATATCGATATATTCAATATACGTGAACGTATCGTCTTGCATGACAACTTTACCACCTACTTGAATATACGCTGTTTCTCGCTGTGTAAATGGCAAGACGATGACACAACGAACCTCATCATCCTTTTTCAATTGTAGGTCATTTGTTAGACGGCATGTAAAACCTGCTGCACTTAAACTTTCTGTTACGATTGGGTAATATTTCGTCATCTTTTGAATGGAAACATCTAGTTGCGTAAAAATCTCTACAAACTTTTGTTGTTCTATCTTTTCGAGCTGTTCATTTCCAGGATAGTGTAATGACAGTAACGGAATGTCTCCCTTTTGTCGACCATTCACAAATGTATGAAATTCATATGTGATGTCACGATTATGTTCCTCTGTAAAAGATGCGATAAATTTTGTATCATCAATGAAAAAAGCCAGTTTATTCGTTTCCTCGTGAATAGGATAACGAATATACAAAGTGGACGGTTCAGTTTTTATGACTTCACTTACATAACGTTCTTGGTCTATTGTTTTTAAATAAAGCGTTGTTCCCTCTATGCATTTCATTAGGATGCATTCCCCTTTCTCCGTTACAATTATCTCACTTTTCCAATAAACTTCAACTCCTTATATGCATCATTTATGATTGTCTTTCTGTTTTAATGACTTCCCCTGTTGCTGTATCGACGAGAATCACATACGTATGGGTTGTTTGGTCAATTTCTTGCGTCACTAATAAGCGATACGCTAGGCGCTGTTCAAAGCGATCATTTTCAACATACGCAAGTTCTTCTTCCCTCACGGTTACATTCGGTTGGAAAAAAGTTTTCCAATTTTGTTCAACAATTGGTTGTTCTTTCACGTCTTCTTTGTGAATGTATTCCATTGTGTTTAAACCGACAATTTCACCATTATCTTTTGCCACTTTAATATGAATAACGTCTGAAAAAACTTTTGCTTGATAAGTTGGGTCTTCGCGTACAAAAACAAAATGCCAAACCGTATTATTTTCTCGCGCTTCTTCTAACACAACGTCGTCAAATGCTGCGTTTTTCAAAAATGTCGTCGCCGCTTCTTCTAATTCTTCATAGGGCAATACATGATCGTCAAATGCTCTTTCCACTAAAAATGATAAAATATGTCCACCTTTTTCTGTCATATCCATATATCCAATTGATTGGTTATAGGCAAATCGAATATGATAAAATGGATAAGGCGCACCAGGCGCACTATTTTCAACAGCAAGAGACGTTTCTTTGACATCTGGAAATAACGTTTTGAAGCGCTCAACCGCCTCATCTCTTGAAATGATTTCATCCGTTAACTTTTGAAGTTCTTTCTTTTTTACTGCATCAGATTCACTTGCGGTAAGGGGAAAATCTGTTTCTGTATACTGTTGTACGGTTTCACGCATTTGATTCCAATCAGCCGTTGTATCAACGGATTCCAATTGATTGCGCCAACCTTCTACAGTCATATCCCCTTGCATCAAATCACGTGTTGCGACTTGCCAATCGTCTGCCATGTCACGTAAGTTCACAGATGCTTTTTGCATCACGTTCACAAATTCATCTTGTGTTGATGGCTCTGCTTCTTTTGCATAATTTCCCAGTCTTCCTAAATAGTTCATCCATGTATTTGAAAAACCTCTGTCAATTGGCAAAGCCCCCACCGCTGTTTTAATATCATTTGAAAGACGCCATACATCATCTTTGGCCTCTGTAAATCCATCACTTTCATTAAATAATAATGTTTGATTTACAGCTTCATCGAGTTCTTCAAGTTTTTGCGATGCTTCCGTCATTTTGCGGGCATATTGGGCATTTAATACATGATGCATTGCTTCATTTTCAGTTGATTGGCGATATGCAAAAACGGCTAGGACAAAAAAGGCATAACTGAGTACGAAAATCCATTTTTTCATTGGTTTGCAATTCGTTGTTGCTCGTCTGTCAACATATTGCATTCCCTCCTTTACAATGAATGAGGTCTATTAAAACCATCATTTGTTTATGTGTGACGAGATATTTAATCGAACGACTTTGTTTTATCAGCTGTTCTATTGCGTTTAGTAGCAAAAAATATGCAAACCGATTTTTTTAATTTGCGGGCGTGACCAAATCCATTTACTCGTAGCTGTGACCGGGTTAAAGTAGTAGATGGCGTTTTCAGAAGGATCCCATCCATTCATCGCATCGATAACAGCTTCTTTGGAACGTTCATTTGGTGAAAGCCAGATTTGACCATCATCAACTGCTGTAAATGCACCAGGTTGAAAAATCACACCGCCAACTGTGTTTGGAAAATCTGGATGTTCTACACGATTTAAAATAACGGCAGCGACTGCTACTTGTCCTTCATATGGCTCCCCTCTAGACTCTCCATAAACAGCATTTGCCATCAGTTGAATATCCTCATCGGAATATTTCGGTGGCAC
Source organism: Sporosarcina sp. (assembly GCA_035300865.1). Lineage (GTDB taxonomy): Bacteria > Bacillota > Bacilli > Bacillales_A > Planococcaceae > Sporosarcina. Next base: position 43,912 of record DATGUZ010000091.1, read on the forward strand.
TTGAGGTTGCTTTGTTGCACCTGCTCCGTCTTGTACTTGCTCATCGAATGATTGATTGCCATAATGGGTAAATGCATTTCCTTTTTCAATATTGTTTTTGACATATTTCTCATCATATTCCGATACGTTCACAAGTTTCTTCTTTGTAGAGGTTCCTGCAATTCCGTCAATTGGTAAACCGTATTGTTCTTGAAAGTTTCGCAGTGCCCAATACGTGCTGTAGCCGAACTTTCCATCAATCGTCCCCGTGTAATAGCCGATATATTGGAGTCTCGCTTGTAATTCAATCACATCATCTCCAAATGCACCCCGTTGGATTACTTGATCTGAAAATGCTTCATATTGTGCGGGGTGCGCTGTATTTAACAATACAATTGCCGCTGCTCCAATAAGCACTTGTTTCATCATCCGTTTCAATGAATTCCCTCCTTTTTGTATCAGTTTGTCCAATTCAGTCTGTTTTATCCTTTAGAATGAAAACATGAGCGCCAATTGATTCAAGGAAATATGTATAGCTGCGCTGAATGCGTGTAGGAGGTATGGAGAGCGTTGGGGTGAAGCTTTGCACATGACCTAACCGTTCGTTTTTAAGTTGAATAAAAAAATCCTGAACCAAAAGTCCAGGATTCTTGGGTTTTATTCAAATTTGCGTTTCCGAAATTGATAGAGGGCGACTAAATGCGCGTGTTTTACTTTTGTTAAGGCGAACCACCATAAAAACAGCATAAATGGGATCATAACATATAGTGTGTAATGACCAATTAGCAAAATACCATTATACACTGCGTGTAATATATAAGGTCCAAGCAATGCCCAGATTAAAATAATCTTCTGTCCCTGTTTTGGGGCAAATTTTGCTTTTCCGATATAATAGCCCATGACAACCCCAAATAATGCATGACTTGAAACAGGAAGAAGTGCACGCATAAACGCAATTTCAGTCCCGTATGTAAATAAATATAAAATGTTTTCGACTGTAGCAAACCCTAAAGAGATACTTGCTCCGTATAATATGCCATCATATGTATCCTCGAATTCGACGTGACGATAAACGGCCAATAATAAAATGAGCCACTTAAAAAATTCTTCAAGGCCGCTCGTAAACAATACATCACGGAATATTTGATGTTGAAAGATTTGTTCTTCTTCAAATACATGTTGGACGAACATGATCGGGAAAGTCATCATCGCACCATAAATAAACGTAAAAAACAATGTACGTGATGGCTCATATGAAATTTGTTTTCGTAAATAGAAATAACTAAATAATGCGAGTCCTGGTGCGATTGCTAGTGTTAGCAATATAAACACCCGATCACCTCCCCATATCATGCAAAACCTTTGTTTGGCGATTAGTTCAATATTGTCGATTGTCTTGCTAAAAGTGTGTTGGCAATCACTTCACCATGGAAGCGACCATTTTCGATAAAGATTTCATTGGCATTTTTACCAGCAGCGATCACACCTGCGATAAAGAGCCCTTCTACATTTGATTCCATTGTCTCACTATTATACGTTGGTCTACCCGTTTCTTCATCAATCGTAACACCCATTTTTGTCAATAGAGAATAGTCCGGAAGATACCCAGTCATGGCAAATATATGATCCGCTTTAATGGAAAAGGTTTGATCGGCTTGCTGAACGATGGCTTCTTCCGCTGTAATCTGTATGACTTTTGTCTCAAAATACATCTTCACTTTTTGTTGACGGACTAAACTTTCAAATCCTGGTAAAATCCAAGGTTTGACACTCGGTGAGTAATCTTCCCCACGATAAACGACTGTTACTTCTGCCCCGGCACGCTCTAACTCCATTGCCGCATCTACCGCAGAATTTTTACCACCGATAACGACTACACGTTGTCCAAAATAAGGGTGCGCTTCTTTAAAATAATGATGGACGTGGGGTAAATCTTCCCCTTCAATCCCCATTAAATTCGGCTGATCATAATAACCAGTAGCAACGACCACTTGCTGTGCATGATAGTGTCCTTTCGTTGATGTAATAACAAAATGACCATCCACTTTCACAACAGACAACACTTCTTCAAATGGATGCACGTCAACGTTTTTCATTCGAACGACTTCACGGTAGTACACGAGTGCATCGTTTCGTTGTGGTTTCGCTTTTTCAGTAATAAAAGGCACATTGCCAATTGCTAATTTATCGCTGGAACTAAAAAATGTTTGATGCGTTGGATAGCGATAAATCGCATTCACAATATTTCCTTTTTCAATGACAAGCACATCAAAACCGCGCTCTTGGAGTTCTATTGCTGCAGATAATCCACAAGGACCTCCACCAATGATAATGACTTCTTTTTTCAACATATCAATTCCACCTTCTTCTTAACAACTAATAACGAATGCATAATAAATGACTTTCAGGATGTGCACCCAAACGTAAGGGAAGCTTCGTTGTACCATAGCCATTCGACACAAGTCTATAGCGACCATCCTGTTCAATTAACCGTCCTTTGGCACTAATGCCAAACTTGCCAAATCGAATTTGTCCCCCATGCGTATGTCCTGCCAGCATAATTGTCGGATGCAAAAGTGGTTCAACAAAATGCCAAACGACAGGTTGATGTGAGACGAATAATAAATGTTCATAACAATCTGCGCCTGCGACTGCCTGCGGAATATTAATCGCTTCAGAAGATGGGTCTTCTGTTCCGCAAATCCCCCATCCAATATGATGTAACAATGGTTCATGTTCATCTTCTAATATGCGAATACCATACTTCGCACATAATGCACGAATTTTCTCCTCATCTACTTCTCGATCATTATTCCCCCACACATAGTAAATTGGTGCAATCGATCGTAATCTCTTTAGATTATAAGCAATGCGACGTAATGGCACATTGCGCTCTGCTAAGTCGCCTCCTATGATTACATAGTCAACAGGCATTTGAATTTGTTTGATCAATGCTCGTGCAATTTTTCTCCGATGAAGATCGGTGATGAAAAAGACGGTCAATTGACCACGTTCTTCTCGTTGACGACGCACATCTAATGTATATGTGAGCACGCGATTTTGTTTCGCAATGAAAAACATGCGTGTCACCATCGATACAATGATAGCAATCATCATTGTAACTATTTTTTTAATCCTCACAACGTACCGCCTTTCTCATAAAAATAAGACTGGAACTTTGTATAAACCAATCATCCAGCTGCTTTCACGCTTAGTATATGCAGTTGGCAGTATACGATGATTGTTCATATTCAAATAGTTCCAGTCTTCTGACGTTCTTTTTTATTTTGGAATAACTAAAGTTTGACCAACTGAAATGGAGTTGCCTGATATACCGTTCGCGCTACGGATTTTCTCAACACCGTCTCCGTTACCGTAATGAATAACAGATATTCTGTACAATGTCTCTCCTGGTTGGACGACATGCGAACCTGAAGATTGCTGTTGTTCTTCTTTTTTACGCTCTTCTTCAGCACGCTTGCGCTCTTCTTCTTCTTTCTGCTTTTGCGCTTCAGCTTTTTTGCGTTCCTCTTCTTCTTTACGCTTTTGTTCAGCTGCTTTACGCTCTTCCTCTTTCTTTTTCTTCGCTTCCGCTTTTTTCTTTTCTTCTGCCTTTTTCTTCGCTTCAGCCTTTTTCTTTTCTTCTTCTTTTTTCTTTTTCTCAGCTTCTTGTTTCTTTTTCTCTTCTTGCTTTTTCTTTTCGTCGTTTTGTTGATTTTCTTTTTCTTTTTCTTTCTCGTCATCCGCTACAGCCGCTGAGCCACTTGGTTTATTACTCTTTTCAAATTGAATCGTCGTATCTTCCACTTTTGGTGTAATAGGCTCTTTATCAAAAATTAAACTAATTAGGACAAATGCTAAAATAGTAATCGGAATTAACGTAAATATGACGAGAAGGATATTGATTAAAGAAAAACGTGATCGATTCGCCGTATTGGCAGTCGCATGCAAGTCTACACGAGACAAGACCTTCTTCCCGTCTGCACCTTCAGTAATATCGATTTCTTGACGCGATTGTTCAAATTCATTTTTATAGTTGTCTTTTGTCATATTAAACTACTCCTATCACGTAGATGCTTATACTAGTATTATGACGAATTTTGTCTGAAAAGTAAACGAATGAATGCAATCATCCTAAAAGTTGTGACAATCTTTCTTCCCAATTAGACCATTTTAATTGTTTTCTATTGTTCTTTTCGTCCCTTAAAAATTGTATGTCGTTTGTCTTACATGATGTGCAACAATTTGACGGTCTTTTTTGCAGGGTTTCACCAAAATATTGTAATAAACGGGTGCGTAAACAATCAGTTTCCTGAATAAATTGGATCATTTGTTGAAATTGGAGTTCTTTATGCTTGATTTGTATTTGAAGTTGGTGAATGGCTTCTGTTTCATGATACGTTTCAACATCATAACGAATAATCCGCTCCATTGTTTCAGAAAGCATTAGTTGTTCAATTATTTGTTCAAGCGGCATATGGGCTGCCAGATGACCGTAAACTGTGCGGAGCAGTTGTTCAGTAGGAAATTCTTCATACAACATAAACCGAGCACGCTGAAGATCATCTTCTGTATAGAGCAATGTCGCAGCAGATTGCTTACCATCACGACCCGCTCTCCCAACTTCTTGCACATAATTGGCAAAAGTCGTTGGTATATGTAGATGAATCACTTGACGTACATCTTCTTTATGAATTCCCATACCGAATGCATTCGTTGCACAAATCCATTCAAGTTCTCCATTGATAAATTGCGCTTGAATCATCGTCCGGTCTTCCTGCTCCATCCCCGCATGATAAGCCGAAATGCCATTGACATCCTCTTTCAACAATTGGGCTAACTCATCCGCTTTTTTACGTGAACCAACGTAAATAATGCCTGGACCAGCTGTTTGCTGCAGACGATGTTGTAGCCATGTCAATTTCTCCACTTCATCCCCCATTTTTTCAATCGCATACGAAATATTCGGGCGATCTAAGGACGTTTTTTCAATATGCGGGTCGTCCATTTTTAAATACGTTGTAATATCGGCCATAACTTTTTGGTCCGCAGTCGCGGTTAATGCAAGGACAGTTGTTTGAGAAAATTGCTCAAAAAATTGTTGCAAACGCAAATAATCTGGTCGAAAATCAAATCCCCATTGAGAAATACAGTGCGCTTCATCAACGACAACAAATGCAAGTTGTAAACGGAGAATCGCATGATATACATAGTGAACCGTTAGTATTTCTGGAGAAACAAATACAAATTTATAATGTGATAAATTGTGTAGGATTCGTTGCCGTTCTTCGTATGTGTTGAATGAATTTAGTGCTGCTACACGTTTTTCCCCTTGCTTTTTAAGCTGTGCAACTTGGTCTTCCATTAATGCAACTAATGGAGAAATGATTAGTACCGTTCCTTCCATCATATATGCAGGGAGCTGATAACAAAGTGATTTTCCACTTCCTGTTGGTAAAATTGCGATTTGACTTTTATGCTGGATCACATTCCGAATGACAGCTTCCTGTCCCGGACGAAACGTGTCATATCCAAAATATTGTTGTAATACTGTATGTAGATGCATCAGTACTTCATCCTTTCGGCGTCGATAATATAAGACGTAATTGAAAGTAAGTTAGTTTCGAAAATTGCTCTTTTAAAGGACGTAATTTTTTTGTTTTTGTTTCGGCAATAAATTGACGTACTGCCATTTGCTCTTCATTCGATACAAAAAGATGTAATGGAAAATCTGGGTCATTCATCGCGATTTCTATCATATGGTCTTCAATTGTACTCATTTTTAGTTGTCGAATGATCGCAATTTCTTCTATTGATTTTCCTACATCAAATAACTGCTTCGTTTGTTTTGCAGATGTCGTTAACGTAATCGTTAATTTAATGTCTTTGGCAATTTCAGTTAATAACGGAACACTGTTCGATTGTTCAATTTGCTGAAGTAGGTAATGTAACGTTTCAATCAGTGCACATTGTGCGTCTAGTGGATTCATCTGTAATTGTTTTGCAATTTGAAGCCATGTCCATCCCGTGTACTGATAGCCTGTAAGTCGATAGACAAACACTTCTTTTCCAATCTCATTCTCTACTTGGTCTTGTAGTAAACGGTGTAATTCTTCTTTTAATTGTGCTGCGAATGCTGGCGTTGTATACGATTTCCCTCGTAAAAACTGTTTGACGAATAATTGGATTTTCGGATCATGTTGGATTGGAAGAAAACGTTTTTCTCCGACGCGCATATAAGAAGCTGTTTGGACAATTAATGCCAATCGATTGAAAAAAATACGTTCATTTCCACGATAATACCAACCGTTAAAATGATGTTGTTTGATTGGCACTATCAATTGTTCTCCTTTTGCCGTCATATGAACGATGTTATCCTCATCGATTGTCATCAATTGTTCACGCCGTAAATAATCAACTTCTTGTTCAAATTGTGTCATCGTTAATTTCGGCAAAATACTGAAAAACGGTTCCAGGCCATAGTTTCTCGCATCTTGTAAAGATTGCCCTGAACGTTTTCCTTGTATAATATAATAAGCCGCATTCGCGGTTTTCTCTTTTTGCAAACGATTAAATAGGAAGCAAAGGATTTGTTGAAAATTCATCTTCGTTCATTCGCCTCTTTTCCTGATAAGTTTTTATTGTTGAAAATATGTCTGTATAACATTAAAATGAATGTGGATGTAAAACGTGACGTTTGGAGAAATGAGGGAAGACGACAATGTGTAAGAAGTATACAATCGTCGATCAAGATACTTGCATCGCTTGTGGTGCTTGCGGGGCGGCTGCACCAGATATTTATGACTACGATGACGATGGGCTAGCCTACGTTATTTTAGATGATAACACGGGGACAGAAGAAGTTCCAGTTGAATTACTGGAAGATATGGAAGATGCTTTTGATGGCTGTCCAACAGAGTCGATCAAAATCGCAGAAGAACCCTTTGATGGCGATGCATTAAAGTTTGATTAATATAGATAAAAGGTGATGCCTCCAAATTGCGGGCATCACCTTTTTTTATCTATCATACGATTTGTCTATCATTATTTTTGTAAATCAACTTGTTGTTGGTTAATCCAACGATCCATCTTTTTATATAGCAGCACAGATGCAACTGCGATAATAACCCCTTTGACAAGGTTAAAGGGTAATATTCCAAGCACAATCATTTGGTAAAGTGCATCACCTGTTACAGGTGCCATATTCAGGAAATATGTGTACATCGGTAAAAACACTGCATAATTTAGAACACTCATACCAATCGCCATCGTCAATGTACCCGCAACGAATCCACTAACTAATCCTTTTTGGTGTTTAAATTTATTGAAAATGAAGTAAATCGGCATAATGAATAAAATTCCTGTTGTAAAATTCGCAATTTCACCAACTGGTACACCAGTTGGGCTTCCGCTTAAAAACCAATATAGAACGTTTTTAATCAATTCTACTGCAATCCCTGCAACGGGTCCCATTGTCATCACTGCAAGAACAGCTGGCACCTCACCAAAATCAAATTTTAAAAATGGTGGTAGTGCAGGTAATGGGAAATTTAACTTCATTAATACTGTTGCAATACTCCCTAGCATTGCGATTAAAACCATACGACGTAACCGTTTGTTTCTCATGTTCTTTTTTCCTCCTATACGATTCACTTCTTCATTCAGAGGAAAGGTGACACTTCCATTGATGGCTACCTGTTTTGTCCAAAATAAAACCCTAAAGTATACAATACTTTAGGGAGAAAAACGAGGTACAGTTATATGCTTAATAAGACTCTACAAAGAAACAGTTATATTGCAAAATTTGCCTATAAACCACTTTGTAGTGCACTTTTACGCATCAAAATCAATGTTATTCGCGCACCTTCACCTTCTCCCATCCAGACTTTACTGTCGGCTCTAGAATCTCACTAGCATCAGCTTTCGCTCGCGGGCTTAGATTAATTAGTACGTAGCAGCATCCTTATGCTTGTTCATACTGAAATCGTTTAAATCATTACCGCCGGTCGGGAATTACACCCTGCCCCGAAGATGAATCAATATTTAATTATTTTTAATTCTAACTATAGTTTACTATAGGATATTCTTTTTGTAAATGATATTGCTTGAATTCTATATAATCATTTGCAGAAATTTGTCGCTTCTTACTTTTCGACGGAGATTTTTTATAGTATATGCGCTTTGCTGTAAATCTTCTGATGAAATCAACCAACTCAAAGAACTTTGATGAGTATAAGTTAAATGGCAAAGTTCATATCGCCTTTCTATAATTAATTTTTAAGGATGTTTACATTTTTTTGTGATCAATATAAAGGTTGTTTCTTTATCTACAAAATTCTTCGTAGAATCTACAAAGTTTTCTGCTATACCTACAAATATTCAGTGCGTATCTACATATTTACAGGCTCTATCTACAAATAAAATTTTTTCTACAATAAACGGACTACTATCTACAAAGTTTTCTGGTATACCTACAAATATTGCGTAAGTATCTACAAATTAACAGACTTTACCTACAAACAAAATTTTTCCTACAAAAATCGGACTACTATCTACAAAGTTTCCTGGTATACCTACAAATATTGCGTAAGTATTTACAAATTGCTAAGCTCTATCTACAAATTTCCAGTTCATTCATGGACTATTATTTATTTTCTATAACAATCACGCGAGTGACGTACTACTGCTTGTTAATAGCAAAAACTGGTTTTAATCTCGGTTTAATTTCAATTATTGGGGTGGCGTAAATCAATATGTCACCTTTTTAATCATTCATCTTTATTCACACAAAAAAACATGTTATGGTTACGCGAAAACGTAATCATAACATGTTTGGATTATTGTGCGATTGGCATTGTAATCGTCATAATTGTACCGATTTTTTCGCCGCGAGATGCTTTAATTAGCCCATTATGTGAATCAACAATATTTTTAGCGATTGATAAACCTAAACCTGTACCGCCTTTCACACGGGTTCTCGCTTTGTCAGCTTTGTAAAAACGTTCGAAAATATATTCTAAATCTTCTTCAGGAATGCCTGCTCCTGTATCTTCAACCGTTAATTGACAGACGTCACCGATTTTTTCAATACCGATTGTAACCGCGCCACCTTTTGGCGTATGACGAATTGCATTGTCAATTAAGTTTGTAAATACTTGCTCTAAACGATCTTCATCAAAATCGATGATGACATCTTCTGTCGTCCGTTCATCTAAAGATAAAGTCACTGCTGCTTCACGAGCAGTTGGCATAAATTTTTGAACGATGCGCTGTAAAAAAGGAGCGATTGGCATTTCTTCTTTATACAATTTCATATGACCTGATTCCATTCTTGCTAAATCCAGTAAGTCTGAGACGAGTCGGCCCATACGTAAAGATTCATCATGAATGATTTGAATCATTTCATCTCGTTCTTCATCTGTTTCCGTAACACCATCTAAAATAGCTTCACTATAGCCTTGCAACATCGCAACGGGTGTGCGTAATTCATGTGAAACATTGGCAATGAAATCAGAGCGTAATTTATCGAGTTGATGCTGCTCTGTCATATCTCGAATCACGACGACTGCTCCGCGAATGTCGTTGCCACTATATAGCGGGCTAATCGTTACATTATAATGACGATTATGGATTGTTAATTCATCTTCGACACCTTCTGCGAATGACACAGAGTGTTCGAGCATATGCACAATTTCCGCTGGTAATTTATGCTCTTTTCCGGCTTGTTCATTAGCGAATGCCCAATTTTGTAAATATTTTTCAGCTTGTGGGTTTCGTAATAAAATGGTGCCATCTTTATTAAACGTAATGACAGCATCCGTCATTGACGTTAAAATACTGGATAATTGTTCTTTATCTTGGCTGATCATTTCGACATGGTCTTTTAATTGATCACCCATTTGGTTAAAGGCTTTCGCGAGCTGTCCAATTTCGTCATTTTGAGCGGCATATAGTTTCGTATCGAAATTTCCTTTTGACAGTTCATTTGCCGCCTCACGCATATTCCGTAGTGGGGATGTAATCCTTGTCGATAAGAAAAACGCAAAAATCGTTGTTAAAATAAAGGCAATAAACGCAGATAGAATGACGATATTTGTCGTTCGTTTTGTCGTATCTGCCAATGCTTCTAAGTTTTGGTAAATAAAGACGATGTTAATGTCCCCGGCTTTCGTTTCATACGGACTTGCGTAAACGAGATATTTACTTAACACGTCCTCTTCCGTTAAAGAAGGCATGACTAATTCTTCAGTCGTGTCTTTTCGAATATCTTTAGTCGGATTCTTAAAATTTTCTAAAATCTTCGTTTCGATTGTTTTTTGATAGGGCCCACGATGATACGTGTGCGTCACTTCGCCTTGTTGATCAACAATAAAAGCATTGGTTTCTTCATCTAATACTTCATGAATCATATCTGGCATATACGATAAATCCTCGTATTCCTTTACAACATTGGCGATCATATTCGCTTCTCTATGTAAAGAGACTTCCGCTTGCTCACGGTGAAAGTTCCCTAAAAATTCGAGCATTAATGCTGTAACAATGAATAAAATAAAACTGACGAGAAGCAAGATGGTTGCCCATAGCTTCCCGACAATTGACTTCCATAATTTCATTATTCTAGTGCCTCAAATTTATAACCGACACCCCACACAGTGACGATCATTTTCGCTGCATTTTCAGAAACGCGGCTTAATTTTTCACGTAGTCGTTTGACGTGTGTATCGACTGTACGAAGATCACCAAAAAATTCATAATGCCAAACTTCTTTTAATAGTTGTTCACGGTCGAATACTTTATCTGGTGATTTTGCTAAAAAGTATAGTAATTCATATTCTTTCGGTGTTAAGTTTACTTCTTCGCCCTCTGCAGTTACGCGATGTGCATCATGGTCAATCGTTAAATTCGGGAAAACGACTAAATCTTTTGATGTAGATGTTTGCCCATTTGGAATAGATGCAGAGCGTCTTAAAATGGCTTTAATCCGCAACACAACTTCACGTGGACTAAATGGTTTAACAATATAGTCATCCGCACCAGATTCAAAGCCTAAGACGCGGTCAGATTCTTCACCTTTCGCCGTTAACATGATCACTGGTGTTGTATCGCCCTTTTCACGTAATGCTTCTAATACTTCAAGCCCATCTTTTTCAGGCATCATTTGATCCAGTAAAATACAGTTATAATCATTTAACGAAGCGAACTCAATTGCTTCAGCGCCGTCGACAGCTTCATCTACCTCATATCCTTCGCGGCTTAAATACATATTCAATAAGCGTCGAATACGATCTTCATCGTCAACGACTAATACAGAAACTTTTTCTTCCATCTTACCGTGCTCCCTTCAAATCCTTCATATCTCTATTGTACAAATAATTATCATCTTTTGAAATAAAAAAGACTGCATAGATTGAAATTCCAATCCATACAGTCTTATATCATCTTTTTTACGCGTATGAATGTAGCCCTGCTAAAATCATATTTACCGCAATAAAGTTAAACATGATTAAGATAAAGCCAATTACCATCAACCATGCAGATTTTTTTCCTTCCCATCCACGTGATAAACGTAAATGTAAAAATGCTGCATAGAAGAGCCATGTGATCAGTGCCCACACTTCTTTTGGATCCCAGCCCCAGAAGCGTGACCATGCTTCATGTGCCCAAATCATTGCGAACACAAGTCCACCTAATGAGAAGACTGGGAAACCGATTAAAACGGCACGGTATCCGACTTCATCCATCAGTTGTGTATTCGCATTTTTCGTTAACGGCTTAATCACTGCTGCGATTGGACGTCTAAAAATAAGTCGTAACAATAGATATAATGCTGTTCCGACAAAGAATGACCATGTTGATGTCGTTAATTTTTTCGCATCAATGATCGCTGGCATTTCTGCCCATGGTTTCATCGTACCTTCCGTTAATGCTTCGTACTCATGCATTCCGAATAATGGTGGCATATTGTATGTAACACTTTCGACTTGTTCGTTTTTATTCACGAATGAAAATTCTGCTTCATACCCTGCCACACGGAAACCTGTTGTAATTGCGATAAAACCGATAAATAGAATGACTGTATACACAATTGCTTCTAACCAAAAACGTTCTTTTGAGGGTTTTTTCACATCGACTTCTTTAATTAATAAGATCAGCCCCGCAACTGCTGAAATCGCTAAAATTGCTTCCCCAAGAATCGTTGTAATAACGTGGATTGCTAACCATTTTGTTTTTAACGCTGGAATTAACGGCGTCACTTCTGTCGGGAACATTGACGCATAACCAATAATGACAATCGCAATTGGTAAAGCGAATAATCCTAATGAAGGCGTTTTGTAAATGACATATAAAATAATAAACGCTAGAACGAGCATCATTCCTAATGCTGTTACCGCTTCGAACATATTACTTACAGGCGCATGTCCTGACGCCATCCATCTTGTAATGAAATAGCCTACATGTGTTAAAAACCCGATAATCGTAATGATTAGACCGATCATCCCTGAACGGCTATTACGGTAGGATACTTCTGATTTTGCACCTTTTACAGCACCACCGAAAAATAATGTAGCAACTAAATAGGCAAAGAATGAAACTAATAGTAAATTGGAACTTAAATTAGCGAGATCCATTATTCACCATCCTCCTTTTCCTTCTCTTTTTCTTTTTTCGCATCTTCACGGTCAATATAATCTGGTAATTCCGCATGTTCTTTCATACGGTCCATTTCACGTTTTAATGAGAACCAGTTTTTATTCGTATGACTTGCGATATACATTTGATTGCCATCCGCCTTTTGAACCCAAATACGGCGGTGGTTCCAATATGAACCTTGCGCAACCCCGATGAGGAAAATAATGCCCCCAGCTAATAAAATATACAATGTCTTATCTTTACGGATTGTCATCCCAGAGACATTGCGCGTTTCTGTACTAACGAAGTTCACTTTAAAATCGTTTTCGTCACCTTCAACTGTTTGACGAATCGCAACAAAGCTATTTTCACCTTGTGGCTTTTCTGGTGTAATCATTTTGAAAATAAAGACCGGATTATTTGGCAGTGGTGAATTTCCTTTTAATTCTCCATTTTCAAAGCCTGCATAATCTGGCTCATATTCCAATAATACAACGGAAGCGCCATCCTCAAGTTCGTATTCACGTTCTGGATTCACTAAGTCAACGGTAAATTGTCCGTATGATTTATCGCCATCTTTTTCATTTAATTCGAATGTCATTGTTTTTAATTCATCCGTACGATAATCCATTTGGAAAATGCTATAGCCATCAAATTTCATCGGATCATTGACGACGACTCCTTTTTCTTCGATGAATTCCATGTCTGTTTGACCTGGTAAGCCACCTTCAGCCTTTTTATATAACGCTAAATCCGTTTGGAAGTTTTTAGCAATGACACCGTTTCGATCTAATGCTTCACTAAATACCTCGCCGTCTTCTTCCGAATAGTTCTCTACAGTGAACCCTTTGTTTTCGATGAAATAACCAGGTGCACCCGGTACTTCTAATGTTTCGCCTTCACGAATCCACAATGTTTCATCTACATAAAACCCTGGAATTCCGCGTAATAAAATCGCACCGAGGAAAATGAGTAATCCAGTATGGTTCACGTAAGGACCCCAACGTGAGAAACGATTTTTCTCTGCTAAAATTGCGCCATCTTCAACTTTTACATTGTAACGCATTTTCTTTAATTCTTCTTCTGCTTTTTTCAGTGAGTCATCCGCATCTTGTACAGTCCCTTCACCAAATATACGTTGACGCTTTAAAAACGATACGTGGCGTTTCGTTTTTTGTTGGTTTAATGACTTGTATAAAGGAATGACACGGTCAACACTGGCAATTAAAATCGATGTTCCAAGCATCGCAATTAATCCAATAAACCACCAACTATTGTACATATCATGAAATCCGAGCGTATAGTAAATTTTACCGAACACGCCGTACAGTCGTTCATAGTAATCTGCGATTTCAGCTTCAGTATTTCCTGGAACGTACATTTTCTGCGGGAAAATGGTTCCAATCGCACTTGTTACAAGTACAGCGATAATGATACTGACACCAATTTTTACACTTGAGAAGAAGTTCCATATTTTATCAATAATTGAGCGTTTATACGTTTGTGATCGACGTGCGGAACCTTCGTAACGCATATCGACTGTATCGCTTTTTTTCGCTTCTTCTGTTAGCGGTCGTCCACATTCTTCACAAAGTATCGTTCCAAACGGGTTTTCATGACCACATTGACATTTGATTTTCTCCATTTGAAAAACTCCTTACTTAGGTTGAATACTCTCCATTGCATTGATGATTGTTTGCTCATCCATGCCAGTCGTAATAATGTCGACGATTTTTCCTTCTGGGTTAATTAATACCGTTGTCGGTAACGGTACGACGTTATATGCACGGCGAATACTTTCATCCTTATCTTGCGCAATAGGGAATGTCAACTTATATTGATCCCGAAAAGTTTCTGCTTTTAATCGTGTATCCTTAATGTTCAACGCAAGAATATGGACACCTTTTTCCGCAAACGGTTTTGATTGATTTTCCATAAATGGCATTTCTGTTTTACATGGGCCACACCAAGAGCCCCAGAAGTTTAGGAAAACCCCTTCACCGCGATAATCCGATAATTTATGCGTATTGCCTTCAAGGTCGACAATTTCAAAATCAGGCGCTTCATCGCCGATTTCTAACACTTGTACTTTATCTTTAGATGTAATCGCAAAAATAACTGCCGCGACAATAAGTAATAAAACGGTTCCTCGAATATATAATCGACGTTTACGTTTTTTTGCGAGTAAGTCCGCCTTAGACATTTGCATGCCTCCTAAATCTATATAAATTCTTCTTCATTATACCAAAGGTTTCAATAGATTTCGTTTTCAGAAATGAAAGAACTGTGAACAATTTTGTTCACAATTCTTAAGACATATCCTAAAAACATCCTCATCCATGCTACATCCATTTATGCATCTACTGTAAAATGTTTCTAATGCATCGGTTAAGAACCGATTTTTCCAGTTTCTGCAAGGACGCGTAATTGTTTTACTTCATGAATCGTTAGGGGTCTTGCCTCTCCTGCGTTTAATCCGCGCGTAGTTAAGTTCCCGAAAGATTCTCGTTTTAAACTAATTACTGGGCAACCAATTGCATCAAACATACGTCTTACTTGACGATTACGTCCTTCGTGAATTGTAATTTCAACGATGCCTGTTTTTGCTTTTGTATCATTTGAAATCGACTTCACACGTGCCGGTGCTGTCATGCCGTCTTCTAATTTAATCCCACGTTCTAGCTTTTTTAAATTTTCACGCGAAGGAACACCTTGTACTTTCGCAATATACGTCTTTTTGATTTCGAATTTTGGATGGGTCATTAAATAAGAAAAATCACCGTCATTCGTTAAAATGATTAACCCTGACGTATCGTAGTCTAAACGACCAACAGGATAAATGCGTTCCTCGATTTCCGGGAAGTAATCAACGACTGTTTTACGTCCTTTATCATCATTAGCTGTTGAAATGACTCCGCGTGGTTTATAAAACGCGATATAAATGGGCTCCTCTTTTTGAATAGGTACACCGTTTACTTCAATTACATCTGAACGCGTTACTTTCGTTCCAAGTTCTGTAACGACTTCTCCATTTACAGTTACTTGTCCATCTAAAATTAATTGTTCTGATTTTCTTCTCGACGCAACACCTGCTTGCGCCATTACTTTTTGTAATCTTTCCATTTTGTCACCCCGTCTAGTTACTGTTAAAAATTATGTCACATTTAGCTTTAAATGAAAAGAAGACTGCCCAATATTTGAACAGTCTTCGTAATATCGTCACATTTATTGTATAAAATGATTTTTCACTCAACTAATGATTGCATTTCAATATGAATGCGATTCTTCTGTTTTGCGTTATGGAATGACTTTTAAGAATTGATCAGTCACATCACTTGTCAATATGGTTACTCCTCAATCGTAATGGACCTTGTCACGATCGGTTCACCATTTAAATAAACAAGCCATTCACCAGTTGCCGATGTTCTTGATAAATGCGCTCGGTGCTGAAGTTGTGTTTGTTCGCCATCTTTTAATAAAACGTGAATCGGTGCAGCTAACGTCCCAATGACTGTTGGGGAAAACTGATAGCGTCCTTTACGGGCAATCATCTCTTTATTGTATTCGCTAAAGATTTGCGCAGCCAATGCTTCATGCGTTTGCCAATCATTGCCGTCATTTAACGTGACAACAATAATTCGTTTATCATCTTGTTCAAAGTATGTGACAAGTGTCCGACCTGCAGTTTTTGTAAAGCCCGTCTTTCCGGCAATTGCCTGCGGATTGGAATGGAGAAGCCGATGTTTATTTTGCCAATGATACGTTTCTTTCGGCAATTTCAACGTATAATTTTTTGTCGATGCAATTTTTTTAAACTGTTCATTTTCCATCGCATAACGCATCATTAATGCCGTGTCGTAGGCTGTTGAAAGATGTGCATCATGATGTAAACCGGATGGATTTGTAAACGTCGTGTTTTCTAATCCGTAGATCACCGCTTTTTCATTCATTAATTGAACAAACCCTTCCACAGAGCCACCTGCATGTTCAGCGAGCGCATATGCAGCATCATTTCCAGAGCGCAACATGAGCCCATACAATAAACTCTCCACTTGTACTTTCGTGCCTTGTGGTAAATAAATCGACGACCCTTCGCTCATCGCCGCTTCTGGTGACATCGTCGTTTCCCCTAACGGTACACCGCTTTCCATTACGGTAAATGCCGTCCAAATTTTCGTTAAGCTTGCAATCGGCAGTTTTGTTTCTTCATTTTCACCAAGTAAAAGCCTACCCGTATCGGCATCAATAACCGCCCATGCTTGAGCTGCTTGAGCTTTTACAGGCACTATCCAAATCATTAGTAGCATACAAAGGAGGCCTACCAAATGGCGACGTTTGTTAATGTGTGGCTCCTCCTTCATCTTCAAATGAAAATGCTTCTTGGAATTGTGTCATGAATAAATCTGTTTCTCCGTCTTCAATTTGTTCAGGATCCGTCGCAAGTGGTGGCAGTTGGTCTAATGATGCTAAACCAAATCGATCTAAAAATAATTCTGTTGTGCCATATAAAATTGCTCGACCTGCACCATCTGAACGTCCTTTTTCCATAATAAATCCTCTCGAAACGAGTGTTTGTAAAGGTCCCTCACTTTTGACGCCACGTAAATCATCAATTTCAACACGCGTTACCGGTTGTTTATATGCAATGATGGCGAGCACTTCTAATGAGGCTTTCGTCATCGTTTGTGGCGTTGGATTTTCCAATAATTCTTGAATGGCTTCCGCAAACGCAGCTTTCGTTACTAAACGGTAAGCACCACCATATTGTTTTAACGTAAATCCTCGGACAGTTTCTTCCTCATAACGCGCTTGCATCGTTTTTAGCACTTCTTCAATTAATGCTTCCTCTTGTTCAACGATTGTCTGTAATTGCTTCATCGTTAACCCTTCATCTCCTGCAACGAATAATAAGCTTTCAATCATTGCGGCTAGTTGTTCGTGCATCGCCTTCACCTCCTGAAGTCATGGCAATCGTTAAATCTGTAAAGTTTTGTGTTTGTTCCACAACAATATCTCCTCGTAACATTAATTCTAATAAAGAAATGAACGTTATGACGACTGTCGACACATCTTGATCCTCAAACAAATCGTAAAAGTTACATTTTCCGCCAATTTTCGACAATTTTTCCACAATCTCCGTCATTTGTGCTTCTACAGACTGTTCAGATTTTGTAATACTAGCCGTTAGCGGTGCACGCAGTCGATTACGCTCCATCATTTTTTGAAAAGCACCGATTAAATCAAATACATTCAACGTTTGTTCCTGATCAACTGCAACAACTTCACTAAATTCTGCCAGTTGCTCAGGCACTTTCGTAAAATGTTCTGCACGCTCTGTTGCAGACTGTTTTAAGTTTTCAGCTGCTTCCTTATATTTTCGATAATCAATGAGCCGTTGAACAAGTTCATCACGTGGATCTTCTTCCATGTCGAGTTCATCGACATCTTCAAACGCCTCGTCTTCATGACGTGGTAAGAGCGTTTTGCTTTTAATTTCAATTAAGGTTGCTGCTAATACGAGGTATTCACTTAGCTCATCAAGTTGCAATACACGCATCGCATGCAAATGGTTTAAATATTGGTCGGTTAGTTCTGCCATTGGAATATCATAGATATCGATTTCCAAACGGTTAATTAAATGTAATAATAAATCTAACGGACCTTCAAATACATCAAGTCGTACTTTATAAGACATTTTTATCACCTAATATTCGCGAGTTAAAGGAATGATTTCATGCATCCATTACATCATCCACACTTTGTCAATTTTATTGTGTATTTCAATGACAATCAAGACTTTTTCGAATGTCACGAAGAGCTTGAGCATTATTGGAAAGCACAGCCTGATTTTTCGAAAGACCATCCATTGACAGCTTATATTTTACTTGCTGTTGGATTATACCATTGGCGTAGAGAAAATTTCATCGGCGCCCATAAATTATTACATAAAGCAGAACGACGAATGGTGCGCTTTCTGAATGAACCATCTCCTTTTACAGAAGGCATTGACTTTTCTACATTATATCAACAATGCCGAGAAAGTATGCATGCTGTTGAGCGTGGAGAATCATTTCAATCATTCGAAATTCACATCACGTCTAACACATTGCGTGCGCTTTATGAAGAGGCTCAGTCTACTTTACCATTATTGCCGAAAAATAGCATCGACATTATCGAGAAACATCGCTTGCGACATCGAGCATAAGGATGTCCTGAAAAGGATAACGTAAAAACCAGGTATGAGTGATGCGGCTCATACCTGGTTTTATAGTTTGTACTTACGAAATTAATATTCAAATTTTGAAATGACAGCTTTTAAATCTTCCGCCATAAATGATAATGACTCTGCAGCTGAACGAATTTCTTCCATTGAAGCAAGTTGTT
Source organism: Sporosarcina sp. (assembly GCA_035300865.1). Lineage (GTDB taxonomy): Bacteria > Bacillota > Bacilli > Bacillales_A > Planococcaceae > Sporosarcina. Next base: position 62,905 of record DATGUZ010000091.1, read on the forward strand.
CCTCAGAAGAGGCTGCTACCTGTTGTGATGCCGCTGCATTATTTTGCGCACTGCTAGATACTTCATCAACACCGTTGGCAACATGATGAACAGATGTTGCCGCTTGTTCAGCCGTCGTCGAAATGGCTTCTACTGCAGGAAGTAATTGTTGCATTCGCTCCATAATATGGGTAAAACGTCTTGAAGCTTCTTCAGAAACCTCAATTCCGCTTAATACATTTTGTGTAATTTCTTCCATCACTTTAACGGAATTCCCCGTATCTACTTGAAACCCTTCCACAATCGCTTGAATTTCCGTCACTGATTGTTGCGATTGCTCTGCTAGTTTTCGAACTTCATCTGCCACGACGGCGAATCCTTTCCCATGCTCTCCTGCACGTGCCGCTTCAATTGCTGCATTTAATGCTAATAAGTTTGTTTGTCCAGCAATTTCTGTAATAACATTTAAAATCGATGCGACTTCTTTCGAACGGTCATACAATGAACGCGTTATGGTATTCGAACTTTGAACTGATTCATGTATTGAAGACATTTGTGCAACCGTATTATCAACTGCAAGCTCCCCTTCTTTTGCCTCATCAGTTGTTTGTTCTGTTTGTATCGCCACTGCCTGTGCATTTTCTGCAATTTCTGTAATGCCATGTGTCAAAGTCGTTAATGATTTGCTGGCTGCTGTAACATAGTCGGTTTGCATTTCTGCCGTATGTGCAACCTCTTGAATCGATTCCGCTACTTGTTCTGCAGCATCGCTCGTTTGTGCAGAACTGGCAGATAATTGTGCCGCCGAGCTCGCTACAACGTCGGCATCTTCTTCCACATTTCGAATAATCGTACGTAAACTTTCTTGCATCCGATTAAACGCTTCCCCTAATTCACCAATTTCATCAGTCGTTTTGACGTCAATATCTTGTGTTAAATCTCCTTCACTAACGGCAATCGCTTGATTTTTCAATCGTACAATTGGTGTAATTACCGATTTAATTATGAAGTACACTGCACCTAACCCTATAAGCAATGCTGCAATAATCACAATTGCAGTATCTCTTAAAATTGGCAATGCAGCGCCATCAACTTCAGCTTGTGTAATCGATCCAACAATACGCCAACCTGTTAAATCATTCGTAACGTAGGTAACATAGCGTTTTTCATCATTATACTCAGAAGGAAATTCTCCTTTGGACTGATGTTTTAGATTTTCAATTAACCCATCTGATGCTGCGGTTCCAATTTTTTCTGAAGGATGGGCAATATAAATGCCATCCGCATCAACCATTGTCGCATAGCCGGTTTCTCCGATTTCTATTTGATTGACGAGCTCTTGTAAATACGAAATATTAATATCTATACCAACAACTGCTCCACCATCATTTGTTGTTCGAGAAACCGTTATAACCATTTCATCCGTTCCAGCCGAAAGATATGGTGGTGAAATAATTAATTCATCAAGGTTAGCAACCGCATCAGTATACCAGGTTCTTTCCTTTGGATTATAATCTACAGGCACAGGTGAGTCGTACTTAGATTGAATAAACTCCCCTTTCTCTGTGCCAATATAAATTGATTCCACTTCCTCGTGCAACTCCAAATATTGGTCGAACGTACCTACCACCTCTGACGTGTTCGTATGATTATACATCGATTGCTTAATTTGCTCAGAAAAAACTTGTATATCGTGCATTTTCAAATGAAGAACTTGATCAATTGTCGAATTTAATAACGAGATATTCTCCTCAAAACCTTGATTCACTTCTTTTTTCACTGTATCTTTTGCTGATAAATATGCCAAATACCCTACAAAGAGCGATGGAATCATTAAAATCAGAATAAATGATAACGTTAATTTCGTCCGCAAATTTTGACTCTTTTTAAAGAATGTAAGCAAAAGGGTCCCCTTCTTTCCTATGAACATTTGTACAAAGATCAATAAAAACATGACTTTGTTCTTTTTTACCATCAACTGTAACTAGACATATTATACTATATTCGAAAGATCTATTATAGTAGTTTTCTGAAATGATATTTTTTTAATATAATACAAAACAAAATCGATGACATTTGTAAATATACAAAATCATCTTCATTCAAAGAATTGTCAAATGATTTTTCATTATGTGTAACATTTCACAAGCCAAGCATAGTATAATAGTAATAGTTCTAGAGAGTATTTCATTCTTTTCAGCTTTACCAATCAAATAAATAGAACTAAAGTACTAAATAAAACAAGCAATAAACGCTAAAAAAGTGAGGATAAAGGAGTAGCTAAGCTCATCAATATAGATATGATAAAATGGAGGAATGCCACTTGAAAACTGTATTCAATTTTAAAAGTATTAAAACAAAATGTTGGTTGGGTTTTTAATTGCGAATGCACTGGTCGTTCTTTTGGCTGTGTATATTTTTTCAATTTTAAACAATAGCAATCAAACAATAAAACAAATCATTGATGAGGAATTGCCGTTATTAATTGCTGATGAAAGTATATCTATTACGATGTATGATCGAATTGCTGCAGCACGCGGATATATTATTAGCGGAGACCCGCAGTTTAAAGAACAATTTGATGCAGCAACGAAAGAAGCGCAAATGTATCAGGAACAAATTCAAAACATCGCTCCCTCGCAAGAATTGGAGGAAATTATTCGCAATACCGCGGAATGGCGTACATATATTTTAGATGAGGTATTTGCACAATATGATGCTGGTCATAAAGAGCTCGCAACAGAAAATATTTTAAATGCCGCACAATATAGCGATCAATTAATTACAAGTTATGATGAATTAGCGATTAAGCGTGAAAATCATATTATTGATTTTGAAGAAGGCGTGTTAGAAAGTGGAAAAACAACGATTATAATCGTTTCGATTGTGTCTATTCTCGTTGTTATCGTTGGGGTTGCTGTTGCCCTTATTACTTCTAACTCGATTGTCAAGCCATTAAAAGCGGTGATGAACCGAATGTCATTAATTTCAAATGGTGACTTGACAGAAGAACCATTACACACACATTTACGAGATGAGACAGGTCAATTATTTCATGCAACAAATGATATGAACGAAAAAATGCGTGAATTATTAGTAGAGATTGAAACGGCTTCTCAATCGGTCAATCATCAAAGCGAAGCGTTAACGTATTCAGCAAATGAAGTAACAATCGGAACCGATCAAATTGCGGCAACAATGGAGGAACTCGCAGCTGGCGCTGAGACAGAAGCTAGTCATGCAAGTCATATGTCAGAAAAGATGACAGTGTTTGCTGAGAAAATTGATCAAACGACGACAAATGGAAAAGCAATCCAAGAAAATTCAACAACTGTACTAAATATGACGACAGAAGGTCAACAGTTAATGGAACGTTCTTCCGCACAAATGCACTTAATTAATAACATCATGCATGAATCGGTTGAAAAAGTTCAGCAGTTAAGTGTCCAATCTCAAGAGATTTCGAAGTTAGTCGCGGTGATTCAGGGTATTGCTGAACAAACAAATTTATTGGCACTGAATGCTGCGATTGAAGCTGCACGTGCTGGCGAACAAGGAAAAGGATTTGCAGTCGTTGCAGATGAAGTACGCAAATTAGCAGAAGGTGTATCGGATTCTGTCACTGATATTACAAATATTGTCGGGAGTATCCAACAAGAAACAAGTGGTGTAACGGAGTCTTTAGAACTCGGATATGAAGAAGTTGAGCAAGGTACATGGCAAATTGAAGAAACGGAAAAGACATTCGCAAAGATTACAGATGCTGTTGGCAATATGGTGAATAATATTGAATCCACAACGCAAAACTTATCAGAGATTATGGATGAAACGGTTCAAATGACAAACTCCGTTCAAGAAATTGCAGCAATCTCAGAAGAGTCGGCCGCTGGGATCGAACAAACTTCAGCATCTTCACAAGAAATAAATAGTTCGATGTCTGATATTACAACGAATGCCAATGATTTAGCCCGGGTAGCAGGACAGTTAAATACGTTAATTGGACAGTTTAAATTATCATAATGGATAAACCTCGTATCGACATAACACGATACGAGGTTTTATATTGTTAGCATGTCATTTCATCAAGAAAAAAACTAAGGCGCGATGACCTTAGTTTCATTTTTTAACATTCTGTTTCGTCTTCTTGACATTTTTGAAAAAATGCATTTGTTAATTCGTTACTCGTGCAAGTTTTCGCAGGATATCGTTCTTGAATGGCTGCAACCATTTTTTTACCGATTCCTTCACCACGGAAAGAGGGGTTCAGTGCAATGTCTTGAATGACAAATGATGTTTCACCCATTTCAATTCCGATAAGACCGATAAAGTCTTCTTCTTCTTTCCAAAGGTATAATTCCCAAGCTGAATCCGTTTCGTATTTTTGGATCACCTCTTGCAACGTTTTCACATTTTCTCTTTCAGGCATGAATGATAATAAGCCCATTGCGATTTTTTCATTACTTTTTTTAGAACGTATTAGCATGTTGATGAATCCTTTCTTTAGTACAAACTGTTACAACTTGTAAACTTTATATTGCCATTGCGCCAACATCTAAGTGTGGTGCGATCCAATACCAATAGACAACGCCCCAGACGAGACCCATCGCTAATATAGCAATAAAAATTATGATATTTCTTTTCCTCATACATTTTCCCCTCGCTTTGTCGCTTGCAGTGAAAGATCTAATCGTACTATATCTTCGTATGTTTCGCGACGAATTGCAAGTGTATGCTGTTCATTTTCTACAAAAACAACTGCTGGTCTTGGAATCCTATTGTAATTACTTGCCATGGAATAACTGTAAGCACCTGTACAAAACATCGCGATAATATCGCCTTCTTCTATGTTTGTTAACTGTGCATCTTCAATTAATTTGTCTCCCGATTCACAACATTTTCCAGCTAACGTTATCGTTTCAGTATGCGGTTCGTTCATTTTATTGGCTGTTACCGCATTGTATTTTGCATCGTATAAAGCAGGACGTATATTATCCGACATGCCTCCGTCAACAGCGATATATGTACGGATATTAGGCACTTCTTTACGACTGCCGACTTCGTATAATGTTGTACCTGCATCTCCTACGAGCGAACGACCTGGCTCTATCCAAATGGCTGGCATTGGATACTTTGCTTCTTGTGCCATCGCTAAAACAACTTTGGTCATGCCTTCGACGTATTGTTCAGGTGGTAATGGTGTATCTTCTTCTGTATATCGAATGCCAAAGCCACCGCCTAAGTTTAAGACGGGACAAACAAAGTTGTATTGTTCGCGCCATGCAAACATTTTATCCATCAATGCTTTCGCTGCATATTGGAATCCTGTCGTTTCAAAAATTTGTGAACCAATATGGCAATGCATACCAAGTACCTGTATATAAGCATCATCATGCAACAAACGGAATGCTTCGTCTGCTTGTCCATTTTTTAAATCAAAACCGAACTTCGAGTCTTCTTGTCCTGTCGTAATATACGCATGTGTCGATGCTTCGACGCCCGGCGTGACACGTATTAATACATTCATCGGTTGTCTATATTCAGCAGCGAGCTGTTGAATATGGCCTATTTCCGAAAAATTATCGACAACGATACAACCAATTTCCGCTTCAAATGCATAGCGCAATTCAGCAATGCTTTTATTATTTCCGTGGAAGTGGATGCGTTCACGCGGAAAACCTGCAATAATCGCCGTATACAGTTCTCCACCAGAAACAACATCTAATGATAAGCCCTCTTCAGCCGCAATTTCATAAATCGCTACAGACGAAAAAGCTTTCGATGCATATGCAACTTCCGCTTCAATTGCTAGATTTTCAAATGTACGTTTAAATGCACGCGCACGTTCACGGAAGAGCGCGATATCGTACACGACGAGTGGCGTTTGATACTGTTCTACGAGCTCTGCGTGATCAACGCCACCAATCGTTAAATGACCTTTTTCATTCACAGCTTGGGTTCCATAGAGATGCATAAGCATTCTCCCCCTCTACTTGTAATTCGTTCAATATACGAATTTTATCACAAAACGCCATTCATTTGCAAAATACGTTTACAAGAAGAACAATTGAAAACCATTTTTTATTGAATGAAATGTGTAGCAACAATGCACCGCTTAGAAATGATGTAGCTAATGCACAAAAGCTTTGTACAAGTTGTTTCGCCTATTCGTATCGTCAACGCTTTGAACAAATGTCATTCCAAACGGTTGCGTGTTGGTGCTTTTGTAATAAAGGGCCTTGGCATGTCGACTGTCATCGGATAACGAACGAGCACGCGTAACATCGCTTTCGGAAAGAACGGAACAAGTGGCCACATATACGGCACATTTAATGGTTTCAACGCGCATAAATAATAAAATAATACAGCGATGGAACCGAAAAATCCTGCTGCACCGAAAATAGCAGTTGTAAGTAATATAAATACGCGAAAGATTTTGGTTGTAATACTTAATTCATAAGACGGGATAGCGAATGTAAAGATCGCACTAACTGAGACATACAAGACGACTTCGGGTGTAAATAAACCGACATCTATCGCCACTTGACCAATGACAATGGCTGCAACTAAGCCCATTGCGGTCGATAATGGTGTCGGCGTATGAATGGCGGCCATTCGTAATACTTCAATCCCAATGTCCGCCATTAATATTTGCACAAGGAGTGGAATTTCACCTATATCTTGTGGGCCGATATAACTCAAAGTAGTTGGTAAATATTGCTGTTCTGTGGCGAGTAAATACCAAAACGGCAAAAGGACTAAACTGAGAAAAGCACCGATAATTCGCGTTAAACGAACGAATGTCCCAATTAATGGTGCTTGTCGATATTCTTCTGCATGCTGTAAATGATGAAAAATTGTAATGGGTACTAAAATAACGGAGGGCGATGTATCAACGATAATCGCAATATGTCCTTCCAATAAATGCGCCGCACAAATATCGGGTCGTTCTGTAAAGCGAACGAATGGCACCGGATGAAAACGTTGTTTAAACAAAAATTCTTCCAATGATTTATCCGTCATTGTTAAGCCATCATGTTTAATATCATCGAGTCGATTCCGTATTTCTCTTAAATGGTCTTCATTGGCAGCCCCTTCCAAATAAGCAATGGCTACGTCCGTTTTTCCATTCACCGTCGTTTGGTGCATATCAAATCGTAATTTTTCAGTTCGTAATCGTCTTCGTACAAGTGCAGTATTTTGAATAATAGATTCTGTAAAACCATCACGTGAACCACGAATAACTTTTTCAATATCCGGTTCTTCTGGCTGGCGCCCAGGATACGCGCGCATATCAATTGTAAAAGCGTATCCACTTTTCGTAATAAATGCCGGCTGTCCCGTTAAAATCGTCGTTAATAATTCGTTACGATCTTTTACTTCTGTGACAGACTGGAACGGAAAATATGACAGGAATTGCTCTGTTTCCGTCATTCCTGGTTGTACTTCATTCCATTGCATTCTTGTCAATAAAGTGAGTAAACCTTGATCGTCTACGAGCCCATTAATATAAAGGACTAACGCTGGTAGATTCCATAAATGGATTCGTTTAGATTCAGCATCGAATGTTTGATCTACTTGAAAAGTCGATTCGTACCACTTTTCTCCTTCTTCGAGTGATTGAAACAATTTTTCCATATCGCTATTTTGTCCTCACTTTGTTGGTATTGTCCCCTCACTTGCCCCCATCCAAATTTTTAACTGCGCTAAAATCTTTTTCTCTAAACGCGATACTTGTACTTGGGAAATGCCAATCCGTTTCGCAATATCACTTTGTGTGTAATCTAAATAATAACGCATATAAATAATCGATTGATCACGTTTATTTAAGCGACTTATGACATCTCGTAATGGAATATGTCCGAATACTTTTTCCGAACGATCATCGCGTAATTGGTCCATTAACGTAATTTGATCGCCTTCACTTTCATATAATTGTTCATGTAATGATGCGGGATCTCGCAATGCATCAGAAGCTAAAATAACGTCATCAAGCTTTACATCTAACATATCTGCAACTTCTGATAATGTCGGTGTGATGCCATGTTCTTTAATATAACGATCTGTCGTATGACGAATTTTCAAACTTAATTCGCGAATCGAACGGCTTACTTTCACCATGCCATCATCACGTAAAAACCGCTGAATTTCACCGACAATCATGGGTACCGCATACGTCGAAAATTTCACTTCATAAGATAAATCAAACTTATCGATAGATTTCATTAAACCGATGGAGCCGATTTGAAATAAATCTTCCAAATCTGCGCCGCGTGAAGCGAAACGTTGGACAATCGACCAAACGAGTCGTGTATTGCCTTCAACCATTTGACGACGCGCATCGTGGTCGCCTGCTTGTGAACGTTCGATGAGCTCACGCATCGTTTCTTGCGATAATAATTCTTGCTTTTGTTCAACTGAAGCGTCCATATGTCACCTCATTCTGCTCGTTTCTTTAACGAGCGAAAATTGCTTTGCAAACGTTACGGTTGTGCCAACGCCGACGGTTGATTGTACGGAAAGTTGATCTGAAAAACTTTCCATAATCGTAAAGCCCATTCCCGACCTTTCCATATAAGGTTTCGTTGTAAACATTGGTTCCATTGCTTTCTCGATATTTGAAATCCCTTTTCCTTCATCACGAATCGTCATCGTCACTTTTTCCTCTTCTAATGTTGCATGTAAGGTGACCAAACTGACACCATCGCAATCATAGCCGTGTAAAATGGCATTTGTAACCGCTTCTGAAACGATTGTTTTAAATTCTGCAATTTCTTCTAACGTCGGATCGAGTGGAGCGATAAAACATGTCATCGCCATTCTTGCTAACGCTTCATTTTGTTCTAATGCAACAAATGATAATGTCATTTCATTTCTCATGGACAACCCCTCCCAACTGCCTCATCATGTCTTGTACTGAGCTGAAACGAATGTTTTTCTCTAATCCAGAAAATGTAAAAATCTTCTCCATCGTCGGAGATGGATTTAAAATGAACGTTTCCCCGTTATAAGGCCCTAACTCTCGCATTCTCCCGAGAATCAACCCTATCCCAGAACTGTCCATAAATTGTAAATGTGACAAATCCCAAATAATCGTACGCACATCTCCTGCAAAAATCGCTGCCCCTACTTGCGTTCGAATACGATTCGCTTCATGATTATCCAATTCTCCAAACAATGTAATCGTGATAATGCCACCTTCAAACTTCTCAATATTTGCCATTATGTCCCCTCCTCTACTACGACTATTCTTTATTTGTGTTGGGCAAACCTTTTAAGAGACAAAACTAGTCAAAACTAGAAGCAATATCGAGTTTTTCGACAAAACTCCGACACTATGGAAAGTGTTGACAAGTTTATTGGACTTTAGACATTCGTTTTAACATGCATGATAAATGGATGGTTTTGCACTTGTCATAGAAGGATGTGCTACTCATCCAAATCATAGAATGACTGAATGAAAGAAGGGGTATGAAGGAATGAAATAGAAAGAGGAAATACGGCTCTGGGGATAGCGTGTGGCATGTGAAATGCGCAATGGGCTTCATTGAAGACCTATAATCTTATTGTTTCATTTACAATACATGCTGACCGATATTTTCGTGACAACGTAAAAAAACGTGTAAAGACCCAATGGATCTTTACACATTTTGGCATGTAACGTTATTTATTCTGTGATGATTTCACCGATTAATGTTGGAGGGGAGACGTGTTCTTTACCGATGACAATATGTTCTTGCAGTAAATCGATGGATGCTTGAACCTCTTCGCGATTCGAATGAATAACGGCGAGGACATCTCCTACTTCAACGGCATCACCAATTTTCTTCTCGAGCATAATACCGACTGCCATATCGATTTCATCTTCTTTTGTCGCACGCCCCGCACCAAGTAACATGGCAGCGATGCCAATTTGATCGGCTTCCATTTTTGTAATAAAACCTGAAGTTGTTGCTTTGACCGGGATTTCGAACTGTGCTTTCGGCAGTAGCGCAGGATTTTCAACAACGCCACGATTGCCACCTTGCGCTTCGATTAAATGTGCAAATAACGCTAACGCTGAACCATCTTCAATAACTGCTTCTAACATCTCACGTGCTTCTGTTAATGTAGATGCTTTCTCACCAAGGACAACCATTTGACTTCCAAGTGTTAGGCATAATTCCGTTAAATCAGCCGGTCCTTCACCTCGTAATGTATCAATCGCTTCACGCACTTCTAATGCGTTGCCAATTGCTTTTCCAAGTGGCTGACTCATATCGGATAAAATGGCCATCGTATTTCGTCCTACTTGATCTCCGATTGCCACCATTGCATGTGCAAGTGCGCGTGCATCTTCTGTTGTTTTCATAAATGCACCATCGCCTGTTTTCACATCTAACACAATCGCATCTGCACCTGCTGCAATTTTTTTGCTCATAATCGAACTTGCAATCAGTGGGATACTGTTCACCGTTGCTGTGACATCACGTAATGCATAAATCTTTTGATCTGCAGGCGTTAAATTCCCACTTTGACCAATGACTGCTGCTTTTAACGTGTTCACTTGTTCGACGAATTGCTCTTTCGTTAATTCGATGTGAAAACCTTCCATCGCCTCTAATTTGTCAAGCGTACCACCTGTATGCCCAAGCCCACGTCCGCTCATTTTCGCAACAGGAACCCCACAAGCAGCAACAAGTGGCACAAGAATAAGCGTTGTTGTATCTCCTACACCACCCGTTGAATGCTTGTCGACTTTCACACCTTGGATCGCAGATAAATCAATTTCATCACCAGATTTAACCATAGCAATTGTTAAATGCGCTTGTTCCTCTGGTGTCATGCCTTGAAAATAAGTCGCCATTAAAAAAGCACTCGCTTGATAATCTGGAATCGAACCATCTGTATACCCATTGACAAATGTTTCAATTTCTTCTTTTGTCAATGAAAAGCCATTTCGCTTTTTTTCAATAATATCGACCATTCTCGCCATATTACTTCACCTTTTCTGTTAATAATGATAAAAAACTTTTCCCATATGGGGGCGCTTTCACATCAAAATTTTGCGCAATTGTTGCACCGATATCCGCAAATGTTTCATTCACAGGCATATTGCCTCCTGACGTGAATGATGGGGAATACACTAATAGTGGAACATATTCGCGGGTATGATCCGTTCCTGGAGCGATTGGGTCATTTCCATGGTCTGCGGTAATGATGAGTAAATCATCTTCATGTAAACGTTCCATTATTTCAGGTAAGCGTGCATCAAAAGCTTCTAGCGCTTTCCCGTAGCCAATTGGATCACGACGATGTCCATAGAGTGCGTCAAAATCGACTAAATTTAAAAAGCTCATACCATGGAATTCTCTTTCCATAACGCGTAATAATTGATCAACACCATCCATATTATCAACTGTACGAACAGCATCAGTAATGCCTTCGCCGTTGAAAATATCTGAAATTTTACCGATGGCAATGACATCATAGGAAGCGTCTTGTAATTCATTCATCACTGTACGTTCAAACGGTTTCAGTGCATAATCATGACGATTTGACGTCCGTTGGAAATCGCCTGGTGTTCCAATGAACGGTCTCGCAATAATCCGTCCAACTAAATATTTAGGATCCAATGTGAGCTCCCGTGCAATTTCACAAATACGGTATTGTTCTTCTAATGGAATAATGTCTTCATGTGCGGCAATTTGTAATACAGGATCTGCAGATGTGTAAACAATTAATGCACCAGTTGCCATATGTTCCTCGCCAAGTTCTTCAATAATGGCTGTCCCACTTGCTGGTTTATTGCCAATCACTTTACGACCTGTACGGCGTTCGAGCTCCACAATTAATTCCGCTGGGAAACCTTCAGGATATACTTTAAAGGGTTGTTGTATGTTGAGTCCCATAATTTCCCAATGCCCTGTCATCGTATCTTTACCAACCGATGCTTCTTGCATTTTTCCATACATCGCTTTTGGTGCTTCTGCGACAGGGATACCTTGTAATTCGCGAATATTTGATAATCCGAGCGCAGCCATATGTGGCATATGTAATCCACCCATTTCTTGTGCGATATGGCCTAATGTATCGGCACCTTCATCTCCAAATGCTGCTGCATCTGGCGCTTCGCCAATTCCTACTGAATCCAGTACAATGACATGTACACGTTTAAATGTTTCTGTTGTCAATTCCATAACCTCCTAAAGTTAAGCTCTCGGGTGAAATTCTGAGTATACCTCTTTCAAGCGCGAGCGGCTTACATGTGTATAAATTTGTGTCGTTGAAATGTCTGAATGTCCGAGCATTTCTTGTACAGCGCGTAAATCTGCGCCGTTTTCAATTAAATGCGTTGCAAATGAATGCCGCAATATGTGGGGGGTTAGCCCTTTCTTAATCTGTGCCTCAAGCGCATGCTTTTTTAAGATTTTCCAAATCCCTTGACGTGTTAAACGACCGCCACGCATATTGACGAATAAAGCATCTTCAGGTTCTTGTTTTTTTGCAATAAATTGTGGACGTGCCTCACGCATATAATCCGTACAAGCTTCAATGGCCATTTTCCCAAGTGGAATAATCCGTTCTTTCCCACCTTTTCCGAAAACGCGCACAAATCCCATGGATAAATGAATATCTTCCTCATTTAACGTTAATAATTCTGTTACACGCATCCCTGTACCATATAGTAATTCGAGCATCGCAAAATCTCGTTTCCCTGCAGGCTTGCTCCGATCTGGCGCTTCAATCAGTCTTGTCACTTCTTGAACAGATAACACATCTGGTAATTTTTGATCGATTTTCGGTAGCTCTAAATGGACGGTTGGATCATGCGATGTAATTTTTTCACGTAACATAAATTGATGAAACGAACGAATCGAAGAAATAGCACGAGACACCGTACGAGATGATTGCCCACTTTCACGCATTTGTTGTAAATAAAGGGCAATTTCATGTTTGGTCATTTGATCGATGGTGGTGATTTGTAGCGCTTTCATATAGGTGATATAATCCGTCAAATCGCGTTTATACGATTCGACTGTATTGTCTGCAACTTGCCTTTCTACACGCATGAAATGGATATAATCTTCTAATGCATCGAAAAATGCTTGCATCGCTTTACCTCCTTTGAAACATCAAAAGGGACAGCTATTACGCCATCCCTTTCAATTATCAATTTTCACGATCTTTTGTTTTACATTCTCTACAAATGCCGTGAAACGTCAGCCAATGGTCTTTAATATCAAATTCCCATCGACTTTCGACAATTTTTTCGACATCGCCTAATAAGTCTTCTTGAATTTCTTCCACTTTTCCGCATTCAATACAAATGAGATGATGGTGGAAGTGATCTGCGCCTTCTTTTCGTAAATCGAATCGCGCAACACCATCTCCAAAGTTAATTTTATCAACGATTTTTAAATCTGTTAACAATTCTAATGTGCGGTAAACGGTTGCGAGGCCGATATCTGGTGACTTATCTTTTACTAATAAAAAGACGTCTTCGGCACTTAAATGGTCCGCCTCATGCTCAAGGAGGACTAAAACCGTCGCTTCACGTTGCGGCGTCAATTTATAACTTGCCGCGTGCAATTGTTTCTTTATTCGTTCTATTCGGCTCTTCATTGGACGCCCCCCTCAAAGTGTCTTCATTATACCAAAAACACCGAATAGAAAACAACCTAAAGCAATGCTTCATTTGACAATAAAGTGAAATATTGTATATTCCACCCAAAAAAGGAACATTGTAAGTCCAAAAATGGTGAGTAAACCTTCATAATTCACAGTTCGATTCCCAATCGTTCGCATGAAAAATGGGGGCGCAAGTAACACAGTAAAAAGAAAATAGCAAAATGTAATGACTAATTGAAAAGGAAACCACCAAATCGCATAGTAAATCATCGATAAACCATTGGCGAGCAAATAACTAGCACCCATACCGAATAAAACCGCTCGAAAAGCCGCCCAACAATAAACGAAGCGTTTCGTATGACGAAACCTCGCAAATAATACAACTAGCACAAAAGACATAATTAATGATAACAACGGAAATACAATATTGACGTCTGCTTGTACAATTCTTGCATCGAATAAAAGTAATATCTTTTCAATCGCGCCATCATCAATGAAACGATATAAAAACGTTCCGCCGACATAACTCACTGCTAATATGACACAAATATACGGGATTACTAAAGAACGAGTCATCCGTTGTCCCTCCTTCACATAGTCCAACGTATGCTCGTCCATCGAAAATTATTTATCGTTTGTTGAAAGAATCATCTTCCTTCACGTAAAATCTTTTCCATCGCTTTTCCTTTGGCCAATTCATCGATACATTTATCTAAATAACGAATTTCCTGCATCGTTCCTTGTTCCATCTCTTCGACACGGACGCCACAAATCACACCTGTAATATGATGTCTCGCATCATTCATATGTGGGGCCCTTCTAAAAAATGTTTCCATATCTGTTCCATTGGTCAACTGTTCGTTTAATGCATGTGCATCATAGCCTGTCATCCACATAATAATGTCATCTACTTCTTCTTTCGTTCGCCCTTTTCTTTCAACTTTCGCAATATACAGCGGATAAATTTTTGCAAAAGGCATTGTATAAATTTTCGGTTTCGTCATACACATGCTCCTTTTCATCAACTATTTTTAGCATAATCAACAATGTCATGAGGTGCAATAGTTCATTACACAGATTCAATTTTTAAGAATTTCGCATTAACCGCGACAATAACCGTACTTAAACTCATCAAGATGGCACCAACCGCTGGACTTAAGACGATACCAACTGGTGCTAAAGCTCCTGCCGCAAGCGGTATCGCAATAATATTATATCCTGCCGCCCACCATAAATTTTGAACCATTTTGCGATAGGTTTTTGTCGATAACTCTATTAATGAAACGACATCTTTCGGATTGCTTTTGACAAGGACAACATCTGCTGTTTCCATCGCGACATCTGTACCTGCACCAATGGCAATTCCTACATCCGCACTCGCTAATGCAGGTGCGTCATTAATCCCATCGCCTGTCATCGCAACTTTCCAATCTTTTTCTTTCGCAATGTCTTTAATTTTCGATGCTTTCTCATCAGGCAATACTTCCGCATAAACTTCTTCAATTGACAATTGCTCAGCAACCCATTGGGCTACTTTTTGATTGTCCCCTGTTAACATAATGGCGTGGACATCTCGTTCTTTTAATAAGCGTACTGCTTCTTTAGCGGTATCTCGAACGATGTCTGCTAATGCAATCATTCCTGCCATTGTATCATTGATTAATAAAAAAACGACTGTTTTTCCTTCGTCTGACCACTGTTCAAATCGTTTTTCATCAAATGTGAGCCCTTCATTTTTCACATATCCAGGGCTGACAACATTTAACTTCTTCCCATCGATTTCTCCTTGAATCCCTTTACCAGTAATGGATTCAAAGTGTGTCGTTTTTTCAATGGTTGCCGATTGGTCTTTGGCATATTGGACAATTCCTGTTGCGATTGGATGTTCAGAATGTTGTTCCAAACTCGCTGCATAATGAATAATATCTTGCTCTTCATAGTCAGCCGCTGCCCATACATCAGTCACACCAAACTCACCTTTCGTTAATGTACCCGTTTTATCAAAGACCACTGCGTTCACATTTCTCGCGCCTTCGAAATGCGCACGGTTGCGAATTAATAACCCATGCTTGGCGGCGATTGACGTTGAGACGGCAACGACGAGTGGCGCTGCTAATCCAAGCGCATGTGGACATGTAATGACCATTACCGTCACCATACGTTCCAATGCGGTGTCAAATGCATACCCGAGCAGTAACCAAATGACAAGCGTGACAATTCCTGATAACAACGCAATGTAAAACAGCCATTTTGCGGCTTTATTCGTAAGGTCTTGGGTGCGTGATTTCGATTTTTGCGCTTCACGTACTAATGTAATGACTTGTGATAAATACGTATCGTCTCCGATTTTTTCAACTGTAATCGTTAAAGAACCTTCTTTATTAATCGAACCACCGATTACAGAATCTCCTTTATGTTTTTCAACAGGAATAGACTCACCTGTTAACATTGATTCGTCAATTGCTGAGCTACCGTCAATAATCGTGCCATCGACGGGAACTTTTTCGCCCGGCTTGACGAGAACTCGGTCTTCATGTTGTAAGCTAGAAACACTTACGTCAAAGATATTTCCATTATCATCTACTTTATGGGCTTCATTTGGCATTAATTTTACCAACGCTTCCAATGCGTTAGATGCCCCCATCACGGATTTCATTTCAATCCAATGGCCAAGCAACATAATGTCAATTAACGTCGCGAGCTCCCAGAAAAAGTCATTTCCTTCTAACCCAAATACGGTGAATGCGCTATAGACGTACGCGACAAAGATTGCCAATGCAATTAACGTCATCATTCCAGGTTCTTTTTGTTTTAATTCATCAACAGCACCTGTAACAAATGGCCATCCTCCATAGAAGAAGATGAGTGTGGATAAGATGAATAAAATATATTGGTCATTCACAAATCGCCAATCGACCGATAAAAAACTTTGAATCATTGGCGATAAAATTAAAATTGGTATGGTAATGACCAATGATACATAAAACCGTCTTTTAAAATCCTCAACCATTTCTTCATGGTGATGACTATGGTCGTGATCTCCATGGTTATGACCTTGATGTTGGTCGTGTTCATCTTGAGGATGATTGTGGTTATAATCTTGCTGTTCGTGATGTTGTTTTGCCATATGTTTCACTCCTTTAAAACGATACGTTCATGTGAGTCGTGCTTTTTGGTTTGATTGAAATTAAATCTACAAATCATTCATACCCTCATATGATATATCTTCCCATTCATCTTTTTTGTAAACGTAGAAAGTGAGCTCGGATAAAGGCGAAACAAAAGGCTTAGGCTTTTCAACTTCATCAATAGTGATTAAAGACAAAAAAGACAGCATCGATTTATCGATTTGCTGTCTTTTTTATCTTTAGTTGAATAATTTAGTGACTCTTTTTCGTACAAATAACAGTGCGCCACCAATTGCAGCGAGAAGTCCACCAATCATTGCCATTGTATACGTATTCGTTGCTGTTTGCGGTAAAATATGCCCATTACCATGTTCGTCATTTTCAACGATGATCGTTTGACTGTCTTCTTCATCCGTTTCATCAAACTCATCGGATAATACTTTTTCTAACCCGTCCATTGCTGATTGAAGACTGTTGAGCATTTCTGTTACCGCTTCATGCGTAGCTTCTTGATATGCTAATAATGTTTCCGCATCTTCAATTGCTTTTGATAGCACAGCAAATGTTTCTGAAGTGTAATCTTCATTTGTGATTTGCTTCGCTTTTTCAATCAATGCTTCCAGCTCACTACTATCCACTTCCGGTTCTGGTTTCGGCTCTGGCTTAACCTCTTCCAGGCCGTCTACTGCTGTTTGTAATGCAGCTAATGCTTCTTCTACTTCTGCTTGTGTTGCTGCTTCATTTGCTAATACAGCTTCTGCTGCTGTACGTGCTTCCGTCAATGCGTCGAAGCTTTCCTCTGTGTAAGCAGCTGCATCATAATCTGCTGTTTCATCTACTAAGGATGTTAGTGCTTTTTTGTCCACTTTCGCTGGCGCTTCTTCTTCCACTTTTTCTAGTCCGTCTACCGCTGTTTTCAAAGTAGCTAATGCCTCATCTACTTCTTCTTGTGTTGCCTCTTCATTTGCTAATACAGCTTCTGATGCCGTGCGTGCTTCTGTCAGTGCGTCGAAGCTTTCCTCTGTGTAAGCAGCTGCATCATAGTCTGCTGTTTCATCTACTAAGGAAGTTAGTGCTTCTTTATCCACTTTCACTGGCGCCTCTTCTTCTACTTTTTCAAGCCCGTCTACTGCTGTTTGTAAAGTAGCTAATGCCTTATCTACTTCTTCTTGTGTTGCCTCTTCATTGTCTAACACTGTTTCTGCTGCTGTATGTGCATCTGTGAATGCTTTGAAACTCTCTACTGTGTACTCAGAGGCGTCATAGCCTACTGTTTTGTCTACTAATGAAGTTAACGCTTCTTTGTCTACTTCTGGTTCTGGATCCGTACTATAGTCGACCGTTAAATCTTGCGCATACGCATTAGAAATATTATTTAAATCAACCGATTCACCACGAACGATTGCAGATTTAAACGTGTATGTACCGTTATCTAACATTTCCTCATCCGATACAACAATTGGGGTTTCGAGTCCTAATGTATTAAAAAAGTAGTCCCCATTTACATCTTGTCTAAAATGTGGTTCTAATTCATTTGCTTCATAAAAACTTGCGAAATCAAATTCAATACTATTCGTCGCTTTATTCACTGAAATATGATTGAACGGCTTGTGATCATCTTTATGAATCGTCACTTCAGCACCATCTTTGTCAACTGCTATTCCGGTAAACGTAAATGCATTTTGGGCAGCGCCAAAGTTCGTCTGATTTCCCAGTAAATAATCGAGCATATACGTATTATCAAGTAGATGCGCCAATTCATCCGGAAACTTCACAACATATTTTAAGCCATTCAAGTCAAAATCCGGACGATCTACCGGAATATCTCCATCATTATGGAAACGATGGACCCAATGTTCATCATTATCATTGTGATTCACATTGAATGTCGTTAACGTTTCATTTGTGTTCATTAAATTGGTTGTTTCAGCAGCATATACTTCTACACCGCTTAATGGACTGCCATCATTTAGTACATTCATCACGGACGGCGTACTAAATGCGACTGTTGCTGCTAAAGCCATTGCACTCACTTTTTTCAATGATTTTTTACGATTGTTATTTACGTTCAATTTATTTTTCTGCAAAATTTCACTCACCCTTTTACCTATTTTAATCATACATATTGCGATAGATAAGCTTTAGTATAAAAAGCTGAAAGAAATTTTCATCCTTTCATAATTATCAGTTTACCAAAGAAAAAAATTTAGTCCAAAAGTGCAAAGCGATGTAAAAACATTGATGTTATCATCTTTCATTCAATTTTATAGAACTTTAGATGCGATTCAAAATAATAAAATAAATAAAAAGACTTTCGTCAATCAAATTATGAAAGTCATAAAAATTCCATCTACACACCCTACTTAAGATATAAAGACTGCAAAAAGTCGTTCATTTGATGCAGAATCGATTGGCATATATTATCATTTATCCAAAAAATCCGAGCGATTCATAAGATGATGAAGCGCCCGGATTTTTCTACTTATCTCTTTTATGCAAGTTGATGATTAGATTTTCTCGTTGAAACATCAAATGATTGCTCAGTTTCTTTACCGATACAATCGCTATTGTTTCACACCAATTAATATTTCTACATCGATCGTAATGGTTGGACAATCTCGTTGTAAAAAGGCGTTAATTTGTTGTTGATTCGCATTCCAACCGAGCGGGGACATTCGAATGAGATTGCGCATTTCAGATTCAGTTAACGTTTGCGTATGTTGAAAAGGAATGCAATCCACAAGTGCAAAATGTCGTGTAAACAAAGTGCGTGTATCCGCATTGGAATACGTTCGCTTTTGAACATTCGCAAAGAGGACCTCACGTAATTCTTGTAAATAATGTGCGCGCGGAACAATTTTTACAACAATGCCACCAGGTGCTAAAATGCGATTGAATTCATCATAATTGGCAGGTGATAGCATATTGAAAATGACATCACATGTGTGATCGGCCATTGGGATATTTGCCAAGTCTCCGACAAGCCAAATCGGTTCTTCATATGATTTAGCTGCTTTCAAAATCCCTTCTTTCGCAATATCCAAACCAATTCCAGTGATGGTTCGCTCTTTGCTTTCCGCTATGATTTTTTGCAAATGAGATCCCTCTCCGCTCCCCGCATCTAACAAAATGACGGGCGCTACACTTTTGTCGATATATTGCTGAATAATCCTTGCAATTTCATGGTGTAATGAAGCATAGAGTTGACTGTCTTGAATCATTTGTTGGCGAGCTTCAAATAATTGTTCGTCATATTGTTCATTCGGTTGTTTCGTCAATACATTTACATAGCCTTGCTTCGCAAAATCAAATGTATGACCATTTGTACAAATTAGGCTTTTACGCTCAGCGACACGCACGGATTGATGACAAATAGGACATCGAAATATCATCTCATTTTCCTCTACTACCTGCGCACTTCTTTCTTTTTTTGTCATATCATTTTCCTTTCTTACTAAATGTTTCATCCTTTTTACTCAAAAGAAAAGGATGCAACGATTCATTGCATTCTGCACATCGCTTTATTTTTCTTTGTTCGGTAATTCAAAAATTGTTTCTTCGTCAGACATGATTTCGTATTTGAACCAAAATGCCTCTTGATCTTCTACGTCAAACGTATACACAATTTGAGTATTTACTTCTTCACCTGGTGCCAATTCACGATCTAGTTCTTTCGAAAAATCTAATTCCGACGTCACACCCGCTCCTTGATCCACATCAGAAAAGTTTGCAGAGAACATTTCACTAGGAACATACGCCTCATCACTACTATTTTTGATGGTTACATCGACGACTGCAAAACGTGTTGGGTCCGACTCTTCTAACCCACGCACATAATCAAAAATGCTCACACCATCTATTTCATCTGTAATTGTAAAATCTGTCACGGTTACTTCATAATCAAAGTCATACAGATCACTTGTAATGACCGCCGTTTCACCTATTTTATAAATATTGCTATGTTCCTCTTCAGATGTTTGGTTGGAATCCTCGTTTTGATCGACTTGGCTTCCTTTGTTGGTCGCAGCACCTTCTGAACTGCCCTCATTGGCATCGTTTTTATCACTACATGCTGCCAATACCAATGCGGCCAAAACTACAATCATCCATTTTTTCATTGTCCAAAACCCCTTTTTATTAGCCAAAGATTGACCATTGATGTGTGTTTGTTGGCTGTTTCTCATTCAACTGTAGGCATTGTGATGTATGCGCTTAACATTGAAGAAATTGAAGCATATTAGCGAGGATTACCGATCTGTTTCAATGGGTAATATCGAAATTTTACTTCGCCAATAATCTCATCTTTTGAAATAAAACCATATAGTCTACTGTCACCGCTTTTTAATCGATTATCTCCAAGGACAAATACAAAGCCTTTAGGCACTTGTTGTTTTCCAGTGAGTTGCTCCAGCGTAAAGTCCCCTGTCACTTTATTGGCTGTAGCGGACTTACGGTTGACGTAAGGTTCTTCATATGATTTACCATTGACGTAAAGCACATCATCTTCCATGACGACTGTATCACCAGGTAATCCGATTACTCGTTTAATATGTTGTTCATCTTGGTTCGGTGCTTGAAACACAATTTGATCGAAACGATTAATCTTACTTATTTTACTGACGATTAGTTTGTCATTTTCTTCGAATGTCGGCTCCATCGACTCTCCTTTTACGATGACGGGTGTAAAGAGAAATGTGCGGCATACAAACACGAGTACGAGTGCAAAAACAATGGATTTTCCCCACGAATAAAGTTCTTTCTTCACATGGTCGTTCATAAAAAACGCCTTCTTTCACTTAAATATCAATCATATTTTTACAACAAGTCAACCTTTCATCAAATCGAATCAATCGTTCATATGATGTAGCTCATACTCACTCCAGTTGATGACGTTTGTTGATTTGCCAATGAACTAATCCTTTTTTACACGTCATAATATGTACGATTGAACAGTTCATTTTGTTTCACAAAAATATATATTTATTATACATTGTCAGTTTATGAAATGAAATTTATTCAATCGGAATTGCGTCATTCTTCGTCTTTCCGCTTCATCCAATTGCGAATGTTTGCGAAAACGTTTTGAATGAGTGAAGAAGGTCTTTGGTCTGCTTCGTGTTGTTGATGTGCACGGTGCTTCTGTAGCGCTATTTGACAAGCGTCGATAAAGTTTGTAGGAGATTCGGTCACTTGGTAGGAAAACACCCCTTTTGTTGTATGGATATACAAGATTCCCCCTTCTTTAGCCACAGGTCTGTACGATAGATCCATCACATGAGCTAATGGGAATTCACGATACTTTGTCATAATTTTCTCTTCATATAAGGATAGACGGCGAATTTCCTCCTGATTATATTGTCCACTGATTGAAACTGTTCGATGAATTTTTACATATCGTTGTTGTGCAATTATGCGCATCATTGTCTCCTTGTTCGTTATCGATAAAGAATCATTGCATTTAATCCTGCAAACTTGCAGAAAACTGAATGTTGATAATATCTAGCTCAAGATGCATTTCTAAAAATTTATTCACTTGGCGATCCAATCCTTTATTTGATAGGGTCGAATATGTTTTAATGCTCATTGTTATCCCTCTTTTTTAGCATAATGCCTTTCTACATAGATGAAAAAATTTCGGATAGTTGTTTTAATAGATCGTTAATGATGAAGACATGTTATATTGCCGGAATTAAAATCGTATATTCTTCGCCATCTACTAAACTCCTAAATGCATAAATGGGTTGATAATAACTTTTTGAATCTAATGCGTATTGAATCGTCACATCATAAATTTCGATTTCATGAACTTCCTGTTTACCATACGAAAAACGACCTTGCATGAGCTCTTCATAAGCTTCTTGTTCGCTTTTTACTTGAACATCTGTCGTTTTTTCATACGTAATCATTTGATGGTTAATGTTTTTAATCGTTTTATCATGAAAATATGCAACTTCAATTTCACCATCTATGATTTGATCATCAACACGTAGTAAATCCGCTGTCCATGAATAGTAGCCCGTATCTAACTGCTGAAATATCGCTTCTTCTGGAATCGTAATCGCAAAAGATTGTAAATGTTCTCGTAACATCTTTTCAGTTGCTTTTCCAACTTCCATACCATCATCTAGTTGTGAAAAATCCATGAAGTCGTAAGCACCATTTCGAAAATCAACTGATAAACTATAGGATTCTTCATCATACATTCTATAAATCGCTAAATCAGGATAAGAAATATCTTCTATATGAGCAGGGTCTGCTTGAATGGTTTCGAAAAACGTTTCTGCAAATTGATCTGCTTCGTGCTTTGTCAGCTTTTTCGTTTGATAAACCGGTAAGGACTGTCGATTTTCATCAAGTGATACATCTGATTTGACCGTCGCTTCATTCATTTGAACCGTACGAGCTGGCTTAACTTCTAAATTTCCAAACGCTTTAACTTCGTAATACAGATAAAAGCTTCCTGAGATAATCAATAGAACAAATAAAGGTGCGAGGTGTATGATTGCACGCTTCCATTTTTTATGCTTGAGTGAAATGATACACATGGAAAGCGCATAGCCAATTATGGCGCCCACTATATTATTAAATAGATCATCCACAACAAAGTTTCCCAATCCTGTTATCCGTTGAATACTTTCAATAGATAATGTAAAAAGGACCGCAAGACCAATTGTCCACGTTGCCTTTTGAAAGCGCTCATGGATAAATGGCAATAATATGCCAAATGGAACAAACATGACGATATTCAAATAAATGAATTGCCAACTACTAACGGTAAATGAATTCCACGCTTCTCGATAGGAAGAAAATAATGATACATCAACGCCGCCATTATAAAATTCATGCCGATTAAAAAAAGTAACCCCCAATACCATTAGCATATAACCGGTTAATAGGAACACTTTTATTAACGTTTTGATAGAAAGTGTTTTCGTTCCTTTTAATAATTTTTTATAGATGAAAAAATATGTCAAGAAAAAAATGATGCTTATACTAATGATAGCCATTAAGGCCATTGTTAAATTATCGACTACAATCCCAATGATGTCATTTGCGCTCATACGAATACTCCTAATTATTGACTGTTTATCGTCTTATATTTTGCTAAAAACACCTTATACGTATTCTTCAGTAAAAGCTATTTGCCACCCATACGTTTTTTCACTGTGAAACGTCAATCATTTCTATAATCGAACGTATCTGTTGGCATTTGTAAAGTATGCCCATTAATGATTATGGTGTTTTGATTTAGCCATTCGATTTCTACTGCTTCTTCTTTATTCCAATAAATGTTTTTAGGTTGCTTCTGTCGTTCATTGATAATTAATTCCCCACGAATTGTGTTTGGAACAGTCGCGCCGCCATAAACCTTATAGGTTTTCACCGTATACTGACCACTTGGTGATGTTTTCTCTGTCAAAAATTCGCCTGATGGCAAGCGATTCATATCAAAAAACGCCCAATATACACCATAACTTAAGATGCCAATAATCAATAAACCAATACAACCAAACACGACCAAAAGCGTTTTTAGTGTTGAGGGAGTTTTCATCATTACACCTACCAAGAATTTTTTATAATGGGACGAAATCGTAATTCGTTTTTTACATGTAGCCATTTATACCAATCCATCTGATTTAGATGATGTGATACAGCATGAATATAGACACCGTTGATTATAAAAACA
The DNA here is from genome assembly GCA_035300865.1 of Sporosarcina sp. Classification (GTDB taxonomy): domain Bacteria; phylum Bacillota; class Bacilli; order Bacillales_A; family Planococcaceae; genus Sporosarcina. Next base: position 87,307 of record DATGUZ010000091.1, read on the forward strand.
ATATCATGTTCATGAAATTCCTACTAAATGCAACAATATATGAACGATGTAGTATCTAACAAGTTCGCTACCAACAAAGTGCTTACGTTATATATGGAACCTCCTAGATGCCATTTTCATGTATGAGCTGAGTGTTGTACACGATTTCCACTTTATATGAAATAAATGGCAATCATTTTTCACGATTGGTTTTCTTAATAGCGTTTCTGCTCAATAAATAATAACCCGTACCAGCGATAAATAGTCCTGTGTTGCACAACATGGCAATGCCGTCCCAAGCGCCATCAAATAATGTGATATTTGATAAATTCACAAAATATATGGCCGCTAAAATAATATACAGCCCCATAATTCCCTTCATTTACCTCTCTCCTGTTCACTTATATTTCAATCTATACACCACTGATTGTTCAACTTTTGGTGTAGATCAACTAGTATCAAACTGTTGTTCAAATACTTATGTTCATTCAAATAGATTTTCCTTTTTGGCGCTTAATTTGATTTGAAATACAATAATTGGAATAAATAGTAGACTTAACCACCCTAAAGTGAACAGCTTTTGTGTTTCACCTGAAACATATTGCTTTTGCTTACAATTCGGACAATCTTTTCCATTCTTTGATAGTCCTAGTGCGAGTAATTCTTTCACTTTCCATTTGTATTGGCAATTCGTACATCGTGGCATATGATTTCCTCCTCAAGATATTCTTTCAAAGCGTTAATAATACCATTTTCATCAAAACGAACACTCGTTTGTCAACGTTTACGTTTTATTTCTTCTAAGAGAGCTAGTAGCTGTTTATTTTGTTCAATTACTGTTTCATTTTGCTTTCTTAATTTCGCAAAATCAAATACAAATATGACTAAAATAGCGATAATGAATATGAGTAACATATGATACCTCCTGTCTTATTTACTCATTGAAAGATCTCATCAAGCTTGTTCGCAAATCTTGGAGCGTTTATTCTGTTTTAATTCGAATAAAATTGGCAGCATATTCATCATAATTGATAGCCCCGTCAATCCCCATAATACAAATTTCATTGTCGGTACAACGTCAAATAACGCTGTCCAATCTTCAGTTTGCACCCAATCGGACACCATTTGGTACTGTGCAACAAGTGTGAATGCTGTAAAGGCAAGTGCAATCGCCATTGCCAATTGATAATCCTTCCCCGTTCGATATCGGTAAAGATTCGTAAAGGTTGCGATAACCGCAATACTACCACATAAAATCCACATGAAATGGTCCTCTTTTCTGTTCATAATATTGGAATCATTGTTCCGATGTTACATCTCGTCGATCACTTGCTCAAGTACCAATCCTTCTATATTTGTCATCAATTTTTTATAATATTGTGAGCGAATGGAGAAAGTTGCATATTCTTCATGTGTCGTTGATTGGAACCAAACAAAATCATTTTTAATAAATGTGATATCTTCTGGTAACGCTGGTGCTACCCAATCATATAAATGATTTGCATGTTCGATTAGGAGTGCACATGTTTCTTCATTTGACTCAATTATGTAAACCGTTGCGGCTGGTCCTGTTGTTTCTGTACCAGCCCAAGATTTCGTTTGGTATGTTTCGATTATGTATGGTGTAAACGCCACAAAGATTTCTGGATTATAATGTAATTCTTTTCTCGTAATAAAGTAAAAACGGTCTGAATGTGTACACAATGTTTTGACTAAACGTACATAGACATCATTTTCAGGATTTCCGACGATCTCCCAATATTCAATCGCTTGCTGTTTTTTCATTCACATGATCACCTTTCAAACGTCTTTTGCAATTTTAATCGTTGGCTTTCATCAACCATTGTCGTAATTGAGCTTTTTGATAATATACTTTTCCGTTGATCGTTAAATGTGGAATTTCAGGATAATCTTTCAATAATGCTTTCGTGTCTTCTTTTGAAATGCCAATAAAAAAATGCACATCGCTTTCTTTAAGTAACTCATGATTATCTTCTTCATCATTTAAGAAAGCTTCAATTGCATTTGGTTGTGCAGTTTGGAAATACTTCAAGCCATTTCCGATAAAATAGCCTGCAAGTGCAATGCCCCCACCTATCCAAAATAGTTCTGCTCCCATGAATATACCCCCTTTCTTACTAATCTATTGCTACGATTTAATGAATGATATGCTTATTGCTTTTCATTTGAAAAGTTTTAAACACCGTGATTGATTGTTCGTTGAATCTTTCATTTTCTTACACAATCCCGAGCCCAACGACGAATCCAAATACCTATCATTGGTCAGTGTTAGCAGATGTTTTAATTTCAATCGCTGTACATTCACAACATTGCCGAAGCGATTTGTTCTAGTGCATCTAATTGTTCGATCGTGATATGACGATGGCCTTGTTGTGTAATGATGCCATGTTTTTGAAAGTTCGACATGCGACGGCTTATCGTTTCTTGCGATGTTCCTAGCAGTGATGCGAGATCTTTTTTCGTAATTGGTAACGTAATTTCTGTTGTTCCCTGTTTTTCCGCTAATTCAAGTAAATACCCAGCAATACGTGCCTCGACATCTTTTGCACTTAATTCGCCAATGAGTTTATCAGCCGCGTCTAATCTTTGGCTAAATTGTTCTAAAATTTTCACAGCAATCATTGGATATGTCGTCATGAGTTGTTGCATTTGATCTCGATGAATCATACATATATCCGTTTTCTCTAACGCTTCTACATAACTTTCCATATTTTTTTCAGTAAATAATGCCAGTTCACCGAAAAATTCCCCGGGTTCCAAAATCCGTAATACTTGCTCTTTTCCTGATTCAAAAAGCTGTACCATTTTGACGCTCCCAATGTGTACAATGTATAAATAGTTTAATGAATCCCAAGCTTCGTAAATCGTCTCTCCTTTTTTATATGTTCGGTGCACGCTAATGTCAGCGATTTTCAACATTTCCTCATAGGCTAAATGATTAAAAAAAGGCACTTTTGATACACATAATTTCGATGCATCTTTATGGTGACAATCCATTGCTTTTCCCCCTTCCTAAAGCTATTTTTCATGAATCAACTTACACGGTAACTATGTATATCATACTGCAATTCGGTTACGTTTACCTTTATTTTTATAAAAGACGCTGTGCTTGTGCAAGTTGAGTAGAAACATCATAAAAAAAGTTCTCGACGGTCTGAATGATTCTGAAATGATTCGTTCAAATATTGGCGGCAATATCCATAGATTTTGACACGATTAATGCGCAGTTTGCTTTGTTTTTTTATAGACGATGTGCTCGATTTTTCGTCTACTTCTGTTACCATACGTTTTGCAATGTACATGTTTTTCAGGTAACTTTCCGATGATATTCCGAACGTCTGGATCATGAACGATCAATGGAGCAAATCGTGCATCATCCAACAGCTCTTGAAACCAGCGATACTTTTGCAAGTGCATGATGTTTTGTGCAATTTTTTCTTCATTTATAGAACGCGATGAAGGGATGAAGCGCTTACAATTGAAAAGGACAATGAGAAATAAGAATAAACTCGATAGGAAAAAACGCATATTATTTCACCTCCTATAAGTAATACGTTTAGAAGGTGTGAAATGTTTCACATAATCATATCATTTTTCAAAAAATAGCCCATATTTTTATAGACGGATGATGATTTTTCATTCAAAAAACGATTCACGTTACGCTTCCGCACAGTGAATCGTTTGGTTATTAGTTTAGTTGTTCATGTTTTGCATATAAAATTGCAAATGCTGTTTTTGCGTCATAAATATCACCTGACGCCACAAGTGCTTCCGCTTCCTCAATTGTAACGGTAAGCAGGTCAATAAATTCATCTTCGTCGCCATCTGCTGGATTGTCAATTTTAAATAAATCTTTGGCGACGTAAACGTGAATGATTTCATCTGCAAATCCTGGAGAGGTCGCAAATGACTGAAGATATGTCATATGTTTCGTACCATAACCAGTTTCCTCTTCTAATTCACGAATGGCAGTTCGTTTTGGGTCTTCGTTCGGTTCAATACGGCCAGCTGGAATTTCGATAATTGTCTTTTCCAACGCTTTGCGGAATTGTTTAACCATGATCAACTTACCATCGTCAGTCACTGGAATAATTGCGACTGCACCAGGATGTTTGACAAGTTCGCGTTTTGCTTCTTGCCCATTCGGTAAACGAACATCATCTACTTGTAATGAAATAATATTCCCGTCATAAATCGGTTTTGTCGCAATGGTTTTTTCTTCAAATTGTTGCATTTTACGCACTCCTATCTATTCGCCTTTTTGGACAGGCGCTTGTTATTTCATTGTACGCTGTTTTTCTTCTCATTGTAAAATAAAAATCGCCATTTGTGTTCAAGTATGACCGTACAGCTACGATGAATATGTTTGTAGATAGGGAAATGAATCTTGAATTTGAGTATTCATGGGAACGCCTATTCAACTGATTTCATAGAACTTTATGCTGTAATAGAGAAAATGAATACGGTGGTGATTGCTGTGCGTTATTGCGCACCAAGAAGAGTGAAGATTCATGAATTAACGGAAGCTTTAAGTCAAACACCGGATTCGATCATTGCGTATGAATCCCGCTTAAGAAAGATGATTGATGAGGAAACGAATATTGATGACGCTAAACATAATGACCCGGGAAGAGGGTCGAAAAGAAGGCTTTGAAATCGGTAAAGAAACTACAAAAAATGAAATAATTATAAAAGGTGCAGCAAATGGATTATTGATCGACATGTTGACTAAGATTAGCGGATTGATGGAAGAACAAGTGCGGAACATTATTAAACAACTAAAAAATTAGCAGTACTACCACACGTATATGATGCTATGTGTGTGTTTTCATGTTCAACTTTCCACCTCATTCGTTCAGCGATGACACTCTCTTAGTCCTTCCTTAAAACATTTCCAACTTTTTTGAAGGATTGACCTACGTCAAGGTTTCATTTTCCAAATAAGCTTACACTTGAAATAGGAACAGAAGCCGATGGAAAATAAAACAATAAATGGAGGAAATGATATGCAAAGATTCATCTTACGACAAAAAAATACAATTATGGTCATCAGTACAATGCTCATTGTACTCGGATTTTTTGGTCGATTTGTGTTAGATCATATGACATTATTTACAAGCTCACTTATTTTAGCATCATTCATCGGCATTACACCGATTGCGATTCAAGCATATCAAGCCTTGAAAGTACGTGTGGTGAGCATAGATGTGCTTGTGACCATCGCAGTCATAGGCGCCCTATTTATCAAAAACTATGAAGAGTCTGCGATTGTTACATTCCTCTTTTTATTTGGAGCGTATTTGGAACAGCGTACATTACAAAAAACACGCGCGGCAATCCAGGCTTTAACAGCATTAGCACCTGAAACTGCATGGAAACAAACCGAAAATGGGGAATTTGAGGAAGTCGATATTTTTGAAGTGGACGAAGGTGATGTGCTACTCGTGAAAACAGGTGCCAGTATTCCAGTAGATGGAACCGTTATAACAGGCGATGGCTATGTGAATGAAGCAAGTATTACCGGTGAATCTGTGCCTGTTCAGAAAAACATTGGAACATTGGTATTTGCGGGAACCTTATTGGAAAATGGCACGCTTCAAATTCAAGCAGATCGTGTTGGAGAAGAAACGACATTCGGAAAAATTATCGAACTCGTCGAAGAAGCACAAGATTCCAAATCTGCGGCAGAAAAATTTATCGACCGATTTTCAACGTACTATACACCTGCTGTGCTTGTACTCGGAATCATGATTTGGCTGTTTACACAAAATATCGAACTTGCCATTACGGCACTTGTATTAGGCTGTCCAGGTGCACTTGTCATAGGCGTTCCTGTATCCAATGTTTCGGGGATTGGAAACGGTGCACGTCATGGCGTTTTATTGAAAGGAAGCGAGGTTATTCATGACTTTAGCAAAGTGGATACGATTATTTTTGATAAAACGGGGACGTTGACAGTTGGCAATCCAGAAGTCGCGGCGATTAAAACATATGGCGACGATATTGATGAAATGCTCGGTTATGTAGCGAGTATTGAACGAGAATCGGATCATCCCCTTGCAAAAGCCGTACTTACACATATTGGCGAGACAAATTTCTTCCCTGTTCGCGAAACTGAAGTCATTAAAGGCGAAGGAATTATGGCTGTTGTCAACGGTCATCAAATTGCAGTTGGGAATGTCGCGCTGATGAAACGTGTCGGTGTCCATTTGACAGAAGCGATGAAAAAAGATCTCGCACAGCTTGAAAAAGAAGGCAATTCACTCGTATTAAGTGCCATTCACGGGGAATTAAAAGTACTCATCGGAATTCGCGATCAAATTCGACCAAAGATGAAGAATGACTTAGCCTATTTGAAGAAACTTGGCGTCCAACATTTAATTGTCTTATCTGGAGATCATCAAGGAACTGTGGATCTCGTTGCCAATGAACTCGCACTAACAGAAGCACATGGGCATATGTTACCTGAAGATAAAGCAGCTTATATTGAAAAACTGCAAAATGACGGGCAAATTGTCGCATTCGTTGGGGATGGAATTAATGATAGTCCTTCATTGGCACGAGCAAATATTGGAATTGCCATGGGAAGCGGTACGGATATAGCAATTGAAACTTCTGATGTTGTCTTAATGAATTCGGATATGAGTCATTTAGCGCATGCACTTGGTTTAACAAAAGCCATTTCGCGAAATATGATTCAAAATATTGTCATTGCGGTTAGTGTTGTGCTGCTATTATTGACAGGGCTGCTATTTAGCGAGTGGATGAGCATGTCAGTCGGTATGTTGGCACATGAAGCGAGTATTTTCATTGTCATTTTAAACGGTATGCGGTTATTACGTTTTAACCTATGATAAAGAGACATAATATTGACCTACGTCAATTACAAGTTGTGCAACGTCACGTACAATAAAGATAGAAAGTATGAATTGGAAAAGGAGGGCATTTCTATGCAAAAAGCAATCATTCAACTAGCGCCATTAGGCTGTCCATCATGTTTACAAAAAATTGACAGTGCGGTGAAACGTGTAAATGGTGTGGAATCAGAAAGTGTTAAAGTGTTGTTTAATGCAAGTAAAGTAAAAGCACAATTCAACGCCGAAAATGGGTCGATTGAAGCGATTGAAAAAGCCATTGAAGATTTAGGCTATGAAGTAATTCGTTCAAGCGTAAAAGCAATATAATTCTCAAAAAAAGAAACCTTTAAGACGCTGAAGGTTTCTTTTT
>DATGUZ010000092.1:0-2215 GCA_035300865.1 Sporosarcina sp.
TTTTAATGTTTGAAATGACGCATGCCTGTCGTTACCATTGCTATGCCATGTTCGTTACATTTATCAATTGAATCTTGATCACGCTTTGAGCCACCTGGTTGAATAATTGCTGTAACACCTGCATTAATTGCTGCTTCAACAGTATCTGGCATTGGGAAAAAGGCATCTGATGCTAAAACTGAATTCTGAGCTTTATCACCGGCTTGTTTTATAGCAATTTCAGCGGCACCAATCCGGTTCATTTGACCAGCACCAATACCGATTGTTTGTTTATTTTTTGCTAAAACAATCGCATTTGACTTCACATGTTTTACTGCTTTCCAAGCAAATAATAAGTCTTCAATCTCTTTTTCTGATGGTTTAGTTTTTGTAACAACTTTTAAGTCAGCTTCATCAATTTTTCCAGAATCGTTTGTTTGGACAAGTAGACCACCTTTTACGGAAGTCATTTTTTCATAAACAGTTATATCTTCATCCATAGGAATGGTTAATAAACGAATATTTTTCTTTGCCTGTAAAATAGTTAAAGCTTCTGTTGAGAAGCTCGGCGCAATAACAATCTCAAGGAATATCTCTTTCATTTGATTAGCAGTTGCAGCATCTACTTCACGGTTACAAGCGATAATACCTCCAAAAATAGAAATTGAGTCCGCCTCATAAGCACGGGTAAATGAAGTTGACAAGTCTGTCGCTAAACCTATTCCACATGGATTCATATGTTTAACTGCAACTGTTGCAGGATCTTTATATTCTAAAACAATTTCAAGTGCTGCATTAGCATCTTGGATATTATTATAAGATAATTCTTTTCCATGTAATTGGTTCGCTGTTGCTAAACTAACACCTTTATAGTTAGGCAGTTCATAAAAGATTGCTTCTTGATGTGGATTTTCGCCATAACGAAGCGACTGCACACGTTCAAACGTGCGCGTAAAAGTAGGCGTAAATAGCTCACCCGTTTCTTCTGTAAAGTAGTTTGCAATCATACCATCGTAATGGGCTGTATGACGAAATACTTTTGCAGCAAATTGTTTACGCTGTTCTTTAGTTAATTCATCTTTTTTAAGTAACATTAACGCTTGTTCATAATCATCTGGATCGACAATAACAGTAACATCTTGATAATTTTTTGCTGCTGCACGTAACATTGTTGGTCCACCAATATCAATATTTTCAACAATATCGTCATGGCTTACATCAGATTTAGCTAATGTTTCTTTAAATGGATAAAGATTAACGACAACTAAATCAATCGGATCTATTTTTTGTGTTTCTAGTTCTTTAACGTGACTTTCATTATCTCGTTTAGCAAGTAATCCGCCATGAATATTAGGATGTAGCGTCTTAACACGCCCTCCCAAAATTTCTGGGAATTTTGTAATATCATCAACAGCTGTTGCATTAACATTTGCTTCTTGAAGTTGTTTTAAAGTACCGCCTGTTGATAAAATTTCATAGCCTAATTCATTTAACCCTTTAGCAAATTCTGTAATACCCGTTTTATTTGAAACACTTATTAATGCTCTTTTTGTCATGAATAAACCCCTTACTCTTTTGTTAATTTATTTATCACGCGCGGATAAATATTATGTTCAACTTGTTGAATTCGTCGTTGTAAAGATTCTTTAGTATCATGAGGGAATACTGTTACTGCTTCTTGGGCAATTATTTCACCTGTATCTATCCCTTCATCGACATAATGAATCGTAACTCCAGATACTTTAACGCCTGCTTCAAGTGCTTGTCCTACACCATCTGTTCCTGGAAACGATGGTAATAAAGAAGGATGAACATTAACAATTTTTCCTTCATAAGCTTCTAAAATAGTGTCTCCAATAACACGCATATATCCGGCTAAAACAATCCATTCTACACGAGCTTTTTTTAGTTTTCTTAAAATTTCTTTTTCGTAAGTTTCTCTGTTTTCATATTCATCAGCATCAAAGACAATTGTTTCAACACCTGATGAGGCTGCTTTTCCAATAACATGTGACTTTGGTTTGTCACTAACAAGACGCACAACATCGAACTCGCGATGTGGTGAATCCATAATTGCTTGGAAATTACTTCCTGTCCCTGAAGCAAAAATTGCTACATTTGCACGTTTTTCCATATTCATTTAAAATGAACTCCTTTTTGATCAATAATTGTTCCCATTTCAAAACTCGTTTCACCTGATGCATTTAATAAATTCAGTGTTTGTTCAACATCCTGC
>DATGUZ010000093.1:0-23401 GCA_035300865.1 Sporosarcina sp.
CTGCTCTAGAAGGATGAGTTTCATGAGCTGGTGGGGGAAGGTCATCTTTGAGAAAGATAAAAGTTCGTTTGCGCGTTGATAGACTGTGTCGTGTAGGCCAAGTGAGCCGCCTATGACAAAACAGACTTTGCTTTTCCCGTAAGTCATTAATGATGCTAGATGAGCAGATAGCTCTTCTGATGTTTTTTGTTTTCCTTCAATTGCCAAAGCAATGACGTGTGCATCGGGTGAAATTTTTGCCAAAATGCGTTCTGCTTCTTTCCGCTTCACCGCTTCCATTTCTGCCTCACTTAATGTTTCGGGTGCTTTTTCATCTGCAACTTCCACTAAATTTAGTTTTGCATATGGTTTCAATCGTTTATCAAATTCATCGATCCCCATTTTTAAATATTTATCTTTAATTTTCCCAACAGTTACAATTGTAATATTCACAAGCTTATCCACCTTTTTTTCATTTTTATAAACAGATTTTATGCACATATCCACAGTAGTTATCTACATCTTGTGTCCGATTATCCGTTCGCCACTATATATCAATCCGCTATTTTACCTTGTGCATAGATTGTGGATAACTTTTATATTATCCAGCTTCTACTATTTTATTTTGACTAAATCATCTCGTTTAGTATATCGCATAAACCTTTGATGTGAAAGGATTTACAAAGTTTTTCATTCAAATTAATAAGCTTTTAATCGCTTGAAATGTTTTACACAGAGTTATGCACATTTTCAAATAATTGTCCACAATTCATCTTTTTCAAAAACAAAATAAGCAGCTAAGTCATTTTCTAGGCTTAGCTGCTTCATTGTGGATAATTTTTTTACATTAAGAAGAAGGACCATCATCTAACGTCATTTTTAAAGATACTGATTTTCCTTCTCGATACACTTTAACGGTCATGTCTTCTCCGATTTCTTTTTCATTGTATAAATGTTTACGAAGTTCAATCATATTTTCAATTTTTTCTCCGTCCATTTCAACAATGACATCATAGCGCTCTATTCCTGCTTTTTCTGCAGCAGAATTTCGCACTACATCACTTACCACTACACCTTCTTTAACATCTTGTGGTAACTTTAAAACAAATTGTTGTTGAGATGGGATACTCGCTAAATCGATTAATGTCACGCCCATTGATGGACGAATGACTTCTCCATGTTTTTCGAGTTTATCGATAATCGGTGCGGCTAAATTAATTGGGATTGCCAAACCAATACCTTCAACGGTTTCTTGTGAAATTTTCATCGAGTTAATGCCGATGAGTTCACCTGCTAAGTTGAGCAGTGCGCCTCCGGAGTTTCCAGGGTTAATCGCAGCGTCCGTTTGTAAAACGTCTGCATACCAGTCTACTCTACCGTCATTATCAAAATCTATTGGAATTGAACGATCTTTACCAGATACAATACCGACAGTGACCGAACCAGAAAATCCAAGACCTAGTGGATTTCCAATTGCAATCACAGATTCTCCACGCTTTAATAAATCGGAATCTCCAAATTTCGCAACAGTCTCGACATCTTTATCATCGATTTCAATAACCGCTAAGTCTGTCCACATATCGCTTCCAATTAACTTTCCTTCTGTTTTCGTTCCATCGTCAAATGTAATTTCTAATGCTTCGGCATTTTCTACAACATGATGGTTGGATACGATATATGCTTTTCCTTTTTCTTTTTTATAAATGACGCCCGAACCTGTACCGGTTTCTTGCGTAGATTCAGTAGACGACCAAAAATCATCTACGGTTTGTAAGTTTGTGACACCAACGACCGAATTTGTAGACTGATCGACCACTTCGGTTAAGTCTGTATGAATGTCAAAATTAACTTGTTCTTCAATGACGGTTTGGTTTTGTCCTTGTTCTGTAGCCTCTTTACTTGATTGTTGGTTTGGTGTTGTTGGTGTTAAAATCCATACGAGTAATGCACCTACAACAACCCCAATGATGCCAGCTAAAAATGCACCGCTATTGCTCGATTTCTTCTTTGGTGGCGGTGACCAATTGTTCAAATCATCCATATTACATCAACCTTTCATCCAATTCATGCGCTTCAATAGAAATAAAAACCTTACTAAGCGTGCAAAGTAAGGCCTTTATGATATAAATGATTTATGAATGTTGTGTAATGAAGCTTACACTGTCACAATTTCTGTAGGTTCTTCAGGGTCTGTATCGTATAGATGAACGAATTCGCCTGTAATAATCCCACATGATGATAATGTTTGTGTCACACTTAGTCGTGCTAAGTCTTTCATATTATTATCTTTACTTAAATGAGATAAGTAAATGCGTGTCGGTTTTTCCTCAATGACTTCACTCATCGCAACCGCTGCATCTTCATTGGAAACATGTCCAACATCGCTTAATATACGACGCTTAACACTCCACGGATATCTGCCCATTTGTAGCATGCCCACATCATGGTTACTTTCAAACACAAAAGAATCTGCACCACGAATAATGCCTTTCATACGATCACTCACATATCCTGTGTCTGTAATAATTGCTAGTTTTTTATCATGTTCATGGAATGTATAAAACATTGGATCTGCCGCGTCATGTGACACGCCAAATGATTGGATGTCGAGCCCATCGAATGACTTCACCGTTTCCATGTCAAAATGAAAACATTGGTCTAAAGGAACTTCTCCAATTAATCCATCCATTGCTTTCCAAGTTTTTTCATTGGCATAAATCGGTAAACGATATTTTCTAGCAACGACGCCGAGCCCTTTAATATGGTCACTATGTTCGTGTGTTACAAAGATTCCGTCTAAATCACTCAGCGAGCGACCGACCTTGGCAAATAATTGTTCTAATTTCTTTCCACTTAAACCTGCGTCGACTAAAAATTGATGTGTATCTGTTTCAACGAAAATCGCATTTCCACTACTCCCGCTTGCTAAAACACTAAAACGCATTGTTCAAAACTCCTTAAGAATCTCCTTGTTCACGTTCTTCCGTTTGGAAGTCTACGATTTTTCCTTCGATTGCATTGACGAAATGCTCTTCATATCCACCGTCTTTTAATTCTACACGAAGTGTCCACGTTGGTGCAAACACTTGCGTTTTCGTCAATGTGATTAATGATGAATACCCTAATGACATATTTGTGACGGTAGAATCTTTTGGCAAATAGTCTCTCGAATATAAAATATTAATCACATCTTCAGGTGATAAGATATCTTTCTTTTTATTGAAATGCTCAAAATCTGTTAACCGTTGTTGTTCATATTTTTGAATATTGCCCTTTTCATCCCAAAATACGATAATCATACCATTATTATTGAAAAAGATTGGATATTCATCGACTTCTTGGAAGAAAATCGCAAATTGATTTTCTTCAACAACTTGCCATAAATGATATTCTTCTCCAAATGGAATGTATTCATCTAACAGCTTTTGAAATTGATAGTCACCTTTACTATTTTTGATATTAAAAGGTTTTTCCATTGTCGCATATAACACTGAACCATCCGGTATGGAGAATTTTTGTCCTTTAAATGAAGCTAACTCACTCTTTGAAAATGATGCGGTATCTGCTGAAACATAAGACAGTTCTTTTGGATAATCTGGTAACTCTTCTACTTTAATATTATCCATTTTTAATGATTCATTAATAGACATTTCACCGAAAACTTGCATATTTTGCGCTTCCTTATACTGGCTGACATAAAGCGAGTATAAAAATAAATTTAAAATCGCAAAAACCACAATGAAAATCGTTTTGGTTTTACTCCAATCCAATTTCTTCACCCCCTACTTCTTCAGGTGAAAAACGAACCCAGTTTCCATGTTGTAAATAAAACCATGCTGGCTCAAACTGAAAAATATCTAATTCTGCATCTTGCTGCATATAATAACCCGGTAAAATTTCTTCTACGGAATCAAAGTCTATTTCACGAGATGCTTTTAGCGCTTCAATAATTTCAACACCAGATGGTAATAAAATCTCCTCTTGTTCAGAAGGCAATGTATCTCCTAATGTGAAATATGGTCGACGATATTGATAAATCGCCTCTTCTCCCCATACTTGTTCAATGTCTGTCATCGAATTGCCACCAAGTACGGGCACGCCTCTTACATATAATTTAAATTTAATCGAACGGGCTCTAAAATTCATTTTGCTAAATCGATATTCATCTGTCCAACCGCCATGCTCATTCACAAAGTCAATCGCATCCTCAACGAGTTCTGATGGAATTGCCAACTCTTGGCTTTCGACAGAGGGATGAACAAAATGTAAAAATTTCTTCTCTGTATCAACCGTCATTAAAGCATGATTATCTTGGTAATCATCTCGTTGTGGATTAATTTCATTTCTTCTTACGGCATTTGGATCACTAAATAATACATTTCTAAAGCGTGTCGGATTAATTTCGTCTTTTTCATTTGAAAAATACGTACTTCTTACAAGTGTCGTTTCTTCCTTTGGTACAAGTAAGAAATGTTCATGGTCTTCTTCGACTTCCACGTATTCATCATAATTTTTTGCAACGGTAATGACATCACGATGAAAAAATTGTGGTTCTACAAGTTTAGCAGTCGTTGTATAGTGTAATGAATTTTTCACACTGACAAAATGAATCTTCGTCGTTCCTTTTTTAGTATCCCAATTCGCAATGAGATATTCAAAATTTATTTCCGGAATGTTTTGGCTTTCAATATTCAACACACTGTCATACACCGTCAGTGGTACTTCGTCTGGATAATATAAAACTAAACTATTCTCTTTACGCATCAGTTGATGCAATTTTTCTTTTGTGAATTGTTGATCTTCTAGTTGTGGCGTTTGAAGTTTCCACTTTTTAAGATGTGACAACATATATTCAATTTCTTCATTAGCTACTGCACCTGTGTATGTTTCATTAAACGTGAAATGCAATTTGTACGGCTTAATCATTGAATCGATATTTTTCTTTTCAGGCTTTTCCGCAATCGACGTATCGATTGTTTCTCGATTCCCAATTGTTTCATATGGTGCTGAATTCCAAATTAAAAATGTAAGCACTAAGCTTAATCCTATTAAAAAAATCAGCATCACAGATTTAACCATTTCAACATATTTCAATCCCATTCACCGCCTTCTTGCATTTCAAAAGGCAATGTAAAGAATACTGTTGTTCCTTTACCTTCTTCACTTTCTGCCCATATTTCTCCACCATGCGCAGCAATCATTTCACGTGCAATTGCCAAACCTAAGCCCGTGCCACCCATTTCTCTTGAACGTGCTTTATCTGCACGATAAAAACGGTCGAATATCCGATTGACATTATGCGCTGGAATGCCCATGCCTTCATCTGAAATCATTACCTTAAAGTACTTTTCAAAGACCGATATTTCAAAATAAATGTCTCCACCATCAGGCGAATATTTTAAAGCATTTGAAATAATATTATCAATGACTTGGGTCATTTTATCTGTATCTATTTCGACAAATAAGTCCATCGGTGGCAATAATCGTCTAAAATGCACATTTTGAGATTTCGACATCTCAAAGCGATCAATAATGAAACTGAAGAAACGATTAAACTCTACCCATTCTTTATTCAATTCGTATTCTTCACTATCCATTCTTGATAGTTTTAATAAATCTTCAACGAGACGAATCATTCGTTCTGTTTCCGTTTGGGTTACATGTAAAAATGATGGTGCGATTTCTTCATTTTTCCATGCACCATCTGCTAATGCTTCTAAATAACTGCGCATCGTCGTGAGCGGCGTACGCAATTCATGTGATACATTCGATACGAACTCTCGACGTTCCATATCAATTTTTTCTTGTTCTGTATTATCGTGTAGCACGACAATTAAACCATTTACATAGCCTGTTTCTTTTTGTGTCACAGAAAAGCTCGCCCGTAAAATATACGGTTTTTCGGACGTACTAAAATCAAGCGCTAAAGATTCCTTTTGTTCTACTAAATCTTCGAATGTATAAGATTCATCAAGCCGTAAAACAGAAGAGATTGGTCGA
This sequence comes from Sporosarcina sp., assembly GCA_035300865.1. Lineage (GTDB taxonomy): Bacteria > Bacillota > Bacilli > Bacillales_A > Planococcaceae > Sporosarcina. The sequence continues at coordinate 5,980 of DATGUZ010000093.1, forward strand.
TTCATCACGAGCGTATGATTCGCCACACCGAGCATTTGTAATGCAGGATCATTAATTAGTACGACGCGTCCTTTTCGGTCCGTTGAAATGACGCCATCTGTCATGTTTTCCAACACGGTCGTCAGCTTTCTTCGTTCGCCTACGGTTAACTCTTGTGATTCGTGTAATCGATTCGTCAAATGGTTAAATGCCACAGCAAGTTGTCCTATTTCATCATCGCCATACACACGAACTTTACGCGAGAAATTCCCTTTCGCCATTTCTTGTGCTTGTCTACGCATATCGGATATTGGGCGTGTCATCGTCTGCGCGATAAAAATCCCGATGACGATTGTGATTGATAGAGAAACTGCCGTTCCACCGAATAAAATTTGGTTAATCTCGTCCATTTGGTTAAACATTCGTTCAATATCGGCATCAAAATAAATAGCCCCTAAAATTTCGTCTTCATGCTTAATGGGAATAACCCGTACCATAAATCGATCTCCGGAGCTTTCATCTACATAAATAGTGTTTTCACTTACTGTTCCTGAAGATATCGTTCTTTTGACGACATCGTCCAATGAGCGTTGACCAACTAATGGACGGTTATCAAGTACCGATGTTGCCAATATTCTAGAATGCGAATTAATAATACGGATTTCATTCACGTCTTGTCCATCGAAACTTAATAATGCATTATTTAAACTTTCTTCCAATGTTAAGTCATCTTCTGTACGCTCTTTTAACATTTCTTCTCGGACACTAAACTCTACTAAGCTCATTCGATCCGCAACAGAAGATGTAAAATTCGATTTCAATGTTGTTTCAAGTTTACCGATAAAGTAAATCCCGATAATTTGCATCGCAATTAAAATAAGTAATACATAAATGAGTACAATCTTTACATGAATGGAACGAAATACCCCTACTTTTCGCATAGCATTACTCCTGTTCTGGGTCACGTAAGTAGTAACCGACACCTCTTCTCGTTACAATCCACGTCGGGTGACTTGGTGTATCTTCAATTTTTTCTCTTAATCTTCGAATTGTAACATCTACCGTTCGAACATCTCCAAAATAGTCATATCCCCATACCGTTTGGAGTAAATGCTCACGCGTCATTACTTGCCCGATATTTTTGGCTAAGTAATGAACCAATTCAAATTCACGATGCGTTAACTCAATAGATTCTCCGCGTTTTTGAACGATATAAGCGTTCGGTTGAATCACTAACTCACCAACAACAAGTTCATTCGATTCTTCTTTTTCTTCATCTTCCGCTGAAATTTTCATATGGCGACGTAAATTTGCTTTAACACGTGCAATCAGTTCACGGTTACCAAATGGTTTTGTCACATAATCATCAGCGCCTAATTCTAAGCCTAATACTTTATCAATTTCTGAATCTTTGGCTGTTAGCATAATGATTGGAAAATCGTATGTTTTTCGTACTTCTCGACAAACTTCCATTCCATCTTTTTTCGGTAACATAATATCTAAAATCATTAAATCCGGTTGTAATTCCTCAACTTTTTCTAACGCTTCTTCACCGTCATGTGCACAATGAACGATAAAACCTTCTTTTTTCAAATTAAATTCTAATATATCTGCAATTGGTTTTTCATCATCGACAACAAGTATTGTTTTTTCTTGCATCGTCAACATTCCTTTCTCCATGTTCTTACTATTCTCTATACACGATATTTCTCTATACTTTATCATTATTTAAGCGGTTTCGCACGTTTGAGCAAATGCGTGCATCTTTTATTTCCCGGGAAATATTCCCGATATTTGTCGTCTATTCGTTTATTCTGTCTAATTGTCATATAAAAAGAGGCCAGGACATAACGATTTAACGTACAATCCTATCGACCATATAAAGATCGTTCAAACAAAAATGATGCATCTCTGTAGAGAATGCATCATTTTTGTTGAACGTATGGATTTTTATCCCAGTCTCTTCATTTATTTTAATACTGACAATGGATTGATTAAGCTGCCATTTTTTCTGACTTCAAAATGTAAATGTACACCTGTTGAATTTCCTGTAGAACCCATAACACCAATTGTTGAACCTCTTCCAACTTTTTGACCTGGGCTTACTTGAATGGATGATAAATGTGCATATAATGTTTGATAACCGTTGCCATGATCGATAACAATTCGGTTTCCAAATCCACCTTGTGGTCCAGTTGCTTTTACAACCCCACTATCAGCAGCTAAAATCGAACGATTCGATGGACGCGCAATATCGATTCCATTATGTTGTCTCCCCCAACGTGCACCCATTGGACTGGATACGTAGCCACCTACTGCAGGCCAAGAAAATTGACCAGACCCTCTAGATGGAACATTCGTTTCTTGCGCTTGTGCTGAGGCATTTGAGTCTGTATTTGTGTCCTCATTGGCACTGACACTTACGTTTTGAACGACTTCTTTTGTTCCAATTGCGACCACTTCATCGACAGGCTTAGAAGTGACTTTTTTACTTTTAATCTTTTGTTTCACTACTTCGCCATTCTTCATTTGAATCGTCTCGATAATCACTTTTTTTCCTTCCTTACCTTCAGTTTCAACGTTCTTTTCACCTTTTGGTAAGTTCTTATCTTCTTTTTCGATTGTTTTATATGCGAGTTTTTCGTTCTTTTTCGTTTCAAAATCCACTTTCACTTCCACGAGTGGATTTGTTTCCGTTACATTTAATTGATTACCTATTTGTAACAACGAATTTTTTTTCATATCTTTATTTAACTTAAGAAGGTCTGCTGTTTTCATTCCATGTTCTTGTGCAATACTGCCAAGTACATCTCCAGCTTTAATTGTATATTGTTTTTCTTTTAACGTGCCTTTGTTTAATAATTGAACGGCTTTTTTAACCGTTAATACATCTTTCGGTTGAACAACTGCATCTACTTTCTCAATTTCTTTTGTAAATTCGATATTTGTAATGCGTTTTTCTCCAGCTTTTAATGCTGATTTTTTGTTGTTCTTGTTGTAAGCATTTAATTGTTTTTTTGTTACGTATTGCAATTGATAATCGCGTAAAAGCTGTTTGTACTGCTTTTCATTTTGAACGTACAATACAATGTCTTTTCCTACTTTCACACCAATTGCTTCCGTTTCTGGTTTTACTTCTTTTTGAAGTTGCTTTAACACAGCTTCATCATCAGTTTGTACATCAAATACTTTTTCTGGAACGACAGATACATTCTCTCCGACTGTAATATTTAGTTTTTTATATTTTTTCTCTGCTTTTTGTAATGTTTCTGCTAATAAATCATCTAATTTACTTGGATCTGATAACGCGCCCATATATTGGTCATCTACGTAAATATGATGAATTGTTCCCATTTCCTCCGCTGCATTCACACTTTTCGTATGAATTTGAAATCCAATGAGTAAAACTAATGCCATCAACAGTAGTTGTCCTGTACGAACAAACGATAATGTTGAACTAGCTGTTTTCTCATGTTTATTTAAGTTCATTGGTTTTCTCCTTTTTACTCATTTTAAACTATGCATATATATTGATACTGTATATCTTACTTTTAGCATGTAATCGTTCGGAAATTGTTCTCTCTTTATAACACCCAAAACCTTTTTCAATTTACCATACTTATCTTGAATTATAAATAGTTGTAATCGTTTTGTAATACAACTGTATTATAGGAAAAATATTCACTCCTCATGTCGTCAGTCCTATTTCTGTATGTTACACCGTCATCGTCTGCCACTAGCATGTACTAAAAAAAGGGAATATATAAGTTTATTTGATACATCGATTGGTCAAAAGTAACAGTGCTTTTTTTAAAAATAAAAACAGACGCAGAAAAAATGAATCTTTTTCCTGCGTCCGTTTTTTTAGAGCTTATCAGTCGTCTTCGTACAAATAGATGTTAAAAGGCGCCAGCAGCTCCTTGTTCGTTCCAATCAACGTTTACGAACTTATTGTATTCTTTTTTAAACGCGAGCGATACAGTGCCTGTTGGGCCGTTACGTTGCTTCGCTATAATAATTTCAATCATATTGTTTTCGGATTCTTTATCATAATAATCTTCACGGTATAAGAAAGATACAATATCCGCGTCCTGCTCAATACTTCCAGATTCACGTAAGTCAGACATCATTGGACGTTTATCTTGACGTTGCTCAACACTACGGGAAAGCTGTGATAATGCAATGACAGGTACTTTTAACTCTCGGGCTAACCCTTTTAAGGAACGGGAAATTTCCGATACCTCTTGTTGACGGCTTTCTCCAGCTTTTCCGCTTCCTTGAATCAATTGTAAGTAGTCGATAATGATCATCCCAAGACCGTGTTCCTGTTGTAAACGACGGCATTTTGAACGAATCTCATTTACACGAATTCCTGAAGAATCGTCGATAAAAATACCCGCATTCGATAAACTGCCCATCGCAAGTGTCAGTTTCTCCCAATCTTTTGCTTGTAAGGCACCTGTACGCAATACTTGTGCGTCGATATTTCCTTCTGCACAAAGCATACGGCTTACTAATTGGTCAGCACCCATCTCCAAACTGAAAATCGCGACATTTTCAGTCGTTTTCGTTGCGACGTTTTGCGCAATATTTAAGGCGAATGCTGTCTTACCAACAGATGGACGTGCGGCAACGATGATTAAATCATTTCGTTGGAAACCAGCTGTCACTTTGTCTAAATCAGTAAAACCTGTTGGGATTCCTGTTACTTCACCTTGTTGCGTGTGTAAACGTTCGATATTGTCATACGTATCAACGAGAACGTCTTGAATATGTTGGAAATCCCCCGCATTTTTACGATTGGATACTTCCATCATATTTTTTTCAGCTTCAGATAATAATGCTTCTACCTCGTCTTCTCGCGTATACCCATCTTCAACAATTTGAGTAGCAACGCGAATTAAACGACGTAATAAAGACTTTTCTTCAACAATTTTCGCATAATGTGCAACGTTTGCTGCAGTCGGCACAGCCTTAGCAATCTCCGTAATATATGGAAGACCACCAACATCTTCCAATTCCTTTCTTGCCGTTAACTCTTCCGAAACGGATACTGGGTCAATCGGTTGTCCTTTATCACTTAATGTCAGAAACGTTTGGAAGATTTTTTGGTGTGCAATACGATAAAAATCTTCTGGCATTAATACTTCTGCCGCGGTAATTAATGCTTGTGGTTCTAAAAAGATTGCGCCAAGTACTGACTGTTCTGCGTCATGGTTATGTGGCGGAACACGATCTAGTAACTCACTCATCTTCGTTCCACCTCATTATTCTTCTGTCACATGAACTTTTAACGTTGCTGTTACATCGCTATGCAACTTTAATGGGATATTCGTATAGCCTAATGAACGAATTGGTTCTGGTAATTCCATTCGACGGCGGTCCACTTTAATCCCTTCCGCTTTTTTCAATTCATCTGCAATTTGTTTTGTCGTAATCGAACCGAAAAGACGACCACCTTCGCCCGATTTTGCTTTCATATTTACTGTTAATGTTTCCAGTTTCTCTTTTAATTGTTTTGCTTCTGCTAACTCAGCTGCTGCATCTTTTTCCGCACGCTTTTGCTGGCCTTTTAGTGTACTTAAATTAGCTGGTGTTGCTTCAATTGCAAGCTTATTTTTAATCAAATAGTTTTGTGCGTAACCAACTGATACGTCTTTTACTTCACCTTTTTTACCTTTTCCTTTAACATCTTCTAAAAAAATGACTTTCATCTTTATGCTTCCCCTTTCTCAACTTCTTCTAATACCATTTTAAGTTGTTGAACTGCCTCTTGTACAGTTTCAACTGCTAATTGACATGCAGCGTTTGTTAAATGACCGCCACCGCCGAGTTCTTCCATAATCACTTGAACGTTAAGATCTCCTAAAGAACGTGCGCTAATGCCAATCTTCCCATCTGCGCGTGGGGCTACAACAAATGACGCAACAATGCCTTCCATCGTTAATAAAATATCTGCTGTTTGGGCGATTAATACTGAACCATATTCGCGTTCATTTTCTCCAACAGCAATTGCAATACCATCCCCAGCAAATTCAACAGTTTCAATTAATTTAGAACGTTCCACATAGGTATCAATGTCTTCTTTCAGCAATCGTTGAACGAGCACTGTATCAGCCCCATTTGACCGTAAGTACGAAGCCGCTTCGAATGTTCGTGAACCCGTTCTTAATGTAAAGCTTTTCGTATCAACGATAATTCCAGCTAATAATGCCGTTGATTCTAACATCGTTAACTTCTCTGTTTTCGGTTGATATTCAAGCAACTCTGTTACGAGCTCTGCTGTTGATGATGCGTACGGTTCCATATAAACAAGCATTGTATTGTCGATAAACTCTTCGCCACGTCGATGGTGGTCAATAACGACAATCTTCTCAGCACTTTGGACAATCCGCTCATCAATAACTAAGCTTGGTTTATGCGTATCGACAACTACAACGAGTGATTGATCTGTCATCATGCCAAGTGCTTCTTCTGGCTCAACAAACTGTTCTGCCATTTGACCGTCTTGGTGGATTTCGTTCATCAATTTCGTCACGCTGCTATCGAGTTCATTCGAATTCACAATGACATAACCTTCCACATCGTTCAAACGCGCCATTTTACGCACACCAATCGATGCACCGATGGCATCCATATCAGGGGTTTTATGCCCCATAACAAATACTTTATCGCTATCTTTAATTAAATCTCGTAACGCATGTGAAATGACTCGAGCTCTTACACGTGTACGTTTTTCTTGTGGACTTGTTTTGCCACCGTAAAACTTCACTTTTCCATCAATACCTTTAATCGCTACTTGGTCTCCACCACGCCCCAATACTAAATCAAGACTCGATTGAGCAAGTTCACCAAGTTCGATGAGTGATGTTGAACCAACGCCAACACCGATACTTAATGTAAGTCCCGTACTTTGTTCCGCAGTTTTCTCACGAATATCATCTAAAATTGAAAAACGATTTTGCTCGATTTTTTCTAGTGAAGATTCATTAAAAACCGCTAAAAAACGATCGGAATTTGTCCGTTTAATATACACACCGTTTTCTTTCCCCCAGTCCGTCACAAGTGATGTCACGAGCGAGTTCAATTGACTTCTCGTTTGATCGTTCATACCTTGTGCTAACTCATCATAGTTATCGACTAAGAGCACGCCTAAAACGGTACGGTCTGCTTCATACAATGTTTCAATTTTAACCTGATCAGTAATGTCGAATAAATACAATAATCGTTCGTCATGATTAAATATTACTTTATATGAATAGCCATCTATTTCAATGACGGCCTCTTCTGACGCATCGCTTTGTGCAATTTTATATAATTGCTCGGATATTTCAATTAATGGTTCTCCAATTAACGTTTCTTTCGAAAAGATTTTTGTTAAAAAAGTGTTCGTCCATTCAATATCTTTTTCTTCATTTAATAATACAATTCCAATCGGCAATTCTAATAATGCTTCCTCACCGACTTTTTTCACTCGATAAGATAGCGTTTCAATATGCTTTTCTGTTGAGTGATATGTATCATCTTCAATTTTCCATGTGAGTCCTAATACAAATAAAAATAATGTCGAATAGATGAGGCCGAGCCAAAAATGATCTAGTAGCAAGTAAAAAGCAGCAATCATGCCAAGAATGGATAAACCAATTAATGGAATACGTATTGCTCTTTTTCTAAAAAAGGTTCTCATCTTTCCTCATCTCCTCACTTCGATTTGTCATTTCCAACCCAGGCACGTAAATTAATTCCCGTGTCTAATATCCCGATAATAATCGTTAGTGGACTCATCAGTAACGCTACTATGGTTAGTAAAACAGAAAGCCATTTTTGCGCTTTCATCTCGTACATTATATGCTGAATAAACGATATACCCTGTAATAAGAATAAAAAACGTAATAAAAATGAACCATTCATATAAATGAGTTCTGCCATGCTTCCTGATGCCAACTCGCCAAATAATGGCATTAATATAATGATTAAATACACCCACACAACGAGCACAGGTAATTTCATTTTACGAAATGGTGGAAACGTCGGCACCTCATGGCCTAATCGTTTGACTACTGGTAAATTCACCACGATGACAAGGAATCCAAATATAAATGTCGACAGAATAAACGCCGTAGGAAGAATCATAAACATCATATGTAAAGTGTCTGTTAACTGTTCTTCAAATCCTTTTGGCATATTTCCAAGTTTTGTTGCGTAATCGATCATCGTTTCTTGTGACTTCATTAAGGTTTCTGTAAAGGTTTCAACAAAGTTAATGCCCGTCACCCACATTGTGACAACATATAAAATCATCGTTGAAATTAAAAAAGAAGTGCCTGCAGCCATAAACGTATAGAGCTTCGTTTTTTTCTGTGCAATTGCTTCTCCAACAACAAATCCAAGCACACCAAAAACAAATGCTACTGGTAATAGTAATAATCCGCCAATCAATGACAAAATCATTGCTGCAGATGTTACGAGCAATGAAGCTTTTCGATCATAACGTAATCGATAAAGCATAATTGGTAATGGTGTAAAAAGCATCGTTACCGACCCAATAAGCGGTACATAGACGCTTACCGCACATAATACGATAAAGATCGCGGTCATCATTGCACCAAACGTTAATTTTCTTGCGTTATCTTGCATGATTTACGATTCCTCCAATAATCACTCCATCATTCTGCTGAGCGATTGAATTTACAATGACTTATGAAATATTTTCGCATTGTAATACATCTTAAAAAAATAGATTGTTCTTTTCATTATATCACGATTACAACGTAGAAACCAAAATACACATAAGGAAGAAGACGCGAGATGTATATCTATATTTTCTATTTTGCAACACATACTTCATGATTGAAAAACAATCTAAAACATATTGTCAGCGTGCATTTGTTCCTTATGAACGCACCGTCCATACGCACACCTTATGATAGAGTGGAGGATTTAGTACAAAATGGTTCTTCATACACCAAACTCGTTGATCCTTATAATAAAAAAAGTCACTCTAACCTATATTGGTTAAAGTGACTTCAGTCTTATCTTTCTTCCGCGCTGAACGGAATTAATGCCATCATACGAGCGCGTTTAATCGCAACTGTTAGTTTACGTTGGTATTTAGCGCTAGTACCTGTTACACGGCGAGGTAAGATTTTCCCACGCTCAGAAATGAATTTTCTTAGTAGGTCTGCATCTTTATAATCGATATGTGTGATGTTATTTGACGTGAAATAACATACTTTACGGCGTCTACGGCCTCCACGACGTTGTCCCATGAATGTTTACCTCCTTTAGTGTCAATGAATCGCTGCATAAAATTAGAACGGAAGATCGTCATCCGATACTTCTATTTGTCCAGGATTTGATGCGAACGGATCATCGTTCATATTTGTATAGTTTTGTTGATTTGGTTGTTGATTCGATTGATAGTTTGATTGTTGGTAATTTCCTTGTTGTTGGAACGGTGCTTGTTGACTTTGACCGCCTTGTGGCTGATTACCATAGTTTTGTTCAAAGCCGCCTCCGCCAGCATTCGCATTACGTGGCTCTAAGAATTGTACGCTGTCAGCGACAACCTCTGTCATAAAGACACGATTCCCATCTTTACCATCAAAACTGCTCGTCTGAATACGGCCATCAATGCCAGCCAAACTTCCTTTTCGTAAAAAGTTCGCTGTATTTTCAGCTTGCTTTCTCCACGTTACACAGTTAATAAAGTCTGCTTCACGTTGACCTTGTTGGTTCGTAAATGTACGATTTACTGCCAATGTAAAACGTGTTACTGCGATACCACTTTGCGTATACTTTAGTTCAGGATCTTTCGTTAAACGACCAACTAATACAACACGATTAATCATTCTGAATTCAACCCCCTCATCATTTATTGTTTGTTTTATATACTCACTCGGCTTACGCGTCTAAACGGATAGCCATGTGGCGAATAATATCTTCGTTAATATTCGCTAAACGAGTGAATTCGTTAAGTGCTTCTTCAGTAGCATTTAAAGTTACTAATTGGTAGAAACCTTCACGGAAATCATTGATTTCGTAAGCTAAGCGGCGTTTGCCCCACTCTTTCGACTCGATGATTTCAGCACCGTTTGAAGTTAAGACTCCGTCAAAACGTTCGATTAACGCTTTTTTCGCATCTTCTTCAATTGTTGGTTGCATGATATACATAATTTCATACTTTCTCATCTTTCGTCACCTCCTTATGGACTTGGGCCAATTCCATCTATGATGAATTGGCAAGGAGTAAGTAACACTTCTATTACTCACATCGATTTATTCTACCACACATCGACTAGTGATACAACCATGTAAGCGTAAAATATTTGTGAGGTGAGAATGTAACAGTCAATCACCATATTGATATTCGTTTCCATTGTGGTGCTTGTCGCGGGTACAGCTTCAACTTCCTCGTCGCTGCGCTCTTGTGGGGTCTTCAGCTTGTGTTGTTCTCGTAGGCGTCACCACATCTCCATTTCAATCAATAGGCAAATGGGTTAGCGAACCATTTTCATCAGATGATTTTCATTGTTTGTGATACGATATTTCATAAGCAGTTTTGGGGAGGGAGTATAGATGCAAGACACAAGAAATTATAAAGTAATTTCACTACATTTAGAAACGATTTTGAAGCAAAGCCTCTACATTACACTTGGTTCTCTCGTCATGTTATTTGGCTTGAAATGGCTATTCCATTCTTTACCGACATTTTCTTTTTCACTTCGTTCGTTATTGTTGAGTGTTTTGATCATTTCCATCGGTTATATTCTTTTGATTGTTTTACATGAGTTTTTTCATTTACTTGGCTTTCATCTATTTGGAAAAGTTCCATGGAAATCCATGAAAGTAGGCGCCGATTTAAAACAAGGTATTGCGTATGCCACAACGACGACTCATATGCCAAATCACGCGGTAAAAAAAGCATTGTTACTGCCATTTTGGATGACGGGTGTATTCCCAGCCATCATCGGGATTGTGCTTGGGCATAATAGTTTACTCATCATTTCTGCGTTACTCATTGGGGGTGCCGCCGGTGATTTTAGTATGTATCATCAATTAAAAAAGTATCCAAATCACTGGATGATACAAGATGATCCGACATTACCGAAAATGTATATTTACAATCCAGATGAAAAGGCACAGTAAAAAAGCTTGCATGCGATCAACGAGCGATTCCTCGTGATGCATACAAGCTTTTTTAGTAATGAGCGATTATACGTTGAAACGGAATAGAATAACATCGCCATCTTGTACAACATATTCTTTTCCTTCTTGACGTACTTTCCCATTTTCTTTTGCGACAGCCATTGAACCTGCTGCAACTAAATCGTCATATGCAACCGTTTCAGCGCGGATAAATCCTCTTTCGAAGTCCGTATGAATGATCCCAGCACATTGAGGTGCTTTCATTCCTTTTTTGAATGTCCATGCGCGTACTTCTTGAACGCCTGCCGTAAAGTATGTTGCATACCCTAGTAAAGAATAAGTTGCACGGATTAATTGGTCTAATCCTGCTTCTTCAATGCCTAAATCTTCTAGGAACATTTGGCGATCTTCATCGTCTAATTCAGCCATTTCTTCTTCAATTTTCGCACAAACGACAATTACTTCTGCATTGTCTTCTTTTGCGAACTCACGTACTTTTTGAACATATTCGTTGTCATCTGCCGTAACAATATCCTCTTCATCAACGTTTGCTACATATAACATCGGTTTGATCGTTAGTAAGTTCATCCCTTTAATGACTGCGAATTCTTCATCTGTTAAATCAACAGAACGTGCTGGCTTTTCATTTTCAAATGCTTCTTTTAATTTTAATAAAATTGGCTCTTCTACCATTGCCTCTTTATCTTTCTGCTTCGCCATTTTCGATACGCGTTCTAGACGACGATCAACACTTTCCATATCCGCTAAAATAAGCTCTAAGTTAATCACTTCAATATCATGAATCGGATCTACTTTTCCTGAAACATGGGTAATATTTTCGTCTGCGAAACAGCGAACAACTTGTGTAATGGCATCTACTTCACGAATATGTGATAAGAATTTATTGCCCAATCCTTCACCTTTACTCGCACCTTCTACAATCCCTGCAATATCTGTAAATTCAAATGCTGTTGGGACAGTCTTTTTTGGTGTTACAAGCTCCGTTAGTTTATCTAATCGTTTATCTGGTACTTCTACAATCCCGACGTTCGGATCAATCGTACAGAATGGATAGTTCGCCGCTTCTGCACCTGCTTTTGTAATTGCATTAAATAATGTTGATTTTCCGACGTTTGGAAGTCCTACAATTCCTGCCGTTAAAGACATCTATGCCACGACCTTTCATCTCGTTCATTATGCTATATTTGTATCAATTCATCTCGTTATAAGATTCATTTTCATTTTGTGAACAGTCCAACTCTTTCATTATAGAGTTAACCCGTTCAAATGTCTATTTTGCGTATTGTTACTCTGCCGCCTCAATCACTTTTTTCATCTTTTTCGTAAATTCATTGCGTGGCATCATCACACTATGGTCGCATCCAGTACATTTAATGCGAATATCTGCCCCCATACGAATAATTTTCCAAGCATTCGTTCCGCAAGGGTGTGCTTTTTTCATTTCAACAACATCATGTAAGTTAAAGTCTTTTGTACGCATGTCCTTAACTACTCCCTTCCACTTTCTCATAAGTCATTTTCGGATATGGGATTTCAATTCCGTTTTCATCTAAAAATAATTTTAAATCTTTTCTAAATCGACGTCCAAATGCCCATTGCATTGCAGGCAATGTTTCTGCCGTCACTCTAAAGACGATTTCTGTTGCATTTAAGTCTTGTACCCCGATCAATGTTGGCAAAGCAACGAGTTCTTCGTATTCATCTGATAAATTAGAGATAAAATGTTCAATGAGTTGTTCAGCTTTTTGAATATCCGTATGGTAATCGATTTTAATATCAATAATGGCCAACCCGTTATTAATCGAATAGTTGACGACTTCTGTAATATTTCCATTTGGAATAATATATACTTCTCCACCGTACGCTTCAACTTTTGTTGTACGTAACCCTATTTCCATAACCGTTCCTTCCGCTTCTCCAATTTGAACATAATCATCTACTGAAAATTGGTCTTCGAAGATAATAAAAAATCCTGAAATAACATCCTTCACCAAACTTTGTGCACCAAAACCTACTGCAAGTCCTAACACCCCGGCACTTGCTAGTAGTCCACTAATGTCCATAAAGTCTGATAAAATCGCTAAAATCGCGGAAAAGTAAACGATATAAGATAATGTGTTTTCTAATAGTTTCAATAGTGTTTTTTCTCGACGTTCAGATGGTCGAATTTTTGTTTTCACTTTGAATGAAAACATGCGCCTTATAACCATTTTCCCAATTTTCACTGTTATGGACGCTAATAAAATGATAATCAAAATCTTCACGATATGGTCCGTAATAGAACTCCATATTTCCGAGTTTAATAAAAAAGCTTTTAATTTACTAACTGCTTCAGTACCTTCTGCTTCTTTTGCTAAAATCATGAAACGCCTCCTAAACTGTTTAAATGACAATATACCTGTCCATGCTATCGTTAAAACATGAAATGGAGTTTATTTTATGCATTCTACTGCTGCTACATCTTATTGTTATCGTATCCATTATAAAGAATTAAATGTCATTTGGAAATTAAGTACATTGTTTCTCAAACATATTCCTTTCGATCATGAAAATCTCGTCTTTTGTTGTATTGGGACCGATCGATCTACAGGGGATGCACTTGGTCCTCTCGTTGGTACACAACTTTCGGAATATCAACCTTTTCCCTTTCATATCATTGGTACTTTAGATCAACCACTACATGCGCTAAATCTAGAAGAGCAAATGAATCTTCTTTCTATGAAACAACCGAATGATTTTATCGTCGCAATTGATGCATGTCTAGGAAATAGACAGTCCATTGGCCAATTTTTATTTCAAAACGAGGCCCTTCAACCTGGAAAAGCAACAGGAAAAAACTTACCCGCTGTCGGAGATATTGCTTTAAAAGGCATTGTCAACACAGCAGGTTTTATGGAAAATGCAGTTTTGCAAAGTACGAGACTCTCCGTTTCCTTTAGCATGAGTCGTATTTTATCCCATGCGATTATTCTTGCTTATCGACGTCATCTTTTTCTAACAGATCGGCATTCTACACCGTTGAAAAGCATGTAGGAAAAAGAAGACCTATTTTGCAAGCGCAAAATAGGCAGTTTTTTACTCATTTAACAAGTCTAATATTCGTTGCAAATCTTCATCAGAGAAAAACTCAATTTCAATTTTCCCTTTATCTTTCTTCTTTTTAATGTTCACGCTCGTTCCAAAATATTCTCGTAAAGTAGATTCTTGTTCTACTAAGAAAACATCTTTTTTCACTTTCTTTGTTTCACGTGGAACATTTTCATTTAATTGTTGCACGAGACGTTCCAATTGTCGGACATTCAATCCTTCCTTTAACACTTTTTCTGCTGTTAATGGGATTTGTTTTTTATGTTTTAGTCCTAATAACGCACGCCCATGCCCCATTGATAATTGACCGTCTGTAATAAGTGTGCGTACTTTTTCAGGTAATGCAAGTAGACGCATATGGTTCGCAATATGAGAACGACTTTTTCCGAGACGTTTTGCAAGTTGTTCCTGTGTGATTTTTAAATGATCAAGCAGATTTTTATAGGCTTCTGCCTCTTCAATCGGTGTTAAATCTTCACGTTGTAAGTTTTCTAAAATGGCAAGTTCCATCGTTTCTTCGTCTGTAAATGTTTTTACAATTGCCGGAATTTCTTTTAGTCCTGCTAACTGTGCTGCACGGAATCTTCTTTCGCCTGCAACAATCTCATACGTCGTATCACGTTTACGAACGATGATTGGCTGTAAGATGCCATGTTCTTGGATGGAATCACGTAATTCTTCTATTGCTTCATCATTGAATATTTTTCGTGGCTGATATGGATTAGGTTTTATACTTTTTACATGTAGTTGCTCAACTTTGTCACCTGTTTGTTCTTCTAGTATTTCTCCAGGGAATAATGCGTTAATTCCTTTCCCAAGGCCTTTAACCATTATGCACCACTTCCTTCGCAAGTTCTGTATATACTTCTGCACCACGTGAACGTGCATCATATACGATAATCGGTTCTCCATGGCTAGGTGCTTCACTTAAACGAACATTTCTTGGAATAATCGTTTTGTATACGCTATCTTGGAAATACTTTTTTACTTGCTCAATGACTTGAATCCCTAAATTCGTGCGTGCATCAAACATTGTTAATAACACACCATCAATAACAAGTTCTTTATTTAAATGTTTTTGTACAAGTTGAATCGTACTTAGTAATTGGCTTAAACCTTCTAATGCATAATATTCACATTGCACTGGAATAATAATCGCATCAGAAGCAGTCAATGCATTTAACGTTAATAACCCTAATGATGGTGGGCAATCAATAATAATATAATCATACATCGATTCCAGTGGTAATAATGCATGTTTCATTCGAACTTCTCTTGAAATTGTCGATACAAGTTCGATTTCAGCACCCGCTAACGAAATGGTCGCAGGAATCACGTCTAAATTTTCCACCTCAGTTTGTAAAATAACATCTTTTACGTTTATATCATCAATTAAAATATTATAAATACATTGGTCTACATCGCCTTTATTAATACCGACACCACTCGTTGCATTTCCTTGAGGGTCTGTATCAATGAGTAATACTTTTTTGCCTAATTTGGCAAGGCAAGCACTTAAGTTTACGGATGTCGTCGTTTTTCCGACGCCTCCTTTTTGGTTTGCGATTGCGATTGTCCTACTCAAACTTGCACCTGCTTTCTTTTATTTTCGTCTATTGATTACTTTATATTCTATCATATCAAATCTCATTCAATAAAACATAATCTACTCTTTTACGATTGAGTCTAATTTTTGTGGATGCTTCTTACATCGACAATTTTCTTCTCTTTAAATCGTTCATCTGCTGTTTTATAACATGATTGTGTAGCGATATTGATTTACGTTCCGAGTAGATGCTTTTCGAAGGGTGTTCGTTGAGCCTCCTCTCTTGCCAAAACCGCAAGCTGTAGAAGCTCAGCTGTCATGCTAATCTCTCTGGAGTCGCCGCTTCCCACTACAATCAATGGCTCAGATTCTCTCCCCGCAAGCCTATTGCGCATCCTCTATGAAGTAAATAGGAACTGATAGAAATCCATATAATCATAATGGTTATATATCTATTCAAGTAAAAAAAGGGAATACAAATGATATTAGGGCAAATGCTTTTGGTCATTATACACACGTTACGTTAGGTTTGACAGGCACAATTGAGATTAAAACTGGAAGCATTAGTGTAGGTGGAAATTTTAAAAAATCTAATATGACCGATACTATGATATTATTTAAATAAGGATTATAACTTAAAGTTGTAATCCCTTTGTGTTCGTTTTTATAGGAGGTATTTATTTGAATATATTTTTAAATATAATTATAAGCGTTGTATTCACTGTTTTTATTTTTTTTATCGGTCTTGTTATATTCAACGGGGATTTAACACCTTATTTTATAAATGTAGTTTTCTGCGGTGTAATCATTGGTCTATTAATTACAATATATATAAAGTTAATTGAAATTCAAAAAAAATAAAGTTAATGATATACCGAATCCCCCAGTATATTTCTAAATGATTTTTTGGGATTCGGTATATTTTTTTACATGCATGCAGTTATAGGATGCATTAGGATGGATCCTGGTATTTTGAATATGAGCGCAAAAAAAGTACGGCTATACCGCACCTTATTTCTAGAAATATTAATTGTATTGAGAATCGCACATCCATACTCATTTTTCTAGTTCTAATATGTTTGTATCCTCCTCCAGCCCCTCCTGTATCATTCATATACGGAGAAATTACTTCTGAATCTTCTATTTCTGTTTCATATTCGATAGTAGGCTCGACAATTCTAATAACTTGATTTGTTTCCAAGTCAATTTGATGAACTTTATTACCATGTCTTTCAATTCTAATACCTTCATCGCCAGTGCAAGTTATAAAGTATTCATCACCTTCTACCTTATGGTGTTCTAAAATTTCTTTATTCTCCAATTTAAGTATAGTAAGTTTATCAGTGCCTTTAACGATTGTTATCTGATTATCATGTGTATTAGCCGAAATCGGGGCATATTGAATCCAAAACAAGATAAAATTATTAACATTAGGAATAAAGCAATTGTTATTTTCTTCATAAAATCAATCTTATCTTGTTTTTGTAGTGTGATGATTACGTTTCGTATTGGGAAATAAATATGAAACAAGCGTGAATACTACTCCAACTGCTATTCCGATGTATAAAATATTGTGTAGTGTAGATTCAGACATTTTCATAGCAACCCCTGAAATACGGAGCGTTATAAATATAACCCCGG
>DATGUZ010000094.1:0-4511 GCA_035300865.1 Sporosarcina sp.
AATGAGCAACATTAATAATAAACCGACGCCTACTTGAAACCATACTTTTCTTGTCATATTTCCACTCCTCTCCGACTAAGCTATTGATAATAAGTATACGTTGTTTTACGCAAAACTTCGAGGTTAGTTTCATCTTTTCGCTTTTTTCACATGAATTCTCCCTTTTCTTCAGAAAAAAATAAGATTTAAAATGGTAAACGATAGGTATTTCTTCATTTTTAGTTGTTATACTCATATAAACGATAAGAACGCGAGGATTTATTCATGAAAAAACGATTAACTTTTCTATTTTTAATCGCCTTACTGATAGGCGTATTTCTATTTTTTAGACAGCCGATTATCGACTCTTTTTATCAGTCAGATGTTCAATTAACCGAACAAGCTAAAGCGATGATTGTACTGGATGCAGAAGATGGGCGTATTTTATTTCAACAAAATCATCAGGAGGCACGCCCGATTGCGAGCATGTCCAAAATGATGACTCAATATATAGTGTTACATGCGATAGATTCCGGCGTTATTCAGTGGGATCAGCAATATACGCCGAGTGAAGCTGTGTTGCAAATTGCAGAGCATCCACGATTTTCTAACCTGCAGATGGTGCGTAATCAATCTTATTCAGTTCGAGAATTATTCACCGCCATGACTGTAATTTCTGCAAATGATGCAACTGTTGCACTTGCTGAAATGGTCGGCGGTACAGAAGCCGACTTTGTTCCAATGATGAATGAGCAAGCAGCGCAAATGGGGTTACAACACACCATCTTTTTCAACGCTACAGGATTAGATGGTCCTTACGTTGGAAAAAGTGCGGGAGACACAAATCGTGCATCTGCACATGATGTCGCAATACTTGCTCAAAAATTACTAACAAATTATCCGAAGATATTAGATTTTACAACGATGTCTCATTTTACGGCATCGTCGCAGCAAACTTTTTGGAATACCAATCTCATGCTGCCTAATATGGAACAGGCATTTAATGGGATTGATGGTTTAAAAACAGGCTATACCGATCTAGCAGGTTCTTGTTTCACAAGTACAGGCATATTTAACGGTCGACGTATCATTACGGTTGTAATGGATGTAGAACCAAATGGCGATGACGATATATCGCCTAAATTCACTTTGACGCGCGAATTAATTGAACAAACTGCTATGTAAAATAAAAAGCTGTCCTGAACTCGTCAGTAAAGCTGATTTCAGGACAGCTTTTATGCGCACGCCAAGCTACGCTATGAAGGGGCGAGATGATGTGGTAGTTTGATGCTTAATTGAGATGAGGCTCTGCCTGATTTAGGTTACTCTATGGCGAATCTCAATGCTATGACGAAAATAGTGCGCGCTATGACGAATTGGGATGGAGCTATGCCCAATCTGCAATGTTCTATGGTGAATTAAATCCAGTCTATGCCCAATTCTAGACAATCTATGCCGAATCGCATGGCTATGACGAAAATAGTATGTGCTATGACAAATTTGGATGGAGGTATGCCCAATCTGCAATGTTCTATGGCGAATTAAATCCAGTCTATGCCCAATTCTAGACAATCTATGCCGAATCTCATGGCTATAACGAAAATGGTAAGGGCTATGACGAATCAAGACGGCTCTATGCCCAACATTCAGCACCTTATGGCGAATTAAATCCAGTCTATGCCTAATCTACAGCCTTCTATAACGAAACAAATGAATTGTTGAAAGTCTTGCCTTAAATCTCTTTGTGCGTAACGTTCACTTTCGTCAACCCTTTATAAGAAAGTGTCGCAAGTAGTCCCGCCGCAAAAATAATGACGCCCATTGGAATCGCAGTTTCTTCCCCAGCAATCCCGACAAGCGGTGCTGTAATTGAACCGAATAAGAAAGGCAGTAAACCGAGTAATGCCGAAGCACTTCCTGCAATATGTCCTTGGGATTCCATCGCTAATGAAAAAGATGATGCCGAAATAACACCAATCGATGCAACGAAGAAAAAGATTGGAATCACAACTGTAATAAGAGGACCATGAAACAATACAGCTAATAGCAAGAGAGTTCCTGCTGTCAGTGACACACTCAGCCCAACTTTGAAAAACTGGAGCTCAGTAAGAACGCCTGTTAGTCGTCCTACTGTTTGAGTTCCAATAATAAGCCCAATTCCATTCATCCCAAATAATAAACTAAATGTTTGCGGTGATACGCCGTAAATATTTTGATAAACGAAAGGCGTTCCCGCAACATACGCAAAAATTCCAGCCATAATAAAACCTTGCGCCAATGCATATCCCATAAATACTCGATCTGATAATAACGTTTTAAAATTTTTCACCGTGTTGCCAAAATTACTCGGCACACGACTTTCTTTTGGCAATGTATCCTCAAAGCGTACTAAAATCACGATAAATAGTAGAAATCCAACGACACTTAAAGTCGCAAAAATCCCTTTCCACTCTGTAAATGCTAATACCATTCCACCAAAGATTGGTGCTAATATCGGCGCCAAATTATTGATGAGCATGAGCGTTGCAAAAAACTTCGTCAATGCACGTCCACTAAACGAATCACGAACAATCGCTCGCGAAATAACAATTCCGGCCGAAGCTGCAAATCCTTGTAAAAATCGAGCAGCAATAAATGCGGTAATTGTTGGGGAAAACATACAGATGGCAGATGCAATCCCATATCCAATTAATGAAAATATGAGTGGTTTTTTTCGACCATACACATCACTCATTGGACCAAATACAAGCTGCCCCATTCCTATCCCTAATAAACAAGCCGTTAAACTTACTTGTACAAGTGATGCTGTCGTATCAAATGACTCGGCAATGGTTGGAAACGATGGTAAATACATGTCAATCGTTAGTGGCCCCATCGCAGCCAATAAACCGAGTAAAACAGCGAAACGGAACCGCTTAAATCCTGTTAATGCATTCATTAATTCGACGACCTTTCTATGTAAAACCTCATGATTTTTTTACAACTTATCAAGTATATCAGCATGAAATAAAACGTCAATCAATCAATTTCATAACATTTTCTCCATACTAATTGATGTAATTTATATGACTCCTATAAAAAATAAATGCTTTTTCATCATCTTTTATAACAATCCACAAAACAAAACACAAACGTTATAAATGTAATTACATCATAACATTCGTATTTATTGTAAGATAGCATTATTTTGAGATTTATTAAAAAAGAAAAGAACTAACGGATAGGGTTAGTTCTTGAAAATTATGATTGAAATAATTTATAAGTGTTTCTATGTTCAAATCCTAAAATAGCCATTTTATCTTCTTCAATAATTAATTCGCCGATCGACATTTCAATCATAAACTCCCCTGCACGATATGGCTTTACATTCAATCGCTTTTGTACGAAAGGATTGCTTGTCACTAACAACACTTCGCCAGTGCACTCGTTCATCGTTTCCACTGAAAAGCGATAACTCTCTACGATGACATACGGAAAAATTTCATAAGCATCTTCAATTTCGGCAAGACAAATTTCTTTTAAAAAATAGTTTCGGTTTCGATCATACTGCTTAAAGCCATCGGATAAATCAAAAATATTTCTTGATACAATGTAATATTGTTCCATTCTTGAAATCAGTTCATACTCTTGTCCATCGACAACTGCAAATCGACCTTTTTTAATCATATGCTTGCCACCCCTTTACGTATATATCATTCTTTGCGCAATAACATTGGGAATTTTAATATGATTAGTTGTTCAACCTTCTCATTTAGCGATTCAACGTGCTAAAGGATAAAGTTACCATTCATTATACACGAAATATTCAAAATAATCTATACCTAATCTAATCTTTTTCTACTTAATTTGATGTTTTTTTACAATTGCCACGTTTATATCGCAAATTGTCATGCATAATTTTGTTTATATAACGTTTAAATCTTTCATTGCTCGGGTATGGATAGTACATAAACATATCAATAAGGTGGAGGTTTTATACATGAGTAAAGAAAGTTTCTCAGACAAAGTAAAAGGATCTGTAAACAAAGCGAAAGGCGAAGTGAAAGACCAAGTAGGAAATGCAACAGATGATGCAGAACTACAAAGCGAAGGGAAATTCGATAAGTTAAAAGGTGAGGCACAACAAAAGTTTGGTGAAGTAAAAGAAGACGTTAGCAAAAAAGCTGATGAAATGAAAGACAAAGCTGAACAAAAGGCGAACGATTTAAAAGAAAATGCACAAAAGAAAGCTGATGAGTTAAAAGATCGTTATTCAAAATAACAGTTTCATATCTCCTTGCACAAACGATGATGGCATGTTGAAAGATACATGTTGTCATCGTTTTTGTTATGTTTTTGGCGATGTTGTCCATACTATCTATGAACTGAAAGGATGGATTGATGAACATGAAAAAACGCCCTTCTATAGATCAAAGACGCGAACTTTTTTCAAATTTACCGCCGGAAAATAATCCTGAACAAATTGAAGCAAATGATATAAGTATTTTCGATTTGCATGAAGATATGCAAACTGTTGATGCCATTCCATTAGA
>DATGUZ010000095.1:0-5684 GCA_035300865.1 Sporosarcina sp.
TTTCGGCCGTCTTTAAACTGGAAGGTCATTTTATAAAATAGCATACCTTCTTTAATACGAATTCCTTGTAAGTCAGAAAACGCAAAATAATCATATCCAATCGCTTTATCTACTTTAAAATGATGCATGTGCACAACGAGGACCCCTCGATTATCAGCTTCTAGCACGCAACTTGACAGCATTTTCTCACCATTTACTTTTATGATTTTCGCAATTGCAATCTGTTGAAGCGAAAATCGTGTCAACTTCTCAGGAACTTCGGGAAAAATCTGTGTGATAATGGTTTCTCGAACATCATCTTCACGATAAACAAATTTCATTAAGAACAACCTCCAATGTACAACATGTCATCTTTATATAACGCTTATTCGTTAGCTTAAATAAATAACATGCATCCGTCAAATCTGAGTCGCGAGATTTGGCAAAAACATTTCACGGATACAAGTGGATTTAATGCTTCTCTATTAGATGCAGTTGCACTCGGTCAGGCAGTGTCAACAGGACTTGAACAACAACAAGCGTTCAAGGCATTAGCGCAATATGAAATGATGCGCTTGGAAAAAGTTCGACAAATGGTAAGGTACGGTATGTGGTTTAGTCAATCATTTGGCAATCCGTAATCCTTATTCAAATGCTTCCTTATTGCATATTTCATATGTTTAAAACTGTTCAATGAAGGAAATGAACAATAGCTATTCTACTAAATGGAGGTTATTCTATGGCTCATGAATTTATCGGCTTCATTGTGCCAGCTATTATAGGACTGGTAGTCATTTTGGTTGTCAACTTTAGTCATCGAATGTTGAATCATCCAAAACGTGAGGGCAATAGGCAACGGCCTGGAACGTTCCCAAAGTTTTTATTAAGATTTTTAATCATTTTAGATGGTTTTATGTTCTTATTAGCAGCTGCTGGTGTTTGGATGCGAGAGAAAGAGATGGCAATTGTCTGTGGTATTATCGCATGGATCTTTTTTGTTGCAATTGTTTTTGTGAAAAAAGCGTATAATACGTCTTATCTTGAGACTGAACATTATATCGAGCTACAAAACGGTAAAAAAATCCAACAAGTTTTTTATGAGGATATTGTGAATTGGTATCCATCTTATAACGAAATCATTATCATTGATAAAACAAAACCAGAACGAGAAAGAATTCGTGTGAATTTGAAAATTTTTAAGCCAGAAATCTTATTGAGAAAAATCGCGGATATGGCATTTGAAGAGAAGTTTACGGATCCCATTCAGACAGATCCTTCAGACCCTCATAGGAAAATCGAAACGATTCGCTATATCGTATCTTATCACTATGGATACTTAGTTGAAGATTATATAGAGCAAATCGAAGACTAGTAAGCAGTGTGATGCCGTCATCATCTATGCATAGCAGAATGAAATATATTGGATCAAAATACATCAAAATGATGTGCGTAATTTACGTATGAAATTCGTCATTTTATGGAACAAAGAAATGACTGTTGGTATTTTATATACTTGCGTTCTTTTCAATTCTACGAATAGTAAAAAAGTAATTGACATCGTTTACATAAGAGCTTACGATAACCATACAAGTTAACTGTGGTTGAGAGTTGGAGAGCCATTCTTTTAGGCACCTTTCATTTTTTTGAAGGAGCCTAAAAGAATGGCTTTTTTGTTGTCTGCCATCTAGTACTTGTCGGAACAGGAAAAAAGGAGGAAGTTTTGTGTTTAATTTTTTAAAGCCGGCTGCTCATCAGGAGCGTTTACCAGAGCATAAAATTGATGCTGAATACAAAAAACTTAGATTCCAAGTATTCATTGGTATTTTTATCGGTTATGCAGCCTATTATTTACTGCGCAAAAACTTTACCATAGCGATGCCATATTTAATCGAAGAAGGTTTTTCGCGTGGTGAGCTAGGATTAGCATTATCTGCTATTTCAATTGCGTATGGATTAAGTAAATTTGTGATGGGGACCGTTTCAGATCGAAGTAATGCGCGGGTTTTTATGACGCTAGGTTTGGTTCTTTCTGCCATTATTAGTTTAGCAATGGGGCTCATTC
Source organism: Sporosarcina sp. (assembly GCA_035300865.1). GTDB lineage: Bacteria > Bacillota > Bacilli > Bacillales_A > Planococcaceae > Sporosarcina. The sequence goes on from DATGUZ010000095.1 coordinate 2,042, forward strand.
CATACTTTACATCAACAGTTGCCATTATGTTTATTATGTTATTCCTAAATGGATGGGTGCAAGGAATGGGTTGGCCTCCTGCAGGACGTGTGTTAACACATTGGTATAGTGTGAGTGAGCGTGGAGGAAAAACAGCCTTATGGAACGTCGCACATAATGTTGGTGGCGGAGTGATGGCGCCACTAGCTATTGCGGGTGCTTCAATGTTTGCTGTGTTATTACCAGCTTCAAAAGGATATGAAGGAATCTTCATTTTACCAGCATTGGTTGCGCTTTTCTTTGCTGTAGTAACTTATGTACTCGTTCGCGATACACCACAATCAATGGGTTTACCACCAATTGAAGAATATCGAGACGATTATCCGACGAAACAAAAAGAAGTTTTCGAGGAAGAATTAACGACAAAAGAAATTCTATTTAAATATGTATTAAATAATAAATGGGTATGGGCAATCGCATTTGCCAATATCTTCGTGTATTTTGTACGTTATGGTGTGTTAGACTGGGCACCGACATATTTAAGTGAAGAAAAAGAATTCAGTATGAATGAGTCTAGTTTTGCATATTTCTTATATGAATGGGCAGGGATTCCTGGTACATTATTAGCGGGTTGGCTTTCAGATAAAGTATTCAAAGGGCGTAGAGGACCAGCAGGGGTTGTCTTCATGGTAGGGGTGCTAATTGCAGTACTCGTTTATTGGTTTAACCCTCCTGGAAATCCTTTAATAGACATGATTTCCCTTATTGCAATTGGATTCCTTATTTACGGTCCAGTTATGTTAATTGGTTTACAAGCGCTTGACTATGTTCCGAAGAAAGCAGCGGGAACAGCAGCTGGTTTAACAGGATTATTTGGTTATTTAGGCGGAAGTGTCGCAGCAAACGCTTTAATGGGATACATGGTAGACTTCTCTGGCTGGAATGCAGGATTTGCATTACTAACAGTCGCATGTCTATTTGCGATAGTACTTTTTGCAGTTACTTGGAATGTACGTGGACAAGAAGTTGTGAAAAACTAATCATCTAGTAGAAATGCGGTAAGTAGCGAAGTACTTGACGCTCATCTTTCATTTACAACAAACAAAGAGATGTAAAATACGGTGTGACAAGCCTACTAAAGTTGAATAAAACAATCAAAGCACACTGTCCCAGTCAAGTTTGGCTAGGCAGTGTGCTTTGCTGTTCATGGTGCTTATTTTACGATTGTAACGGGACATTTGACATGTTTCATCACTTTGTGACTGACGCTTCCGAGAATCATTTCTTGAAAGGTATTTAATCCGCGACTACCAAGGAACAGTTGGTCAATCGTTTCATGATTTGCGAAGTTTATAATGGCTTCGCTCGGATTTCCCTTCAATAATGTAACGTTAGCTTGAATATTTGCTTCTTCTGCTAACTCTACAATTGGTTGGACTTTTTGTGAGCGTATTAATGTTAAGCTTTCTGGACTTTGTGTTAATAAACGATCGTCTACGGCTTTATCAACATCCGCGACAAAAATAATTTCTAACTGTGCATTCGGTAAATGTTTAGCTAAAAAAATAGCGTGTTTTGCTGCACGAACTGCATTTTCTGACCCATCTATGGCAATGCCAATTCTCATCAAAATCCCTCCTTATGTTAATTGTTCATATAATTTTCGACTAGATGTATTGAATCCAGTTAATTGGACTTGAGTGCCTCGATCTTCTAGCTGTTGTTTTACTTTGACAATGGCGCCAACAGCTGATTCATCCCATAGTTGGCTATCTGAAAAGTTGATGATTACTTTTTCATCTTGTATGTCGCTAAATGCTTTGACAAACTTTGTTGTCGAAGCAAAGAATAGCGGTCCTTTTACTTTATACTCTGCATTTTCATAGATGACAGTAACGCGCGAAACTTTGCTAACAAAGATAAGCGCACTTAACACGACACCGAAAACAACACCAATTGCCAAGTTATGTGTATATAAAATAATCGCTACAGTTAAGATCATCGTGATAGATTCAGATTTAGGCGCTTGTTTTAAAAATTTAAACGATCCCCAATTAAAAGTAGTAAAGCTGACCATAATCATAATACCTACTAACACAGGCATTGGAATTTGCACAACGAAATCTCCTAAGACAATAATTAAAAACATTAAAAAGACGCCAGCAGTGAATGTAGATAAACGTCCTCTACCGCCTGATTTTACATTGATTATGGATTGACCGATCAACGCACAACCAGCCATTCCACCAAAAAATCCGTTGATAAAGTTTGCAATCCCTTGACCACGTGCTTCTTGGTTTTTATTACTTGGTGTATCCGTCATGTCATCTAATACTTGTGAAGTAAGTAAAGATTCTAGCAAACCAACAATTGATAATGCTAAAGCATATGGAAAAATAATTTTTATTGTCTCAAATGTGAAAGGGACATTCGGAATGAAAAAAGTTGGTAATGTATTAGGCATTGTTCCTAAGTCACCAATTGTTTGCAATTTCACATCGCTAATCAATGCCACCGTCGTCATAATAATAATTGCAATAAGTGGTGCAGGAATAACTTTTATAAAACGAGGTATGATATAAACTAATAGCAAGGTGACAATTGCGAATAGATAGGTTGTCATACTGAACCCGATTAAATAAGGCAATTGTGTCATAAAAATCATGATGCCTAGTGCATTTACGAAGCCCAACATGACAGAATTCGGAATAAATCGCATTAAATTCGCTACACCAAATAAACCTAGAATAAATTGAATAAGTCCGGTTAAAATGGTTGCAGCAAGTACATATTCTAAACCGTGATTTGCCATCAAATTGACGAGCACTAATGCCATTGCACCTGTAGCAGCTGAAATGAGCCCTGGTCTACCACCAACAAACGAAATAATGACTGCAATGGTAAAAGATGCATATAACGCTACTCTTGGATCGACGCCGACAATGAAAGCGAAAGCCAAGGCTTCGGGAATCAATGCTAATCCGACCACAATGCCAGCTAGAATATCAGCCCGTATATTTCCAAACCATTGTTGTGATAATGTATTCATAATATCTTCCTTATCCTATATATATTTAAACTTTTAGTTCTAAGACTATTAAAGGAGTCCTTTACAATCTCTTTTATTTCTATCATAAAGACGGGGAAATTGCTACCTCATTTTAAAAAGAATGGATTAAAAATCACCATCAATTGACATGATCATTTCGATTTTCATATGGCATAGTGTACATATATTCATCGTGACAATATTAAAGCATTAAGCATTTTGTAGATGCTTTTTTCATATAAACTCAATCTAAAAGGAGATGTTTCGGATGAAGCCACGTAAAACAGGTATTGACCGGCATGAAGTGTTGCGCCCCTTATCTACATGAATAAAAACGAGACATGTTGAAAAGACTTCTATAAGTTTTTAGTCTAGATATACAGTAGGCAAACTTTTCTCTGTTTTGTACTTTCAATGGTATGATAACGATAAAGATGCTTAAAAAAAGAAGAAATTTTTGAGGAGGCTTCACACATATGAGTGAAAACATCATTCAAATAGAAGAAGGAAAGTACGCAATTGGTTTGCAAGCATTAAAAAAGGATGTAGATGAACCTTCAGCAATGGCCAATTACTTATCACAAATGGCAGTTGTCACAAAACAAGAATCATACT
>DATGUZ010000096.1:0-3765 GCA_035300865.1 Sporosarcina sp.
TTACGGTATTCTGGATCAGCTTGTAATAGTGCACGAGCAATACCATGACGGATTGCTCCAGCTTGTCCTGTGAATCCTCCACCATGAACATTTACGAGTACATCATATGTGCCATTTGTTTCAGTAGTAACAAGTGGTTGATTGATAATAATTAATTGTGTTTCATATGGGAAATAGTCAGCTGCCTCACGGTCATTGATAACAATACGACCTGTTCCAGGTACTAAGCGAACACGTGCAGTTGATTTTTTACGACGGCCTGTGCCGTAATATTGTACTTGTGCCAATTGTTTTACCTCCTTTTAATTACCCACGAAGCTCATAAACTTCTGGTTGTTGTGCTTGGTTTTTATGTTCCGCACCTTTATATACATGCAATTTTTTACCCATTTTACTACCAAGTGGTCCTTTAGGTAACATACCTTTAATAGCAATCTCTAACATTCTTTCAGGTGATTTTGCAAGCATTTCTTCTGCATTACGCTCTTTTAATCCACCTGGATGTCCTGAATGACGGTAGTACATTTTGTCCGTTAATTTGTTACCTGTTAGTTCAATTTTTTCAGCGTTAATAATAATTACATGATCACCTGTGTCAGCATGTGGCGTATAAGTTGGTTTATGTTTACCGCGAAGAATCGTAGAAACTTCACTTGCTAAACGTCCTAATCTTTGCCCTTCAGCATCCACAACGTACCATTTGCGTTCAATATTATTTTCATTCGCCATGAAAGTTGTGCGCATGATTGGTTTCCCTCCATATTTCAGTATTACTTCTTTTTAATTAAGCTTATCGTTCATCTATTTAAACACAATTAGATTTCGGGGCTAATCGTGGTCTAAAAATAAATTACCATAGTTTATCATATACTATCTAATGGATCTCTGTCAAGCTTTTCGCGTCTCTTTTTTTTGCTATTTATACTTCACTTCCCACAAATATAAACCTTGTGGTGGAACCGTTTCTCCGAGCAATTGGCGATCCCTTTTTTCCAAAAGTTTTGGAATATCTGTCGGCATTCTTCGTTCTTGTCCAATATCAATTAAACAGCCAACAATAATTCGGACCATGTTATATAAAAAACCATTACTTTTAAAGATAAATTCAATTTCACTTCCACGCTTCTCACATGTTGCTTGTGATAACGTTCGTACTTTGCTACCTTTGATGGTTGCTTTGGCAGAAGAAAAAGTTGTAAAATCATGTTCTCCCTGTAAATACAGACAAGCCTCTTGCATCGCTTCTACATTTAAAGCATAGGGAAATTGGTAGGCATAATTTCTTTTAAAAACATCATGTCCTTCTTCATTCCATATATAATAGCGATATTCCTTTTCAATGGCATCATAACGAACATGAAAAGTTAACGGCACTTCTTCTACATGATGAATAAATATGTCATCTGGTAGAAGTGTGTTGAGCGCCTTTTTCCAGTTATACATCGGTAGCTCATATGGGGTCTCAAATTGGATGGTTTGCCCTTTAGCATGAACACCTAAGTCTGTTCTGCCCGAGGCTTGAACTTTTACTTCCAAACCTTTATGAATCTTTTTTAATGCTTTTTCAATCTCACCATGTATCGTCCGCTTTCGAGGCTGGATTTGAAAGCCAGAAAAATTTGTACCATCGTAACTTAGCACACATTTAATTTTCCTTACCATAAGCCAGCCTTCTTTCTAACAGGGAAAAACTTTAGTAGTTTCTCGTATAAAATAATCCAATAATTACAATTATAAATAAAAGATAAATAGCTATATCATGTTTTCCTACTTTTAATTCACGAAGCTTGGTTCGACCTTCTCCACCATTATATCCTCTTGCTTCCATAGCCATTGCCAGCTCCTCAGCACGTTTAAATGCACTCACAAATAAAGGAATTAACAAAGGTACGATTGCTTTAATGCGTTGCTTTATTGGTCCCGTTCTAAAATCTACACCTCTTGAAGCTTGAGCTTTCGATATTTTATCCGTTTCCTGCATGAGTGTCGGTATAAACCGAAGCGCAATGGACATCATTAAAGCCAGTTCATGAATCGGAAATTTAATCCTCTTTAAAGGATGTAACATATACTCGATCGCGTCCGTAATTTCCATTGGTGTAGTTGTCAATGTTAACAATGAAGTAATCAAAATCAACAGGAAAAACCTCATGGAGATCGCAATTCCCTGAATGACACCACCAACATGGACTTTAAAATTAAAAACTTCAAAAAGGACGGCTCCATCTTTCGTTACAATTAAATGTAGCATAAAAGTAAATACAATCAGAAACCAAACAGGTGTTAAACCCTTCGCAATGAAACGAAATGGGATTCTTGTTGAGAAAACACTTAATAATGCAAAGACCGTTAATAGTGCATAACTTAAAAAGCTATTCGCGAAAAATACAAAGAGTACAAAGAAAAATATAATCGTGATTTTCGTTCTCGGGTCTAAGCGATGGACGATCGATTCACCAGGAACATATTGACCAATGATGACTGAATTGTTCATATGATGCTTTCCCCCTTTACAACATCCTTGATAGAGTGAGCAATTTCTGATATTGGCTGATATTGATAAGGGATTTCCTTACCAAATTTTTGCTCAAACTGTTGTAAAAAACGGATCACTTCTGGCACGTCAAGATTAACATTTTGCAAGGTTTCCCTTTGAGTGAATACATCGAGCGGCTTACCTTCCATATATAGCTTGCCTTTATTTAAAATAATGACGTGATCAGCATATTTTAAAGCATCTTCCATACTATGTGTCACAAGAATCGTCGTTAAATCTTGTTGTTGATGTAGCCGATAAAACATGTTCATAATTTCCTTTTGTCCACGTGGATCTAATCCTGCTGTTGGCTCGTCCAATACGAGTATTTCTGGTTGGATCGCTAAAACACCAGCAATGGCTACTCGTCTCATTTGTCCTCCACTCAGATCAAATGGTGAACGTTGCAAATAGTGCTCTGAAAGACCAACTTCCGGCATAATATTTTTTATACGCTGATCGATCTCCTCAGCTGATACGCCAAAGTTTTCTGGTCCAAAGGCAATATCTTTTTCTATCGTCTCTTCAAATAACTGATGTTCAGGATATTGAAAAACAACCCCAACACGGCTTCGTAAATCCTTCATATTCTTTGGCTTCTCATCATTCGTTAATGTAAATTCGCCTATTTTTACTTTACCTTCAGTTGGTGAGACTAGGCCATTTAGGTGTTGAATTAATGTTGATTTACCAGAACCCGTATGTCCAACAACAGCTACAAATGTACCTGATGGAATATGAAATGAAATATTGTCTAATGCTTGATGTGCAAAGGGTGACTTTGGTTGATATGTGTAACTTACATTTTCGAATGTGATGTCCATAAGTCCTCCAACAATTCCCGGTGATTTAATGGTTCACTTGTAATGATGATTCCAGCTTCTTTTAGCTCATTTGCTAAAGTAGTTACAAAAGGAACATCTAAACCAATTTCCTGAAGTTCTTCTTTCTTTGCAAAAATTCCCCTTGGGTCATTCTCTGCCCAAATCTCACCCTTATTCATAACGATGACACGTTCTGCATGAATGACTTCTGTTAAATCATGTGTAATGGTAATTAGTGACATTTCATGTTGTTTTCGAACAGTGGAGACTGTACTCATAATTTCAGTGCGTCCCTTTGGATCAAGCATAGCTGTCGCTTCATCCAGAATAATAACTTGTGGTGAAATAGCCAAGACACTTGCGATCGCTATCCGCTGTTTTTGGCCACCAGAAAGTCGATGTGGT
>DATGUZ010000097.1:0-9848 GCA_035300865.1 Sporosarcina sp.
GATGAGTAAATTAATAATATGAAAGGACCCCATTGCTGCAAATGCACCACTTGCAAATAAAAGGGAGTCTCCTGGTAAAAATGGAAAAATAACTAATCCTGTTTCAACAAATACGATCAAAAATAAGATTGCATATGACCAAACACCAAAAATCTCAATGATTTCCATTAGATGAGTGTCAATATGAATGATAAAACTTATTAACCCTTGAATAACTGACATGTTTTTACTCACTTTCTCATAGGAATACGTACAAAATCTTATGATTATCCTTTCTTGATTATACGGTATTTTTATAAAAAATCACTTTATTGATAAGTATGATTATGACGATATGTATATGGATAAAGTTCTTTGTTTATGAAAATAAACACATCATTTATCCCGCATTAACAGGCAGTAAGACGCCCACTTCAAGTTTTGAGCAAAAGTGTAAAAATAAGTGGGAGATCAACTGACTGTAAAAGCCCGATTGATTCAACTAATCATCAGTGGGGGATGAAGCCCTCCACTGATTGAAGTTTCATTTTATGTACGCAAATAGGAAATGAAAAAACTTTCAACTGTGTCTAGTAAATGATTTGAATCATTATCCTGTGATGGAAAAATAGTGGAATGTGAAAAAATTGTAAATTTATGGATAAGAAATGGAAAAGTTTATACATACAAGGTGAATCTCGTCAACGATATGATACAGTATAGATAGTTTAGTATCACAGTATGAATAAGGATGATGTTGATGTGAAAGGAATGGGCTTTCGTACGATTAAAACAGCGGTCGGAGCAGGATTGGCTGTGTGGGTTGCAAGTTTTCTACAATTAGAATTTGCAACGTTTGCTGCGATTATTGTTATTATGTGTATTGAAAAGACGAAGAAGAAAACATTAATTACAATGAAAGAAAAATTTTTAGCATCTGTATTATCTTTAATGCTCGGCGCAGCTGTTTTTGAAGTCGTTGGTTATCATCCAATTGTATTTGCAGCATTCATATTATTTTTTATTCCACTATTAATGAAACTCCACATACAAGGTGGATTTGTGACAAGTATGGTCGTCGTGTTGCATGTGTATACCATTCAAGGTGCCAGCATGGATTTATTTTTAAATGAATTGTATGTCATTTTTATCGGGATGGGCATTGCGCTACTTGTGAATAGTATAATGCCGAATATGAAAGAAAACATTGATAACTACAAAGCTCGAATTGAAGAAAAGTTTGAAGTGATTTTATACGAGTTTTCTGCGTTCTTAAGAGATGATGCACGTAAGTGGGATGGGAAAGAAGTGTTGGAAGCGGAAACGCTCATTAACGAAGCGAAAAGCGTTGCAGCTGAACATATTGAAAATCATTTGTTTCGTAAAGAAGATAAGGATTATTACTATTTAGAGATGAGAGAGCAGCAACTGGCGTTATTAGTTCAAATGATGAAAGTCGTCGCGATCGTTTCAACAGAAAGTGTTCATGTCACACAGAAAGAGATGCTTGCACAATTTCTAGAAAATTTAAGTAAGAATGTTCACTCTGGCAATACAACTGACAAGTTTTTGGACGAATTAGCATCGTTAAAAGAAACGGTACGGCAAATGGAGCTTCCAAAAGTAAGGGAAGAGTTTGAAGTACGTGCAAATTTGTACTACTTGATTTTTGAAATGGAAAATTATTTGATGATTAAAAATGAGTTGTTTACACAACCGCGAAAAGGAGGGCGTTTTTGATGAAAAGTGTTCATACGTTTTTAATGTTTCAAGATGGGAAAGCTGAAGAAGCGATGAATTTTTATACCTCGTTAATTGAGGGCGCGGAGATTGGGAATATTGTTCGTTATGGTGCGAATGAAGCAGGAGCAGAAGGATCTGTCCATCAAGCGAGCTTTACATTAAAGGGACAACAGTTTATGTGTATTGATAGCAATGTTCAACATGCATTTGATTTTACACCGTCTTTTTCAATTTATTTGACATGTGAAACGGAAGAAGAGATTGATACGTTATACGAAAAATTATTAGACGGTGGACAAGCGCTAATGCCAATAGATGATTATGGTTTCAGTCAAAAATTTGGTTGGGTCAATGATCGTTACGGCGTTTCATGGCAATTAACCCTTCCATAAGTTTAAAGAAGCAGGATATGAAGCGAGCATTTTATCATTTCATATCCTGTTTTTTTATGTGTAAACATCTTGGGCGTCATGTGAAAATACTTTTGCGTGAACAGCAATGTCACCTCATCTTAACGTAATCCATTCAATGTGTATTGGACTGGTCGTTACATAGAAGAATGCTGATAGTCAAGCTGTTCAGGCTCATGTAGTTCATGGCGTACATGTTCATAAGCTGTTGTAAGTGTAGCGATTGTACGCTCTTTCTCTTCAATGTTTATAGATGAAGATTGTAGTTCAAGTAATAATTGTTCATAACAGTCTTTTAATGAGGCAGCTCCTTCGTCTACTAAACGGTTCATCATGCTCGTTTTTAATTTGTCTACATAATATGTGATTGATTGTTCCATTTGTTTTGCACCTCCAATTTGGCCATAAAAAAACAACCTTATTTTGTGGAAGGTTGTTTGGTTGCATACGAAAAAAGCGTAGATATGTGTATGTAAAAAAATGACATAGCGCTACTCGTTTTGTATATAACACCTCCTATCCTCCGTAGGCACGGTTATCGTGAGAATGTATAGGCAGGTCTCCTGGCTCATCATCATCGCTCCTCGACCCTTCCCATTTCTAGCAATAGAAACAGTGGTTTATCGATTTGCTCCGAATTACAGTTGCGGGACAGCGCCGGAATTGCACCGGTCTTCCCTTTTAAGCAATAAAGCAATGCTGCACTTTATCACACCTAGTTCTCCAGTATACAGTTGTATGCGTTCATCATAGCATACGCATTTTTTGAACACAACTATGGAGAATGTAAAATAATATATTTAACAACCTGCTTTTTAGTAAAAACATATGATGTAAAAATACGACATAAATATTTCAGTTGATTGGGTAGGCATAAATGAAAAGGGGATGTTATGTAGATTACCTATTTTGGGTAGTGATTCATGTCATCAGCATTCATCTGGCGCTGTTCATCAGGAGAGAAGAGCGGTTTTGTCTGGCATACTGTATGAAAAAACCCTTCTACACGATGTTTCATAGGGGTAGAAGGGATTATTGAACGAAAGGAAGGAAGGTTGTTAATCTTCCCATACATCTTCCATTAGTTGTTCGATTTCTTGTCGTCGTTTTTCGGTTTCACCTTGTAACAATGTAATATGATTGTCAGAAATGTCGACGACGTCTCCGACTTTTGCTTCTTTTGGAAAACGTGCTCGTGCGAAGTCTTTTGTTATCCCGTCAATTTCAACAATGACCCAATCTTCTTCGAGTTGATCAATGATTCCTCGCATAATATCACATCCTTATTTTGGTGTAAATGATGTTTGTTTTTTATAAGTTTTCTTTTTGTATGTTGCTGTAACGTCTACTTTTACTTTATATCCTTTTGCTGCACGTCCGATTTTGACAGGTAACTTTTTGCCAACAGTACCATTATAAGTTGTTTTTTTACTTTTATAATGGAAAACAGCTTTATATTTCGTTCCTTTTGGAAGACCACCAACAGTTAAGTTCACCGTGCCATTTTGTTTAGGCGTTGTTTTGTCAAGCTTTGCTGTCATCTTGGTTGTAGTAGCAGATGATGAACTTGATGAGGACTTTTTCACTGCAATTGCAGGCTTTTGGCTAAATTTCACCGTACTTCCGTTAGATGTTGCACGAATTGTCCCTTGGCGATCTGTACGATAGATATTCGCTTTAGCGGCTTTCAAACGATTTAAGGTTTCGGTTGTTGGGTGTTTATAGCGATTGTTTTTTCCAACACTAATGACTGCATGTGTTGGTTTGACTTTATTTAAAAACGCTTTAGATGTTGCACCTTTTGCACCGTGATGACTAACTTTTAGGACATCCACTTTACCAACTATTTTTTTCGCCAGCATATCTTTTTCTGCTTTCGTTTCAGCATCTCCAGTAAAGAGGAAAGTATTCTTCTTATGTGTTAAGTGGACGACTGCACTCCAATTATTTAAATCACTTTTTGCATAGTTTTTTGTCGGTCCAACAAATTTCATTTTCACAGAAGTATCGTTGACGGGGATTGAGACACCCGCTTTTGCAGTTTTGATTTTTAATTTCTTGCGTTTTACCGCGTTTAAAAAATCTTTATAAGCTTGCGTTGTATGTGATACTTTCGGCGCATAAACTGCTTTCACTTTAAAGGCATTTAATACTTCATCCAATCCGCCAATATGGTCTGCATCTGGATGCGTCGCAATCATCACATCAATCGTTTTCACTTTTTGCTTTTTTAAATAGTTAACGACATCATGACCTTTTGCACGATTTCCAGCGTCAATTAAAATGTTTTTTCCATTTGGCGTTTTCACGTAAATCGCGTCACCTTGACCAATATCAATAAAATGTACTGTTAAGTTTTTCGAAGCTGCTTGTACTTCTACTTGACCAAATGTAAACGATATGAGTAAAGTGAAAATGAGCCCTAATACCCCGATTTTCTTTTTCATTTGCTACTTCTCCTTTAGATGAACATTTCGTTCATAATTCCTATCATATCGTTTATTTTATCTTAATTCTTAAAAATAAGCGACTAAAATTGAGAATTAAGATCGAAAAACAAGTGAAAACTCAATTTTCAGCATTTTCAGAAGTAGAATAAAATGGTATAATGAAGAAAGTGAATCACTGTTCATTTTATAGGAGGATGAATATGCAAATTGAAACGATGACAACAGAGGCGATTTGGGAAGAAATTCGCGAGCAATTAACTGCAAACACCGCACCATATGCAGAGATGAATGTTGCGTATACGATTACATTAACTGGAGAAGAAGGAGGAGAATATGGCTTAGTTTTTAAAGAAGGTCAATTTGAAACATTGTCAGAAAAAGTTGAAGACGCTGATTGCACATTAATCTTAAGCGTCAGCAACTTTAAAAAGCTATTAGCAGGGAATTTAAATACGACAGCATCATTTATGATGGGAAAATTAAAAGTAAAAGGGAATATTGGGCTTGCGTTAAAATTAGAGCAATTATTGAAGCAATATCAATTTTCATAATTAAAAAGTACTTACAGAGGCTTTCATTTACCTTGTAAGTACTTTTTATGTTAAGCCGCTTTTTCGGATGTTGATGGCGTATCTTGAATGCGGAAGGTTAATAAAAATCCTATGAGGACGATAATACCTGTAACGAAAAATGACATATTCACACCTTGGATATGACCGGCAACTGTTCCATCAGTAGTTGCGGTAGTTGTCATGATTGTTACAAGCAATGCAGTTCCTACTGCACCTGCCATTTGTCGGAATGTATTATTCATCGCTGTTCCGTGTGAAATAAGCGATTTTGGTAATTGATTTAGCCCTAAAGTTGTTGAAGGCATCATGACCATTGAAATCCCTAACATGCGAAAAGCGTTCATAATTGCTAAATAAGCAAATGATGTTTCTGCAGATAAAGTTGAAAACATAAACGTAATGACTGTTACAAGTAAGAAACCAATTCGCAATAGCCATTTTGCGCCAAACTTATCAAATAAATAGCCGTTGATTGGATTCATAGCCCCCATTACAATCGCCCCAGGCAATAACATGAGACCAGAGTGAAGTGCGCTGTATCCTAACATGACTTGCATGTATAACGGTAAAATGACGGTTGAAGCAATCATCGCGGCAAACACAATCATCCCAAGTCCTGTCGTTAAGGCAAAAATTCGATAGTTGAAAACCCTAAATTCTAATATTGGACGTGGTAATGATAGTTGTCGGCGAATGAATAAAAATAATGTCATTGCTCCTACAATTAATGAAATCCCTACACTATAACTTGTCCATCCGGCAGTACCTGCAATACTAAAGCCATATAATAACCCGCCAAAGCCAAGTGTCGAATAGACGATTGATAAAAAGTCGACAGGTGGATTTGTTTGTGGCGTTACATTTTTTAAAACAAAATAAGAGGCGATTAAAATCACAATCGCAATTGGCAAGACGACGAAAAAGACACTGCGCCAAGGGTGATGATCGACTAAATAGCCTGATAAACTCGGTCCAATCGCGGGTGCAAATGCAATGACGAGGCCAAATAAGCCCATTGCTCGTCCTCTTTGTTCAAGTGGGAAGAGTAAAAACATAATCGTTTGTAAAAGCGGCATCATAATTCCCGCACCAGCGCCTTGTAAAACACGCCCAACTAATAAGAGCGAGAAACTCGGTGCAATAGCGCCAACAAGTGTACCTACTGTAAAAATGCCAATCGCAAATATAAATAATTTACGGGTTGTAAATTTATTAATTAAAAAAGCGGTAATTGGAATCATAATCCCGTTAACGAGCATGAATATGGATTGAAGCCATTGAACAGTATTTTCGGATACATTGAAATCTTTCATAATTGGAGGTAACGCGGTTGCGAGTAGTGTTTGGTTCAATATCGTTATAAACGCACCTGATAATAAAACCATCAAGAGCGGAATATGTTCTTTCAAATTAAATGATTCTTCTTTTGTCATAACTCCACCTTCTTCATGAAAAGTCTACCCCTCATCTTTTCATAATTATGGATGGACGTCAATGAATGCGTGTTATGTATGTTGTTCAATCCACGTACGCAAAAGCTGGTTGAATGCTTGTGGATGTGACAATGGAAAATGATGTCCAATCTGTAAGCATTCGATTAATTGGAAAGTATGATTCGCTTGTACGATGAGTCGTGCTGATTGTTTCATGATTCGGCGTTCTTTTCCTCCTACCGTAACAAGGACTTTGGTGGAGGTCTCATCGAGATGAGGTGGTAAAGAGAATTGGAGATTTTCTTGAAGCAATGCAGCAAGCATATTGGAATTGATGGACAGGCTTGTTTCGATATAATGTGGAAAAAGCGCTTGAGGAATCCCTAATTGCTTTGCTTGTAATTGGTTGAACGTTTTTGAACGCATGAGTGGAGCTGTCCATTTCGCTAAGAGAGGTGCCCATTTATATAGTCTTTTTTGTGGAATGACAAGTGCACTATTAATCATCGCCGTTTGAAACATTTTTGGACGGAGGTGAATGATTTCTAATGCAATTTGTGCGCCGACGGAAAATCCAATGACATGAACGATGCGATGTTGACATCGCTGTTCAATGAACGCAATGATTTCCAATGCATTTTGTCGAATCGAAAAAGACTGTTCATCTGAACGCACGCCGTGTCCTTGTAAAGTCGGTGTGATGCATTCATAATCTGAAAAAGCTGGCAATTGTTGAGACCACATCCAATCATCCACACCGCCACCATGCAAAAATAATAAGATTTCTTTCGTCATGACAAAACACTCCTATATGAAAAGATCGCTAGCTTCTGGGCATTCAAAACTACAGAAGCTAGCGTTATGTTTAATTGAAAGTAATATCGACCGATCCAATTGATGAATAGTTAATTTTGTATGTTCCTTTTTCAGCACGGATGGGTGAAATGAATGTCCCTGAAGAAATAACCATTCCTTTTTTTAAGGTTTTTCCATGTTCGGCCAGTTTTCCAGCTAACCATTTTACAGAACTAACAGGGTTTTCTAACACGGCTGAAGCGTTTCCTTCACTAATTTTTAACCCGTTATGGAATAATTCCATTTGAACATTCGCAAATTGTTCAAATGTTAATGGGTCAACAGGTTCTGATAATACGACAAGTCCTGTTGCTGTGTTATCCGCAAGTAGATCTGCTAAAGAAAAATTAGGGAACCAATTTTTGTAACGTGCATCTGGCACTTCAATCCCTGCACATACTTTGCTTTTCGAAATGATTTCTTCTTCATTCGCAATGGGCGATAAATCCTCTTGTAAAATAAAATGGATTTCAGGTTCGATTAACGGTTCAAATAATGAATCCATCGAGATGATATCACCTGATTGTTTCAGTGTTGTTGAAAGTAGCGTACCGTAAGCGGGTTCATCTGTTAATGCAATGGCTTGTGTATCAACACTTGTCATGCTAATTTTATATCCCGCAATGGAAGCCCCTTGTAATGTGGCGAGCTGTTGAATGAGTTCATCTTGTACTTCATAAGCTTCTGCTTCCGTTAAAGAATATGTATGACGAATGAAGTCAATCGGTTTTCTCGTCGTATACGCTTGTAAAATGTCATTTGCTACTGTAGTTGTGATCTTCCCCATTTAAATCCCCCCAAGTAAATGATTAGGATTAAATATACTATATTATGGAAATTTAGTAAAGATAGTGAGTTTTTTGATAATGAAAGAAAACGATAGCCATTCATAGCATGAATAACCGTTGTCCAGTATACTATAAGCATGATGAGAGAATGGAATTTATAAATTAGAGGAGTACGTGATGAAATGAAAGGCTTAAAATTGGTTGGAACGATCATTGGAGCATTGATTGTCATTTCGTTAGTGACCATTATGATTGTAACGAATGTTAATTTACCAAAAAAACAAGACAAATTTGCGGAATATGAAAATGCGAATATTGAAGCGCTACCTGATAATCTAGTGGATGAAAGTTTGGATGAAGATGCGGGGCTCAATCCTGGAGAACAAGCACCTGATTTCGAATTAACAACATTAGATGGTGAACAAGTAAAGCTATCAGACTATAAAGGGCAAAAAGTGTTATTGAACTTCTGGGCATCATGGTGTCCACCTTGTAAAACAGAAATGCCTTATATGGAAACATATAGTAATGATTATGCAAAAGAGGATAATGTCGCTATTTTAGCAGTTAATATGACGACGCTAGAACGGGGACAAAAAGAAAAGGTTCCAAAATTTGTTGAAGAACATGGGTTAACATTTCCAATCTTAATGGACGAGGCAGGAATTGTGAAAGATTTATATGATGTTATGATTTATCCGACAACATATGTGATTAATGAAGAAGGCATGATTACGAAAAGAACCAATTTATTGCTCGAAATTCCGTACATTCAAAAGTTAATTGAAGAAGCGGATACGTTTGAACAAGGGCAACAAGACGATGATCAAGAAGCAGAATCTGATATGCGTAATCCTGCATTAGATAAAGGATTAGGTGTCGGCAATCAAGCACCAGACTTTGAACTCCAAACGACTGACGGAGAAACGGTGAAACTTTCTGATTCAAATGGAAAAATGACATTCGTCAATTTCTGGACGTCTTGGTGCCCATCATGTGGTGACGAATTAACTGTGCTACAAGAGTTTTATGCAAAGCATCAGAAATCTGATGACATCGAAGTACTTGGCGTCAACTTAACAAACTTAGAAAGAGACGCAGATGAGGCATTATCAACATTTATCGAAGAACGTAAAATCACATTTCCAGTGCTAACGGATACAGACGGTAAAGTTGAAGCATTGTACAAAATTGAAGAATATCCAACGACCTATATTATTAATGAAGAAGGCTATATTGTTGATATTGTAAACATTCCGATCGATGTCAATTTACTAGAATGGCTGCTAGAAAATAGTAAAGGCTTCGATGTAGAACAAGTGCGATAATAAACTACTATCCAGAAAGAAAAGCAATGGACTTTCTGGATAGTTTTTTTGTGGACAATTAAAAAATTGTTTTTATGCTCAAGATTATGAACGCCCTGGACTGTCCCTTAAGCTTTATTTTCACGGAAATAGGATAAATTTGTCGTTTAAATAAATGGTAAACGGTTACGAAGAATCTGAAACTTCTGTTTACCTACTAGATTTTTCATGTGAAACATGATTAAATTAGCTAAGGTGTATATTCTACTATAGTCTTCATAAATTCAGTGATTTCGACAATCAATTGATTG
>DATGUZ010000098.1:0-19690 GCA_035300865.1 Sporosarcina sp.
AAATTTGATAAAGAAAAGATGTGAAATTTTGATGAATTATATTGCAGTGACTTATGATGTCTGTACTCATGAACATTTATACGAGGACATGAATGAGTATGTTATAGACCCCGATAGAAATATGGATGAGCAAGTAAAGGAATTTGCTGAAATGGACATAGCTCCTTTGGTCAAAGTTTATATACTAGACAGAGATAACATAGAAGAATTGGAAGCGAGCGATTTTGCAGAGTTAGCATTGTATAAAGTGTACAAGTTTCAACAGTATCAATGTAATTGTACTGAGTAGCATACGATTTCGCACTAGGCCGTTTTGTACAAGAGGCTACAATATATCGATAATACTTCAAATCCCTTTGGTGATAGAGTAGTTGTGTATGAGTAAAATGTTTGTGGGAGGGGAATTAAAACCTCATCACTCAATTAATCTAGTAGTTGTAGAGAAAAATTTTAGTTAATTTATGTGTGTTATACTATCAAATAGGATAAAGTAATCTGTAAAATTCATGAACGGAAAGCGTTGTGTCTAGTATGAACGATGAAATTCAACTATTTCTCGATTATTTTTTCAAAGATTTTTCTACGTATTTGAATGATCCGGCGAATGTGACACATAAAGTCATACTTTCAGCTATGATTATCGTCATGACAATTGGCCTTTTAAAAGTTTCTAAATGGATGATTTATCGAGGGATTGAAAATGCAAAGTTCTCAACAATGGTGTATAAAGCATTACAAGCTTTTATTAGCATGATTGCGATTCTATTGTTATTTAGTGTTTGGATGCGTGTTCAAAAATCTATTTTGTTGATTTTATTTATTTTTGCGATAGTCACGGCATTATCGATTAAAAACTTATCGAATAACCTTGTTGCTTGGTTTATGTTAATTCGAAAAAAGTATTTTAAATTGTATGATCGTATTGAAGTTCAAGGGATTAAAGGTGACGTTATTAAAATTACGCCGTTCTATTTTAAAATTGTTGAACGGGGAAATCAGTTGTCATCCAGCACAGCTACTGGGCGCGTGCTTCACATTCCAAATCACATTTTACTTGATAATATGGTGTACAACTATAGCAATTTTATCGATGTCAACTGGGGAGAAGTAAAGTATTTTATTACGGTAGATAGTGATTGGAAGCGAGCGAAAAAAATTATCGAGACAGTGTGTGAACAGTATGTCAATGATTTTTTAAAGGATTATACGGAAGAGGAAATTCATAAAATCGATAAAAAACTATCACTTGTAGATGAGAAAGCGAAGCTAAAAACGTATGTGTTGATTGATGATACTCAAATTACAATTGTCGCTCAGTATCCCATTCATTATACGAAAGGAGCATCTACAGAATCGATGCTCAATGAACGCATCATTCCGCAGTTACAAGAAGCACCAGATGTAGAATTAAGCGGCGTTTATGTCCATGTTCAACTGGATAATGATATTGTCGTCAAAAAACAATCTAAATGAATAAGTCATAGAACAAAATCCTCATCAATCATTTTTGATGAGGATTTTTTGCAGTGATCTTTATACAAGTACGGCTGTCGATTGGAAAAATTCTTTATACAATTCCTGAAACACGCGTTGTTCATCTTGTTGATCGATTCCGAACACTAAACTCACTTCTGATGAGCCTTGGTTAATCATTTCAATATTGGCATTTGCTCTTGCAATGGCTGTTGCAGCGCGCGCTGTTAATCCTTTTGAATGGCGCATTCCTTCCCCAACAAGCATTATCATAGAGTAATTTTTATTGCGGAAATGAACATCATCAACATGGAGCTCATTTGTAATGCGATGGATCATGTTTCGTCGGCTTTCTTCTGATAAATATTGATTTCGAATAATGATAGACATGTTGTCGATGCCTGAAGGCGTATGTTCAAATGAAATTCCCTCATCTTCTAAAATCTGAAGCAGTTTCCTGCCAAATCCAATTTCTTGGTTCATTAAATATTTTTCAACGAATAATGTACTAAATCCGCTATCTGCTGCAATGCCGATGACAGGTTGTGTAGAGAAATCTCGTTGTTGCACAATCATCGTACCTGGTGCGTCTGGATTATTTGTGTTTTTGATACAAACAGGGATTGATTTTAAAAATGCTGGTCGCAATGCCTCATCATGAAAAACAGAGAATCCTGCATAGGAAAGTTCACGCATTTCACGGTATGTCATTTGTTTGATTGCCATAGGTTTGTCAATAACAGTAGGATTTGCTGTAAATACAGCATCTACATCTGTAAAATTCTCATACAGCTCCGCATCAATGGCAGCCGCGATTATTGAACCTGTAATATCAGAACCACCACGATTAAATGTGCGTAATGTACCACTTTTTGTAAAACCGAAAAAACCAGGAAAAACAATTACATCATTTGACTGTCCAAGTTCTTTTAGTTGGTCATAGCCTTCAGGAATTGCTTGGACACGTCTCGGTCTTTCGGTCACATATAGTCCTGCTTCTTTTGGACAAGTATAGCGTGCAGGTATGCCGATATGATTAAAGTAAGCAGTAATGAGCTTTGCATGACAATCTTCGCCAGCGGCTTTCATATAATCGATAAAAAGTGTTTGGTCTTCTTTAGAATAGGTTAACCGTCGTCTTAAATCTGCTTCAATAATGGGCATAATCAATGCATCAATCTGTAGCGCTTTTGCAATATCATGATAGCGATTGAATACACGTTGAAATGCTTCTTCTGTAGAACGTCCTGCGTAAGCTGTCTCCCCTAATTCAATTAATAAATCCGTTGTTTTACAATCTTCTGGAAATCTTTTTCCTGGTGCAGACACGACAATGATTTTTCTAGTTGAATCTGCTCGAACAATCGTTGCGACCTTTTGAATTTGTTTTGCCGATGCAACAGAAGTTCCACCAAACTTACATACTTTCATTTTATCAAATCCTATTCTTTACGATATTCATGTTATTCATTGGTGATTCTTTTGAAAGTTTCAAAAAATGGATTGTAATTTAAATTTTATTGTTATACAATGTCCTTATCCAGAGGTCAAATGTATTTATATAGTGTACACAAGGTGAGGGGAATCGTCAAATGGAAAAAGAAATTCGTGTAGGGTTATTAGGATTTGGAACAGTCGGTAGTGGCGTAGCGAAAATTTTAGAAAATCATCAACAAGACTTGCAACATAAATTGGGTGTGACGATACAAATTGTGAAAGTGCTTGTCCGCGATATACATAAGGAACGTCATACTGTGTTATCGAAAGAGGTTTTTACCGATCAATTGGCGCCGATTATCGAAGATGACTCGATTGATTTAATCGTTGAAGTAATGGGCGGAATGGAAGGCGCTAAAAATGCGATTGAGCAAGCGTTGCAGGCTGGGAAAGGTGTTGTGACAGCGAATAAGGATGTAATGGCTGTACATGGACCATCCTTATTGCAACTTGCTGACAAGAATGGATGCGATTTGTTTTATGAAGCGAGTGTTGGTGGAGGAATCCCATTGATTCGCACGATGGAAGATGGTTTGGCATCTGATCGTATCCATACGGTGACAGGGATTGTGAATGGGACGACCAATTTTATGTTAACAAAAATGAAGGAAGAGCAAATGACTTATGACGAAGCATTGGCGTTAGCTACTGATTTAGGCTTTGCAGAAGCAGATCCATCAGCAGATGTGGATGGAATTGATGCAGCGAGGAAGATGGTTATTTTAGCGTCTCTTGCTTTTTCAACAGAAGTACAGCTAGAGGATGTGTTTGTTCGTGGCATGAAAGAAATTGAAGATGGAGATGTCGCTTTAGCCGAGCAGTTTGGCTATACTGTGAAACTCGCAGGTCATGCTGAAAAAGATGAAGACGGCATTGCGGTTTCAGTAGAACCTGTTTTTATTCCCAACGCACATCCACTTGCATCTGTTCACAATGAATATAATGCAGTTTATATTCACGGTGCAGCAGTTGGTGAGACAATGCTTTATGGTCCTGGCGCGGGGTCATTACCGACAGCAACATCCGTGACGGGAGATGTAATGGCAGCTTGTCGGAACTTATTATTAGGAATGAACGGTAAAAGGCGTCATGCACCGCAACATGCACGCCAAGTAAAAAGTGATGATAAACGCTTTTCTACGTATTTTCACCGTATTGTCGTGAAAGATGAAGTAGGTGTTTTAACAGAACTGTCGGCAATTTATAGTGCGCATGGTGCAAGTCTAGCGACGGTGACGCAACATCCTACAAATTATGAGGAGGCAGCAGAAATCATTTTTATTACACACCGCATTTCTCGTCAACAACATCTTGATGTATTGGCAGCCTTACAAAAGACAAATAGTGTGAAATCGATTAGAAGTTACTATCGTATTGAAGGAGTGGGGCAATGATGAAATGGAATGGTTTATTGGAAAAATATCAAGAATGGTTACCAGTTACGTCGAATACACCGAAATTATCTTTGCAGGAAGGGAATACGCCACTCCTTCATTTACCTACTTTATCAGAACAATGGGGCATCCAATTATATGTGAAAGTAGAAGGGGTTAACCCAACCGGCTCATTTAAAGATCGTGGTATGGTCATGGCCGTAGCAAAAGCGAAAGAAGAAGGGAAAACAGCTTTAATTTGTGCATCAACTGGTAATACATCCGCTTCGGCTGCAGCATATGGGGCACGTGCTGGTATGCGGACAATCGTTGTGATTCCGGAAGGGAAAATTGCGCTTGGCAAATTGGCGCAAGCGAAAATGTATGGTGCAGATATTGTTGAAATTAAAGGCAATTTTGATGAAGCGTTGCAGATGGTAAGAGAAGCGGGAGAAGGAAAAATTGCACTTGTGAATTCTGTGAATCCTTATCGATTGGAAGGACAAAAGACCATCGCTTTTGAAACAATTGACCAACTTGGCAAAGTACCACATCTATTTGCATTACCAGTTGGCAATGCAGGCAATATTTCAGCTGCTTGGAAAGGGTTCACGGAGTATCATGAACGATATGGTGGTGTGCGTCCAGCTTTGCTCGGTGTACAAGCTGAAGGTGCAGCACCGATTGTATATAATCGCGTGTTTGAACAGCCTGAAACAGTGGCAACGGCAATTCGTATTGGGAATCCAGCAAGCTGGGCATTGGCCAATGAAGCACTGCAACAATCAAATGGTCATATATTAGCAGTGACTGATCAAGAGATTTTAGAGGCCTATCAATTACTAGCGCGCACAGAAGGTGTTTTTGCAGAACCTGGATCTTGTGCATCGATTGCAGGTGTGAGAAAGCGTGCGGAAGCAGGGGAAATTGAAAAGGATGCAATCGTTGTTGCTGTATTAACAGGAAATGGATTGAAAGATCCGGATACAGCAATTAATGTCCACCAAGATCAAGAAGTACTTTCACAAGACGAATTTCAACAGTTACTTGCTCAACTAAAGGTAGGCGTCAGTGAATGAAAAAGAAGGAGTTTTCAGTTGTTGTCCCGGCAACAACAGCGAATTTGGGACCGGGTTTTGATAGTGTTGGTATCGCGTTAAGTGAGTATATGACAGTAGAAGTTCGTTCAAGTAATGAATGGAATGTTATCTATCGCGAGTCGATTTTTCAAGATTTAGCAACAGATCAAACAAATTTAATCATTCAAACGATGATGAACGTTGCCCAACGTTACCAACGTCAAATGAATCCTCAACAATTATTAATTTCTTCCTCAATTCCATTAGGGAAGGGATTTGGTAGTAGTGCATCTGCAATTGCTGCGGGTATTGTCATTGCAGATGAACTACTAAGTTTACAATTAAGCGATGAACAAAAAGTGTTATTGGGCTGTTTGTATGAAGGTCATGCGGATAATGTAAGTGCCGCATTATTAGGGGGCATTGTTGTTAATTATTTTGATGGGAAAACGGTTGACTATCTACGTGTAACTGAAGCAGATGTAGCTTTTGTCGCATTGATTCCACCTAAAATATTAAAGACAACAGAGTCTAGGGGATTACTTCCGGCTATTTTACCACATAAAGAAGCGGTGAGAAGCAGTACAGCAAATGGTTTATTAACCGCTGCGCTCATCCAAAATAATTGGCAACTCGTCGGAAAGATGATGGAAAAGGATTTGTTGCATGAACGTTTTCGTAAAACAATCTTGCCATATTTTGATGACATTCGTCGTGTGAGTAAAAGGATAGATGCGTATGGAATGAGCATTAGCGGAGCAGGACCTTCATTAATGATTGCAGTTAAAAGAGGGGAAGAAGGAAACGTGGAAGAGTGTTTAACGGAAATGTTTCCATATTATGAAGGAATGATCTTGTATCCTTCCTTACAAGGTGCTGTCGTTTCCCGAAAATAGAGGGGGTTGTTGGAAAGCAGCTTCACAGACAAATTAAAAAGATGCCGTACTCCTTTATGAGAAGGAGCGGCATCTTTTAGTCATTCAGTTGTTTCTTAATCGTGTATCAATGGGAATCATTAGACAATAAAATAGACAATAACCGATAATAAAATAGACGTAATCGTCATAGCGATTAAAGGTCGCATTGCTCGTGTGCGTAAATCTTTTAAGCTCACATTTAAACCTAAACCAACCATTGCTGCAGTTAGGAGCCATGTTGTTAGGGTGAAAACACCATTCATTACACTTTCAGATACTGGGATTGAATGGCCGAATACATAACTACCTAAAATACTAAGTACAATAAATCCGATTAAAAACCACGGAAATTCGATTTTCGTATCAGAAGCTTCATTTCCTTTTGTTTTACGCTTCATTAAATAAATAAAAATAAAGCATAATGGAACAAGTAAGAAAACTCTCCCTAATTTTGCAAGGAGTGCAATTGCTAAACCATCTTCACCAGCTGGCGCACCTGCTAAAGCCACATGTGCAACTTCATGTAAAGTTGTCCCTGCCCATACACCGTAAGTAACATCATCAAGTGGTAAAAATGGGCGTAAAATTGTGTAACCTATTGCGAAAACCGTTCCCATTAATGCAATGATTCCAACACTAATTGCTGTGTCTTCATCTTTGGATTTAATAATTGGTGCGACAGCCGCAATAGCAGCCGCTCCACAAACACCTGTACCAACCCCTAAAAGTAGTGAGATTATTTTATCAGCTTTAAATACTTTGGCAAGCCAAATCGTTACAAAAATTGCAAAGACGATGACAGCTGCATCACGTACTAATAAACCTAAACCATCACTTAGAACGACATCTATATTTAATTTTAAACCATATAAGATAATGGCAGCACGAAGCAATCGTTTAGACGAAAATGCAATACCCGAACGAATCGCTTCAGGATATCCGAAAATTTGTCGATAAAATACAGCGATAATAATTGCGCACGCTAATTGTCCAACGCGATCAAAACCGGGTATTAACGCTAATAAGTATCCAAGTAATGCAATAAGAAACGTAAAGGCAACCCCTGAAACCCATGCGAGTTTTGGTGATTGGTTGAGTGTAGTTTGTAAGTTTTGTTCTTTATAGTTTCCCATGAAACCACCTCCTAGTTATAGAATAAAATAAGATGTGCTATAAGTGAAATCATTATTTATGATAGTAACTATAAGTAAAATGGTATAATAAGCTTAATTCTATTCGAAAAGCGGTGAAGAGCATTGGATCAGCATTTACAAGTTTTTATAGCTGTTGTGGAACGAAAAAATTTTTCAAGAGCAGCAGAAGAATTATTAATGACACAGCCTGCTGTCAGTCAATATATTCGAACATTTGAAGAAAATATCGGTGCTAAATTATTGGAAAGAACGAGTAAATATGTTCGTTTAACGAAAACGGGAGAAATCGTTTATCATCATGCAAAGGAAATTGTTGGGTTATATACGAGAATGCAAACATTAGTTGATGATTTACACCATCATGCTAGCGGTCCTTTATCAATTGGTGCGAGTTTTACTTTTGGAGAATATATTCTTCCTCATATTATAGCCAAAATGCAAATAAATACGCCTGATATTGAACCGACTGTGACGATTGGTAATACTAAAGAGATTACAAACTATATGAAACATCATCAATTAGATGTCGGGATAATTGAAGGGAGTTTTACAGTGAGTGAAGGAATGCATGTAGAAGATTTTGCTGAAGATCATATGGTTGTTGTTGCTTCACCTTCCCATCCATTAGCGTTAAAAAAAGCCCCGGTTATCATTGATGAATTAGTGGAAGAAAGATGGATTTTGCGCGAAGATGGGTCTGGGACGAGAGAAGCGACAGAGAAAATTTTTGCAGAGCATGCGATGACGCCTACGTCTATGATGAATTTTGGAAGTACACAAGCGATTAAAGAAGCCGTTGAGGCGGGATTAGGTATTAGTATTTTGTCAAAATGGGCGATTCGAAGAGAGTTACAAAATGGACAATTGCAAATGGTCAATGTAGTAGGATATCCATATACGAGAAAGTTTTCGATTGTTACAGCTTCTCCTTATATGACGAAAGCACAGCAAGTATTCATTCATTTATTGCATCATAGTAAGGAAATTACTGCACTTCCGTTCGATCAATTATAAAGAACAAAAAACTGAATGTTCATAACAAAGCGTTAGCAAAAGAAATTAGTGGAAGAAGGAGACGTATCTATAATTGCAGAAAATTCGATTAGAACTCGAAAAGCATCTTGCTCAGTTTCATGAATCTAGACCAATCATGATAGGGATTGATGGACTAGGCGGAGCAGGGAAAACAACAATTACTAAACAAATTGCTGATGAACTGAAACGTCAACAGTATGAAGTTCTCGTCATTCATTTAGATGATCATATCATGGCACATTCAAAGCGATATGATACGGGACATGAACAATGGTATGAGTATTATTATTTGCAATGGGATGTTGACCGTATCATCGAAGAATTATTTGAACCAATCCATCAACATACTTCTACAATAACATTAACGTATTATAAACAAACGTCAGATACTCATGTTCAACAAATGAAGACAGTTAGTCGAAATTGTATTGTGTTAATCGAAGGCGTGTTTTTACAAAGAATTGAATGGCAAGCATATTATGATCTTACATTTTTTGTAGACTGCCCATTTGAAGTTAGACGTGAGCGTGTTTTAACAAGGGATAGGTATATCGGTCACGAACAAAAGATTTTACGAAAATATGAAAAGAGGTATTGGCCAGCTGAACGTTATTATTGTCAACAAATCAATCCTCACGAACGAGCAGATATGCTTATTTCATCTCTTTGACGTTCTTTTGAGCAGTTGAAATAAAAATATAATTGTTCTTGATATGATTAAAATAATAGGACATATCATAATAGGATTGAAGGATATTTCTTTTATCGATGAAAAAAATTGTATGAAACTGGTGTAGTGAACTACTCGAAGGCGAATCCTTTTGAATATAGTATATCGAACATGCAAGTGTTCAAATCTATTATGAGAGAGGAGGGAAATAATGTCACAAGCTAATATACCTGATATTAATCCAGAGATTACCATTACACGAGATGATGTGACTAATTTATTATTAGCATCCATTGCAATGGAAGAATTAGGATTAGCGCACATATTAAATGCTGAAGGTGAAAAAATTCAATATGCATTGGGAACGCTGCATGAAGAAGATGAGCCAGCATCGATTGAAGATATTTTAACAATAAATGATAGTGTAAAAGATTTATTAGAGTTGTCGATGAAAAAAGAGATGTTTTTAGAAAGTAAATTAAGTAAAGTAACAAGTATGATCGAAAGTGGAAATGGCGAACAAGGTCCACCAGGCCCACCAGGTCCTGAAGGCCCGCCAGGTGAACAAGGTGAGCCGGGTCCACAAGGTGAACCAGGTATTGATGGAATGGGAGCAATTTTGCCTTATGCATCGGGATTACCTGTTGCTATAACTGGACTAGCAGGTGGGCTATTAGGAACTTCTGCAGCGGTTGGCATGGGGTCTTCTGCAGCCAATTTAATTTTTGCGAATGATACCGTTGATTTAACAGGTGCAGTAGGTACATTATTAAACTTCGCAACTGTTGTTCCGCGCGATGGTGTTATTACAGATGTTTCTGCATTGTTTAGTGTAGCATTAGGTGCAACATTATTAAGTCCACCAACGATTCGTGTTCGAGTACTCAAATCTCAATCTCCAACATCCAATCAATTTACAGAGGTTACAGCATTTAATCTATCACCAACTTTAAGTTCGATTCTTACAGTAGGAGAAACATGCATAGGTCAGCAATCGCTTAATATACCGGTTAATCAAGGAGAGCGTTTGCTCGTTGTATTCGGTGTAACATCAAGTCTGGCAGCAGCAGTTACGGGATATGCAAGTGCTGGGATTGCAATTAGTTGAGGTACAACTTGAAGGATCGTCTCATTGAGATGGTCCTTCTTTTATTGCAAAATCTATGCACCTATCAAGTATTGTTGAATAAAGTATTAGTAAGGACTACTAATGTTTTACAGTAATAAAATGAATTGGAAAGTGGTGAACCCATGTCATTACCAAATATTCCAGATATCGATCCGCTTATTTCATTGAATCGATGTGATGCGATCAATCTTTTGTTATCCTCCATTGCATTGGAGGAAATTAGCTTATCGCATATTTTAAATGCGGAAGGGGAAAAGTTACAAAAGTTTTTAAGGCAGAAAGCAGTTTGTACAAATGATTTATTACGGATGAATGAAAGTGTTCAGAAATCATTACAAACTGTTGTAAAATCGCAGTTATTACTTGTCATGAAATTAGAAGAAGTAGTAGAGTTAGCTGAACATACGCCTTGTTTCCCAAAACATTGTACGTGTAAAAAAGATGGTAAGCAATGTAAATCATGCAGACATCATGCATGCCTACACGATTCAAAGAAAGGTGATCGTTGTTAGATAATTGTGTATGATAATTAATCCAATTGAATCTAAAAGGAGCGTCTTTACAAATGAAGAGTGATCGTCAACAGAAGTGGATGCAGCATGATACATGTTTTTTTAAGTCGATTTTGGATTATCACTTGGAGCTTGTGAGAAGATATCCGTATGCACAAAATGTATCTAGGGCGATGGAGAATGATTTGGTTGAAATGATGATGCAAATATGGCAAATGCATGTTGGGCTGTATACATTACAATCTTTATTTGACAAAATGCATGCATCATTTACACGGTCATATTTTTTCGGTGGCGGGCAACAGATTGGCGTTATTGCGCTTCTTGATGAGCTAAAATTGGTAGTAGAAAATGGTTCATTTCTTCAACCATTGAATGAACGAATATATACCAATTTACTAAAACAAATTCGACAATTTTATACAAGTGAGCAAGTCATTTTTATAAAGAGTTCACATTGTAAACCGTGGTATTCAAATGATTATAAGTCATTACATGTTATGATTTAATGCCAATTCATTATCGCTTTTCATGTACACAAATCTCGTGATAAAAAGGAAGGGAATCTTTTTTGTTAAAGGGTAGAGAGAAAGTTTTGTTCAAAAACAGAAGGCAGTAGTGGGATAGGTATTGAGAACGGTAAAAAAATGGGCTAGTTTACGTTCAAGCAAACTGCTGAACGTAAACTAGCCGTATGAACAAACTTTTCATAGGTAATAACATCGTTTGCGATATCGTTACCAACTCAATTCAGTCGATTAAGAGCGAACTTGTTTGGGTACAATCTTTGTTTGTTTAACAGTCGATTTAGTCGATTGATTCGCCCAAACTGTAGCAATAATTGGTCCGGAAATATTATGCCATATCGCTCCCCACACGCTTGGCAATGCGGCAAGTGGGCTAAAATGGGCAGTTGCCAATGCAACACCTAGACCAGAATTTTGCATGCCGACCTCAATGGAAATGGCACGACGGTCGTTTTCATTTAAGCCCATGATGAGTGCTGCAAAGTAGCCTAACAATAGACCGATACTATTGTGTAAAAATACTGCTACAAAGACGATCGCCCCTGTAGATACGACATTTTCAGCATTTGCTGCAGTAACTGCTGATACAATAATTAAAATAGCAGCAACAGAGATGAGTGGCACAATGGCAACACTTTTTTCGACGAAAGTCGGTAAAAAACGCTGGACAAGAAAGCCGAGTACAATTGGTACAATAATGACTTGGAAAATAGACGTAAACATTGCAATTGGGTCTACTGGTAGCCATTGTCCAGCTAGTAAATAAAGAAGGACAGGTGTCATAATCGGTGCCATCAATGTTGAAAGGGATGTCATTGCAACTGATAAGGCAACATTTCCTTTTGCTAAATAAACCATTACATTCGATGCAGTTCCACCTGGCACTGAACCGAGTAAAACGAGACCAGCAGCTAATTCTGGTGGTAATCGTAACATATATGCAAGTGTAAATGCGACAAGAGGCATGATTGTAAATTGTGCAATGACGCCTATAATGACAGGTAATGGGTTCGCAAATACGATTTTAAAATCTACTGGTTTTAATGTAAGCCCCATCCCGAACATGACAACACCGAGTAAAAGGGTAATATAACTACCAAATACGATAAATGTAGAAGGCGTTAAAAAAGCAATGACAGCGATCAAAATGACAAGGACGGCTAAATATTTTCCGGCTAGTGCACTTAATTTTTCCAATACATGCATACAATCATCCTCCTAGATGGCCATTAAAAGATTTTGGTTGGGTTTAAAATATGATTTGGATCTAATACATCTTTGATTTTCTTCATGACCTGAAGGGCAGCACCGTGTTCTTGTTGTTGATATCTCTTTTTCCCAACACCAACACCGTGTTCACCTGTACAGGTTCCTCCGCGTTCTAATGCGTATAAAACGACATTTTCATTAAAGCGTTTTGCTTTTTCCATTTCCGCTTCATTATTCAGGTCAATCATAATGATAGAATGGAAGTTTCCATCTCCCACATGTCCTAAAATACCACCTGGAATATTGAGTTCGTCAAGTTGTTGGCGAGTATAAATGACCGCGTTTGCTAATTCTGAAATAGGTACAGCAACATCTGTTAACATCATTTTTTTACCGACAAAATCATGAACATATGCGTATGCTAAATTATGGCGTGCATCCCATAGTTTTGTACGAGCTGCGTTGTCTGTTTCTGTTTCAAAAGTCTCGCATCCGAAATCACTCATAATATCTTGACAGAATACTAAGTCTTCTTGTAATCCTGCTTCATTGCCATGAAATTCCAAAAATAGTGTAGGTTTAACAGGGTAGTCAGTCTCACTAAATTTATTAATTTGAACGATTGAAGCTTCATCGACAAATTCAACTCGGGCGATTGGAACGCCTGCTTGTAAAATCGATGTGACAGATTCGATTGCATTTGTAATATCTGGGAACGTTGCTCGTGCAGCAACGATATGTTCAGGTATGCCATACACTTGTAATGTGAGCTCTGTGAAGCATCCTAGTGTTCCTTCTGAGCCGACGAATAATCCGTTTAAATGATAGCCAGAAGCGGATTTTGCGGCTAAATTACCTGTATGTATTACTGTTCCATCTGCTAAAACAACTTCCATATCGCGAACTTGATCACGCATGACACCATATTTGACAGTTGTTGTACCACTTGCATTAGTTGCAGCCATACCACCAAGTGTTGCGTTTGCACCTGGGTCTACTGTGAAGAAGAGTCCGTATTTTTTTAATTCTAAATTTAGTTGTTCACGCGTAACACCTGGTTGAACGGTAACGAGTAAATCTTGCTCTTTAATAGAAAGAATTTTATTCATTTGTGAAAAATCAATTGTAATTCCGTGTTCATATGGAATCACATGTCCTTCTAAACTTGACCCAACTCCAAACGGTGTCACAGGAACGTTAAATTGTTGGGCTGTTTTCATAATAAATGAAACTTCTTCGGTAGAATTTGGGAAGACAACAATATCCGGTGAACTTGGCGAGTGGTAAGTTTCATCCTTTCCGTGTAATGTACGAATGGTTTCATTTGTAGAAATTTGTTCCGTTGTTAATTGTTCTTGTAAAGCATTGATGAGTTGTTCCATGATGCATCCTCCTACAAAGTTAAAATAATGAATGATTCCTATTTTACAGACTTTTAAAAATAATTCAATGGGGTAAAGTGAAGATTCTAATAATTTGGTACAATTATATAAAGAAAAACCTTTTACAGTTAATCTTGCCACCTGTAAAAGGTTTTTAAAAGAAGGACTATACGTTAAAACGGTTCATCGCTTTTTGTAAATCTTCGCTTAACGTTGTTAATGTTGTTGCAGCGTCAGAAACAGATTCAATCGCACGTAATTGTTCATCTGATGAAGCACTTACTTCTTCACATGCGGCAGCAGCTTCTTGAGAACTAGCAGCCATCGTTTGAATCGCTTCTCCTACTGTGTCTTTTTGTCTGGAAACATGTTCGATGACACTAGACAATGTTCCGATTGCTTGTTGCATATGGGTCATTAATGTTGAAATGTCATTGAATGTCCCTTCAGTTTCCTGGACAACCGTTTCTTGTTGTTCAAAGTTATCGCGTGTATCACGCATTTGTTGCATGACATGTTGTGCTTCTTGTTGCAATTCAGTTACTGTATTTTTCACCTCATCTGTCGATTGGGACGATTGTTCAGCAAGTTTTCGAACTTCTTCTGCAACAACTGCGAATCCTTTACCATGTTCGCCAGCACGTGCGGCTTCAATACTTGCGTTAAGTGCGAGTAAATTCGTTTGAGAAGAGATTTCAGTAATGGTATTCATAACGCCACCGATAGCATCTACTTTCACTTCTAAATTTTGAATGACGGTACCCATTTGTTCTAAGTTTGAACGCCAATCAATGAATGAATGTTTTAAAGCCGTCATTTGTTGTTGACCATTTTCATTCATCTTTTCTGCATCGATTGCGATATTCGTCATTCCGGTAGATTGCTCGGTCATTTGCTCAACAAGTGAACCAAGTTTTTCTGTGTCTTGTGCAACGTGTTCTGCAACTTCTGCAGAATGAGTGGCACCGTTTGCAATTTCGGTAACGGCGTTCGCTACTTCTGAACTTGAAGCAGTTGTTTCTTCGGCAACAGCACTTAAATTTTCCGCATTTGTTAATACATTCGTTGTGGAATGATTAACGACTTCTATTAATTCATTAATATGATCGATCATCGTATTAAAATGTTTGCTTAATTGACCGATTTCATCATTCGATTGATTTGTTGAACGGACGGTTAAATCACCAGCCGCCACATCATTCATCAAAACTTGTAATTGGTCTACAGGTTTTAACATACGTCGTGTCACAAAATACAACGTCACTGAAAAAATGACCAATGTAATGACCATCATGATCATCATGGAGGAACGTAATTTTGTCGCCATGTCATTCATATCTTTTTTATTGTAAACAGTAGCGATTTTCCAATTAAGGTTTGGAATTGTGCCAAAAATATTGATGCGGTTTAAACCTTCATATTCATACTCTAAAACACCTTGACCATCTGTTTCATACATTTTATCGACGAAAGGGAGTTTCGCAACTTGTTCTTTTTCTAATCCTGGATGAATAATTGGTTCGCCTTTATCGTTAAATAAAAGGGTAAAGCCGTTATAAGGAAGATTCGTTTCTTGCATCGTTTTTTCGACTGATGTCATAGCAACATCTACGCCTAAAACACCAATGACCTTGCCGTTTTGAACGACAGCTTTCATCCCACTCATCATGTACTCTCCAGTGAGACGGTCTGGATGAGGACCTGTCCAATACACTTCATCGGGTGATTGAGTTGCTGCAGTATACCAATCTTCTTCTGCTGGTTTATATGCTGGACCAAAATCTGCTACTGGCATCGCATACATTTGATTTTTAGGAGTGGCAAAATAAAACATTTCAACAGAATCATAGATTTGTAGCGAAGGTTCAGCCAATCTTTCGAATTGACTTTGTGATGGTTTCAATTCAGATGCACCATAGACATGTGCTAACTGTTCTAATCCTTTTTCATGTTCTGAAATAAAATTATGAACGGTTCTACTAAGTTCTGTTGCAAGCATTTCATTGTGCTGAATTACATTTTTCTGATTTTCTTTCTGCACATCTAAACTCGTCAATGAGGTCATCGTCAGGACACTAAGAAGAAATAATAAACTGACAATGAAAATAATTTTTGTTTTAATGGATTTAAACATATCGATCCTACTTTCTAAAAATATTACTATTTACTATATATATTTTCGGAAAGATTAAAGGAAAGTTAACATCTTTTTCGTATTTTATTATATTAGAAAATTAAAAAGTTGTTTCAATTCATTCGAAAAAACACTGAAACATTGCTATGATAGAGTTTTAACGCCAAAGAGCAATGTCATAAAAATGTGTCAGAAAATCGACATCCATTCGAAATAATCGTATGAAAAAACGAGTAGTTGAACAAGATAGACATACAAGGTTTACTGTGGAATTATTACGTAAAATAGTGTAATTTAATATGATACAGATAAAACGTTATGACGGAATCATAAAGATAGATGAGGAGATACTTTATGAAAAATATATTACAAATTTTTAAAACAGATGTGAAAAATATAGCGCAAAGACGTGCTGCAATAGTCGTTGTAGTTGCGCTAATGATCTTACCATCAATGTATGCATGGTTTAATATTTTACCTTCATGGGATCCATACGCGAATACAGAAGATGTTGCGATAGCCGTCGTTAATTTAGACGAAGGTGCTGAATTAGAAGGAGAACCAATGAACGTCGGGGATGAAGTCGTCGACTCTTTGAAGGAAAATAAAAAGCTAGGCTGGCGATTTGTTAGCGAAGAAGAGGCATCAAAAGGCGTAAGAGCTGGCGATTATTACGCGTCAATTATTATTCCAAAAAACTTTTCGGAGAAATTAACAAGTGTGTTAGATGATGAACCTGAACAACCTGTATTAGATTATTATATTAATGAAAAAATCAATGCCATAGCGCCTAAAGTTACAAGTGCTGGTGCTTCTGGTATGGTTGAAAGCATTCAAAGCGGGTTTATAAAAGTTGCAAACGAAGCAATTTTCTCAGCGTTCAATGATGCCGGTATCGAATTAGAAGCAAACCAAGAATCGATTATTCGGCTACGCGATGCGATTTACCAAGTTGAGAAAGATTTACCAGAAATTGAACGTTTACTAGGCGTTGCTGGAAAAGATTTAGATAAAGTTGAAGATGCGAATAAAAAAGCACATAAAGGCTTAAAGCGTGCTGAAGAAGTTAGTCTAGAGGTTCAAGAGTTAAGTAAGAAAATTCATAAGCTCTTAAATGAAACAGATGGCTATGTGAATAAATATGTGCCGATTATTCAAGAAGATTTAGGAAAAGCTAAAGAAGTTATTAGTAAAATTCCGACGATTACGCAAAAGGTATCAGAGAAAGAAGAGCTGTTTGACGAGATTATCGTAAAAGTTGAACAAAATACAGAGAAAATCGATGATGGTGTGAATGCGCTCGGAAAATTAGAGGAAGTCTTAATTAAAGCGGATAAAGAAGCATCAGATGGAAAACAAATTAACACACTCATTGATCAATTAAATGATGATTATAATCGACTAGAAAAGACGAAAAAAGATGTTGAACAAGCAATTGATGCTCTAGAAAAAACAGGCAATATTCCTGATGAGTTGCCGTCAATACCATCGATTAAACCAGATGGAAATGAATCGGAAAAGCCGAATGATCAGCTGGAAGAAGATGCGACAGCGCGTGCAAAAGCTGCAGGTGTGATGAAAGCAGCAAATGCAAAAGATCAAGAACGAACGATTAAAGAGCTTAAAGCGTTACTGCAATTAATTGAAACAAGACAAGAAGCGATTTTAAAATTAATTGATGCAAGTGAAAGTGTTCAAAAATCAATTGAAAATGGACTGTTTTTAGATGGTGCTGAAAAAGTTCATAGTTATGAAGATGATTTAAAACAATTTAAAAAAGATGTCAATGCGGCTATTAAACGTGCGAAAGAAGGAAAAGCGACTGTTGATGAAACAATCGTCTACATCGAAGAACAAGCAGCAAGATTGGAAAGTACAATTGGTGAAATGATGACTTTCATTGATCAAGACTTACTTCCGACATATCGTCAAGAAATGCAAACTGCACAAAATGCGTTAAATGAAGCAGATAAAAAATTGGCGAAAGTGGTCTCGTACTTCCCGAAAGCAGAAGAGTTACTAGATAAAGTTGACGATGGTGTTGAAATCGGTCAAGAGGAACTAGCGAAAATCAATAAAGCATTTCCAGAAGCTAAAGAAAAAGTGATTGATTTAGCAGAGAAAGTTCGTCATTTAGATGAAAAAGGTGATTTGGCAGAGCTGATTCGATTTTTACGAAATGACCCAACTGCAGAGGGGGAGTTCTTTGCAGAGCCTATTAGTTTAAAAGAGCATGAACTATTCCCGATTCCAAACTATGGTTCAGCAATGGCACCGTTTTTCACGACTTTAGCGATTTGGGTAGGTGGACTTATTCTCGTTTCATCTTTAATTGTCGATGTACCAAATAAATCACGTTATAAAAGTTATGAAGCATACTTTGGTCGACTGCTAACATTTTGGTCGATTGGAATGATGCAAGCACTGATTGTAACATTAGGGAATATGTTTTTACTGAAAACATTTGTTGCACATAAAGTATTATTCGTCTTGTTTGGATTTATCATTAGTACGACATTCATTATAATGATCTACACATTCGTTTCTGTCTTTGGAAATACGGGGAAAGTCATTGCGATTATTTTACTTGTGATGCAATTGGGAGCATCTGGTGGAACATTCCCAATTCAAATGACACCGAAATTTTTCCAAAACATCCACGGATTTTTACCATTCACCCATGCGCTACAATTATTTAGAGAGGCAGTAGGTGGTGTCATTTGGCCATCTGTGTTTAAGCATATCGCATGGCTAGTCGGTTATATGGTGCTGTTTATGTTTATCGGTATCAAATTAAAAGAAACGATTAACAAGCGGAGCGACAAGTTTTTAGAAGAAGCACGTGACAGTGATGTAATTTTATAATTATCAAAAGACGATCTCTTAAGGTCGTCTTTTTTTCAATATCAAATTTCAACTATGTGAATCATCAAAACATTCATGGTATTATAGAAGAAAGTAAGGGGGAGTTATGAATGATGATTCGACCGATTGAAGCACGTGATAATGAAGCAATGGAACAGATTATTAAATATTCATTGGAATCATTTCAATTGGATATTCCTGGAACAGCGTATTTTGACTCGGAACTTGGTCAGTTATCTACTTATTATGAAAGGCACCATCGCGCAAACTATTGGGTTGTTGAAAATGAAAATGGTGAAGTTGTTGGTGGGATTGGCATTGCACCATTTAAAGATTATAACGGAATTTGTGAATTACAAAAATTATATATCGCACCTGAAGCACAAAGGAAAGGGTTAGCGAAACAATTGATGGATACTGCACTGGCTTTCGCCTCGAACCACTATGAATATTGTTATTTAGAAACAACATCGATTTTACAAACCGCAAATGAATTGTATAAACAATATGATTTTGAATTACTAGACCGTCCGTTAGACGGCTCAGATCACGGTGCAATGGATCTATGGTATATAAAAAAAATACGATAAATAACAAAAAGTATGATTGGCAGAGAAACTGTTCAACATACTTTTTTAGGTGTGCATTATATCATAAAATGATGGCTGTATTACCTGAATTATTACAGCAAACGAATGCACAAGTAGCTGTACGTGTATAAATAACTAAATCAT
>DATGUZ010000099.1:0-40084 GCA_035300865.1 Sporosarcina sp.
AATTCGATGCAGTTTCAGTAAATATTGATAAAATCAAGTGGAATGGTAAAAATTCACGAAAAGTAAAAAGCATTATGAAAGAATGTTGTCGTTTTTATCGAAATTCAACAAATTATGCGAAAACTATGCTATACTATCAATAACAAAAGAAAAACTTCTGCATCTAACGGAAGCGATTATATGTATGGAAAATGAGTGAACGTGATGCAAAGATTTCCATGTAACCATTTAAAAAGACGTAATCCTTATTTGGTTTAAAAATGTACGTACAGGGGAACAAAAGAAGTATATCTTTTTAGAGGAACTATAAAGGAGGAGTTTATATGCTAGATTTTAACATCCGAGGCGAAAACGTAGAGGTAACTCCAGCAATTCGCGAACACGTGGAGAACAAAGTAAGTAAATTAGAAAGGTACTTCACTGAAGGGGCGAATGCAACTGCACATGTAAATTTAAAAGTGTATAATGATAAGCAAACAAAAGTGGAAACAAC
Organism: Sporosarcina sp.; assembly: GCA_035300865.1. Taxonomy (GTDB): domain Bacteria; phylum Bacillota; class Bacilli; order Bacillales_A; family Planococcaceae; genus Sporosarcina. The sequence continues at coordinate 494 of DATGUZ010000099.1, forward strand.
AATCCCGATGAAAAACTTAACATTACGCGCTGAAGAACGACATAATGACATGTATGCAGCAATTGACCTAATTGTCGATAAGCTTGAAAGACAAATTAGAAAATATAAAACAAGAGTTAACCGTAAATTCCGTGAGCGTGAAGGTGTTGCAGCATATTTTGCAACAACTCAACCTGAAGAAAAAGAACAATCTGACGATGAATTTAAAGTAGTACGTACGAAACGATTTGATTTAAAACCGATGGATGAAGAGGAAGCTATTTTACAAATGAATATGCTTGGCCATAATTTCTTCGTCTTTACTGATGCGGAATCAGATGAAACGAACATCGTTTATAAGAGAAAAGATGGAAAATACGGTCTTATTGAAACGAACTAATGAATGATGGAAAACTCTTCGTGTCTTACATAACACGAAGAGTTTTTTCTTGTTGTTGAAATGGACATTAGCTACGATTATCAAATGAAGAGAATATGTGTATAAACGCATAGGTACTATTTGCGCACAGCATACCGCAATGTTAAAATGAAGAATGAATGAAACGAGGATGTGACTTACATGTTAAAGGTCTTAAGTAAAATATTTGATTCAAATAAAAGAGATTTAAAACGTTTGGAGCGTATCGCCAATGCAGTCGATGCATTAGCGAGTGAAATGGAACAGCTCACAGACGAGGAATTGACAAATAAAACGGCGGAATTTAAAGCACGTTACGAAAAAGGCGAAACGTTAGATGATCTCCAAGTGGAAGCATTTGCAGTTGTTCGCGAAGCTTCTAAACGTGTATTAGGACTGTATCCATTCCACGTTCAAATTATCGGTGCAGCAGCAATGCATGAAGGAAATATTGCGGAAATGAAGACCGGTGAAGGGAAAACATTAACAGCGACACTTGCTGTTTATTTAAATGCATTATCAGGTAAAGGTGTGCACGTGATTACGGTGAACGAATATTTAGCGACGCGTGATGCTGAGGAAATGGGTGTTTTATACAATTTCTTAGGGATGACGGTTGGCTTAAACTTAAATAGTTTATCGAAAGAAGAAAAACGTGAAGCATATGAAGCGGATATTACGTATACAACAAATAATGAATTAGGATTTGACTATTTACGTGATAATATGGTGCTTTACGAAAACGAAAAAGTTCAACGCCCATTACATTTTGCAGTGATTGACGAAGTGGACTCCATTTTAATCGATGAGGCAAGAACACCATTAATTATTTCTGGTCAAGCATCTAAAGCAGCAAATTTATATCGTTTGGCGAATACGTTTGTGACGACATTAAAGCTTGATGAAGATTATACGTACGACGAATCAACGAAAGGTGTCGTTCTTGGCGAAAAAGGTGTTGAAAAAGCAGAACGAGCATTTAAAATCGATAACTTATTCGATTTGAAGCATGTCTCCCTATTGCATAGCATTAACCAAGCGCTAAAAGCACATGTCAGTATGCAAATCGATATTGATTATGTTGTAGAAGATGGCAGTGTTGTAATTGTTGACTCCTTTACAGGTCGTTTGATGAAAGGCCGTCGTTACAGCGATGGGCTACATCAAGCAATAGAAGCGAAAGAAGGACTAGAGATTCAAAATGAATCGATGACACTTGCGACGATTACGTTCCAAAACTATTTCCGTATGTATGAAAAACTTGCGGGGATGACGGGAACGGCGAAAACGGAAGAAGAAGAATTCCGTAATATTTATAATATGCAAGTCATTGAAATTCCTACGAATCGTCCAATTATTCGTGATGACCGTCCAGATTTAATTTATGCAACGATGGATGGCAAGTTTAAAGCGGTCGCAGAAGAAATTAAAACACTACATGAAAAAGGACAACCCGTGCTTGTCGGTACAGTTGCTATTGAAACATCTGAAATTATTTCTACGTATTTGAAAAAATTTGGTGTCAAACATGATGTGTTAAACGCGAAAAATCATGAACGTGAAGCAGAAATTATTTTAAATGCAGGACATAAAGGTGCTGTGACAATTGCAACGAATATGGCAGGTCGTGGTACGGATATTAAACTTGGTGAAGGTGTAAAAGAAATTGGCGGCTTAGCTGTTATTGGTACTGAACGACATGAGTCAAGACGTATTGATAACCAGTTACGTGGTCGTTCTGGGCGTCAAGGAGATCCAGGAATGACGCAATTTTACTTATCATTAGAAGATGATTTGATGCGTCGTTTTGGCTCAGAACAAATGAAATCAATGATGACCAAATTAGGGATGGACGATTCAACGCCAATTCAGTCGAAAATGGTTACACGTTCTGTGGAATCTGCACAACGTCGCGTAGAAGGAAATAACTTCGATGCACGTAAACGTTTACTACAATATGACGATGTGTTACGCCAACAACGTGAAGTCATCTACCAAGAACGTAATGAAGTGATTGAAGCAGAAAGTGTGAAAGACGTCCTACAAAAAATGATTCAAGGCGTTATAGATCGTACGGTCGATGCACATACAGCAAATGAAAATGCTGCTGAATGGCATTTAAAAGGCTTAGAAGATTTCTTAGGTGCGAATTTATTACCAGAAGAAGCGCTAACAGTAGCTGACTTTGAAGGGAAAGATGCTGAAGAAATAAAAGACATCATTTCCGAAGCGGTCTTTGAACGTTATGAGGAAAAAGAAGAAGAGATGACAGAAGAGCGTATGCGTGAGTTCGAAAAGGTCATTTTATTACGTGCCATCGATACGAAATGGATGGACCATATCGATGCAATGGATCAGTTGCGTCATGGTATTCATTTACGTGCTTATGGTCAAACAGATCCATTACGTGCTTACCAAAGTGAAGGATTTGCAATGTTTGAAGATATGGTGCTTTCCATTGAAAATGATGCGTCTCGCTTTGCGATGAAAGCAGAAATTCGCGAAAACTTAGAACGTGAAGAAGTTGCGAAAGGGAAAGCGGTAAATCCTGAAGAAGGCGAGCAAAAACCGAAGAAAAAACCTATTCGCCGCTCAGTCAATATTGGACGAAATGACCCATGTCCTTGCGGAAGCGGAAAGAAATATAAAAACTGTCACGGCAAACAGTAATCATGCCGACTGGAATTTAGGAGGAAGAACGAATCATGATCGAGTTATCAGACGTAAGAAATGAGTTAGACAATACAGCTAAGAAATTAGTGGACTTTAGGGGGTCTCTTTGACTTAGAGAACAAAGAGGCGCGTATCCAAGAGTTGGATGAAATTATGGTCGAACCAGGGTTTTGGGATGACCAAAACGCTGCACAAAAAATTATTAACGAATCGAATGCATTAAAAGATGTTGTCGGTGATTTCACATCATTAACAGAAACGCATGAAGAATTAGAGATGACACTTGAGTTGTTGCGAGAAGAATATGATGAGGAATTACAGGAAGAGCTGGGCGATCAATTGCAAGATTTCAAAAAAGCATTGGATGAGTTTGAATTGCATTTATTGCTTGGCGGAGAATTTGACAAACATAATGCGGTTTTAGAGTTACATTCAGGTGCTGGCGGTACAGAATCTCAAGATTGGGCGTCAATGTTACTTCGGATGTATACACGTTGGGCAGAACAACATAAATTTTCTGTTGAAACCATTGACTACCAAGCTGGAGATGAAGCAGGTGTTAAATCCGTAACGCTTGCGATTAAAGGACATAATGCATTCGGTTATTTAAAAGCTGAAAAAGGTGTGCACCGTCTCGTACGAATTTCACCATTTGACTCATCTGGACGTCGTCATACGTCATTCGTGTCAGCAGAAGTAATGCCAGAGTTTGACGGTGATATCGATATTGATATACGTACGGAAGATTTAAAAATTGATACGTATCGTTCAAGTGGTGCTGGTGGTCAGCACGTAAACGTAACTGACTCAGCAGTCCGTATTACACATATTCCAACAGGGGCAGTCGTCACTTGCCAAACAGAACGTTCTCAAATTAAAAACCGTGAGCGCGCGATGAATTTATTAAAATCGAAACTTTACCAAATAAAAGTGGAAGAAGAACAAGCACGTTTACTCGAAATTCGTGGAGAACAAAAAGAAATTGGCTGGGGAAGCCAAATCCGCTCTTACGTCTTCCATCCCTATTCCATGGTAAAAGATCATCGTACAGACGTAGAAACTGGAAATGTCGGTTCGGTGATGGACGGCGATATCGATCAATTTATTAATGCTTATTTACGTTCACAAATCGATTAAAAATTGTTTGAAAAAGAAAAAATGGTCTATATATACAATAGCTTTCATTTTTTATCGATTTTGTTTCGCATTAAAATAGCACCATCTTATTTTATTTAACAATGTTGTCACGAAAAAGATTAAAATGAAAGTCATTTAGGCGGTTCAAAGCGTAAAAAATTGGTATACTATCTGTTAGGGAATGATTGGTAAACAATATTCCAATATAATGAAGAGGAGGTTCTACAATGAAGAAAAAATTATTAGCAGCTGTTTTCGGCACAGCACTTGTATTAGGTGCATGTGGCGGTGGTGGGGATGACTCATCATCTGAAGACACAGGTAGCAGCAATGGTGGCGACTCTTCAGTAGACGCTGAAGCGGTTGTTCAAAATAGCTGTGTCTCTTGTCACGGTGGAAATTTAGAAGGTGGAAGCGCACCAGCAATCGATAAAGTCGGTGCAAAGTATTCTGAAGATGAAATTCTAGAAATTATCGAAAACGGTAAAGGCGGTATGCCAGGCGGTATCATTAAAGGCGATGATGCAAAAGCTGTAGCATCTTATTTAGCCGATAAAAAATAATCGTTTTACGATATGATGTGAGTCCGAAACGTTTTAAAACGTTTCGGGCTTTTTTTATTTTATCGGAGGTTGAAAGCATCATATGAACATTTTCTATATACAAATAATATTGAGATGTCCCGAATGATTGGCGAGCAATAAAAAAGTATGTTAGTGTCTACATATCGGCGTATAGTGTGAGGCAAAACAGGTCGCGGTGACTGATGAGCGAATTGTCAGTGTTCAGCAAAAAATATCGCGAATTATTATTGCAAACGAATTGAAATATAACTGTAATGAAATAAACTTGCTAAACATGTTATACTCGTTGAAGAAAGAAAACAAGGTCTAAAATAATTCAGGTGATTTAAAATTGATAAAAATGAACAATGTCTATAAGAAGTATACCAATGGCGTTGTCGCTTCAAATGGGATTACAATCCATATCGCAAGAGGCGAATTTGTTTATGTAGTTGGACCAAGTGGAGCGGGGAAATCTACTTTTATAAAAATGATGTATCGGGAAGAAGTTCCATCGAGTGGAGAAGTTTTATTTGATGGCATCGATATTGCAAAGTTAAAACAACGAGAAGTGCCAAGTTTGAGAAGAAGAATTGGTGTTGTGTTCCAAGACTTTAAATTATTACCAAATTTAACAGTCTATGAAAATATTGCATTTGCTTTAGAAGTCATCGAAGAAAAACCGGAAGACATTCGTCGAAAAGTAACTGATGTACTAGAGCTGGTTGGACTCAAGCAAAAAGCACGCATGTTTCCAAATGAATTATCTGGAGGAGAGCAACAGCGCGTGTCAATTGCTCGGTCAATTGTGAATCAACCAGAAATTGTCATAGCGGATGAGCCGACTGGAAACTTAGATCCAGATACTTCGTGGGGAATTATGGAAATCTTTGAGAAGATTAATGCAAGAGGAACGACGATTATTATGGCAACACATAATAAGGAAGTCGTAAACACAATTAGGCATCGCGTAATTGCTATTGAGGGCGGAATCGTTACTCGAGATGAAGCTGGAGGTGATTACGGTTATGAAAGGTAGAACGATTTTACGACATTTTCGCGAGAGTTTTAAAAGTTTAAGCCGTAATCGATGGATGACGATTGCATCTGTCAGTGCCGTCACGGTCACATTAATCATTGTTGGCGTATTTTTGACAATGATGATGAACTTAAATAAAATCGCGACAAACTTAGAAGAAGATGTTGAAATTAAAGTACTTGTTGAATTATCAGCAAAAGACAAAGATATTGAGAAGTTAGAAGAACAACTATCGGAAAATCCGAAGTTAACAGATTTGCGGTTTTCTTCCAATGAAGAAGAACTAGAAATTATGATTAAAGGATACGGCGAGCAATTTGCATTGTATAAACAAGGGAACCCTTTACGACATGTATTTTATGTTCGGTCAACGGATCCCGCAGAAACAGCCGCATTGGCAAAAGAGATTGACACGTATGATAATACGTATGAAGTCATTTATGGTGAAGGAAAAGTTGAACGATTGTTCGATATATTAAACACAGGACGTAACGTAGGGATTGTATTAATTATTGCATTGTTATTTACAGCAATGTTCTTAATTTCAAATACAATTCGACTAACGATTACAGCGAGAAGGCAAGAAATTGAGATTATGAAACTAGTAGGTGCGACGAATAATTTTGTACGAATCCCATTTTTACTAGAAGGGATTTGGTTAGGTTTATTAGGCGCGATTTTACCGATGATTTTAATCTCTGTAGGATATTACAATTTATTTGATTATATTCAACCGAAATTAGATGGGGAGCTCTTCCAGCCGTTAGCGAAGACACCGTTTTTATTCCAATTAAATGGGTTATTGCTCGTGTTAGGTGTGGCGATCGGAGTTTGGGGAAGCTTTATGTCTGTACGTAAGTTTTTAAAAGTATAAACGACGTCGATTTTATGATTGTGATCATGCGTGAATTAAAACGAGCTGTTTATTATAGAATTCGTTTTTAGCAGTGTTCATTGACGTAAAAACAATGATAAAACCGACTCTATCTATAAATCATGAAGACGACAACATAGAGAGAACATAGAAACATTTATTTGAGAGGGGAAATTTGATCAATGAGGATGAAGAAATGGTCGTTAGCGGCATTAGCATCAGCGTTAATGCTGTCATTTACTGTGACGACACCAATCGCATCAGCTGCATCAATCGAAGAACTGAAGCAGGAAAAACAAAATGTTGAATCCCAAAAGAACAAAATTAGCGGGGATATCGAAGAAAAAGATACGAAAATTGGTCAAAACAGCTCTAAGTTAGAAAAACTACAAAAGAAAGTAGAAAAACTAACACGTAGTATTACTGAAACCAATGATAAAGTATCTTCTATGGAAAAGAAGATTAAGAAAACAAACAAAGAAGTAAAAGATTTAAACGCTTCTATTAAAAAGCTTAAACGCGATATTAAAGAACGTGACGAAATCTTACGTGAGCGTATTCGTGCCATGCAAGAAAATGGTGGTTCTGTCAGTTATTTAGATGTTCTATTAGGGGCAAATAGCTTTAGTGATTTTATTGACCGTGCGTCAGCAGTTACAACGCTGGTAGATGCGGATAAAGAAATTATGCAAGAACAAGCTGATGATCAACAGCAATTAGAAGAAGAAAAAGAACTCGTTGAACAAAAATTAGCGCAACAAGAAGAAAATAAAAAAGAATTAAGTACATTAAAGAAAACGCTAGAGACGCAAAAAGAAGAACAAGATTCAGCGATGAAAAAACTGAAAAAAGAACAAAAGAAATTAAAGTCTGATAAAGCAAATCTAGAAACAGAATTACATGAAGCACATAAAATTAGTAAAAAACTAGATAAGGAAATTGCTGTAGAGCAAGAAAAAGCAATTGAAGCTGCACGTAAAGCAGCAGAAGAAAAAGCAGCAAAAGAGGCGGCTGAAAGAGCGGCAGCAGAGAAAGCAGCAGCTGAACAAGCAAAAGCAGCGAAAAAGGCAGCACCTTCTTCGAAAGAAACTGCAAAAGCAAGTGGATCTGCCAACAGCTCATCACCAGCAGTAGAGTCAAGTCCATCAAAACCTCAAACAACACCTACTACACCGCAAGCGCCATCTACATCTTCAGGTAGTTGGACAAGACCAGCAGCTGGTCCGGTATCATCAGGTTTTGTTTATCGTCCACAATTTGGTGGTCAACATCGAGGAATTGATATCCGAAATTCTATCGGAACGCCTGTCGTCGCAGCGGGTGACGGAGTCGTTTCAAAAGTTGCCCCAACAGGTACTTTAGGAACTTATGGAAATGTCATTATTATTAATCACTCAGTTGGCGGGAAAACATACGCTACATTATATGCACATTTATCAGCGTTTAATGTAAAAGCTGGTCAAAAAGTGTCTAAAGGTCAAATGATTGGTAAAATTGGAAACACTGGTCGTTCAACAGGACCACATTTACATTTTGAATTCCATGTTGGAAAATGGTCAGGCTATGGTAATTCAGCAGTAAACCCTAGTCAATATGTTCCCATTTAATGAATCATTGAAACATGATGAATGAAATACGTATGAACTGAATAGTAGTTTCATTTCATAAAATGCCGTAACCGAATTTAAGGTTATGGCATTTTTACTTATACAAATTTGAACAGAAGTTCACCAATTGAAGCATGGAATATGATCTTGAAAGCCTCAATGCTAGTAAAGTGAAAACGGATTGACTACAATACATATGGGGGTGTCTTTCAATTGCCAGAAACATACGTATTGATCGGAAATATTTCAGTACCTTTAAGTTGGATCGCATTTTTGGGTGCCGCAATAGTTACTGTTTGTTTATTAAGATGGTCATTTGGCAAAGCAGTAGCAAATTTATTTAGTGATTATCTTTTTACGTTTATTCTTGTTTGGAAGTTTTCGGTCGTCCTTACGGATTTTAATGTCATATGGAAGTCACCATGGACAATCCTTTATTTTAATGGAGGCACAGTTGGGGTTTTATGTGCTTTATTTGCAGTTGCTATACATGTCCTTATACATATTCGACAACAGAAATTGCATACACATCAATTGTATGCACTTAGTATAGGAACTATGCAATTACAGTCAATCATCCAAATCGTGTTCGTTATTGTATATGATGAAACAGGATTAACGCGAATTGTAACGGTAATCGGATTTAGTTGTATCCTTTTTATGACTGTGCGATGGAAGGAACCTCGTCAATTGACGACGCTTGAAGTGAATGTGCTTTATTTTATGGCCTTTCTATTTTTAAGTGCATGGCAACAGGGACGTATTTGGCAACTGTCTGTATTATATGCACTTATTGTAAGTGGTATTTTGATAGGATTGTATACGTATTTTGAAAAAAAGCATATGGAGGTAGAGCTTTGAAGAAAAATGTTGGAATGATTGTCGCAGTTTTATTAATCGGAACGTTAGTTGTGTTAATGTTTAATTCGAATAAAAAAGAAGAACAAGTACAAGTTCCAGTTCCGGAAACTCCAGAAGTAGCAGATGTTCCTAAAGCACAAAGTTCGGAAGCAAAATCAGGTCTTGCGAAAGGAGACACGCCGCCTGATTTCGAATTAAAAACATTACATGATGAAGTGATTAAGCTGTCTGATTTAAAAGGAAAGAAAGTGGTATTGAACTTTTGGGCGTCTTGGTGTGGACCATGTAAGGCCGAAATGCCACATATGCAAAATTATTATGAAAAATTAACAGAAGATGATCAAGTCGAAATTATTGCGGTCAATATGACAACGCAAGAACGCCGTGGAGTTGGTGCTGTTGAAACATTTGTCGATGACCATGAATTAACATTTCCAATCCCTTTAGATCGAGAAGGGAATGTGGCGTTAGATTATGAAGTAATGACGATTCCAACAACTTATATGATTGGGACTGATGGGACGTTGCAGAAAAAGATCGTTGGTCCAATGGATGAAAAAACATTGCAATCATTTGTGAAACATTTACAATAAAAAATCAAACCGGCTTTAGTCGTATTTTAATTCGATCCCTCATACAGTAAATGGAGGAGGAGAGATATGCGAAAAAGTCGGTTTTTTATATGGAGTATGTTAGCGATCGTATGCATTGGACTTGGTAGTGTGACCATTCCACATGTTATCAAAAAAGAGCAACCATCAAAAAGTAGTTTTCAGCTGATAGATGAGGCATATGACACAATTGAACAGCATACCGTTTATCCTGTAAAACAGGAAGAATTGATTGAAGGGGCAATGCGTGGAATGGTAGATGTGATTCCAGATCCATATAGCACATATTACACGGCAACTGAGGCCGCAGCGCATCGAGAATCACTTGCAGGAGAACGTGTAGGCATCGGAGCGGAAATTACTAAAGTCGGCGGCAAATTTATCGTTGTGGCACCCATTAAAGGGTCTCCCGCAGAACAAGCAGGATTAAAACCATATGACGAGCTTGTTCAAGTGAATGATCAGTCCGTGGCAAATTTATCTTTCGAGGCACTCGTTGAGGAAATACAAGGCGAGGAAGGAACGGTTGTCACATTAACGGTTTATCGTCCTGATTCAAACGAACATCATAAATTACGCGTTGAACGTCAAAAAATGTCTGTACAAACGGTTTTTAGTAAAATAATAGAACGGAAGGAACAAAAAATTGGTTACATAAACATTACAACATTTGGTGAAGAAACGGCAGAAGAGTGGCAACAAGAAACGAAAAAATTATTAAATGAAAAAGTTGTGGCCCTTATTGTAGATGTCCGAGGAAATCCTGGTGGCTATTTGGCAAGTGTATCTCAAATGATTAGTAGTTTAATGAAAGAGGATACAATATTTGCTTATATGGAAGATGGAAAAGGAGCATTAACTCCCTTATATACTGAGGAAGGTGAACTTACATTTTCCACTGATTTGCAGCAAATTCCAGTGATCGTCTTGCAAGATGAAGGAAGTGCTTCAGCGAGCGAGGTATTAAGTAGTGCATTGCAAGCACATAAGCGTTCTTATACAATTGGCACAACAAGTTTTGGGAAAGGAACCGTACAATCTTCCTTTGACTTATCAAATGGCGATGAATTAAAGTTATCAACACATAAATGGTTAACCCCAGAAAAGAAATGGATCCATCAAAAAGGCGTGCAACCTGATTTACAAGTAGAACAATCTCCAATCTTTATGGTACAACCTCAAATTGTGATTGATCGCTATGAAAAAGGAGAAGTTCATGAAGATATTCAGTACGTACAAGAAATGTTGAAGCTTCTAAAATATGATATTGCCAGAACTGATGGTTACTATGATCATGCAACAGCAAAGGCAATTCAAGCATTTCATAAACAGCAACGTTTGGATCAAAAACCAACGATGAATCGTGTTTTTTACCGTGCATTACAAGAAGAAATTGAACGCCATACAGCAACAGAAAAAAATGATCGGCAATTGCAAATGGCATTGGATTATATGATGAAGCAGCTTAATTGAATAAAAATTCATAAACATCGCTTCTGCCCATACGTATAAAGTAGGAAAATTCAAACTATGCATAGAAACTTCAGCAAAACGTTCAAAAATTTGGTACAATAATGGAAAGTTGTCGTTTCAGAAAGGGCGGTGAGAAGAGATGAGTCAAGAAATATTCGTAGATATTGGGATCGCAATAGGGTTATTCTTTGCCAATCCATTATTTTGGCTAAGCATCCTTGTTGCGATTGGAATTGGTTATTTCCGCGTTAAAAAAGAGCGACGCAGTTTTAATATTCGAATGCAACCTGGTTTAACAGAACTGAAAAATCTCGTTTCAGAAACATGGGGATACGCAATCATATTATCTCTTCTTATTAGCGGCGTTGGGTTACTTGTTAATGAATCATATTTAATTGTATTCAGTATTGTATCAATGGTGTTACTGATTACATTTAACTTTAAATTATTATCACCGATTTACGTGGCGATTTTATCTGTAACAATATTAAGTTTATTGGCAGGATTTCAACCAGATTTTGTTGTGAAAAACATTTCATTCGGAACATTTGATAAGTTTGGGACGTTGATGGTGACAACAACAGTGATTACAGGCTTACTTGTCATAATTGAAGGTAGTTTAATTAAGCGCTACGGAGAAAAAGGAATTTCATCTTTTTTAATTCGAACAAAACGTGGATTAGAAGCTGGCGTATTTAAATCAAAAAAACTTTGGCTTATGCCAACAGTCTTCTTAATTCCAGGAGAGATGGTTCAATCATTTGCACCATATTGGCCACAGTTTACACTTGGAGAAACATCATTCACATTTATTGTGTTTCCAATTATCATTGGTTTTTCTCAAGTGATTCGAACAACTTATCCAGATCAGTTGCTACCACAAATGGGGCGTGCAATCATTGTTATTGGTGTGGTTGTAACTGCAGCAGGAGTTGCTGCTCTTTGGATGCCAATTTTAGCTTGGGCGGGGTTAGCTGCTGGTGGATTGGCACGTATTGTATTATCCATCGTAACCTCAATGCGTGAACGTAAAACACGTTATATTTTGGCGCCACAATCAAGAGGGATTGTCATTGCGGGAGTTGTTCCAGATTCTCCAGGAGAGAAGCTAGGCTTATTGCCAGGTGAAACGATTCGATCGGTTAATGGACGTCCTGTGCATAATGAGAAAGAATTATATGATGCCATTCAAATTAATGCGGCACATTGTAGATTACAAATTATCGATCGATATGAGGAGGTACGTTTATTGCAACAAGTACTTTATCATCACGATCATCACCGTCTAGGCATTTTAGTCGTTCGTTAGTTAAAGGAGGCAATGGCCAAGTGTCATTAATCGATTTATTTATTACGAAGTTTATGTTGGCACTATTTGCCCCTGCAATTTTAGTGATATTTTTAACGCGGGTGACATACCATCATGTTATAGGTTTTCTGCTTACATTAAGTTTAGTGACAGCGTCTGTATATGCTGGTTATACCCATCATTGGGTGTTATATGTTGTCGATGCATTTTCTTTAACAGTTGGATTTGCGCTTGCGAAACGAATGGTTGAAAGAGCAAGAGTGCGTGAAGAATAAAAAAGCAATTCATTTGATCCTTAGGATTAGATGAATTGCTTTTTTGGTATTATTCATTATATAAATAAACTGTAAATCGCTAATACGCCGATCGTTCCGAGAACAACTGTCATGACGCTGCCACCTAATAAGGCGATTCCGAACGATACGATCAGTCCGATGATGCCAAAGATTATATTTCCTTCCTGAACAAATAAAATTGCTGGGAAAATGAGTGCGCCAAGGACAGCATATGGAATGTTTTGTAAGATTCGACTGACTAACGGTGGTAATTGTTTTCCTTCTAAAAACGTTAAAGGGATCATTCTTGGTATGTAAGTAACGAGTGCCATGCCGAGTAACATCCACCAATAGGTTGCGCCCATTATGCTTCCTCCTTTGTAGATGGTTTTGGTGCAAATTTTATGTATATCCATTCAATGAAGATGGCTGACGCCAAAGTTGAAACGAGAATTGCCCAACCTGTTGATAACAGTCCGGTAAAATAAAAAAAACTCTGAATTACAGCAGCTGTACTAGCGAGTAAAATCACTTTGCGATTGCCTTTCATTGAAGGCACGAGTAGTCCGACGAACATGGCGTATAAAGCAATAGACATTGCTGCTTGTAAAAATAAAGGTAAGTTTGCGCCAATGATATGTCCGAGTGCTGTAAAAACAACCCAACTTGCATAAGCAATCAATGTCACACCGAATGCGAATCCGGTCGATAATTTTTCATCTTTTTGAGTTGCTAATACTGAAAAGGATTCATCTGTAACACCGAATGCATAGGCAGCTTTAACGGCTCTTTTTTCAGGAACCATTTTTTCGTTTAAAGCAGCAGTCATTAAGAAATGTCGAATGTTAACGACAAATGTATTTATAATAATAGCGACTGGATTGACTGCTGAACTAATAAGCTCAAGCGCAATATATTGTGAAGCACCAGCATAAACAAACATACTCATCGCGGTTGCTTCAATGATAGAAAGACCTGCAGTTTTGGCAAGTAATCCAAAAGTAAGTGCAATTGGAAAATAGCCAATCGCGATACTTAAACCGGCTTTGATACCAGTAGAAAAATGTTTTGAGTCCAAAAAATCACTACTTTCTTTTAATGAAATATGAAGTGAATCTGATTATACTATATTTTTCGAAAAATGATAATCATTTTTGCAGAAAGCGTTTAATATTGGGTATAATAGTATAAAAGGGGGGAGATTGATGGAGCAATGGCTTGAGAAATTTATCGAATTGGCGCAACAATATCGAGCGCTTGGAACAGTGATTGGCCTATCTTTACCATTTATAGAATCCTTCCTTCCTTTTCTACCGCTATTTGCTTTTGTGTTTGCGAATGCGACCGCATATGGGTTATGGTACGGATTTTTATTATCATGGGTGGGGACCTCACTTGGCTCATATGCCGTATTTTTGGTAATCAGAAAATATGGACATGCTAAAATCTTTACATTTTTAACGAAGCGAAAGCGTGTCGAACAATTGATTCAATGGATTGAAAGAAATGGATTTGCACCATTATTTTTGTTTATCTGTTTTCCATTTACCCCTTCTGCACTTGTCAATCTAGTGGCTGGGTTATCAAATATGAAGAAAAAGCATTATCTTTTTACATTATTAGCGGGAAAATTTGTCATGATTTTTACCGTCAGCTATATAGGTCATGATGTGCAATCATTAATTGATAATCCGATTAAAACAGTGATTGTACTTGTTCTCATTTTGTTATTATGGTTTATTGGAAAAAGAGTAGAGGTGCGATTGAATCAAAAAGTGGAACAAGAATTTAGAGAAATTGCGCAAGAAAAAAAGCAACTGAAAACAGAACAGTCGAATGGAGAAGCGAGTTAAATGACTCATTTTCCATCGCTGTTCTTTTTTTGTTTGTCCTTAAAATAAGAAAATTGGTATACTACGAATAGAAACAAATATTCGGTTGTCTGTTTGTGAAGAAGGAGGAGAGACACTTGGCTTTACGTTTTATTACGGGGCGTTCTGGGGCAGGAAAAACACATTTTATACAACAGGAAATTGTTCATATGATTCAAGACGACCCATTAGGTAAACCCATTATTGTGATTGTTCCAGATCAAATGTCTTATTCAATGGAACATCGCTTATCGGTTGAATTTGGTTTGTCGGGTATTATTCGCGCGCAAGTATTAACGTTTAAAAGACTTGCGTGGACGGTTTTACAAGAAGTAGGCGGCATTACGAGACAAGAAGTTGATGGATTTGGCTACCGAATGCTTGTAAAAAGTGTGTTAGAAGAATATCAACAGGACTTTAAATTATTTAAAAAAGCGGCACGTAAACATGGTTTTACAGAACAAATTGGTGATTTAATGAAAGAGTTTAGCCGTTATGATGTGGATGAAATATCGATGTCCCTTATTATCGAACAGCTACAAGCAGCAAAATCACCACAAATGATACTTGATAAAGCGCATGATTTACAATTGCTTTTAACAAAAATTGCAGAAAAGCTCGGGGAAAGTTATGTAGATGGCGAAGGGTATTTAACAATGCTTGCTGAACGTATTCAACATTCTAACTTTATGAAAAGTGCGCATATTTATATCGATGGATTTGAAAACTTTACAACGCGTGAATATGGATTAATTTGCGAAATGATGAAATATAGTCAGCAAGTGACAGTTGTGTTACCGATGGAAGAGAAAGCTGTATCTCAAGAGTTGTTTGTCAATGCACAGCGTACACATGAGAAAATTCAACAATTGGCACATGAGCATCATATTGTCATAGAGCCAACAGAACATATTGAGGCAGGTAAAAGATTTAAAACAGAAGCACTTGCTCATTTAGAACAACAATTTAATGCCTATCCAGCAACTGTTGCAGACGCTGGCGATGCAGTAAAAATATTACAAGCTGCAAATCCACGGGCTGAAATGCATGCCGTGGCACGTGCAATTCGTCGGTTAGTAATGGAAGGAAAACGTTATCAAGATATTGCAATTTTATATCGTCAACCTGAAAAATATAATCCTTTATTTCAAACCGTATTTCCACAATATGATTTACCTGTTTTTATTAGCGAGCGGAAGCCGATGTTGCATCATCCGTTAATCGAATTTTCCCGTTCAGCATTAGAAGCGGTTATTTATGGGTGGTCATTTGAAGCAATCTTCCGTGCGGTAAAAACAGATTTATTTTTTCCGCAAGGTGAAGATGTAACTCTATGGAGAGAGCGTGCAGATCGTCTCGAAAACTTTTGTTTGGAGCGTGGCATATACGGTTCGAAATGGTTTGATGAGCGTCGTTGGTTCGTGAAACGTTATCGTGGTTTAGAATTTTATCAACAAACACAAACCGATGCAGAGCGTGCTTTACAACAAGAAATTGATATGATTCGTGATGTGATTCGTAATCCATTGAAGCAATTGGAAGAGCAATTACAGCAAGCGAAAATTGGACGAGATATCGCAGAGGCATTATTTACATTTGTGAATCAATTACGTATTTATGAAAAAATGATTGATTTACGAAAAAAAGAAGAAGATGCCGGTCGATTAGTCGCTGCGGCTGAACATGAACAAGCATGGAATGAGTGGATTCACTTACTTGATCAGTTTGTCCTAATGTTTGGCGATCGAGCGATTACCGTTGAAGAAGCTTTTCAAGTATTAGATGAAGGGTTTGATACATTAGAGTTTTCACAAATCCCGCCATCAATTGATCAAGTGACTGTCACTTCATTGGACCGCGCGCGTCTCATGGATATCGATGTCGTCTTTGTGTTAGGAGTGAATGAAGGGGTTTTACCACAACGAGTCGAACACGAGGGATTATTATCTGATGTTGAACGTGAGGCATTTGCGAAAATTGGTTATGAATTGGCCCCGACCTCTAAAATGCGTCTCATGGATGAGTTGTTTATTGCCTATCGGGCTTTTACATCGGCACGTGAGAAACTATTTGTGTCATATGCGATTGCGGATGAAGAAGGGAAAGGCTTATTGCCATCACCATATATTCAAAGAATCCAACAAATATTGGCGAATTGTGAAATCATTCCAGCTGTATTGGATCCAACAGAATTACCAGAAGATGCGCATCGATTAGAGTATATTACGCATCCACGTGCGACATTACCGTTTGCAGCGATGAAAATGAAAAAACGCGAATCAGCACATATTGCATCAGAATGGCATGCAGCTATCGCCTACTATATGCAAGATCCGTTTTGGGCATCATTAATGAATCAAATTATGAAACCGGTTAAAACGCGACATCAAACAGAACGTTTAGCACCAATGGTAACGGAACAATTATATGGAAAAACATTTTTAACGAGCGTTTCGCGGATTGAGTCTTATTATAGTTGTCCATTTCAGCATTTTGCTTCTCACGGTTTAAAACTACAAGAACGTGAAGAGTACGCACTAGAAGCACCGCAAATTGGGGATTTATTCCATGCAGTTTTAAAATGGGTGTCAGATGAACTGAAGCGATTAAACAAGTCGTGGCAAAATGTGACGAAAGAACAAAGTTGGGCTTTTGCAAGGCAAGCGGTCGAAGAAATCACGCCGTATTTCTTCAATAAAATTTTATTGTCAACGAATCGTTACCGTTATATTCAACGTAAATTAATACAAATTGTACAACGAACGATTTTAACAATGGCAACACAAGCAACACGCTCTTCCTTTTCGACAGTCGCAGTTGAACAAGGATTCGGTCCAGGTGAACCGTTGCCTTCATTACGAATTGCATTGAAAAATGGTCAAGAGCTGCAACTACAAGGAAGAATTGACCGGATTGACGTGGCAGATATTGATGGTAAAAAATATTTGCGTGTTGTAGATTATAAATCATCAAAACAGCATTTCGAGTTAGCAGAAGTCTATTATGGCTTATCCTTACAAATGCTTACGTATTTAGATGTTGCTTTAGAAAATGCAGAAGAAATCATTGGTGTTGCAGCAGATCCAGCAGGTTTTTTATATTTACAAGTCCATAATCCAATGATTCCAGCAGAAGAAACATTATCGCAGGAACAGTTGGAAGAGGAAGTATTAAAATCGTATAAAATGCAAGGGTATGTCGTTGATCGGCCGCATGTTGTCGAACAAATGGATATAAAAATGGAAACGAGTTCTCCGATTGTGCCAGCAACATTTAAGAAAGATGGCACGTTTAGAAAAGGGTCTAAAGTATTGGATCGTGATGATCTCCAAATGATGCGTCAATTCGTTCGAACGAAACATGAACAAGCAGGCAATGGAATGGTTGTCGGAGATACACGCGTTTATCCATATAAATTAAAAGACCGAATGCCGTGTCAATATTGTGCATATCGCTCGATTTGTCAATTTGATGAGACGGATCCAAATCATACGTATCGTTCTTATGAGTTATGGAATGGTGAACAATCATTAGAAAAAATGCGAGAGGAGATTGAGGCGGATGAACATTCCAATTAAACCAAGTGATGTGACATTTACAGACGATCAGTGGAAAGCGATTTGGACGACAGGAAAAGATACACTCGTTTCTGCTGCAGCAGGTTCTGGGAAAACAAAAGTACTCATTACGAGAATGATCGAAAAAGTAGTTAATGAACAACAACCAATTGATGTCGATGAGCTACTTGTTGTCACATTTACGAATGCCGCTGCAGCTGAAATGCGTCAACGAATGGCAGAAGCATTAGAAGAAGAAATTGAGAAAAACCCTCAATCTGCTCATTTACGTCAACAATTAAGTCTATTAAATAAAGCACAGATTTCTACACTGCATGCGTATTGTCAACATGTCGTGCGACAATATGCATACTTACTAGATATCGATCCAGGCTTTCGTGTTGCGGATAGTTCAGAGATAGCTTTATTGAAAGACGATGCTTTACGAGACGTGCTGGAAACAGCTTATAGTGCTGCAAATCCAGAAGAACTGTATCGTCTCGTCGATAGTTTTACAACGGATCGAGATGATCAATTGATCGAAACACTTATTAGCCGGTTGTATGAATATTCTCGTGTACATCCGCAACCTCATGAATGGCTTGCGCAAATTCCTAAGCAATATGCGATTGATGAGGCGACAACGGTTGATACACTGTCATTTATCGATCCGTTAAAACGTTCTATTCAGCATACATTAGAAGAAGCGATGGCGTTAGTAGGAGAACTCACCCGAATTGCTAGTATGCCAGATGGTCCCGAGCCGTTGCTTGAGACAGCAGAAGCGGATCGTTTATGGATTCAAGAAGCTTTACGTAAGGTGATGCATAGTACGTGGGAAGAAGTATATGTGTATTTTCAAACATTGAAATGGCAACGTGCAGCATCGATTAAAAAAGGAAGTTGTGATGAAAATTTAACGAAACGTGCAAAAACATTGCGCGATCAGGTGAAAAAAATTGTAACTGATTTAAAAAATGCCTATTTTTTACGAACGCCTGAACGTTTATTACGAGAAATTGATCAAATGAAACAACCGATGGAAACATTAGTAGAGCTTGTTTACCAATTTGGTCAGCAATATGAGCAATTAAAAATCGCAAGAGGCATTGTTGATTTTTCGGATTTGGAACATTATGCATTAACCATTTTAAGTGAAGAACAGAATGGGCAATTAGTGCCTTCTGATATTGCCAAATCATACCAACAACAATTTAAAGAAGTGCTTGTAGATGAATATCAAGATACGAACCGTTTACAAGAGACGATTATTCAACTGATCAAAAGTGGAACTGAAGCAGATGGGAATTTATTTATGGTAGGAGATGTAAAGCAATCAATCTATGGGTTCAGACTTGCTGAGCCAAACTTGTTTTTACAGAAATACGATGTGTTTACATCGGATGGGCAACAATCAGGTTTAAAAATAGATTTAAATGCCAATTTCCGGAGTCGTCAAGAAGTGCTAGATGCGACGAATTTTATTTTCTCGCAAGTGATGGGTTCACGGGTAGGTGGTATTGAATATGACGATGCTGCTTCATTAAAATATGGTGCTCAGTACCCGGAAAAGTCACTGCCTACACAAGTAGCCATTTTGTATGAGGAATCAGAAGATGATGAGTCCTATGAGGAAGTGGAAACAGGTCAAAGTTTGAAGAGTGTTCAAGCAGAAGCGCGTTATATGATTCAGCAAATTCAACAATTGATGGCAAGTGGTGCGGAAGTGACAGATGCATTTAATGGCAGTAGGCGCCCAATTGAATATCGGGATATTGTTATTCTTATGCGGTCGATGACATGGTCTAGTGAGATTGTAGAAGAGTTTAAACGTGCTCAAATTCCAATTTATGCGGAAGTCTCCAAAGGGTATTTTGAAGCAATCGAAGTAATGATTGTGTTAAATGTGCTACGTGTAATCGATAATCCCTATCAAGATATTCCATTAGTATCAATGTTGCGATCGCCTTTTATTGGATTGAAAGAAAATGAACTTGCGAAAATTCGATTAGCAGCAACGAAAGATGAGCCGTATTTTGAAGCGCTAAAACGATTTGTCGCAACAGGTGGTGCTGGAATTGAACCATCAACACAAGAGAAATTACAACGTTTTTTCCGTTTTTTCGAAGAGTGGCGAAATTTAGCGCGTCATGGTTCATTGGCGGATTTAATTTGGCAAGTGTACACAGATACGTATTACTATGAAATGGTCGGTACAATGCCAAACGGGAAGCAAAAGCAAGCCAATTTACGTATGTTGCATGATCGTGCAATTGACTATGAACAAACATCTTTTAGAGGATTGTTCCGTTTTTTACGTTTTGTCGATCGAATGAAAAAACGAGGCGATGATTTTGGTGAAGCTCGGGCGTTAACTGAACAAGAAGATGTTGTTCGTGTGATGACCATTCACGCATCGAAAGGATTAGAATTCCCGTACGTATTTATAGCAGGACTTGGTCGTCAGTTTAATAAAATGGATTTACGTGAGCGCTATTTATTTGACCAACATTTTGGATTAGCTGTCAAAGCGATTGATCCAGATGATCGAATCACATACACGTCGCTACCATTTTTAGCTGTAAAAGAGAAGAAAGAATTAGAAATGCGTGCAGAAGAAATGCGTATTTTATACGTTGCGATGACGAGGGCAAAAGAGCAGTTGTATTTGGTTGCTTCTGTCAAAGATGTTGAAAAAGAAATGGAGAAATGGATGGATGCGCAGCTTGTTGACACATCGCTAATGTTACCGGAGTACATTCGATCACGAGCAAATCGTTATATCGATTGGATTGGACCAGCTTTGGCAAGGCATGTTGCATTTGATAAATTCGATGTATTGCCTGGTGGACAGCTTATTCCAGATGTTTCACAATGGAACATTTCTATGTTTCCGTTTGCAATGTATGAGGAGGATGTAAAAAGTGCAACGCTTGAAAAATTAGAAAAAGCGGAAATGATGTCAGTTGAAGCAACTGAAAGAGATATAGTTAAAGTGCAAGAGCGATTTGATTGGACATATCCATATGCCGAAGCGACGTTAACGCGTTCGAAACAATCAGTGAGTGAAATTAAACGTGTGAGTTTATTGGCACAAAACGATGCAGACAATCCACTCCCTCAAGCGACAGTCGCAAGCAATCGACAACAAGTATACTTACACGAAATGCCTGCGTTTATGCAAAAACGAACGATTACTGCTGCTGAAGTTGGTACGGCGATGCATACGATTATGCAGCAAATTCCGTTTAAGGCGATATATGATGAAGTAGAGGTGAAACGATTGATTGAATCGCTTGTAAAACGTCAATTATTAACAGCAGAAGAAGCGAATGCTGTTCAAATAGAATCGATTGTTGCGTTCTTTCAAACACCAATTGCGAAGCGATTACTAGCTTCAGAAAAAGTTTATCGTGAACTCCCCTTTACGTATGCTTATAAAGCATCTGGAGAACCACAAATTTTACAAGGAATTGCAGATTGTCTCTTTTTAGAAAAGGATGGATGGGTGTTACTCGATTATAAAACGGATCGTGTAAAAGATGTTATGGCTCCTGAACAAATTGAACAAGAAATGAAAAAGCGATATGCGATGCAATTAACATTATATAAACAAGCAATCGAGTCAATTTTACGTATCAACATAAAAGAACAGTTATTATATTTATTTGATTGCGATGAGGTCATTCGAATTGAGGGGGAGCCAACTGCATGAAAGTCATGAGAACAGCTACAAAGGAACGAATTGTAGCGTTAGATATATTAAGAGGATTTTCCTTACTTGGCATTATGATCGCGAATATGCTAATTTTCCATACACCGTATTTATATATTGATCCATATAGTTACTTTACAAATGCGGGGGATCAAACGACGTTTAAGTGGATTACCATTTTCGTTCAAGGAAGTTTTTATCCGATTTTTGCATTTTTATTTGGATATGGATTAAATATGCAATATGAAAAAGCAGTTCAGATTGGAAAGCCTTATATGCCGTTAATGGCAAAGCGGCTTTCCCTTCTGTTAGGGTTTGGCGTACTGCATGCCTTGCTATTATGGTCAGGTGATATTTTATTTACGTATGCAGTTATTGGTTTTGCTATGATGCTGTTATTAAAATTATCAGCAAGATGGTTATTATCTCTAGCAATCTTTTTGTATTTCATCCCAACGATAGGGTTATATGTATTGACAAAACTGATTGAATCACTGGGAAGTTTTTCGCTCGAAAGTTTGACAGAACAATCACAAATTGCAGAAGCGGTCAATATATATGGTTCAGGCAGCTTTATGGACATCTTTGTGTTTCGAGCGAAAGAATGGTTGATTTTTGGCGTTGTTAATACATTTTTAGTTGGATTTATTATTTTAGGCATTATGTTATTTGGCGCTGCCTGTTCGAAGTGGAAATTAATTGAACGAGCAGCTGACCATAAATTAGCATTATTCATTTCAGGCGTGTTTTTAACAGCGATTGGACTTCTCATTAAAAGTTGGCCGTTTATTGCTGAACCCACATATAGCAACATCCAACTTCAAACGACATTAGGAGGAGGCGTTTTAGCCGCTGGTTATATAGGATTGTTTTTGTTTATGACGACGAACCAAAGAATAGCGACCTTTTTACAGCCGCTAGCAAATGCAGGGAGAATGTCGTTTACAATCTATATTATGCAAACGGTGATTGCGACCACCTTATTTTATGGCTACGGATTCGGATTATATGGAACAATCGATTTATGGACAGGAACAGTCATTGGTGTCGGTATTTACATTGCTCAACTACTATTTGCATATATTTGGTTTAAGAAGTTTTCACAAGGTCCACTAGAAGCTTTGTGGCGAATAGGAATCTATGGCGTAAAAAATAACTAAAAGAGAATACAGTCGTAATTTGTAATCTTTTGTTAGAGTAGTATAATAGAATAAAGACATAAGGGAGTTGGGCGCAAGATGAAAATATTATCATTTAATTATGAAGGACAAACATTATTTGGTCCAAAAGTAAAAAGAGAAGAAGCAGTTTGGGATGTCGTTTCGATTGCTGATTACTATGGTGAAGAAAAATTTCCGAGAACGATTATTGATGGCATAGAAGCAGGTTTTGATTTCGTCGAAAAAATTCGTAAGCTTGTAACACGAGCAGAACAAGACAGCTTAGCAAATTTCAAATATGCATTTACATCGATTGAGTGGTTAGCACCAATTCCAAGAACACCTAAAAATATTATTTGCGTTGGGAAAAACTACGCAGATCACGCGAATGAAATGGGTGATGCAAAAGCACCTGAAAAATTAATGATATTTACGAAAGCATCGACATCAATCGCAGCTGATGAAACGGATGTATCGATTCATAGTGAGCTTACATCACAGCTTGATTATGAAGGGGAACTCGCAATAGTCATTAGTAAAACAGGTAAAAATATTCCAACGCAACTTGCATATGACCATATTTTCGGTTACACCATTGCAAATGATGTGACAGCACGTGATATTCAATATGGGCGTGGACAATACTTTTTAGGAAAAAGTTTGGATGAATCTTGTCCAATGGGACCATATGTTGTCACGAAAGATGAAATTCCAAATCCGAATGCATTATCAATCGTGACAAAAGTAAATGATGAAGTACGTCAAAGTAGTCAAACAGATAAAATGATTTTTAATGTGGAAGAAATTATTGCTGAAGTGTCTCGCTTTATTACACTTGAGCCAGGAGATGTCATTTTAACAGGCACACCGGCTGGCGTAGGAAAAGGAATGACGCCACCAGGATTTATTCAAGAAGGTGATATTGTTAAAGTATCTGTGGAGGGTATTGGCACACTTGTGAATCGTTTTGTCAATAAGTAAAATGAATGGAAAAACTAAATAGAACATTGTACAAATGATAAAATGAAGTGTACAATAATGGATGAATGAAAAATGATGAGGTGAACATGTTGAGCTTTTTTACTGATACAACCCACTTTCATATTACAGCTTGGGTTGTTGGGGTAGTCGCATTTTTAATTGCTGCGTCACTACCAAAGACGTCAAAAGGACGTAAAATCACGCATATGATTGCACGCTTATTCTATATTATTATTTTAGTTTCAGGTGTGTTACTGTTTATTCGCTATTCAACATTAGATAGCGCATTATACGGTGTGAAATTCTTATTTGGTCTATTTGTGATTGTATTTATGGAATTAATCCTTGTACGTTCACAAAAAGGGAAAAACGTTACAACTTTATGGATTTTATTTGTCATCGCATTATTTGCGACATTATTCCTAGGATTCAAATTACCAGTTGGTCTGAACTTTTTAGCATAATCGACAAACACCCTACTTCAATTGAGGTAGGGTGTTTTTTCGCTTCTATGCACAATGGGCGCAATGAAGATCAACGATTAAAAAAGGTGACGTATTTATTTTCACCACCTCTACATTTGAAATTGAACCGAAATAACTGACACAGTTTTGTCTTAATTGAAAAGGTTATCAAAGTAAACTTGCTGATTAGCATAGCGACAACTTGTCTGTTTTGATAAAATAAACAATAGATTGCTCTTTAAGGAGGCTTTTTTTGTGAGGAGAAAAACGACTTTATCATCTATACTGATCTTCGCACTTTTATTCACCATTGTTCAGCCCCATACGATACAAGCAAAAGCTGAACGAACGCTTGAAGATGAAAGTATTTATGATTTATTAGTAGACAGATTTAATAACGGTAATTTTGAAAACGATATTGACGTTGACCCACGAGTAGAAGAGGATTTTAGCGGGGGAGACTTTTTAGGAATTACTGAAAAAGTAGCGTATATTAAAGATCTTGGTTTTACCATTGCATCCATCGGCCCAGTATTTGAATCTGAAACATATGATGGGAATCAAGCCTTATCATATGATGCATTTGAGCCGAGATTCGGAACAGAGAAAGAATTTATTCAAATGATTGATGTGTTAAAAGAAAATGGCATTGGTGTGATGGCAGATTTTCCTTTAAATGGGATTAGTCCTCAACATACAGGCATTACAGAATCAACATTACCGACCGTGGCGGCAGAGGGTGGAAACATTCAATGGGATACGAATGATCAAGCCGTACAACAATATATAAAAGAAAAATTAACAAACTTCGTATCGAAATATGACCTAATAGGTATTCGCTTAACAAAACTAGGTGAATTTGATCAATCATTTGTCAACGAATTAATTGAAGCAGTAAAAGAAGAGAAGCCTGCATTATACGTCATGACGAATGAAGCGTCAGAAGCGAATTTTGATTTGGCGATGAATGCTGATTTAATGAAAGCGTTGGTAGATGCATACGCTGTCATTGATGCAGAAACGTCTCAATTACAAATGTTTGAACATATGGATGGGAAGCAACTTGTCCAATTTGATGATTTAACGGGCAAACGTTTTACGCAGGATATGATTGATGCACGGATGTATCCACCGACACGTTGGAAAACAGCTGCTACAGCATTATTGACATTACCTGGTGTGCCATTATTGCCATATGAAAGTGAAATTGCTGTTGTAGGAAATGAAGCACCAGAGACACATCCAATTACGAACTTTAAGACAGATACAGAACTCTATGATTATATGAAAAATGTTAACCAGTTGCGAAATGAGTCGGAGACCCTTCGCAATGGAAAAATGGAGATCCTTCATAATGAAGATGGACATCTCGTCTTTACACGTACATCAGATGAAGAGACATGGGTTGTGTCGATTAATAATACATCAGAAACAAAAGGTGTGGAAATTGACGAGTCCATTATCGGTGAGAAAAAGCGTTTACGTGGAATTTTAACAGGTGATTCAGCATTGCAAGCAAAAGACGGTAAGTACCGAGTTGTGCTAGAAAGAGAGCTAGCTGAAGTTTATCTCGTTGAAGATGATAAAGGGTTTAATACGGCATATTTAATCGCAACAATTTTAATTTACACATCATTTTTAGGATTAATGTTCGTATTAATTCGTAGAAGTAAAAAGAAAAAATAATCGGATACGCATTTTTGAAAAATGCTTTCTAAAATGTGTCTATCCAATAATAAAGAAATGAAAAAGACGAAGCAATTTGCTTCGTCTTTTTCTGTTGCATTATTTTACGAATTGTACGTTTTGTAAATTATAAATTCCAGCTTCGTCAATTTCAAAACCAGTGATTTCATTGCTTACACCTAGTAAGTACTCTTGGTGGTGAATGTAAACCATTGGTGCATCTTCGATTAAGTGTTCTTGAACTTGATTGTAGATTTCTTGACGTTTTTCTGGATCCGCTTCACGACGACCTTCTTCTAACAGCTTATCTACATCTTTATTCGTGTAGAAAGTACGGTTACCTGGGTCACCATGTTGTGAAGAATGGAATAATGCGTACGTACCATAGTCAGCATCTCCTGTAGCGTTTGACCATCCTAAAATGAAGATGTCATGTTCGCCTTCAGCAGTTTTGTCTAAGTAAGCACCGAACTCCATTTGTTCAACTTTTGCATCGATACCGATTTCTTTTAAGCTGTTTTGTAAAATAATCGCTGTATCAATACGTTGTTGGCTATCGTTTGTCCAAATTGTTGTTTTGAATCCGTCTTCAAGACCAGCTTCTTTTAATAATTTTTTCGCTTCTTCAACATTGTATTCTAAAGGCTTTGCATCGTCATTGTATCCGAAAATACTTGGCGCAAGAGGTCCTTTAGCTGGAATACCGAATCCTTCGTATACACCATCAATGACTTCTTCTTTGTTAACCATCATTGAGATTGCTTGACGAACTTTTGGATCGTCAAATGGTTCTTTTTCTGTGTTAAATCCGATATAAGATAAACTTGCAGATGGTTTTTGTAATACTTTTGCATAATCGCTATCATTAATCGTTTCGACTTCGATTGGTTCTACTGGATCTGTAATATGAACAAATCCACGCTCTAATTCAGCATTACGTGTTGTACTTTCTGGAACAACTCTAAATGTTGCAGTGTCAACGTGCGCTTTGTCACCCCAGTAGTCATCGTTTCTTTCTAAAACAATTTCATCGCCTGGTTTCCACTCTTTAAATTTGAAGTAACCAGTTCCAACAGGATGGTCAGAAACGACAGTACCAGGTTTTTTACCATCTTTCATCGCTTTATAATCTTCTTCAATTGACTTAGGGCTTACCATGCTACCGCCATTATGAGATAAATGCGCATAGATTGGTGCGAATGGATATTCAGTCTTAATTTGAACTGTATACTCATCGATAACATCTACACTTTCAATCATTTCATATAAGAAGTAACGTGGTGAAGCTACATCTTTATCTAAAATACGTTCTAAGTTCATTTTAACTACTTCAGCATTGAAATCTTCGCCATCGTGGAATTTAACCCCTTCACGTAGCTTGAATTCATATGTTTTTTCGTCAATATCTTTCCATTCTTCTGCAAGTCCTGGAATGATATTGTTTTCATCGTCGCGTTTAACGAGTGTTTCATAAATGTTTGCTTGTACAACCGATGATGGCACATCGTTAGAACCTGCTGGGTCTAAAGATGAAGCATCTGACAGTACCGCCAGTACTAAGTCGCCGCCTTCAACAGTTTCTACATCTGTATCTTTCTCGCCGTCGTCAGATGAACCTGAATCACCTGAATCTGATCCGCCAGCACAAGCAGCAAGTACGAAAGATAGTGCAAATACCATAGCAAGAAGCCATGTTAATCTGCTTTTCGTCTTCATAGTAAATCCCCCCAAAAATAATTATAACTGTTATATAACGGTTTATCTTGAATAACAGTTAACTGAAATATAGCACATTTAAAAAACAAATACAATTGGAAAAATAGAAATGGAGAGAAAAGACAGTAAATTCCATTGTGTTTTTCGTAGGATATATAATAAGGTTATTTAAATTATATCGGAATAAAAAGATTATTTTTATCATACGAACAATAATTTATATTAATCTTTATAATGTTCGTCTTTTGGAAATTAGAGATGTAAAATGGATTTCTTTGAGATGCATGAAATGTATTTAGTACGCTATTCGATTGAAGTGTTGTTTTTTATTGTCGAAAAATAATATTCGGAATTAAGATGTTTATTTTAAAAATAAAGATAAGTCAGAATAAAAAGAAATTTATAAAAGAGCGGATGTGGTATTGTTCTGAAAATAATAGAACATTTTGTTTAATTCGAAAACCTGATTATATCAACCTTTATTGATAGAAAATAATAAAAAAATAAATAAGTTCGTAAATTATTTTAAAAAACTATTACCCTAATTTTAAATTCATGTTATGATACAGTTAATTCACAGAATTAGTATAAAGTCATGTGACTTATGGGGGAAAGGGTGTAAAACGATGACAGGTAAATCAGCAACGGTCGAACAACCGAAAAAAACAAACCCAAAAGTAGAAGCTTATAAAGCGTTAGGGAAAAGGCTTTTGAAAAATAAAGCAGCTACGATTGGCGGATTTTTAATTTTATTTTTTGTCATTACATCGATCGTAGTGACATTATTTGGACCTTCATTTTTGAAGTATGATCCAGTGCAAGTAGATGTATTGAATAAGTTGCAGTCACCTTCGAAAGAACATTGGTTTGGAACAGATAACTTCGGTCGTGATATTTTCACGAGGATTTTATATGGAATGGGGCTGACGTTGAAAGTTGGTTTCTATTCAGTAACATTAGGTGGCGTCATCGGAGTTGTGTTAGGAATTGTATCAGGTTATTTCGGTGGAATGGTTGATACGATTATTATGAGATTAATGGACGTACTATTAGCATTCCCAGGAATTTTATTAGCATTAGCGATTGTAAGTGTTCTAGGTGGAAGCTTAACAAACGTCATTATTGCAGTAAGTATTTTCTCAGTTCCTGCATTTGCAAGAATTGTTCGTGGATCTACATTGTCCATTCGTAAATTAGAATATATTGATGCTGTACGTGCATTAGGTGCATCAAATTTCAGAATTATTTTCAAACATATTTTACCGAACGTAATGTCACCAATTATTGTTCAAGTGACATTAAGAATTGCAACAGCAATTTTAACAGCGAGTGGTTTATCATTCTTAGGATTAGGGGCACAGCCACCTGAGCCAGAATGGGGAGCGATGTTAAATGATGGGCGTACATATATGAAACAAGCGCCACATATTATTATGTTCCCAGGAATTATGATTGTAATTGTTGTATTAGCATTCAACATTTTTGGAGACGGATTACGTGATGCACTCGATCCGAAAATGAAAAGGTAAAGTGAGGGGGAGTATGAATGGGTAAATATATAGTAAGAAGATTATTACAAACGATTCCGGTTTTATTGGGAGTATCTATTTTAGTATTCTCACTCATGCATTTAATCCCTGGTGACCCTGCACAAATTATGGCAGGAGAAGGGGCTTCAAAAGCGACAGTTGAACAAATTCGTGAAAAGTTAGGCTTAAATGATCCAAAACCGGTTCAATATTACAACTATATGACAGGCGTTGTTCAAGGGGATTTAGGGAACTCGATTCGAAGTGGACGACCAGTAATTGATGAAATTAAAGGGCGGTTTTGGGTAACCGCTGAGTTAGCTGTATACGCCACGATATTGGCGGTCTTTATCGGATTAATTGCAGGAATCGTATCTGCAGTACGTCATGCTTCGTGGGCTGACGTAACCATTATGTTAATCGCATTGTTTGGTTTATCTATGCCGAACTTCTGGTTAGGGTTAGTGTTAATTCAATGGTTTGCCATCGGGGCAGATTGGTTACCAGAGTTTATGAAAATGCGTCCATCAGGATGGGGAGATAGTTGGCGACAGATTATCTTACCGGTTGTTTGTTTAGGAACAAGTGGTGCTGCAATTATTGCAAGGATGACAAGAGCATCGATGTTAGAAGTAATTGGACAAGATTATATTCGTACAGCTAGAGCAAAAGGATTAAGCGAAAGAATCGTTACATATCGTCACGCATTGAAAAACGCATTAATTCCAGTTATTACAGTTGTAGGATTAGAGTTCGGTGCGTTTTTAGGTGGCGCAGTTATTACAGAAACAATTTTCGCAATTAACGGAATGGGACGTTTAACAATCGATGCAATTCGTGAGCGTGACTTCCCAATCGTTCAAGGAACAATTTTAGTCATTTCATTGTTATTCGTACTTGTAAACTTATTAGTCGACATTTCATACCGACTATTAAATAAACGTATTGACTTAGATTAATAACACGGTGCATTCAGTAGGGCTTTGCTGCTCTCTGAATGGCTAGTTATTAGAAAGAATGGGGAAATATTCGGGCCATTATTGATGGTGAGAAAAGAGGGATTATATATATGGAAACGGATGTATTAGAAGTTCGTAATTTAAGAACATCTTTCCAAACCGAAGAAGGTGAAGTAAAAGCGGTTGATGGTGTTAGTTTTACTTTACCGAAAGGGAAGACATTAGGGATTGTTGGAGAGTCCGGATCAGGTAAAAGTATTACGGCATTATCGATTCTTCAATTACTTGCATCAAACGGGAAAATTAAAGATGGCGAAATTCTATTTAAAGGTGAAAACCTAGTAAATTATACACAAGAAAGAATGCGAACAATTCGTGGAAATTCTATTTCAATGATTTTCCAAGAGCCAATGACGTCATTAAACCCAGTATTTACAGTTGGTCAGCAAATTAGTGAAGCGCTTATAAAACATCAAAAGATGACGAAAAAGCAAGCGATGGCACGTTCAGTTGATTTACTAAAACTTGTTGGTATTCCGTCACCTGAGTCTCGAGTTAAAAACTATCCGCATGAATTATCGGGTGGGATGCGTCAACGTGTAATGATTGCGATGGCCTTATCATGCGACCCAGAAATGTTAATTGCAGATGAGCCGACAACAGCATTAGACGTAACGATTCAAGCGCAAATTTTAGATTTAATTAAAGAATTACAACATCGTTTAGGCATGTCGGTTATGTTCATTACTCATGACCTTGGGGTTGTTGCAGAAACATGTGACTATGTTGCTGTTATGTATGCAGGGCAAGTCGTCGAATATGCAGATGTGTATACGTTATTTGCAAACCCAAAACATCCTTATACGATTGGATTACTAAACTCGTTGCCACGTCACGACTTAGACCAAGGGAAACTTGAGCCGATTCGAGGAAACGTTCCAAGCATTCGAGATATGCCTAAAGGTTGCCGATTTGCACCGCGTTGTCCTGCGGCGACAGATTTATGCCGTGCGAAACTTCCTGAGTTGGAAAAAGATGCAAATGACAATGATATTCGCTGCTGGATTTATAGTGATGAATGGGATGGAGAAGCGGAGGTAGATTTGTATGGCAAAAAAAGAATTGCTAAAAGTAAATAATTTAAAACAACATTTCCCGATTAAAGGCGGTCTTCTAGGTCGAACAGTGAACCATGTTAAAGCAGTAGATGGGGTAACGTTTACGATTTATGAAGGAGAAACAGTTAGTATCGTTGGAGAATCGGGTTGTGGAAAATCGACTACAGGCCGTGCGATCTTACGTCTAGATGATCCTACTGAAGGAACTGTTGAGTTTAATGGAGTTGACTTAACGTCATTAAATACACAACAAATGAGAAGTAAGCGGAAAGATTTACAAATTATTTTCCAGGATCCATATGCTTCTATTAACCCACGTCAAACTGTGTATGATATTTTAACAGAAGCGATGGCTATTCAAAACTCTGTGCCAGCCAATAAACGTCGTGCGCGTGCCCTTGAATTATTAAATACGGTTGGATTAAATGAGCAACATATTGATCGTTATCCACATGAATTCTCGGGTGGTCAACGTCAACGTATTGGGATTGCACGTGCATTAGCGGTAGATCCAAAATTAATTATTTGTGATGAGGCGGTATCGGCATTAGACGTATCGATTCAAGCGCAAGTATTAAACTTATTAGAAGAATTACAAGATGAATTCCAATTAACTTATTTGTTTATTTCACATGACCTCGGAGTTGTTCGACATATTTCAGATCGTGTCATTGTGATGTACTTAGGGAAGATTGTCGAAATTGGGGAGCGTAATGACATTTTCGACCGTCCGAAACATCCGTACACGAAAGCACTTTTATCGGCAATTCCTGTTCCGGATCCGACATATAAAAAGTCGCATATTCCGTTAAAAGGAGATGTGCCGTCTCCGATTAATCCGCCGACAGGTTGTCGTTTCCATACGCGCTGTCCGTTTGCGCAAGATAAATGTCGCGAAGTAGAACCGGCTTTACAATCAGAAGAGATTATGGCAGATTCCCATGAAGCTGCATGTCACTTTATCAATGAAATTGAAAATGGTGAGTTACAACCAAAAGATTTCTCTGAAAAACCAGCACATGTATAATGCAAAGCATGAAATTGTCGTTACGACAATTTCATGCTTTTTTCAATTGCTTGATAACCAAGCATATTAATAGGATCTTTTGGTGAAGAGTAAGGAGGAGAGTAACCGAGTTCTAATGAGGCTAGTGCATCTACAGGAAGATTACTAATGATGGCAGTTGCGAGTATGTCAATCCGTTTGTTTACTCCTTTTGTACCGACTGCTTGTGCGCCTAATATTCGTCGGGTCTGTGAATCATAATGTACGTGGATCAGAATCGTACCGACGTCTGGATAATAGCTAGCATTTGTTCGACCGTTATACGTGACGGTTTCATATGGATATTGTAATTGATCGAGCTCGTTCTTGGATAACCCCGTCATACTAGCGGTTAAAGAAAATAATTTTGTTATCGTTGTTCCAAGAATCGGTTGGATGGCTACTGGATGTTTTGTAATATGTTGTGCGGCGATAAATGCCTGGCGATGAGCATGCCAAGATAATTCTATTCGCGTTGGTTTTCCGCTAATTGCATGAGTCATTTCAGCAACATCACCGATGGCATATATATTAGGATCACTTGTTTGCATGAATTCATTAACGACAATTCCTTTTGTGTCACCGATTGACAAGTTTGCCTCTTCAGCAAGTGTAGTATTTGGAATTGTCCCAATGCTTGCGGTTAAAAAGTCAACTTGTAATTGTTGACCATTTTTAAAAGTTAAGGTTGTTCCGTCGATTGCAGTAATTTCATTTTGGGTCATAAATTTTACACCGTTTTTTTCCATTTCATCCATGAGCAATTTACTCATTGCTGGATCCATACCACTCATCACCCGATTTCCGCGCAAAATTACCGTTGTTTGTAATTGGCGGTTTCGAAATGCTTCGGCTAACTCAATGCCAATAAAACCACCACCGACAATTGCGCATGATGTAGGCTGTTCAGTTGTAATGAATTGATCAATTTCTTCCATCTGATCAAACGTTTTTAATGTGAAGAAAGGAATGGTTTCGAGTCCATCGTAGTGCGGGACTCTAGATGATGTGCCTGTCGCTAATACAAGTTTATCGTAGGATTCATAAAATATTTCACTTGTTTGTATATTTTGTACAGTTACAGTTTGTTGATCGCGATTGATTGCTGTCACTTGATGCTTGGTATATGTCTGAATACGCTTTTCCTCGCTAAATGTGGTAGGTGAAGGCCCTGCGATGTGCTGAGCTTGTTCAATCGTTTGGCCGATGACAAACGGCATTCCACATGTCCCGTATGCAATTTTTGAGTCGTCTCCGATTAATAACAATGTAGCATCTGAATCTACACGCCGTATTTGAGAAGCAATTGTAGCGCCACCAGCGATTGCGCCAACGATAATGATTTTCATACTATATCCCTCCGAATCACTATAGAAAAAAGAAGGAGACTTCATCGTTTTTCTATTGCCAACGTGAATGACACCTTCTTATCATTTGCTCATTGTTCTTTACGTTTATTTAAAAAGTATACTGATAATGTACCAGGTCCGACATGCGCACCGATTACAGGGCCAATCATATGCATTTCAATACTTTTTGGATTAAATTGCTGTTCGATTGCACTTTTTAATTCCAACGCAAATGCTTCATCATCAGAGTGGTTAATACCAATATGTTGTTCATGAATTTGATCACCGCGTTCTTCTATTAATTGTAACATTCGTTTTAATACACGTTTTCTTCCACGATGTTTTTCAATTGGAATAAGCTTTCCATCTTCGACATGCAACAGTGGTTTAATGCTTAATAGTCCACCGATAAATGCACTTGCTTTTGAAACACGTCCACCTTTGGCCATATAATCTAAATCATCTACAGTAAATAAGTGCTCCATATGGCGCGCATAAAATGTTGCCGCTTCAACAACTTCTTCAAATGAAGCGCCATTATTACGAAGTCTAGCTGCTTCCTTTACAACAAGTCCATAGCCTAAAGAAGCGCATTTAGAATCAAGAATAACCAAATTGAAGTTTGGATAGTCTTCCTTTACTTGGTCGCGCATCATAACAGCTGTATTGTATGTTCCAGAAAGTTCAGAAGAGAAAGCGATGTAAACTGCATCCTCACCTGAAGCAGCGAGTGTTGTCCAAAGTTCTAAAAAGTATTCTGGAGACGCTTGAGAAGTTTTGGGTTGTTGACCTGCTCGGATTCCATCATAAACTTCTAATGCGGAAATATCTAGGACATCTCGATACTCTTGACCATCCATTAAAACATGGAGTGGGATTAATTCTACTTGTTGTTCTTCATAAAATGATTTTGGTAAATCACATGCACTATCGGCAAAAATTTTCATACGTATTCCTCCTCAACTGATGTTTGCATTCTCTATATACAGCATGAATAATGATGCATCATGCGAAATGACAATTTGTGTTACTTCTATTATACATGGATTAACTGAATCCACTAGATTGAAACCTCAATTCTTTTGAAATTTCATTTATAAATGAGCTGAATCAGAATAAAGCTACATTTTGTTTTATTAGAAAAACTTTGATAAAATAGGAGTTAAAAGAAAAAGGTTGTGGTAAAATGATCGTTCGTGAAGAACAATGGCGACATATTCCAGTTTTACATATTGTAAAAGAAGCGTATAAAGACGAGAAATTACCAGTCGTTGTGTTTTTTCATGGGTTTAAAAGTGCAAAAGAACATAACTTACACTACGCATATAATTTAGCTCAGAAAGGTATTCGTGTAATTTTACCAGATGCTCATTTACACGGAAAACGTACTGAGAATCTTGATGAGATTGAATTATCCATCCGCTTTTGGGAGATTGTCCTAACGAATATTGAAGAATTACAGTTTATTTATGAGGAATTACAATCGCGTCATTTATTAGAAGGAACTAAACTTGGTGTAGGTGGAACATCCATGGGGGGGATCACAACGTTTGGCGCGTTAAAAATGTACGATTGGATTGATGTTGCGTCAATTATGATGGGCGCACCAAACTTTGTAGAGTTGGCGACAAATCAACTATTGGAACTAGAAGAACAAGGATTTGAAGTCCCGGTTTCTGAAACAGAGAGAGCGCAGTTATTTGAGCAATTATCTTATTTTGATATAACGAAACACCCTGAAACATTAAATGGAAGACCTGTTTTCATGTGGCACGGTAAAAAAGATATCGTCGTGCCGTTTCAACCAACATATGCATTTTATGAGGCGCAACAATCACAATATGCACAAGCAACAGAGAATTTTCATTTCATGGTAGATAAACGAGGCGGTCATGAAGTGAATCGAACGGCAATGTTAAGTGCTGTCAATTGGTTTGCAAGTCATTTGAAGGATTGATCAAACCTTGCTATGATAATAGATACTATAGAGAGGGAAAGGAAGATCATGATGGATGAAGCGATGAAAGACAGCATGTTAGGTGCTTTGGAAAATGTTATTGACCCTGAATTGGGGATTGATATTGTAAATTTAGGATTAGTTTATGATGTAGAATTAGACGAGGATCAGAAAGCGAATGTCACAATGACGCTTACATCTATGGGGTGTCCAATGGGACCACAAATCGTTGGCGGCGTTGAAAATGCGTTAAGAGAATTGCCGGAAGTGAAAGACGTACAAGTAAACATTGTATGGTCACCACCATGGTCAAAAGATATGATGTCACGTTATGCAAAGATGGCATTAGGTGTACGATAATTGAAAAACGAAAAGTGACTGGAAATCCTTTCCGGTCACTTTTTGCATATACAAAAGAAGGATTACGCTCATATAAGTCGTAATCCTTCTTTTATGTACAAATTAATGGTCAGCTACTTCTTTGTTTGGTAAAACTTCGCCTAAAACAATGACAAGTACTGCTACGAATAATGACATAATAATTCCTGGTGTAAGGTCAAATGGGACGTTCGCAATCGACCCAACAACATAATTTAATAATGTAACTAAGCAGAAAGACCAAATGAATGCCATGATAAATCTCATTGATTTTTCACCTCAATATCGAATTTAACTCAATCTTAACTTATTGTATCATAGCACAGTTATAGAAGGAACTTCAACTTAAATTTATGAGGTTAAATTTTGACTAAATCGTGTCTGTCTGTTGTAAATCAAGTTGAAACAATTTATAATTAACACCAGGTACTAATAATAGCTAATAACGAACGGGGGAAATTAAATGAACGCTGGTATAATTGGCGTTGGTAAATATGTACCGCCATATACACTAACGAATAAAGATCTTGAAAATCGAATGGATACTTCAGATGAATGGATTCGTACAATGACGGGAATTGAAGAGCGTCGTATAGCAGATGAACATACGGATACATCTGATATGGCCTATGAAGCGGCAAAAAATGCAATCGAGAACGCAGGGGTTGCACCTGAAGATTTAGATTTGATTTTAGTGGCGACAGTCACACCTGATCGACCATTCCCATCTGTATCAACGATGATTCAAGATCGTCTTGGTGCCAAAAATGCTGGGGCAATGGACATTTCAGCAGCGTGTTCAGGATTTATGTATGGGCTCGTTACCGCTAAACAATTTATTGAAATGAATACATTTAAACATATTTTAGTTGTCGGGGTTGAAAAACTATCGAAGATTCTTGATTGGGAAGACCGTAATACCGCTGTATTATTCGGTGATGGTGCGGGCGCAGCAGTCGTTGGTCAAGTAAGCGATGGACGCGGAATCTTATCATTTGAACTTGGCTCTGACGGTTCTGGCGGAAAACATTTATATCAAGACAAATACGTTCAAATGAATGGCCGTGAAGTATTTAAATTTGCAGTCCGTCAAATGGGCGAATCGGCATTACATGTGATTGAAAAAGCGGGATTAGAAAAAGAAGATGTTGATTATTTAATTCCACATCAAGCGAATATTCGAATTATGGAATCTTCACGTGAACGTTTATCATTACCAGTAGAGAAGATGTCTAAAACGATTCATAAATACGGCAATACATCAGCTGCTTCGATTCCACTTTCATTAGTCGATGATTTAGCCGATGGGAAAATTAAAGAAGATGATGTCATTGTACTTGTAGGTTTTGGTGGCGGTTTAACTTGGGGCGCTGTTTGTATGCGTTGGGGTAAATAAAAATAGTAATCGATGAAAGGAAGTATATATAAATGAAAACACGTCGTGTAGTTGTCACAGGTGTTGGAGCTGTTTCACCAGTAGGAAATACAGCAGAACAGTCTTGGGAATCAGTAATCAATGGGAAGTCAGGAATTGGGATGTTAACGAGACTTGATCGTGAACAATTTCCGGTAAGCATTGCAGCAGAAGTAAAGGATTTCGATATTGAACAATATATTGAGCGTAAAGAAGCGCGTAAAATGGACCGTTTCACACAATATGCGCTTGCTGCATCAATTATGGCAATGAAAGATGCTGGTTTAGAACAATTAGATGAGGAATTGTCATACAGAACAGGTGTCTGGATTGGTTCTGGTATTGGTGGCATGGAAACACATGAACAACAATATGATATGTTCCAAAAACGTGGCGTTCGTCGTGTTAGCCCATTCTTCGTTCCGATGATGATTCCAGATATGGCATCGGGTCAAGTATCCATTCATTTTGGCGCAAAAGGCATTAACTCATGTTCAGTAACGGCATGTGCATCTGGAACGAACTCTATTGGGGATGCTTTCGAAGTGATTCGCCGTGGAGATGCTGATGTCATGATTTCAGGCGGCGCAGAAGCCCCTATTACAACAATGGCTGTCGCAGGATTTTCAGCGAATAAAGCCTTATCACTCAATCCCGATCCTGAGAAAGCATCACGTCCATTTGATGCGAATCGTGATGGCTTTATTATTGGTGAAGGTGCGGGCATTGTGATTCTTGAAGAATATGAGCATGCAGTAGCACGCGGTGCGAAAATTTATGCAGAAATTGTTGGTTATGGTTCAACAGGGGATGCGCATCATATTACAGCACCAGCGCCTGGTGGAGAAGGTGCTGCAAGAGCGATGAAACAAGCATTAGATAAGGCAGAAGCGGACTATTCAAAAGTACATTATATTAACGCGCACGGTACGAGTACGCCATACAATGATGAGTTTGAAACAGAGGCGATTAAAACGGTCTTTGGCGACCATGCGAATCATATTGCCATTAGCTCAACAAAGTCAATGACAGGTCATCTACTAGGAGCTGCGGGAGGACTTGAAGCGATTTTTGCAGTGAAATCAATCGCTGAAAGCATTGTCCCACCAACGATCAATTATGAAACGCCAGACCCAAGCTGTGATTTGGATTATGTACCGAATACAGCACGTAAAATGGATATTGAATATGCGATGAGTAACTCATTAGGATTCGGTGGACACAACGCTTCACTTGTCTTTAAAAAAGTACAACAATAACATGAAAAACAGGGATTCATCTTCTTAGATGAGTCCCTGTTTCACATTGATCATATAAAGCGATTTCTTCTTTCTAAAAAACCTATTATCATCATAGACTAGTAAAAACTAGAAAGTAGAGATGATGATGCGATTTTGCTTGTTTTTAATTAGTTATGGACTAGTTGTGATGTCAACAACTCAATTAATGATTTACTTAAATTACCGTTCAATTGGCTATGAATGGCGTGTTGTGTTCTATTATATGGTTCGTACGGTAGATTTTTTTATTTGGCTTATATCGTTGTTCATTTTAGTTACGAGCGTTTTCTACCGAGGCCCATTGCGTTTTCCATTCTCTTCAAAGTAGCACTTGCAACTTCGTTTGCTTTTTGTGCGCCACGATCCAAAATTTCATCCAGTTCAGGGGAGTCGATTAATGCATAATAACGTTCTTGAATTGGTGTTAAATGAGCAATAACTGCTTCAGCAACACCCGCTTTAAATGTGCCATATTGTGCATCTTCATACTTGGCAACGACTTCCTCGATTGCTTTGTTTGTCATCGCTGCTTCAATTGCTAATAAGTTTGAAACACCTGGTTTCTGTTCTTCATCAAAACGAACAATACCTTC
>DATGUZ010000100.1:0-3451 GCA_035300865.1 Sporosarcina sp.
AAAATATTAAAAATCTGAAATAAAGCTCTTTTCTTATCGCTTTTTTCAAAACATTTGTTATAATAAGTATGGCAAAAAAAGATGTATATATTCAAGGAGATGTAAATATTTTGACTTTTCGAAAAAATCTAGTTATTGGTCTAATGTTATTCGCACTCTTTTTAGGCGCAGGTAACATTATTTTTCCACCCGCACTAGGACAATTAGCCGGGGAAAATTTAGTCGTTGCAATGGTCGGATTTTTGATTACTGGAGTTGGATTGCCACTACTTGCTGTTCTTGCAATTGCAAACTCTAACATCGATGGAGATGGTGGATTACGTTCAATCGCAAGTCGTGTCAACCCAGCGTTCGGAATAATCTTTACAATGATTGTATACATGGCAATCGGACCATTTTTCGGCATTCCGCGAACTGCTACGGTTTCATATGAAATCGGTATCATACCATTTTTATCTGAAGAAGCAGCGCAATCACAATGGCCACTTTTAATTTTTACAATTGTGTTCTTTGCCATCACGGTTGCTTTAGCACTGAATCCGGCGAAGCTAGTCGATCGTATCGGGAAAATTTTAACACCTATTTTATTTATTATTATTGGTGCTTTAGTGATTAAGAGCTTTGTTTCGCCAATGGGTGAAATTGGTCAAGCACAAGGGGATTATATTCATCATCCATTTTTCCGTAGTTTTGTAGAAGGCTATTTAACAATGGACGTTATTGCTGCCTTAATTTTCGGAATCATCATTATTAATACACTAAGCGCACAAGGAATTAAAGGAAAGCAAGAAACTTTTAAAGCAACATTGATTGCAGGTCTTATTGCCGCAATTGGATTAACATTTGTTTATGTATCTTTAGGATTCATCGGTGCAACTAGTGTTGATGCAATCGGAATCCAAGATAATGGTGGTGCTATTTTAGCACTTGCTTCAACAGTACTATATGGTGACGCAGGAACAATTATTTTAGCCCTAACGATTATTTTCGCATGTTTAACAACTTCAATCGGGCTCGTTTCAGCATGCGCTCAATTTTTCGATGAAACGTTCCCTAAATTTTCATATAAAACATACGTCTTGATCTTTGCTGGTTTTAGTACTGTCATTGGAAACTTTGGTCTTACACAACTGATCAATATTTCATTACCAATTTTAATGATGATTTATCCGTTGGCGATTGTTTTAATGCTATTATCTTTTGTGGATAAAGCATTCAATCGTGCCCCAATCGTCTATATTTTATCGCTTGCATTCACAGCAGTAATTAGTGTGGTAGAAGGGTTCAATACAGCTGGATTTGAATTAAAAGCTGTGACAGATGTATTAAAACATTTACCACTTTATGAACAACAAATTGGATGGCTTCTGCCTGCAATTGTTGGGTTAGTGATCGGTGTAATCATTCATTCTTTCCAAAAAAAGCAGCCAACGAAAGCATAATACGTATAAAAACAACACGCGCGTTTCCATCCATTCACTTGGTGGAAAACGCGCGTTTTTTATATAATTCACTTTCTTCTTCACTCCCTTCTCCATAAATCGTTCGACAAATTTCGCGAACATTATCAACTGTTTATAACTTTTTACACAATTCCCACAAGACGTCTTCTACACTTCCAGACGTTATAAACAACTTAACCACAATTCATCAACACCACCTGTTGATAACCACCCTATTGTTCTTCAATTTATTATTTGTTAATTTTAATACTATACATGACGAGGAGGTGTCAAAATGGAAAACCTTCCATATGAATTACTACTAGAAATTTACAACCATTCGATTTCAACGAATGCACATATAGATTTTATCATCTTACTAGAACATGAAATTACCCATCGCGCCATTTTTCAAAATAATTGTACGCCTCAAATGAGTCAACCTTGTAAAATCATCAGTTGACATATCTCCCTCTTCTTCTTTAAAATAGAATCAGTGATACTATGATTTTCAAAAGGGGAATGAGGAATATGAACCAACGTATTTACAATATGGTTATGATTGCATTATTTGCAGCACTCATTGCAGTGCTCGCACAAGTAACAATCCCATT
This sequence comes from Sporosarcina sp., assembly GCA_035300865.1. Lineage (GTDB taxonomy): Bacteria > Bacillota > Bacilli > Bacillales_A > Planococcaceae > Sporosarcina. The sequence continues at coordinate 2,057 of DATGUZ010000100.1, forward strand.
GCCATTTGTCCCAATTACCGGACAAACATTAGCAATCGGACTGACAGCAACGATTCTAGGCACACGCCATGGATCGATGGCTGTCGGCTTATATGTATTGATGGGGGCAATTGGATTACCTGTTTATGCACAAATGTCCGGTGGTGCAGGCGTTGTTATGGGGCCAACTGGGGGCTTTATTATTAGTTTTGTGCCAATGGCTTTTGTCATTGGGAAATATATCGAGAAAAAAGGACAAACCGTTACACAAGCGTTTATGGCCAATTTAATTGGTACTGTTTTATCACTTTGTATCGGTACCATCTGGTTAAAATTCATTGCTGAATTATCATGGCAAGCAGCATTTCTTTCAGGTTTTGCACCATTTGTCATTGTCGGCATCATTAAATCTTATATGGCTGCGTGGGGCGGAATTACCTTATTAAAGCGTTTACCAGTAAGGAATGTCCAAAAACAATACTCATAATCAGAAAAGGAGCTGTCATAGAAAATCAGTTTTACTGACTTTCTGACAGCTCCTTTTTATGCCATTAACCCTAATCGTTGAAATGCTTTTGCTAACCCGTCATCATCAACATGTTCGGTAACATAACGGGCAACCTTTTTCACATCATCCGGCGCATTCCCCATTGCCACACCATGTCCAACAAATGCCAACATTTCTAAGTCATTGCGTTGATCGCCAAAGGCATATACATCATCTACATGGAAACCACGTGCTTTCATATACTGTTCAATTCCTTTCGCTTTTGAACCGCCTTTTGGCAATACATCTAACGAATGTTCATGCCAACGAATATAATGAAAATCATGTTCGCTATTAATATAGAGATGCTCTTCATCTGCATCACAATATAATAATGTTTGATAGATCTCCGATTCCTTGTAATAAGCTGGATTTGTTAAAATTTGCGTCGAATCAATATTAATAGAAGCAAATGATTTCTCCATTTCTATACTACGATCAATTGTCGAACGCATTGCTTGCCCACCCATATAAACAAGTGGGTGTCCTTTTGTATTCGCATACGTAAATAGTTGTTCTAGCTCGCTTGGATGCATCGGATTATGATACACAATCTCTCCATCTACTTCTACATACTGCCCATTAAAACATACACAAGATTGAATCTGAAGCGCTTCGCGTATCTCTTCAATAAAATACGGCGCTCTCCCTGTCGCAATTGCCACTTCATGCCCCATTTTTTGTGCCGCTTGAATAGCCTCTTTTGTCGAAGGAGGGATTTCATTCTTCGTATTTAAAATCGTTCCATCTACATCAAGCATAATTAACTTTTTTTGCATAAAAAATCTTCACCCTAATCCTTTCTATCCTAACGTTTTAACAAGTTCTAACACTTCTTCCGATGTGCCTTTTTGCAATGCTTGTACTGC
>DATGUZ010000101.1:0-10994 GCA_035300865.1 Sporosarcina sp.
CCGAAAAATTGCTGCATTTCTTCGATGTGCTCATTGTCGATTTTCAATAAGACCACTGTTGATGGCCCACAACTTCTGTCTGTATCAAGTGGTGATTGGATGCTCCTATTTTCAGACTTGATTCGACGCATTTCATAAGCAATTCCTTTCGAACCCGTCGGCCATACTTGTGCAAGTTTTCCGTTATCGAGCGCATGCTTAATTTTCTCTAGAGAAGCGACTTTTTCTGGGTACCTTAATACTTCCTCACCGACGAGCGGTTCGCCGTATGTAAACCATTGTGAGGCATTCGATTTCAAATCAGTCTGTTGTTCACAACCAATCATTGTCACAGACATCGCTGATTGGAGAAGATTCATATTCGTTTCCGTACTTCCTGTAATGGATACGTTGTTCAGATCCGCTTCCGTTAAAATTTGTTCGACACCTTGCACGTAAGCAGTCCAACTTTGTTCACCACTAAAATTATGAATCATGACAGCCATTACATCTGCATTTGCTGCCCATTGTTCAAGCAATGTCACACGTGCTGCAAAATAAGCCGTTAATGAGTCGGGCGCCTGTACAACATCTTGCGCTTTTTCGCCAATTCCACCTGAATTATCAGTCGTAATGATTAAATGACGATCTACCCTAATGGCATTTCTCATAATGATGCCCCCATTTTACGTGATCCACGTCCTGATAAAAATGGTAAGACAATTGCGGCAATCAATGCATTCACAACGGTTGCGATGAAGATTCCTGGTAATATTCCGATAAAAAATGCTGGGGATATGAACCAGTAAAATGGGAGTGGAGCGAGTAAGCCGTTTGCAAGAATGAAAAACACCCATTTACTGCCTCCTTTTTCCGCTTTATGTAAACGTGCAAACACATATAAAATGACAAGCATTTCAAACGCGATGAGTAAATGGAACGGTCCTAATGGAAAACCACCATATAATGCCGAGGCAAGATGACCAATAAAGCCACTTACACCGACAAATACAGGCGATAAAAAAGCGGCCGCAATCAGCGCTGGCGCAGTATCCAGCGCTGTCGAACTAATGCCGAGCGGAATTTTGATAAATCCACCAATGGCACATAATGCAGCGAAAAGAGCTGTGTACGTTAACTGTCTTACCGTCAATTATGCGTCACCCTGATCCTTTTTTTCTGTATGGAATACTTTCGCACTGCGCACATATTCATTGTCTGCAATTTCTAATCTCGCATTCACAATACGTGCTGCAACGAATAAATAGTCTGATAGACGGTTTAAATAACGTACAACAGTCGATGGAACGTCTTCCTCTTCATTCAACAACGTAACCGTACGGCGTTCTGCTCGTCTTGTTACTGTTCGGCAAATATGAAGTGTTGCAGAAGCTGGTGAACCACCTGGTAAAATGAAGCGCTCAAGCGGTGGCGCTTCATCCATTAATGCATCAATACGCGCTTCTAATACTGCTACAGCTTCATCAGTTAATTTATATTGGCGCCCTTCCATCACATTCGATAAATCGCCACCACCATCGAATAATTCGTTTTGAATGGTTTCTAAATCTGTTAAAATATCTTCAAAAATCGTTGCATCTAGTTCAGTCATCGCTTTTCCGACAAATGAATTGAGCTCATCAATCGTGCCATATGCTTCCACACGTAAGTCGTCTTTTCGAACACGTCCACCGATTAAATTGGTTTTACCTTTGTCACCTTGTTTTGTATAAATTTTCATAGAAATTCTCCCCTTTTACAATATTTTCTTAGCAATCCCATACCAAATTTGTGTTACTTCTTCCGCTTGCGCAATTAACGCTTGATATAAACGACCGCATCGATCTCGATACGCACGACTTTTTGCATCCATCGGTACAATCCCACGTCCAATATCGGTTAAAATGACAATGCATGCGCGATTGGATAGCCGCTCTGTCCACAATTCAATTGCTTCAGCTTCTTCCCCTTCAAATTGTGCAAGCCATTGGTGAAGGTTATTCACAACAATCGGACTGGTGCCTTTGGGTGGTAATTCACCGTCATACCAAGTCATTTCTCGTCCTGCTAATGCTAATTGTTTTTTTACGTAGTCGGATTTGCCGTTATAGGCACCGCCGATATAGACGTGCATCGTTTTCCCTCCCTAAAAGCAGTTTCATTTTCCCATGTCAGTTGCCAAACGGAAAAATGTGGAATAGACCAAGACCAAAAATCCGTTTTCTCTGGTGAAAATAACGTTAATACGATTCGAATCGGTCCACCATGTGTCACGATAAAATGGTGATTGTCACCTGCTGGTAAATCTTTTAACGCCTGTAATAGACGCCTTTCTACTTGCTGAATGGATTCACCTTTTGGGGGTTGATTGCCAAATGGGTCGTCAATCCATTGTCGATACGTCTTTATCTCTTTCAACATATCATACGTTTTTCCTTCCCACTCGCCAAAGTTTGTTTCTCGAAAACGTGGATCTTCAATACATTGCGCGTTTGGAAAATACAGTTGTGCACTTTGTTTACAACGTAGCAAATCGCTACAATATACGGTTTCAGGTTGCCATGGCAATTGATAAGATGCCTTCGATACGTCCAGAATCGGTTCATCTGTCCAACCAATGTATTGTTTTTGTTTGTTACCGGCGGTTGGCAAATGGCGCATTACAGTAAGCATAAAAGTGTCAGCCATAATACCACCTCCATCCCTTCAATATAAGCACCTGATACATCTCCACTCATCCCCCCAAAATGGGTGCATGTCCAGGATCGGAAGCAGAAAACACTTAAAAGCATGATGACAATGAGAGCAAGTATTACAATCGTTTGTCCTGTGAACATTATGCCCATCACGGCAAGTACAGCTAGCCAACATCCTGATAATATAACGAGATGACGTGCATGTAATCGCGCTTTAAAAAATGCGCCTAAGCCTGTTTCTTTTGCGGGTGGTGTAATCGCAAATACGATATTAAATCCAATTCTTGTTAGAAACGGAATGAGCAAAACGAGTGGGATGATCGGGAGCCCTTGTAAAATGCTTTCATATATCAATCCAATCTTTGTAATGATCATGACAATTAACGCCATTGTTCCGAATGCACCGAGTCTTGGATCTTCTAAAATCTCATGGCGTTTTTCGATTGATTGGTAAGAAAAAAATGCATCAGCTGTATCTGCCCAACCATCGATATGCAATCCACCTGTCATAATCAGGCCGGTTAATACGAGAAAAATGGCCGTTAATAGGGGCGAGAATGCTAATACAGATGTGCTTATGAAATATGTAATCGACATAATAGCGCCAATAAACAACCCAATCAATGGCAAACTTCCAAACATCATCGTAATCTGCTTCTTCCCCATAGGCAGTTCTTTTCGAATCGGGACGACGGTAAAAAATTGGAATGCTAATAATAATCCATGCATATTACGCGCCCCCTTCTACGATTTTTTGAACCTTTCCCCACGCAAGATGTTCTTTCACATGCATTGCCCATGCATCGAATACCGCATTTGTCGCCTCCACTTCTGCAGACGTTCGAAGTTGATCTTCCTCCGCAATCCCGTGGTTCTCCATATGTGGAATAACACCTAAAACAGGGATATTTGTATGCGTTTCAATGACCTCGATACCTTCTTGAAAGCGTGTAACATCGCCGTAAAATTGGTTAATAATAATCCCTTTTACGCGCTTTCTTTGGGATGCTGGCAATAACTGTAATGTCCCGACAATTGCTGCAATCGCACCACCTTTTGAAATATCGGCGATTAAAATGGCAGGGACATCTGCAATTTCTGCGACGCGCATATTGACAATTTCACGGTCATTTAAATTGACTTCGGCAGGACTGCCCGCACCTTCAATTACAACGATGTCATTTGTTTCTGCTAACTTTCGTAAAGATGTATGGATTGTTTCGATAGCGCGATTGTAAAACTGTTCGCGAAAATCAAATCCTTTCCATGTGCCAAATGGCTCTCCTAATATCGTGACATCTACACGCATCTGTTGTTGTGGTAATAACATGATTGGATTCATATCCATTGTCGGTGTTGTTTTTGCTGCCAATGCTTGAATATATTGTGCACGGCTAATGGCACCGCCAGATGGAAGTTTTTCGATAAATGGGGATAAATTTTGAGATTTGAACGGCGTAACTCGTCGTCCTTCATTCGCGAATAGACGACAAAATGCTGTTGTGATCATCGATTTTCCAACATCTGATGCGGTGCCTAATAAGATAATCCCCTTCATGTTCTCTCTTCCCCCTTCCAATAAATCGGAATGCCACTTTCCATTTCAATTGCCTTCGTTGATAAGGCGACAACTTGTTGATGTAACGTGCCTAGCCATTGTTGATATATTCTCGTTTCTTTATAGCGCGATGGACTGTCGTTCAGCACTTCATTCGATACAATCACAAAATGAGCAGCACGATTAGCGATTGCCTCAATCGTTTGGAGGACCTCACGTGCTTTTTGTTCCATGCAACCGTCTTGTGTGATACAAGGGGTTCCACTTTCCCAACCTTCATATAATTCATTTGCAAGCCAAGTTGTCATACAATCCCAAAGAACAAAATCACCTCGTTCAATATAGTGAAGGACGTTCTCTAATCGTGTTGGCTGTTCAATCGTCTGCCAGTTTTCGTGTGCACGATCTACTTGATGTTGTCGGATTCGTGCTTGCATTTCTTGATCGGTCGCCTGTCCAGAAGCAATGTATACAAGACGCCCGCTTTGTCCGGCTGCCGTTGTTAAAAGTGATTCAGCATAAGCACTTTTCCCGCTACGCACGCCGCCGCTAATAAACGTCATTGTTCCTGTTGAAACCATCGCGTCATTTCCTTTCGAAGATATGTCATTTGCGCGCTTCCTTTAATGCCTATTCGAAGCCATCGTCCGTCTAATCCTTCATAATTTTCCGTATGTCTTAATACAATGCCACGATGCAATAAATCCTCGTACAATGCTCTTGTTTGAGTTGCATCTGGTAATTGGAAACATAAAAAATTCGCTACACTCTCGGTCACAATGCAATGATGCTGTCGTAAAAACTGTTGCATTTTTTCTCGTTCTATTGCGACGTCTACTTTTGTTTGTTCAATAAAAGATTGTGCTTGTAAACAAAGTGTCCCAATTTCAGCTGCAAGTCCATTGACATTCCAATGCGGGGCATCATTTCTTAACCCCGCAATAATTGCTGAATCTGCAATGGCATAACCTAGACGAACCCCCGCAATGGCAAACATTTTCGTCATCGAACGTAAAATAATGACATGTGGATGATGCGTTCTTTTTGGAATGAAGGATAAATTTTCATCAACGAAATCAATAAATGCTTCATCTAAAACGATATCACAATGGACTTCTTTCCCGTATTCAATACAGGCTGTCAGGACTTCTGCAGATGGTAAGATGCCTGTTGGATTATTTGGCGTACATAAGTATAAAACATCTGCTTGTTTCATCGCTGCTTGTACTTTTTCGACAGGTACTTGCAGATCGTCTCCCATTAACACCCGTTCAATTGATACATCTTTTGCACGTAATGTTGCTTCATATTCAGAAAATGTCGGGTGCACAATGACTGCACGTTTGCCACGATAACGTTCCGCGATAAACATTAAAATTTCTGCAGCACCATTTCCAATGAGTACTTCACTTGGGTGCACTTGATGGAAATCCGCAATATGTGATAAAAATGGTTCGCCAAGTGGATCTGGATAGGCACTTAATTTTTCAATAAGCGCTGGCCATTTGTCGACAATTTCAGAAGGTACGCCACGTGCATTGACGTTTTCACTAAAGTCATACACAATCGGTGGCATGTCTATTTGTAATTGTTCATATAATCGATGCGGATTTGCACCATGACTAGGTAAAGACATGAAAGACCACTCCCACTCCTGTAAATATCAACCAAAAAATGAATGAAACGATATACATCTCTTTGATGGCTGCTTGAATATGTGCAGCAGTTGGTGCCGCATTGTTTGGTCCCACTTTCGCACGATCCGAACGAACACCACGATACGTCGAAGCACCGCCCAATTCAATGCCCAATTGCCAAGCCGTTGCCGCTTCCAAATAACCACTATTTGGACTGACGTGACGTTTTGCATCGATCCACCATTTTTTCAAACGTGTATGATAATGAACGGCTGTTTTGCTTTTTGTAAAACTAATGATGAATAACCCTGTTAATCGTGCTGGAATATAATTAAAAAGATCATCTGTTTTAGCAGACACTTTCCCAAATTGTGCATAACGTTCATCTTGATAACCGACCATTGAATCTAATGTATTTACGGCTTTATATACCCATAATCCTGGGGCACCAAATAAAAATGCCCAAAATAATGGAGAAGTAATGCCATCTGCTGTATTTTCCGAAACCGTTTCAATCGTCGCTCTTGCGATGCCTTGCTCTTGTAATCGTTCTGTATCGCGCCCAACAATATATGATAATGCTGTTCGGGCTGTTGTTAAATCCCCTTGTTGTAAAGGGGTATATACAGCCATTGCAGCATCTTTCAAGCTTTTTTGCGCAAGTCCAATTGCAATCAACACAGCTTCTACTGCAATGCCGAAGAAAATGTGGACATCATAGCTCATAATGACAATCGTGAAGACAAAGATGAAAACGATTCCAACCGTTATCAACATGAGAAATGCCCCTTTTGCGGTTCGATAGCGTCCTCTATTCAACCATTTTGTCATTTTTGAAATGAATTGCCCGATCCAACGTACTGGATGCGGCCATTGTTCAGGGTCTCCGATTATTCGATCTAGAAAAAAGCCTATTGCGATTGCTAAAAAATGCGCTGGAATCATTTACGTCCCTCCTTCATCGATTTTATTCCATCTTTTGCTGTTGTTTATACGTTTGAATTGCTTCGATTGTACATTCATAAACAGCTTGTGCAATGCATTTTCCAAGTGGTGTAATGGGTCCAGCGTATGATTGGCGTTCTCCAATTTGTGTTGCGGCAATTAGCACACTGTCTGTCGAAGTACCTGTCGCGATTGTCCCCGAAATCGAATCTATAATCTGTTCTGTTTGGAAAGCTTTCACTTTTGCTTCTGTGGCAGTTACAATCGCTTGAATAAACGCTTCATCCGATAAATTACCGTCAATGAATACCCACGTATTGACGGTACCAATTGTAAAATCATCATGACGTTTATACACTTCCGCAACATCTGTTGCATTGCCTAATCCCGCTGTGACCGCAACCGTCACCGCACCAAAATCTGCTTCGTACGTGCGAAGTACAACATGTTCAGTTTTAGCTGCCGTCATCATCCCAACCGTTTCTGTTAATGATAGTTCATGATGATGTAAATAATCGGTCATTTCTTTTTCTACATCTGGCACATGATAGTTTTGATCGACATGTCGATTTAAAAATAGACGATACCATCCCATCCCTGCATTATGTACTGCTGAAGATAAAGTTTTCAGTGGGACTGTTGACTCGAACAATACACGTTCGGACGAAATTGAAAAATCTTCCATACGAATTGTCGAAGGGTTTTCAATTTCGGTCAAATGTGGCATGAGCGTAATTTGGGGCTTCGGTTTTTCTGGATGTGGTTGCGCTTTCACATGGGCTTTGTATACACGATCAATCGCTGCCTCTTGTACAACATCTTGTGGTTTTCCAATTAATTCAATTTGCCCTTCATTCATTAATAATAAACGGTCGCAATATAAAGATGCGATATTAATATCATGAAAAACGGAAATGACCGTCATTTCTTGATCAACCGCTTCTTGTCGAATCATATCTAATAATTGTTGTTGGTGCGCAATATCTAAATGATTTGTCGGTTCGTCTAGTAATAAAATAGGCGCTTCCTGTGCAAGTGCTTGCGCGACAAACACACGCTGTTGCTCACCACCTGATAATAATTCAATGGGTGTTTCTGCATAGTGCGTCACGCCAGTACTGCGCATCGCTGCTTGGACTGCAAGCTCATCCGCTTCTGACCATGTTGAAAAAATGCCTGTTTGATGGGGATAGCGGCCAAGATCTACCGTTTCTTTAACAGTATGCGAAAACGCATGCGCATGCAGTTGCGGCAATACAGCGACGATTCGTGCAAATGCTTTTGATGAATACGTTGATGCTGACTTTCCGTCGATTAGCACTTCGCCTGAAGACGGGGATAAAATTTGTGAAATGAGTTTTAATAATGTTGATTTTCCACTTCCATTTGGACCTAAAATACCGAGGACTTCGCCTTTATCGACTGTAAAAGAAATGGATTTGACAATATCTTTTCCGTCATAGCCACCTGAAAGATTATTCACTTGTAACATATTACATTGCTCCTTTTCTTCTTTGTCGATAAAAAATGTACGCAAATACGGGCGCTCCGATAAATGCTGTAATCACCCCAACAGGTAGTTCTGTTGGTGAAATAATCGTTCTTGCGACAAGGTCACAGACGATGAGTAAAGATGCACCATTCATAAATGATAATGGCAATAAATGACGATGATCTGCTCCCCACATCAGTCTCGTCATATGTGGAACGACGAGTCCTACAAAACCGATTGTTCCAGAAACTGCAACCGCAGAACCCGTTAAAATCGAGCCGCCAATTAAAATCATATATTTGCTTCGCTTCACGTTAACCCCTAAATGTTGCGCACGTTCTTCTCCAAATAACATCGCATTTAATTCACGACGATTCAACCAAAGTAATAAAGAACCAATGATGATAAATGGTAAAATCATCATCGTATATTGCCAACCTCGCATGGATACACTACCAAGCAACCAACCCATCACTTGTCTAAGTTCTTCACCAGATAATGCGATCATGAGAGATAATACGGACCCTAAAAAGGCACCAAAAATAATACCTGTTAAAATAATGGTTTCCATTCTCATCCTACGATCGACGAGGCGTGCAAAGCCAATGACGAGAAACATCGTCACAGTTGCCCCGAGCATGCTAAAAAATGGGAGTGTGTACGTACCAATGAATGGGATTGATAAACCTAAAAAAAGCGTCATCACTGCGCCAACTGAGGCACCTGAAGACACTCCAAGTGTGTATGGATCAGCGAGTGGATTTTTCAATAGTCCTTGGAATGCAGCACCTGAAATCGCTAAAGCTGCACCGACTAATCCAGCCAATACTACGCGTGGCATTCGTATTTTCCATAAAATATTATGTGCTTTTGGATCTGTCGCGTCCCAAAATGTTTCAAATGGTATTTTCACGGTGCCAATTGAAACACCGAGCCAAACCGCTACAACAAGTGTAGCGGCGGACACGATGTAAGCAAGTAAGGTTTTATTCACCGAACGCCTCTGGATAAACTGCTTTTGCAACTTCTTCTAATCCTTCTGCAAGGCGAGGACCTGTACGGCTCGTTAAGTTTTCATCAACTTGCACAACTCGTTCTTCTTTAATCGCTGTAACTGTGTCGAACCCATCACGTTTGTACACATCGTCTACAGCTGTTGGAACATAATCATACATGACGATGATTACTTCTGGATCGCGATTTACAATTTCTTCTGGATCCATCATATACCAGTCATCTTGATCGTCTGAAATATTTTTTGCTCCAATCAGGTTAAGCATTTCTTGCATAAATGTATTGTTACCTGGTGTATAAATTTCTGGTGCTGGAGATGTTTCAGCAAAAACTGTACGTTCTTCTTCATCTTTTACTTTTTCGACAACTTCTTCAACTTTCGTTTTCATGTTGTCAATCGTCTTTTGTGCTTCTGCTTGCTTATTTGTGAGTTCCCCAATCTCTTCGATTGTTTTATATGTTTCTTCAAAATCCCCTGCGTTTTTCACGATAAATACAGGAATCCCTGCATCTTCAATTTGTTTATAGCCTTCTTCTGATGATCCGTAAGACATTTCATGACCTAATACAAAGTCTGGATCTAATGCAATAATTGCTTCGATGTTTAATTCAAAGCCGCCAATTTTCTCTTTTTCTAGTGCTTCTTCAGGATAATCATCATTATCACTGACTCCAACAATTTCATCTGCTAGTCCTAATTCAAATAAAATCTCTGTATTACTTGGCATCGTTGATACAATATTTTCCGGTGCTTTTTCCAATGTAATATCGTTACCAACTGCATCCGTTAATGTAACCGGGTAAGTTGTTTCAGCAGCTTCTGTTTGCTCCGTTTCAGGATTGTCTGTTTTTGGTGTTTCATTCGCATCATTTCCACCACATGCTGCTAGTAAAAAAACAGCCATTACTGACAGCAACCACATTTTCCATGTGTTCTTCATGTTGTCCACTCCTTTGATTTGAACCAAACAAAAAACCTCCGAATTTGTTAAACGGAGGGAAATGCTTGTGAAAATCTACATATGGCGACGCGCATACGGATTTCACCATTCCTATTCCGCGTAGGCTTTTTGGTGACGTAGAAAGGCAGGTTTCCTGGCTTATGGGTTCATGTTTGTTGTGGATTGGCTCCTTCCCAGAATGCACTTCCAGTGGATGATATTACAACAAACACCCAATTACAGTGGCGGGACCGCGTCAGCTTTTTACTGACTTCCCTTTTACCTCGATGAATCGAGCACCTTTACGTTTGGTTTTCATTTATTTTTATATTCTAAGTATACTATAAAACGGTTGATTGTCGATATCGTTGTCGAAGATCCCCTGAAGTTGTAAACAACGTTTGCACATTGGTGATGAGTGGTTGAAGAAGATGTCGGAATGTTGTTCGAGAAGTGACTGGAGAAGTTCATTTGGGAAGATGTTCGGGAAAGTGTTGATATGGCGTAGGAATTTGTCGGTAGTGAATGACAGATTGTTGGTATTGCGTAGAAATTTGTAGGTATGGAACAAAATATTGTTGGTATTGCAATAAAATTTGTTGGTATTTTTATGATTGTTGATTCATGAAAGAAAATTGTAGGTATCGGGGAAAAATTTGTAGGTATTAAACAGTAAGTTGTTGATAGCTAGGATTAACTTGTTGGTATTTCCAGCTTTGTTGATTTTCAGAA
>DATGUZ010000102.1:0-13611 GCA_035300865.1 Sporosarcina sp.
CCCATGTTGAAGCATATGCAACAACAGCTGTGTATCTTTTTCAGCTATCTATTGTATTATTTTTACCTGATTTAGAAATAGAGCCAGAGTAAACTTTACCAACTCCACCACTTCCCACTAATCCATAAGCGTTAAGATGAACTGTTGTTTTTACCGATTTAACTTTACTTGCACCTGCAGTGGTACTCGTTTTTAAATTAGTTGCTCCGAAACTCTGATTAATAATGTTTTGACTATCATCATAAATGGTACCGCTAACTTTTACTGTAATGCCATTAACAGTTTTTGAACGGTTAAATTTTGAAGACTTAAAGAGTTCAACACTGTTTTGATCAACAGCTTTAGCATACATTTCTACAAATGTTTGATCTTTTAATGAAAACGCTTCTCCAATTTCATATTCCTCATCAATTCTTTTAAAATTTTCTGCCACTTCTGTGTCATTAAGGTTCGATCGTTCTTCTTGCTATTTTTATTTTTTAATCTGTTCCATAGAGCTAGAATCTGCAAACACATTACCTGTAAAACCTAAAACCAATGCAAATGAAACAATTAAAGCCATAAATCTTTTCAACAAAAAATCTCTCTATTTACTTATTTGAATCCGTTGATATTTTCGATTATTCCCATATAAATAAATGTATAAACATTCTTCTTAAGCCCAACAAAATAAAAAACAAGAGATGGGTTTTGTCCAAGGGCATTGAAAAACATCCTATAAAATTGATTTCAACTCTTTCTCATCAATAAACTTACTACTAATTTTCTCCAATACTTTATGTCCCCGAACTTTTGACATCCACCATTTTCATAAAAACAACATAAGTTTCTGATTCTACATGATGAAAATCATGGGAGAAGCGATTGATCGCAATGGAATGTTAAGAAATTGTAAAGGAATGTTAGTTGAAAAAACGCTTCGTTTCAGCTATCATTTATAATGAAAAAGATTGCCAAGGGATGTCTTTTTAATCCCTCATTTAATGGAGGAAAAAACATGACGAACACTTACGCTATCGTCTTAGCAGCGGGGCAAGGTACACGTATGAAGTCATCTTTATATAAAGTACTGCATCCTGTTTGTGGGAAGCCGATGGTCGCACACGTTATAGATCATATTCAACAACTTGGTACCGATCGAATTGTGACAATAGTCGGTCACGGTGCAGAGAAAGTTGAACAGACATTAGGAAATGTAAGCGAATACGCATTACAAGCAGAACAATTAGGAACAGCACATGCTGTTATGCAAGCTGAGTCAGTGTTAGGAGATTTAGATGGCACGACGATTGTAATTTGTGGAGATACACCGTTAATTCGCACGTCTACGATTGAAGAACTTATTCAACATCATCGCAATACGAATGCAAAAGCAACGATTTTAACAGCATTTGCTAACGATCCAACAGGATATGGAAGAATTATTCGTGGAGATCAAGGTGAAGTTCTTCGCAATGTTGAACAGAAAGATGCGACAGTAGAAGAACAAGCCATTCAAGAAATTAATACAGGCACATATTGCTTTGACAACCGTGCGCTATTTGAAGCATTACATAAAGTAAATAATGATAATGCGCAAGGTGAATATTATTTACCTGATGTATTAAGTATTTTACGTGAAGAAGGCGCGTTTGTTGGTGCGTACGCAACGGACGACTTTTCTGAAACATTAGGTGTAAATGATCGAGTGGCACTATCTCAAGCAGAAGAAACAATGCGTCTTCGGATTGCTGAAAAGCATATGAGAAATGGTGTAACAATCATTAACCCACAAAATACGTATATTAGTGCAGATGCAGAAATTGGTCGCGATACAGTACTGCAACCTGGCGTGATGATTGAAGGAAAAACAATTATCGGTTCAGAATGTATTATTGGTCCAAATAGCCAGATTTCAAACAGTACAATTGGAGACGATGTGACGATTAATGCTTCAGTTGTACTTGATAGTACGATAGGCAACCATACGACTGTAGGGCCGTTTGCACATATTCGCCCAGAATCTCAATTAGGAGAAGATGTGCGCATTGGAAACTTTGTTGAAGTGAAAAAGTCAACATTTGGAAATGGTAGTAAAGCGGCACATTTAAGCTATATTGGTGATGCACAAGTCGGTTCTAAAGTGAATTTTGGTTGCGGTTCGATTGTTGTAAATTATGATGGAAAAAACAAACATACGACAACAGTTGGCGATGGCGCATTTGTCGGTTGTAACTCAAACCTCGTTGCACCAGTTCAAGTTGGTGACGGCGCATATGTTGCAGCTGGCTCAACAGTAACCAAAAATGTACCGGAAGATGCTTTAGCGATTGGCCGTGCGCGTCAAGAAAATAAAGAAGGCTATGTATCAAAATTAAAACTCAAATAAAAAGGAGATCCACAATGACTAATCATTATCCAGACAGCAAACTAAGAATCTTTTCTTTAAACTCAAATGAAGCACTAGCCCAAGAAGTTGCAAACGAAGTAGGCGTACCTTTAGGTAAATGTTCTGTTACACGTTTTAGCGATGGCGAAGTACAAATTAATATCGAAGAAAGTATTCGTGGCTGTGATGTATATGTCATCCAATCAACGTCAAACCCTGTGAATGAAAACTTAATGGAGTTACTCATTATGATCGATGCATTGAAGCGTGCTTCAGCGCGTTCAATCAATGTTGTAAATCCTTACTATGGATATGCACGTCAAGATCGTAAAGCACGTTCTCGTGAACCGATTACTGCGAAACTAGTAGCAAACTTACTAGAAACAGCAGGTGCGGACCGTGTCATTGCAATTGATCTTCATGCACCACAAATTCAAGGGTTCTTCGATATTCCAATCGACCATTTAGTAGCAGAACCTTTATTAACGGAATACTTCCAAGGAAAAGGCTTATCAGGAGATGATTTAGTAATTGTTTCACCTGACCATGGTGGCGTTACACGTGCACGTAAAATGGCCGACCGTATGAAAGCACCGATTGCAATCATTGATAAACGTCGTCCACGTCCGAACGTAGCAGAAGTGATGAGCATTGTTGGACAAGTTGAAGGCAAAACAGCTATTTTAATCGATGATATCATTGATACTGCTGGAACGATTACAATTGCGGCAAGTGCCTTAATTGAAAACGGTGCAACAGAAGTATTTGCGTGTTGTACACACCCAGTATTATCAGGACCGGCGATTCAAAGAATTAATGACTCTGAGATCTCAGAACTTGTTGTGACAAACTCAATTGCATTAGAAGAAGAAAAGAAAGCGCCAAAAATTAAGCAATTATCGATTGCGAAATTATTAGCTGATGCAATCGTTCGTGTATTCGAGAAGAAATCTGTCAGCACGCTCTTTGATTGACAGCTAACCTTTCATCCTGTATCGTAGAAAGTAGCCCGAAAAGTTACACAATTTACTTAATATCTTAAATATAGAAAGGTGATTATGTAAAATGAGTACTACAACTACGATTCAATCAGAGGAAAGGGTTGCCAATAGTAAGTCAACCTTAAAAGAGTTAAGAGAGAATGATCGCATTCCAGCTGTTGTATATGGATACGAGACTGAAACAACTTCAATTTCAATTAACGAACGAGATTTAATCAACGCATTACGCGAAGTTGGGCGAAATGGTGTGATTCAACTTCAAGTGGACGGTAAAAAGCGAAACGTCGTCTTAAATGACTATCAAACAGATGTTTTAGTTGGGAATATTACCCACGCGGATTTCCTTGTTGTTGATATGTCAGAAGAGTTAGAGGTCAGCGTTACTGTTCAATTAGTTGGAGAAGCACCGGGAGAAAAAGAAGGCGGAACAGTTCAACAACCGAACTGGGAACTAGATATTTTAGTAAAGCCGTCCGAAATTCCTGAAACATTTGAAGTTGATGTATCGAAGTTGGTAATCGGTGATACATTGACAGTTGCGGACATTCGTAAGGATTCAAAATTTGAGATTTTAAACGATGATGAATATGCGCTTGTCACGATTTCAGCGCCACGTACTGAAGCGGAGTTAGAAGCTTTAGAAGAAGGTGCGGAAGCGTCTGACGTTGAGCCAGAAGTTATCGGAGAAGATGAAGAATAATAAGTATGATGGCGTGCGGAGTTTCCCGTGCGCCTCTTTTCTGTTTACAAAATGATTAAAATGGTCATTGTATATACATAATGTTTACGAAAAATTGGTAATATCATCATAAAAAGAAAAGGATGCATAGGCATATGAAAATGATTGTAGGATTAGGAAATCCGGGAAAAAAATATGAGCAAACTCGGCATAATGTTGGCTTTTTGGCTGTTGATGAAATCGCAAAAAAGTTAGATGCGCCAGCGATGCAGTCAAAATTCAATGGGATGTATACGATTATTCATCGCCCGGAAGGAAAAGTGATGTTAGTGAAACCACTAACGTATATGAACTTATCTGGTGAATGCGTACGTCCTTTAATGGATTATTATGATGTTGACCCAGAAGATGTTGTCGTCTTGTATGACGATTTAGACTTTGCACCTGGCGATATGAAAATTCGTCAAAAAGGAAGTGCAGGGGGCCATAATGGGATGAAGTCCTTAATTGCACATTTAGGCACATCGGATTTCAAACGGATTCGCTTAGGCATAGGTCGTCCGACAAATGGTATGAAAATTACAGATTATGTTTTAGGCAATTTTTCGAAAGAAGAAATGCCAGCCATCCAACAGATGATTGAAAAAAGTGCAGACGCTTGTATCGATTGGTTACAACGTCCCTTTAATGAAGTGATGAATCAATTTAATTAATTGTTTCATATTAGCGTTAGATGGGCAGTGAGGTTATAGGTGTTCGTCATAGGCAATTGACGTGAAGATTGCGGTTTCAGCATAGGATGTAAGTGTACTTGACGATAATGCGTATAGATTGCTAGCGCGTGCAACTCGTACCTTATATGAGAAAAAGTAGCACTTGTCTATTCTCACGTGCAAAATAATGATGAAATGAACTCGAATTAATGAATAAAAGGATCGCATATTACCTATACTAACTTAACAGATTAAGTGAGGTAGGTGATTGGATGATCCGCTATGCATGTAGACATTGTCATCATAAAATAGGGACTGTACCGGTTGAGAAGATGTCAGAAGTGCTAAATGTATTACGACAATTGCAATTGACAACGCAGCATATGCAAATGACAGCAGATGGTCATTGGGTCGTCTATTGTATATGTGAGCAATGCGAACAATGTTTAGGAGAAAATCCACACTATTATACGGTAGAAAAGTGGTTACAGTAGTATCGACTTTGACGCAATATGGCGTTCAAAGTCTTTTTCTACTTCATATTTTGATTCATCATTAAAAAGAGATATGATGGATGGAATAGACATCGTTAAATCATTTTACGATAAGGGAAGATTGATAGAGATGAAAGTTGGGTGTTTATATTGGAAGATTTAATTCAAAATTTTTTACAAAAAACAGAGTTAGAAACACTCGTTCAAGAAGTGTTGGCAGGTGAAGATGAGCAATTATTATCGGGGTTATCGGGCAGTGCAAAATCGGTATTTTTACAAGCGTTTCAACAAACAGCAGAAAAACCGTTACTTGTCGTTTCACCAAATTTATATCAAGCTCAAAAGATGTACGAAGATCTAATAGGATTAGTAGGCGAAGAGCTTGTTCATTTATATCCAGCAGAAGAATTAGTAGCTGCAGAATTTTCTGTTTCAAGTTTTGAGTTACGTGCACAGCGAATTGAAACAATCGATCATATGGTACGTAAGCGGAAAGGGATTTATATTACACCAATTGCAGGATTAAGGAAGCTGCTACCAACAAAAGAGAAGTGGTTGGAAAATCATTTAACGATTGAAGTAGACGGAGAGCTTGATACGACGGAAGTGTTAGAGAAGCTCGTTGCAATGCATTATACGCGAAATGAGCTGGTGACAACGCCAGGAGAGTTTGCGTTACGCGGGGGGATTTTAGATGTCTATCCACCACATTTAGAACATCCAATTCGAATCGAATTATTTGATACGGATGTCGATTCAATCCGAACATTTTCAGCAGATGATCAACGTTCAATTGATAAATTGCAATCTATTGATATTTTACCAGCAGCGGAATATGTATGGGGTGCAGAAGATTTACAAGCGATTGCGACGAAATTGGAAGCACATTTGGCAGCAAGTTTAAAACGTGTGAAACGTGAAGAGACAAAGGAATTATTAACGATGAATATGACGCATGATATTCAATTGTTACAAGAAGGAACGATGCCAGAAGGGATTTTAAAGTATGCATCATTCGCTAAACAACCCCCAGTGTCACTTGGGACGTATTTTGCCGAAGAGGGGATTGTGTTTTGGGATGAAATTGGTCGTATTAAGGAAGTGCTTGCTTCATTAGAAAAAGAAGAGGAAGAGTGGTTCCTTTCATTACTTGAAGAGGGCAAAATTGTGCATGATGCAAAATTATCGTTTACGTTTGAAGAAATATTGCAAATGCAGCCGCAACGAACAGTATATTTATCATTATTTGTTCGTACAGTTCCAGGCATCACGATTCAGAAAACACGCTCGATTTCTTGTAAGCCGATGCAACAATTTCATGGACAAATGGATTTATTGAAAAGCGAGATGGAAAGATGGCAACAAGGGAAATTTAATGTCTTTATTTTGGTAGATAGTAAAGAGCGTGTGCATAAAGTACAATCGATTTTGGAAGACTATGATATGAACGTTACGATCGGTAGTTCTGCTTCAGACCAAGGGGGCGTCTTTGTTATTGAAGGTGCGCTGTCTGATGGGTTTGAGCTGCCGCTACAACAGATGGCGGTCATTACAGATGCCGAACTATTTAAAGGAAAACCGAAACGACGTACGCGTTCTCAAAAAGTGTCCAATGCAGAACGAATTAAAAGCTATTCCGAGATAAAACCTGGTGATTATGTTGTTCATGCACATCATGGAATTGGTAAATATATTGGCATTGAACATATGACACAAGGTGGAATTGAAAAAGATTATTTAGAAATTCGTTTCCGTGAAGGGGATAAATTATACGTTCCGACTGATAAAATTGATTTAATTCAAAAGTATATTGGTTCTGGCGAAAAAGAACCCGCGTTGCATAAACTGGGTGGGACGTCTTGGAAACGAACGAAAAATAAAGTATCAAAAGCAGTTCAAGATATTGCGGATGATTTAATCAAGTTATATGCAAAACGTGAAGCGGAAAGAGGTTACGCATTTTCAAAAGATGATGATATGCAACGGTCATTTGAAGATGCTTTCCCATATAAGCCGACGGAAGACCAATTACGTTCTTTAGAAGAAGTGAAGCAAGATATGGAAAGTGTCCGTCCAATGGATCGTTTGCTTTGTGGTGACGTAGGATATGGGAAGACGGAAGTGGCTATTCGGGCAGCGTTTAAAGCTGTAAATGATGGGAAGCAAGTGGCATTTTTAGTGCCAACAACCATTTTAGCGCAACAACATTATGAAACGATGAAAGAACGTTTTGAGGGGTTCCCAATTGAAGTTGCTTTATTAAACCGTTTTAAAACGAAAAAAGAACAAAAAGAAACGTTAAAAGGGTTAAAAGCAGGCACGGTAGATGTGATTGTTGGTACGCATCGTCTATTGTCCAAAGATGTGGAATATCAAGATTTAGGCTTGCTCATCGTCGACGAAGAGCAACGTTTTGGTGTGACACATAAAGAGCGCTTGAAACAATTGAAAACGAATGTGGACGTGTTAACGTTAACGGCAACGCCAATTCCAAGAACATTGCATATGTCGATGTTAGGTGTGCGAGATTTATCGGTGATTGAAACGCCGCCTGCCGATCGTTTCCCAGTCCAAACGTATGTGATGGAACACAATTTTTCTTTAATTCGAGAAGCGATTGAGCGTGAGATGGGACGTGGTGGGCAAGTATTCTATTTATACAATCGTGTAGAAGATATGGCGAAGCGTGTAGAAGAAATTAAACAGCTTGTACCAGAAGCACGTGTCGGCTTTGCGCATGGTCAAATGAGTGAAGCCACATTAGAAGCGACGATATTAAATTTCCTTGAAGGCGAGTTTGATGTCCTCGTGACGACGACAATCATTGAAACGGGGATTGATATTCCGAATGTGAATACACTCATTGTGCATGATGCCGATCGAATGGGCTTGTCGCAGCTATATCAATTACGTGGTCGTGTCGGGCGTTCGAATCGTGTAGCGTATGGGTATTTCTTATATAAGCGCGATAAAGTCTTAACGGAAGTGGCTGAAAATCGTTTGCAAGCGATTAAAGAGTTTACAGAACTTGGTTCAGGATTTAAAATTGCGATGCGTGATTTATCGATTCGAGGTGCGGGAAATTTACTCGGTTCACAACAGCACGGGTTTATTGACTCAGTTGGATTTGATTTATACTCACAAATGTTACAAGAAGCGATTGAGGAAAGACAAACGGGTGTCGTTAAAGAAGATCTTCATGAAGTTGAAATTTCATATCCAATTAATGCGTTTATTCCAGACACTTATATTGGAGATGGCTTCCAAAAAATCCAAATGTATAAGCGTGTGAAAGCGATCGCAAGTGAAGAAGATTACAATGAGTTATTTGATGAAATGATTGATCGTTTCGGAGATTTACCACTGGAAGCGGAATTATTATTGCGCATTGCACGGATTAAAGTATGGGCAAATCAAGTAAAAGTGGATCAAATTAAGAAAGTGAAGACGAAAACGACAATTACCATTTCTGAAGAAGGCACAGCACAGCTTGATGGAGCGAAATTGATGGCGGAGTCGATGAAATATGGACGCGCAGTTGGTTTTACAATGGAGGGGAATCAATTAATTTTATCTGTAGATGCAAAACATACAGGGAAACTAACAGATTTCGATGTGTTGGAAGAAATGATGGCGTTATTGCCGAAGTCTTTAAAAGAACAAGTGAATACGGCATCGATATAAAGGAAGAAATTGCATAAATCGTCGAGAGTTGTTTCATACTAAGAAAAGAACGTGTTTAATTTCTTAGAAAGTGAGGCAACGTCAATGAAGGCAACGGGTATCGTCCGCAGAATAGATGACTTAGGAAGGGTTGTTGTTCCAAAAGAAATTCGCCGTACGCTACGCATTAGAGAAGGCGATCCATTGGAAATTTTTACTGGGCGTGAAGGAGAAGTGATTTTGAAAAAATATTCTCCTATCGCAGAGCTTGGTCAATTCGCACAAGCGTATGCAGAGGCGTTATATGAAACATTAGGGACACCGATTTTAATCAGCGACCGAGATGAAGTGATTGCAGTGTCAGGGATTTCTAAAAAGGAATATCTTCATAAGTCGTTGTCATCTTATGCGGAAACAATTATTGCAGAGCGTAAAATGATTAATGAGCAATTTGAAAAGGAAATTGAATTTGTCATAGGACAAGTGGAAATGGTCAAATCATATTGTATTTCTCCAATCATTGCAGCTGGTGATACAATCGGAGCGGTGTATGCCATTTCTAAAATTCATTTCATCGGTGAAGTTGAGGAGAAAACGATTGAAACAGCAGCACATTTTTTAGCAAAACAAATGGAATAAAAGGAAGGATAAAGCGTTTCGTAACGTTTTATCCTTCCTTTTTTACATGCGAATTGTTAGGAAATGTTTTGATAGCGATTTAATAACATATCAATTCTTTGGCTATACGATACGACAGATGGATGTGTATAGCCGTGCTTTTTTGCCTTTATATACATACATTTGCGCATAACATTTATTTTTTGAAGTAAAATGAATTTTTCCATGATAAAGATTGTCCTCCGTATAATGTTTTATTTTTAACAAGCAACGTTAATCGTATATGATTGAATGTGCATATGTTGTCGAATGTTGTTCTAAAACGATTTATACACAAATTCGTCAAGAACCTGATAATACCGAACAATTTGATAATTTAAAATAATTAAATATAACGTTGAGTATTTACTAAAAATTCTTTCATATCGATATGTTTATATTTTCTACCCGTTAAAGAGAAAAAGCAAACCTTTTTATTTAAAAAATAGTCTATATAAAATGTTGTGTACACATTCGCGACATCACAGCTTATTTTTTAGTGATAAAGGAATGCGTTTGAAAAGCGTCCTCTTCTTATATGGAGAAGTATGGGGACGCTGACTGAAGAAGAGAACCTGTATGAAAAAAAGAATGGTTCGTGTAGTCTAATTTAGTCAATGGTATACTAATAAAACAGTTAGATAGAAAAGAGGAACATGTATGGCCCAGCGTTGGGATATGAAAACATTTATGAAAGGTGCTTCTATTTTAACGATTTCGGCGATCATAGTTAAAATATTAAGTGCCGTTTATCGTGTTCCATATCAAAATATGGTTGGCGATAAAGGATTTTATATATATCAGCAAGTATACCCTTTTATAGGGATTTTTATTGTTTGGACGTCTTACGGTTTTGCTGTTGCCGTTTCAAAGCTGCTGGCAGGTTATGAACGTGTCACACAAAGGCGTGCGATGATGCGGATTGCATTTGTTTACTTATTCATATTGTCAGCATTATTTTTTGTATTTTTAACCGTTTTTGCGCCGTCTCTTGCTCGTGCAATGGGAGATCCTCAGCTAGTTGGGCTCATTCGAGCAGGTGCTTATATCGTGGTGATTATGCCGTTTTTAGCTGTTTTAAAAGGGCAATTTCAATCGACTGGTGAGATGATTCCAGTTGCGGTATCCGGTGTTGGAGAGCAAGCCGTTCGTGTGGCGATTGTCCTTGTTGGTACATGGATTGCGATGCAAACGGGTGCCTCTTTATATGATGCTGGTGAAGTCGCAATGTGGGGAGCGGTTATCGGTGAATTATCAGGCGTCATCATTTTAGCCCTTTATATGCGACGTGCTTTCATAGGACCGGTTGAACATGTCCGCATATGGCCAGTCGTGAAAGAACTAACAATTGTTAGCATTAGTGTAAGTGCGAGTTCACTCATATTATTATTTTTCCAGCTCATTGATTCTTTCACCATTTTAAATACGCTACTTGAAATGGGGACTGAAACAGAAGAGGCAATGGCTGTGAAAGGTGTGTATGACCGCGGTCAACCGCTCGTTCAAATGGGGATCTTAATTGCCACAACATTAGCGTTAGCAATCGTTCCGCTCATATCTCATCAAGCAACGAGAAAAAATGGCCGAGGGGAAAAGCCTTTTATCCAAACGACGTATCGCGTTGCCTTATTATTTGGTGTAGCAGCCTCAGTTGGTTTAATGCTCGTTTTACCATATGTGAATGAAATGCTGTTTGAAACGAGAGACGGTTCGCTTACATTGATCATATTTGTGTTCCAAATTTTATGGTTATCGTTATTATTACCATTAACCGCCATTTTACAAGGTGCAGGCAGAATAGCAGTTCCAACGCTATTATTATGTAGCGGTGTTGTATTGAAATGGTTGATGAATGAAATGCTCATTCCGATATTTGGTGTGGCAGGTGCAGCGATTGCAGGGAATGGTAGTTTAATCATTGTTGTTATTGGTGTGTTATGCTATTTCAAACGTATTTATTCATTCGCACTCGCAACGATGCATTTTTACAAATGGTTAGCAATCGCAACAGTAGCAATGATAATAGCTGTGTTACCATGGTTATATATGATGGACCATCTTCTGTTTCATGATGCCGCTACAAGATCACAGTCTGCCTTCATTGCTTTATCAGCAGTTGGCATCGGAGCATTTGTATTTTTATTAATCGTCTTACAAGCACGATTGTTAAAAGAAAAAGAGTGGTATTTACTACCATTCGGGAAACGATTTGCACGTATTCAATTAAGTTTGTTAAAAAGAAAAGGTGAATAACATGTATCCAATTACAATAATCGGTCTCGGGGCAAGCGATATAGATCAATTGTCAGTAGGGATTTATCGAAAAATGAAAGAAGCATCTTATATTATTGCAAGAACGAAAGAGCATCCAGTTGTGGCACAATTAAAAGAAGAACAAATTGATATGGATAGCTTTGATGCTATTTATGAACAACATGATGCATTTGATGCTGTGTATGAAACCATTGTAGAGCGTTTAATCGCATTGAGCGAAGAACGTCACGTCACGTACGCGGTGCCTGGACACCCATTAGTTGCGGAGCGTACAGTTCAATTACTCATTGAAAAAGAGCGAGAAGGTCTCATCCAATTAAATATTATTGGAGGAAATAGTTTTTTAGATCCCATTTTTGCGGCATTGAAAATAGACCCTATTGACGGTTTTCAATTATTAGACGGCACAGATTTATCGAAAGATGATGTAAATATGACGCAGCATATTTTAATTGGGCAAGTGTATGATGCATTTATTGCATCGGAAGTGAAATTAGCGCTTATGGAGAAATATGCTTATGACCATCCTGTAACGATTGTGACGGCAGCAGGTTCTTCGGCAGAACAATTAACGGTCGTTCCATTATATGAATTAGATCGTGAAACAGAAGTGAATAATTTAACGACGGTGTATGTACCGCCTGTGAAAGCACGTGAAGAGCGACTGAAAGATTGGACGACATTTAGAGAGATTATTGAGACATTACGTTCACCAGAAGGTTGCCCATGGGATCGCGAACAAACTCATAACTCATTAAAGAAATACATTGTTGAAGAAGCGCATGAACTCATCGAAGCGATTGACGAAGAAGATGATGAGGGAATGATTGAAGAGCTTGGCGATGTATTGTTACAAGTGTTTTTACATGCGCAAATTGGAGAAGATGACGGTTATTTTGCATTGGAAGATGTGTTGCAATCAATTGGTGAGAAGATGATTCGTCGCCACCCACATGTATTTAACAATACCACTGTTGAAAATGCAGAAGAGGTTGCTCAAAATTGGGAAGCGATTAAAGAAGCGGAAGCAGATCGTGAAGTATCTTTATTGGCCGGGGAAGAACGTGTGCATTCGTCTTTATTAACCTCATTTAATTTCCAGAAGAAAGCAGCAACAGTCGGATTTGATTGGCCGCACGTAGAGGGGGCTTTTGAAAAGTTTCATGAAGAATGGACAGAGTTCCAAGAGGCGATTCAATCAGAAGAGGAAGCTGCAATAATCGATGAGTTTGGCGATGTACTATTTACGCTTGTGAATATTGCAAGATTTTTAAAAGTCTCACCTGAAGAAGCAATGATTCATGCGAATCAAAAATTTAAAAAACGTTTTAATTATATTGAGCAGCGCGTACAAGAGGATCGAAAATCATTTGACGCTTATACATTAGATGAATTAGAAAAATTTTGGCAAGAAGCAAAACGAAAGGGTGATTGAGATGAGAATTGATAAGTTTTTAAAAGTCTCTCGTATTATTCGAAGAAGAACATTGGCAAAGGAAGTAGCGGAGCAAGGTCGTGTAGAAATTAACGGACAAACTGCAAAAGCGTCATCTGTTGTAAGTGTTGGGGATGAATTAACGATTCGCTTCGGTCAGAAAATCGTTACGTTTCACGTCGATCAAATCAAAGATACGACGAAAAAAGATGAAGCAGCTTCAATGTATACGATTGTAAAAGAAGAACAAATTTCAGAAGCCTAACAATAAGAATCCGTGAAACGTCTTAACGTTTTGCGGATTTTTATCATTTTCCAATAGAAGGC
>DATGUZ010000103.1:0-27740 GCA_035300865.1 Sporosarcina sp.
TCCACCTTCATCAGCATTTGTTGGAAGCGGTTGTTGAGCATACTCACTTACAGGCTGATTACCAAATATTGACGGGTTTTCATCTTGATCGTATTTCTTTCTTGATTCATAGATCAGTGATTCCGCGGATGTTTCGAATGCGAGTTTATCGAAATCACCTCTTGTATATTCTTTACTCCATTTAGATACGTCTTTGACGATCGAATTTTTGGAGTTGTGAAGTATTTTAATAATATCTTGTGTAAATTGTTCTGCTAATCCCATTCTGACTATCTACTGCTAAAAACGAAAACAACAAATCTATTGATTAAAAAGGAAAAGAATGAATCTGTTGTCTGAAGTTTTTAGTGTAGATTCACCACCTTTCTTATGCTAACTTTTTTGTTTTGTAAACGTCACTATATAAAGAAGATTGATTAACCATACTATACCCCGTAAACAATTTGATTAAACGATATTTTAAATGAAAAGTGCATGAGTTAGCGGTAGTATGTTTAAAAACAGATTGAAAAATGATTTATTTCACTGTACATGGTATAATTAGTTTGATATAGGTGAACGAATAATGATTAAGGGAGGCTGGACATGTTAATATTAGCAGTCGTAGCTACTTTACTTGCGTCGTTGATCTTAACACCCATTGTCCGAATACTTGCTTTCCGCATTGGTGCTGTAGATCGACCAAACTATCGAAAAGTGCATACAGAAATTATGCCACGAATCGGTGGTTTAGCAATATATGTCTCATTTATGCTTGGCTATTTAATATTGAGACCAACAGATGAACATGCCATTGGTATTTTAATAGGGTCATTTATTATTATATTAACGGGTTTTTTAGACGATTTATTAGAGATTACTGCAAAGGCAAAGTTTACAGGCCAACTATTAGCAGCGTTTGTTGTTGTCTTATGGGGCGGTTTACAAATTGAATTTATTAATTTACCGTTCGGTGGACAATTAGAATTTGGTTTTCTAAGTATTCCAATCACAATTATTTGGATTGTCGGTATTACGAATGCGATTAATTTAATCGATGGATTGGATGGATTGGCTGCAGGAGTTTCAACGATTGCGCTAATTTCTCTATCGATTATGGCAGTGATTATGGGTGATTATTTTGTGCTTGTGATGGCATTAATGCTAGCAGTGAGTACATTTGGCTTTCTATTTTATAATTTTTACCCAGCAAAAATATTTATGGGGGATACAGGGGCACTTTTTTTAGGGTATATGATTTCCGTATTAGCGTTATTAGGTTTCAAAAACGTTGCGGTTATTTCATTAATCATCCCAATTATGATTTTAGGTGTACCGATTTCAGATACGTTTTTTGCGATTGTTAGACGTGTTCGAATGAAACAAAAGATTTTTGATCCAGATAAATCACATTTGCATCATTGCTTACTCAATAACGGATTTTCACATAGACAAACGATTTTAATTATTTATGCTATTGCCGCATTATTTGGGTTAGCTGCGATTTTATTTTCACAAGCAACTGTATGGGGCTCAGTCGTATTAATTGTATTAATTTTAATCGCAATTGAACTGCTCGTAGAAGTTGTAGGACTTGCCGGCTCAAATTATCGACCATTATTAAATTTCGTGAGAATGTTAGGGAAATGAAAAGGAAAATCGTGAATGATATACAAACATGTGGAACTTGTTTGCATATTGTTCACGATTTTTTTGTTTGGATAAGAACTGAGGGAGAGTGGGGAACTTGTATTTGAGTTAGCGCGCCCTGCATTAGGCATTGCAGTTTGATGAATGGGCATTGCACGTCATAAATTGGAGATAGGGCGTCACATTGTGGTCATAGAACACACTTTTTTAGTCATAGCGTATCGATTGGTCATAAAGTGCCTTTCATTAGGCATAGCAGTTTGATGATTAGGCATTGCACGTCATAAATTGGGCATAGGGCGTCACATTGTGGTCATAGAACGAACTTTTTTAGTCATAGCGTATCGATTGGTCATAGAGTGCCTTTCATTAGGCATAGCAGTTTGATGATTGAGCATTGCACGTCATGAATTGGGCATAGCGTGTCACATTGTGGCCATAGAACGCACTTTTTAGTCATAGCGTATCGATTGGTCATAGAGTGTCTTTCATTAGGCATAGCAGTTTAATGATTAGGCATTGCACGTCATAAATTGGAGATAGGGCGTCACATTGTGGTCATAGAACGCACTTTTTTAGTCATAGCGTATCCGATTGGTCATAAAGTAGTGTCTTTCATTAGGCACAGCACAGCTGATTTTAGCCCTAGAACAGCCGATTCGACTTAGGGAGTTTTACATGCCGAGTGAAGTTGCAAATCATCATTGATGAACATAAAAAAGCTGTTCGGAAAGTTGTTTTACGAACTTTCTGAACAGCTTCTTATATTTTCAGGATTAATTCGATACCCTGATATTCAAGCATTTATTGATTGATTTCGTTATCATTTGATTCTTCGCTTGTATATGCATTTGATTGGTTATCGTCTGTTAATTCATTTGTTGGTGGTGCTAATTCTAAATGTTGTTGTAGCTCCATTTTCTTTTCTGCTAAATCGACTTCATCAAGCTCCCAATAGTAACCACGATTTGTCCAGTTGTCATCCCCTGAAATATTCATCATGTTGATTTTTGGAATGCCACCTTTTGCATACTCTAAAAATGATTTCATTTCACTGTACGTCATATTTGTTTTCATATTGTTTCCAACTGCGTCAATGACGTCGCCTAGTTTAACGAATGAGTTCAATGAAAGAGACTCCTTGACAATCTCATTTAAAATCATTTGCTGACGTTTACCACGTTCAACATCACTATCTAATTTACGCGTACGTGCGAGTGCTAATGTATGACGACCATCTAAATGATGTGTACCTTTCTTTAACTCAATTGTACGTTTGTCATTCTCATCTAGTTCAACATGATCGTAAGGAATATCGACTGTAACGCCGCCAACTGCATCGACTACTTCAATAAATGCGTTAAAGTTCATTTTTACATAGTAGTCAATTGGGATTTCCAGTAAGTTTTCGACTGTATCAATTGTACCTTCTGTACCGCCGAAAGCATGAGCATGTGTAATTTTGTCGAAACGTTGACGTTGTGGATCATACACATTTGCATCACGTGGAATGCTTAATAAGTTGACTGTTTTTTGATCATTATTTAATGTTGCAACGAGCAATGCATCTGAACGAGCGTTTCCATCGTCTTTTCGTTTATCGCTTTCGTCAACCCCGATAAATAAAATCGAAACGTTATCTTTTAAGGGTTCGACTGCTTCGTCTCTTAATTGTGATTTTGTTCGATCATTTAATGCTTCAAATGCACGGTCAGCAGCTTGATTTGCTTTATTTTCTAAATAAAACCCATATCCAAGGACGCTTAAAAATGCAACGAGCGAGATAAGAAGAGCAATTTTCAAAAAGGTTCTCTTTTTACTCTTCTTTTTTTTATTTAAAGATCCGTAAGGACTTTTATTCATGTTATTTACCTCCGAAAGTAGTTTGACGCTGTATGATAAAACACCGAGTGTTTAATTTATCAATTTATATAACTGTTGGTATAACTGTTCAATAACAAGAATGCATTTAGAACCGTCATCATTCGTCTTTGTTTATTTGAATCGGATGCATTATGAATGTTGAATGATAACAACAGTAATAACTCGAATAAGTATACTACTTTACGAAAAAGAAGTAAAAGAATTAAATAGTAAACTCTAGAAATTCTTTTCTTTCGGTTGTTATAACACTTTGTCCATTTGTTAATTCTGTTATCCAATTCTCAAATTGTTCGACTTGTTGTTGTGGGACATGAATGAATAATTCAACTTGATCTGCATAAGCCATTTCATGTAAAGGGTATGCTGACTGACGAACTTCATTTTCGACTTTTCCAAGCCAAGTGTAGTCAATGCTTACCTTCATTAAATGA
Organism: Sporosarcina sp.; assembly: GCA_035300865.1. Classification (GTDB taxonomy): domain Bacteria; phylum Bacillota; class Bacilli; order Bacillales_A; family Planococcaceae; genus Sporosarcina. The sequence goes on from DATGUZ010000103.1 coordinate 3,945, forward strand.
TGCAGCTTACATTCTACAATACCAGTAGCTGCAATACCTTCTGAAGTTGCACGTCCATACGCCCGAATGAGTCCGCCACTGCCGAGCTTAATCCCGCCGAAATAACGTGTGACAACAACGGTTACATCTTGCAAATTTTGCTTTTTTAATACCTCTAACATTGGGACGCCTGCCGTGCCAGAAGGTTCGCCATCATCATTTGCCTTTTGAATTTCATCATGTTCACCGATTAAATAAGCCGAACAATTGTGAGTAGCATTATGATGGATTTTTTTGATTTCGTTAATAAAATCAATCGCTTCCTCTTCTGTTTCAGTTCTTCTAACATATGTTAAAAAGCGCGATTTTTGAACGATATACTCACTTTCACCTTGTAAATTGACTGTTCGATAATCAGAACGCAATATAAATCCCTCCAAATTGTAATACAATTTTAATATTACACGTTTATCTTAATGATATAATATATTATGCTTCTAATGAAAAGTATATCGTCTTTGTTAATAAAACCGTAGTATTTAGATGCTTAATGGAGTGAACAATAAGAATGAATGAAAATGAAGCGATTAATTTAAAAAGCTTAAACTATATATTTGACAAAATGGTCAAAACGATAGGTCAATCCAAAGATGAAGTATTTTTGATCAGTGAGCAATCAAAGGACGACTATGAAAAAATCAAAAAAGAGTTAGAAGATATTAAAAAGAAAATCCAACAGTTAATTATTGAAAATGATCAATTAGATAAAGAAACAATGGAATCTAGAAGATATCTCGCAAAAGTATCTCGATATTTTGATCGCTATACTGAAGAAGAAGTGAAGGAAGCATACGATAGAGCAAGCAATCTACGTGTACTTTCAATGGAAAATCAGTTGAAAGAGACAGAATATCGGAAACGCCGTGATGATCTCGAACGTAGACTAAATACGATGTTAGAAACAATCGCACGGGCAGATCAATTAGTGAGTCAAATATCCATTATCATGAATTATTTAACATTTGATTTGAAACATGTTGGAGAAGCGCTTGAAAATGCGCAGCAAAAGCAAGAATTTGCCATTCAAATATTGGAAGCTCAAGAAGAAGAGCGTAAACGGGTATCGCGTGAAATCCATGATGGGCCAGCACAAATGTTAGCACGCTCTTTATTACAGTCACAATTAGTAGAGAAAGTGTACGTCGATCGAGGAGGTCAAGCTGCCCTAAAAGAATTAAAGCGCTTACGTGAGGACATTCGTGAAACATTAATAGAAGTGCGCCGGGTCATTTTTGATTTAAGACCGATGAATTTAGATGACCTTGGGATTTCTGCAGCGTTAAAAAAATATTTGGCAGAAGTTAATCATTTAGAAAATACGGTTGAAATTTCGTTCAATGAACGTGGTGAATTCAAGCGGCTTCAGTCGAATTATGAAGTGGCGGTCTTTAGAATTATTCAAGAATGTGTGACTAACGCACTAAAACATGGTAAACCTAGTAATATTACTGTTCAATTGGAATGGCTTAGTGATAAGCTAAATGTAATCGTTAAAGATGATGGAAAAGGATTTAATTTGGATGAAGTGAAAGGGCAGTCATTTGGACTAGTGGGAATGAAAGAAAGAGTAGAACTACTTAAAGGGACAATGACAACAAAATCAGTGATAAATAAAGGAACGATACACATTATACAAATTCCATTTATGGAATCGTGAAAGATGAACGAGGAGGAGAAGGAAACATGAACGAAGCTGTAAAAATTATTATTATAGATGATCATCAGTTATTTAGAGAAGGTGTTAAAAGAATTTTAGACTTTGAAGATACATTTGAAGTCGTTGCAGAAGGAGACGACGGTGAGGAAGTTGTTGCGTTATATGAGCAATACCAACCAGACGTCATTCTAATGGATATTAATATGCCGAGAATCAATGGCATTGACGCAACAGAATCGTTATTAAAAGAACATCCAGATGCGAAAGTCATTATTTTATCAATCCATGATGATAGCACATATGTCTCGCATGCATTAAAGACTGGTGCATTAGGCTATATGTTAAAAGAAATGGATGCAGAAGATATTGTTGAAGCAATTAAAGTAGTGTCAGCAGGCGGATCTTATTTACACCCTAAAATTACACATAATCTTGTTCAAGAATTTAAACGCTTAAGTGAGCGAGAGCATCATGGAGCGTTCCAACAAAATGAAATCCGTCGTCCTTACCATTTATTAACGAAGCGTGAAAGTGAAGTTCTACAATTATTAACGGATGGACAAAGTAACCGTGTGATTGGCGAAACGTTGTTTATTTCGGAAAAAACGGTGAAAAACCACGTTTCAAGCATTTTACAAAAAATGAGCGTTAACGATCGTACGCAAGCAGTCGTAACAGCGATTAAAAATGGTTGGGTTGAAGTCAATTAATCCATACTATGCCGATATATTATATTTGTTTAAATGAAGTCGTTTATATGGCATAATATAAGACATAATGAAAAAGGCCGCCTATATGGACAGGCCTTTTTAAATCGATGAAATTAAGGAGATATATACGATGAAGAGATTGCGAATCATCCTATTAAGTATGTTAGTACTCATTGTATTAGCAGCATGTGGTACTGATAAACAGGAAGAAACGGATGAAGAAGAAGGCGTAGGATTTAGTTTATCAAATGAGACGATTGAGGAAGCAGCAAATGTACCAGAAAAAGAAAAAGATTTGATATTGGAAGCATTCAATCAGTATATTGAGCGTTTGAATGAAAAAGATTTAGAAGGTTATATGGACACCATTTCAGAGAAACCATCGAGTTTCACAAGGGAAGAAGAACAGAAAATGGTAGAAGAAATGTTTGAAGAATACGATTTTACACGTGAGCCATCAAATGTAACAATTGTAAAATATCATGAAGAAAAACAAGAAGCGCAAGTATTTTCAAATTTAAATAATAAAGTGAAGCAATTATCTACAGGCTTAGAAACGGCGGAGAAGTCACGTCAAGTAACTGTGTTTACAAAAGAGAAAAATGAGTGGAAAGTGAAAGCTGTCCATGCGATTGGTGAAAATTAAATCGACTAAAAAGTGATGCACAAATTGCATTGCTTTTTTTTATGGGAAAATCTATACAATTCGTAAAATCGATGTGTCATGTTTTGAATAAGGCTTGCTAAATTGTTCAATTCATCTTATAATAAAAATAATACGAACAAACGTTCTTTTGTGGAGGCGAAAATAATGCTGATTCCAGATGAAGTATTAGTATATGTTGAAAGAATGATTTATTTGCCCATCGTTTTAAAAATTTTAGAGCGGGATCGTCGAGTACTTGCTTATGCACCGCTTAAGTTGAATGGACCTTATTTAACGCTGATTGATCAAGTAACACAACAAGTGCATACGGAGTTAAGAGAGACGAAAGCTTATTTAACGCGCCATCAAATGCAAGTGCTCCGTTTAGGAAAAGATGAATTATTTACTGAATATCAATTTATTTATAAAGGCTATGAAGAGAAGCGTCGTTATTTAAATCTTCGTTTACGAAATCGTTCAGATGAATTATTGACAGCGTATTTAACTGCTGCTTCTACACCGACAGCGTAACATTTATCGTTTTCATTTGATGATTCATGAAAAGTTGGCATGGATGATGGATGTACAATTATTTAAAGGAAAGTTGATGATGTATCGCTCCTTTCATTGATTCAGTGGTTGAAACTGTTTAGCGTGAAGGAAATAAAAAAGCCAACCTACTCTATACTGTAGGTTGACCAAAAGGGAAGTTAAGCTTCTTCTTGATATTGTAATGCAGCATTGCCAAGCACTTTCGCTGCTACGAGCATAGCTGGTTCTTTGAAGTCAAATTTTGGATGGTGATGTGGATAAGCTTCTTCTGGTTTACCGCCTGTGAAGAAAAATGTTCCTGGGACTTTCTCTAAATAATAAGAGAAATCTTCTCCGCCCATATGTGGGGTAGCTTCAACAACATTGTCTTCTCCAAGAATATTTTCAGCTACATTTTTAACAAATAACGTTTCATCTTTATGGTTTACAACCGCTGGATATCCTCGTGTGTATGTAATGTCAATTGTACAGTTATTGGCTAATGCTGTTCCTTCGACAACACGACGAATTTCTTCTTCCATTAAATCTCGAATTTCTGGTAAAAATGTTCGGACAGTCCCACGTAACTCTGCTGTATCCGCAATAACGTTAAAAGCATTTTCTGCAACAAATGAACCAACAGACAGTACAGCAGATTCAATAGGATTTACACGACGTGCAACAATCTGTTGTAAGTTTGTAACGAGTTGTGAGCCAATGACAATCGAATCTTTTGTTTGATGTGGACTTGCACCATGTCCACCAGCCCCTTGAATGTTAATTACAAACTGATCAGGTGCCGCCATTACTGGTCCAATACCGTAACGAATCGTCCCTAATGGATACTGAGAAGATAAATGCGTCCCAAAGATTACATCGACCCCATCTAAGCAACCATCTTCAATCATAGCAATTGCACCACCAGGCATCATCTCTTCAGCGTGTTGGTGAATGAACACATATTCACCGCTTAAGCTCTCGCGCAGTTCGTGGATTGCTTTTGCAAGCTGCAACAGTGTGGCTGTATGACCATCATGTCCACATGCATGCATGACACCTGGTACAGTTGATTTATAGGGAACCTCTTTTTCATCTTGAATTGGGAGGGCATCAAAATCGGCACGTAATGCAACTGTTTTCCCTTCTTTAGCTCCTTTTACACGGGCAACGACACCGTTCCCGCCGACATTTGCTTGCACTTCAACACCTAAATCATTGTAAAAATCAACGATGTATTGTGCTGTATTCTTTTCTTGGAATGATAGTTCAGGATTCATATGTAAGTGTCGACGCATTACAACCATATCTTCATAAGCATTTTCCAGTTTCTCAAATAATTGATTGTTCATCAAAGTTCCCCCTTATCCATTTAATTCAAATGGAATGAATTTTCATTTAATTGTAACAATTCGGAAGGGGATTATCAATAGATAAAAAAGAAGATGGGATTAAAAAATCACCATCTTCACACATTAATTATGATCATAATCATCTTTATTTACTTTGTAAGTTGCGACGTACGGTGCGCTTGCGAACATATGAGGTTGCTTATGTAAGCCAGCTCCTTTTTCTCCTTCTGCGATGACTTCATGATAGGATGGTGTATCTTGCCAAGATTCAAAGAAAAACTTACCTGTCCATTGTGTCATGATCACGTACGTATTAGAGGCTTCTGGTCGTAAAATTCGATAAGAAATAAGTCCTTTTTGAGTAGCAATTAAATTGGCACGACGCAGTAGCCAATGTTCAAAAATCGGTCTTCCCTCGTCGGAAGTAGGGATATAGTTTAAGGCAAAGAATCCCTCTTCCTTTAAGGGACCAGCACCGTCTAGCACCATATATGTATGGGGCGTTTGAAAGGTACTTTTTCCCTCTGTTTCATGTATTAAGATGGAATTTCCCGCACCATGCATGACGACCATTGTTTCATTAGGATATTTTTTTCGAATGGACTCCATAAAATCCATTGATCCTGAAGTTGTGTATAATTTCATCATAAAAATCCTCCTTACAATTCTGCTTATGAAAGCAAAAAATCGTATCTGTTTAATATTATCTTCTTGATTATGAATTAAATTCCCTTTTTTGGAATAAATGAAACAAAAATTGACGAAAATGTGACAAGAATAAAGGCAATAATTTGACATACCAGTATATATTATATACAAAAGATATAAGGAGCATTACACTAATACTTTGTATAGTTCTTAATTATAAGAAAGTAGGGATGAGTTAGATGACGAAATTTAATGACACACTTTTACGCGCAGCAAGAGGAGAGAAAGTCGATCATACGCCAGTCTGGTATATGCGACAAGCAGGGCGTTCGCAGCCGGAATATTTGAAAATCAAAGAGAAATATTCATTGGAAGAGATTACAAAGCAACCTGAATTATGTGCGTATGTAACGAAATTACCAGTAGATCAATACAATGTCGATGCCGCGATTTTATATAAAGACATTGTGACGCCACTTCCAGCGATCGGAATTGATGTAAACATTAAACCTGGGGTAGGCCCAGTCATCAGTAACCCTATACGAACGGTTCAAGATATTGAAAAATTAGGGGAGATTCACCCATCTGAAGATGTACCTTATGTATTGGAAACAATTCGATTACTTACACAAGAGCAGTTAAATGTCCCGCTAATTGGCTTTGCAGGTGCACCGTTTACATTGGCAAGTTATATGATCGAAGGGGGACCCTCTCGTTCATACAATAAAACGAAGGCATTAATGGTGTCAGAGCCACAAGCATGGTTTTTATTAATGGATAAATTAGCAGAGATGACGATTGCGTATATTACAGCACAAGTACATGCAGGTGCGAAAGCGATTCAAATTTTTGATTCGTGGGTCGGTGCATTGCACGCTGATGATTACCGTATTTTTGTGAAACCAACGATGGAGAAAATTTACTCTGCATTAAGAGCGTTAAACGTTCCACTTATTACATTTGGTGTAGGGGCGAGTCATTTAGCAGAAGAATGGCATGACTTACCAGTAGATGTCGTTGGGTTAGATTGGCGAATGACAATTCAAGAGGCAGCAGCAAAAGGCTTTACGAAAACGATTCAAGGAAACTTAGATCCAACGTTATTAATTGCGGATTGGGACGTATTAGAAAAACGTGCACGAACAATTATTGAGCAAGGCGTTGAATACGGAAACCATATTTTCAATTTAGGGCATGGTGTATTCCCTGATGTAAAACCAGCGACATTGAAAAAGTTAACAGAACTTATTCATACGTACAGTACAGAATTACGAAGCGCACAACAAAAATCATAATCGGTTGAAGATTATCCTTTCAGGGGAATTAAAAAAGAAGACATGGAAGTAACTAAATGAGGTGGAAAAGATGAAGAGAAAAGTAGGTTTATTAGTGATGGCGTACGGTACGCCATATAAAGAGGAAGATATTGAGCCGTATTACACGCATATTCGTCGTGGTCGTCCGCCGGCACCAGAACAATTGGAGGACTTACGTAATCGCTATGAAGCGATTGGTGGAATTTCACCATTAGCAAAAATCACATCTGATCAAGCACATGCTTTATGTGCTCGTTTGAATGAATTGCAAGATGAAGTGGAGTATCACGTGTATATTGGATTAAAACATATTACACCATTCATTGAAGATGCTGTCCAACAAATGCATGAGGATGGCATAACAGAAGCGGTTTCTATTGTATTAGCGCCACATTTCTCTACGTTTTCAGTGAAATCTTATAATGGTCGTGCGCAAGAAGAAGCGGAGAAGCATGGCATTCGATTACAATCGGTTGAAAGTTGGTATAAAGAGCCGAAGTTTATTCAATATTGGGTTGAAAAAGTAGAAGAAACATATGCAAAGATGTCGGAGGAAGAACGTCAAAAGGCTTGTTTAATTGTTTCGGCACATTCATTACCAGAAAAAATTATTCAACATGGCGATCCATATCCTGAACAACTACAAGAAACAGCGGATTTAATTGCGAAAGGCGCTAGAATTGAGCATTATGAAGTTGGTTGGCAAAGTGAAGGGCAAACACCAGAACCATGGTTAGGGCCTGATGTTCAAGATTTAACGAAAGATTTATATGAAGCAAAAGGCTATAAGTGTTTTGTTTATATCCCTGTTGGATTTGTTTCAGATCATTTAGAAGTTCTTTATGATAATGATTATGAATGTAAGGTTGTATGTGATGAAGTAGGTGCAGCATACGATCGTCCGGCGATGCCAAATACAGATCCATTATTCATCGATGCAATGGTCGATGCAATTGCTAAGTTATCGTCATAAACAATCAATTGAAAGTGTGAGCGAAATGAGTGAGCAACGTAAAAGAATTGTAATTGTCGGTGGTGGTATTACAGGACTTTCCGCAGCTTTTTATTTACAAAAAGAAGTACAAGAAAGCCATTTACCAATCGATATTGTTTTACTAGAAGCAAGTAATCGTTTAGGTGGGAAAATCGAAACCGTACGACGTGATGGATTTATTATTGAACGAGGTCCAGATTCTTTTTTAATTCGAAAGAAGAGTATGGGACAGTTGGCGGAAGATGTAGGCGTCGCTGACCAGTTAGTTCAAAATGCGACAGGGCAAGCGTATATTTGGTCAGATGAGCAATTACACCCGATTCCAGCGGGCTCTGTCATGGGGATTCCAACAGCATTCAAGCCATTTATGGCCTCAGCGTTATTTTCATTCCGAGGGAAATTACGAGCGGCAGGTGATTTTATATTACCGCGTTCAAAAGTTCAAGGTGATCAATCTTTAGGAAGCTTTTTTAAACGACGTCTTGGAACGGAAGTTGTTGAAAATTTAATAGAGCCTTTATTATCGGGTGTCTATGCAGGAAATATTGATCAAATGAGTTTGCAAGCAACGTATCCACAATTTGCAGCGGTCGAAAGAAATCATCGAAGTTTAATTCAGGGGATGAAGAAAACATCGTCCAAAAAAGAAGTAGCAACGAAGAAAAGAGCAGGGGCTTTTCATACATTAAAAGATGGACTTGAAACAATTGTTGAAGCTACGGAACAACAGTTGACGGGTACAATGATTAAAAAGAATTGTGCGTTAACAGCGATTGACCGTGAAGTCGATCGTTACGTGTTACAATTAAATGATGGGGAAAAAATGATGGCAGATGCGGTCATTTTAACGACGAGCCATCAAGTGGCGGGTGCCTTATTTGCGCCTCATGGATTATTGCAGCAAACACGTCAAATTCCAACAACGTCTGTTGCAACCATTGCGTTGGCATTTTCCGAAGGGGATGTAGAGCAGCATGAGGAGGGTACAGGTTTTCTTGTTTCAAGAAAAAGTCATTGTGCGATGACGGCTTGTACGTGGACGCATCGTAAATGGCCGACAACGACGCCAAATGGTAAGATTTTATTGCGTGCATTTGTCGGTAAAATTGGAGATGAGGCAGTCGTCGATCTTTCGGATGAACAAATTGAACAGCTTGTGTTAAATGATTTGCGGAAAATGATGACTATTCATAAAAAACCTCAATTTTCAATCGTAACGAGGTGGAAAGAGGATCGTCCACAATATCGTGTTGGCCATCAAACACGTATTGCGGAAGAAAAGAACGCACTGAAAGAAGCATTTCCGCTTGTGAAGTTGGCAGGAGCTTCTTATGAAGGCGTTGGATTACCTGATTGTGTTGATCAAGGGAAAGCGGCCGTGCGAGAAGTGCTTGATCAAATATTGTAAACAAAAAGCAACTACGAAGTGATTGATGAAATCCTTTGTAGTTGCTTTATTTATTATAAAATTGTGCATTTATGACATTTGTTTGTATGATAACCATGGTTTTTCATAATATCCTCTCCGCAAATGATACAAGCTTTTGTTGGCATTTTCTTTAATGTATAGAATGCCTTTCTCATACGCATCGTCGCCTCCTTTTTTTAGGCAGCTGTTACGCGTCTGTACAGCTGTCACAATGGTTTGTGTAACAATCGAACTGTTCTTCCATCTCGTTTCCACAAGTTGCACATCGTTTTGCCGGTAAATTTCTGAAGAAATCCAATACATTTTGTAGCATATCAACACCTCCAAATCGGAATATTTTTATAGCTTATTACACTCTTCACACGTATGCGTGTAGCAATCGAATTGTTCTTCCATTTCATTTCCGCAAGATTTACAAAGTTTCGCTGGTAAATTTTTGAAAAATTCTACAACGTTTTCAATCATGTATGTTCTCTCCTTTTATCATTCTGTTATATAACTTATGTTATTAATTAAAATTGTATTATAACAGAAGTCTAATGTCAACATGTATTATCAGAAAACTTAAAACAAATTTATTTGTATGAATGAGCGACGGAAAATGAATGTCGTGTAAATGTTGTCATACGAAGGGTTTTTAGTCACTTCGACAAATATTCAGTATGAGTAAAATATATTTTTTGGGGGGAGAATGTAACAGCCAATCACGATATTGATTTTCGTTTCGATTGTGGTGCTTGCCGCAGGCGTCACTACATCTCCACTTTAATCAATAAGTAAATGGGTTAGCGATCATATGTTGAAGACCAAGATATAATATTCATAAATCCAACATTTTTTGTCAATATCATATAAAATAGAAGTATAAATATGTAAAAGGAGCGAGTGATCTATGTATTTTATTGATAATAAAGGCATTACAGACCCGCAAATTAACTTAGCAATTGAAGAATATATTTTACGTACAATGGATATTGAAGAGGATTCGTATTTATTGTTCTATATTAATGAACCTTCAATTATCATTGGAAAAAACCAGAATACAGTTGAAGAAATTGATACAGACTTCGTTGAAAAGAATGGTATTAAAGTCGTTCGTCGTTTATCAGGTGGTGGTGCAGTTTATCATGATTTAGGGAATTTAAACTATAGTTTCATCACGAAAGATGATGGTGAGTCTTTCCGGAACTTTAAAAAGTTTACTGAACCTGTTGTAAAAGCATTGCAAAAGATTGGGGTAAACGCTGAGTTGATCGGCCGTAATGACTTACTTGTGGATGGTCGTAAAATTTCTGGAAATGCACAATTTGCGACGCAAGGAAGAATGTTCAGCCATGGAACATTAATGTTTGATACAGAGATTGAGAAAGTAGTATCAGCATTGCGTGTACGTAAAGATAAAATTGAGTCAAAAGGCATTAAGTCCATTCGTAGTCGTGTTGCAAATATTGCGGAGTTTTTAGATGATGAGATGACGATTGAGGATTTACGTATGGAAATTTTAAAATCGATTTTTGAAGGTGAAGAAAATATCCAATATAAAGAGTTAACGGATGAAGATTGGGAAAATATTCATGCACTCTCAAAAGAGCGCTATGCGAATTGGGATTGGAACTATGGAAAATCACCGAAATTCAATATGCAACATTCGCATCGCTTCCCAGTAGGAAGTATTGATGTTCGTTTACAAGTGAGTAAAGGTGTCATTGAAGACGTAGCGATTTTTGGAGATTTCTTTGGAATTGGAGAAATTGAAAAAGTCCAAGCTGCGTTACGTGGAATTACGTACAATAAGCAATCGATTGAGGAAGCGCTTGTTGGTATTGACATCCCAACTTATTTAGGTGGGATTTCAACAGAAGAATTTGTTCAATTGATTTATTAAGAGAGATTGTTGAATAAGTTATAACAAAATCAGGTTCAAGAAAAATACTCATTTTTCTGAACCTGATTTTTTTCTTATTGACTAGCCCATTTTTTTCGGTAGTGTTTCAGATGGCGCACAGTGGTGAAACATGATAAAAATTGTTTCATCCTATATAAGTAACATGTTTGTGGGGATAATTTAACAGCCAATCACCATATTGATATTCGTTTTGATTGTGGTGCTTGCCGCGGGCACGGCTTCATCCTCCTCGTCGCTACGCTCCTAAGGGGGAATCAGCTCGTGCTGTTCCCGTTGGAGTCGCCGATTGGAACGAAGATGAATTGGGAGGAATCTTGGAGAACATGGATTTCCTCCTGTAGTATTTTCTTGGAATGAAGGAATCGTGGTATAATAAAAGGACATGAAAAAAATTTAGCAAACTAGATAATAAGCAGGGAAGAGGGAGGTTTTACTCATCGGAAAACATCGGATTTTTATTGTAGAAGATGATAAAAAAATTGCAGCGTTATTAGCAGAAACATTACGAAAATACGAGTATGATGTGGCGATGATCGATGATTTCGATCGTATTGTAGAAGAAGCGATACAATTTGAACCACATTTAATTTTATTAGATATTAACTTACCAGCATATGACGGATACTACTGGTGTCGTCAACTAAGAATGGAAACAACTTGTCCGATTCTTTTCATTTCGGCACGTTCAGGTGAAATGGATCAAATCTTTGCGCTTGAAAATGGTGGCGATGATTTTATTACGAAGCCGTTTAATTATGAAGTTGTGTTAGCGAAGATTCGGAGTCATTTGCGCCGTTCATTCGGTGAATATGCGACTGTACAATCAGAGCGAATTATTAAAGCTGGACAATTACATTTATATGCAGAGCGAATGGAGCTTCATTTACGAAGTGATATTATTCCGTTACAGAAAAAAGAATGTGTGATTTTGGAAATGTTATTAGAAGCAACACCGAAAGTCGTTTCACGCGATGATTTATTGGAACAACTATGGGATGATCAGTCGTTCGTAGATGAAAATACGTTAAATGTGAACATGACAAGAGTTCGAAAAAAATTGGCAGATTATGATGTGCAATCAACAATTGAAACCGTACGTGGTGCGGGTTATCGCTTTGTCGTTCATGAGGGAGAACAATGAATATTATTCGATTATTTGTAAGAGATCATGTATCCTTTTTAATTTTCCAAGGATTTTTGACCCTTTTTTTATTCGTATTATTTTGGTTAGATGGTTTTCGTGAGTATGGAACTTTTTTATATGCTTTTTTTATTATTTTTATATTTACATTCAGTTATTTAGGGATGAAATTATTTATGCGTCGAACGTATTATCAAACGATTATGCGCAAACCGCATCGGATGGAAGATGCATTACTTACTCATGTGCATGGAACTGTTCCAAAGCAAGCTAGCCAATATATGCGTGGGTTGTATAAAGTATATCAAGATGAAGCACAATCTTTATATTCAGGTCAGACACGTCAAATTGAATTTATGAATCATTGGGTTCATCAAATGAAAACGCCTATTTCTGTCGTTAATTTATTGCTACAAGAAACGACACTTGATCGTCAAAGTATCGCAGAAGAACTGGAAAGACTTCAAGCTGGATTAAATACCGTTTTATTAAGTGCGAGTTTAGAAACATTTGAACGGGATATGACGATTGAACAATTAAATTTAAAACAACTTGTACAAGAAACCATTAATGAACATAAACGTTTACTAATTACAAATAAAGTTTTTCCAGCTGTATCAATTGAAGAAGACATTGATGTGGCGAGTGATCGAAAATGGTTAAAAATTATTATTAGCCAATTTATTACAAATGCGGTGAAATATACATTTGAAGAAGGAAAGAAGATTTATGTAACAGCAGAAGTATTGGCTGATGAAATTGCTTTTTCAATTCAAGATGAAGGCATAGGAATTCCAAAGTCTGATATGAATCGAATTACGAACGCCTTTTTTACAGGTGAAAATGGGCGTTTAACGGGTGAATCAACAGGGATGGGGTTATATATCGCAGCAGAAGTATGTGAAAAATTATCTCATCGTTTACAAATTGAGTCAGAACCGAATGTTGGAACGACGGTTACATTATATTTTAAACGACTGAAGGGAGGCGCATAATATGGAGCCAATTGTTCAATTAAAAGAGGTTACCAAGATTTATGAAAGTAAAGTGATGAAGCGAGCGATCAACCGATTAAGTTTTGAAGTGATGGAAGGGGAATTTGTCGCGATTATGGGACCTTCTGGTAGTGGGAAAACGACATTGTTAAATATGATTTCTACAATTGATTTACCTACTTATGGCGATATGGTGATTCATGGTGTGCAACCTGACCAGTTGTCTAAAAATGCATTGGCCCTATTTCGACGCCGTCATTTAGGCTTCGTTTTCCAAGATATTAACTTATTGAATATGTTAACAGTGGAAGAAAATATTGTGCTGCCGTTGACATTAGATGGAACTTCTGTGCAAGAAATGGAGAAACGTGTGCACTACTTGGCAGAAAGATTGGGGTTGGAGGCGTTACTGAAAAAGCGTCCTGATGAACTATCGGGGGGGCAAGCGCAACGAACAGCTATTGGTCGAGCGTTAATTCACCGTCCACCAATTATTTTAGCAGATGAACCGACAGGGAATTTAGATTCAAAATCAGCTGGGGATGTCCTACAGCTTTTGAGTGAAGTAAATGAAAAAGAAAAAACAACCATTATTATGGTCACACATGATCCAGTAGCAGCGAGTTATTGTGATCGTGTGTTATTTATAAAAGATGGTCAGTTTTTCAATGAAATTTATCGTGATGATCGTCGCCAAGCGTTTTATCAACGGATTTTAAATGTATTATCACTATTAGGAGGTCACCATGACATTTCGACAGTTCGCTTATCGTAATGTTGTTCGAAACGGTAGAATTTATGCGGCTTTTTTTATGGCGAGTGTCTTTTCGGTTATGGTCTTCTTTTTATATTCCATGTTATTATTTCATCCGCAAATTGAAGATCAGTTTGTTCGAGAGTTTGCCTTTTTTGGAATGGCTATTGCTGAAATCATTTTATTCATCTTTACAGTATTTTTTATCTTCTATTCGATGCGTGCTTTTTTACAGGCGCGTTCGAAAGAGTTTGGGATTTTACTACAACTTGGGATGGAGAAGCGCCAATTAAATTGGCTCATTTTTTTAGAAACAATGCTCATCGGTGCAGCAGCTATTGCAGTTGGAACGACGCTTGGATTTATTTTTTCTAAGTTTTTCTTTATGATTGTACGTGAAATTGTATTGTTATCTACACTTCCTTTATATTTTTCTTGGAAGCCTTTCGCGTTAACGATCGGTGCTTTTTTAAGTTTATTTATCCTCATTTCTATTATTGCGCCTATTTTTATTCAATCAGGAAAAGTAGTTGATTTAATTCGTGGGGAAAATGAAGAGGAATATGAATACGAACATTCACAAGTGAGAGGGTATTTAGGGATTGTTTTATTGGCGATTAGTTATGCACTTGCCATGTCAACATCAAATGAAATTGTCTTAAAGTTATTTATTTTATTGCCACCGATTGCGACATTAGGAACGTATTACTTCTTTACAGATTCTGCACCGCTTTTATTACAAAAACTACGATTTAACCGGAAATATTATTGGAAAAACCATCGTTTATTATCGATGTCTTCCAGTATTATTCGATTGCGCAAAAATGCACGGATGTTCTTTATCGTTACGATTGTCTCAACGATTGCCTTTATGTCCGTTGGAACATTAGCATCTTTGACATCATTTGCATCTCAATATCGTGCGATGAATCCATTAGGACTTGTTTATATTAGTGATACGGATAATGTGGAAGAAGAGGCACATATTGCACAACTTATTCGTGAGCTAGAACAACATGAAATTGACTATGCGTTAACAGATTTAAAAGTATTAAATGAAACGTCTTCCTTTTCCAATAGTTCAGTCTCACTGTTGAATATTGCCGAAGTGAATCAATTAGCGAATGAACTGGGCTATTTATCGATTGATTTAAAAGAAGGGGAAGCGCTATTTTTACCTCCGACCACCTCTTCTTATAAAATATTAAATGATCGCTCTATCGACACTGTTCTTACACAGTCAGACGTAGCACTTCATGTGGATGGTGCGTATCCATATCAATTGTTTCCAAGTAATTCGATTGGACAAAATGTGTTGGTTGTTAATGAAGAAGATTATGAAAGCGTGAAGCAACAAAAACAAATGCCATATTTTAGTTATTTTGCGTTCAGCATTCCAAATTGGCAAGAAACGAAAGAAGTCGGATTATCGATTCAAAATACAGTTGCGGAAGCTTACGTATTTAATGCGGTAAATGGACTACCTTATGTGTTTGATAATCCTGGATTAAGTTATTCGATTATCCGAACAACTTTTTCGCTGCTGTTATTTGTCGGCTTATTATTGGCAGAAGTATTCTTTTTAGCGACGGGTAGTTTTATTTATTTCCAATTATATACGACGTTAGATCAAGATCGTAAGAAATTTGATATGTTACGAAGAATTGGGATGACTGATGCTGAGGTGAAAAAAATCATTAACCATCAACTCTTTCCGCAATTTTTCTTTCCGTGGGGTGTTGCTTTTTTACATAGCTTGTTTGCCTTTTTATCTTTACAAGTTATTTGGGATGCGTTGGCGGAAATTTCTATTGTAAAAGAGTTAACGATTGTATTAATTGGTTTTACTTGTATGCAAATTCTATATTTTTATTTAATCAGATGGCGCTATTTGACGCATGTAAAAGCAACAGTTTGATAAACTGTTGCTTTTTAAAATGTAGAAATATAAAATATAAATGGAATTAAATGGGAATTAATATTATTTCTGTATAGGTTGTATATTCTGAACATTTCCTATATAATAGTACAAGGAGAGAAAATGAATGACCATTCATTTTCTTGTTTTTGCCTGTTTGTAAAAGGTGAATGGTTGGATGCTGCAATGGTTTTAACGGGTGTAAAAGAGAGTAAATGGTCGTGTAATGTCGATGTGGATATGGACATGAGCGATTAATTGACAAAAAGGGGATGTAGAAATGAATTTAGTTTCAACAGTACATGAAACTGCTTTAAAACAACCGGAAAAAGTAGCTTATCATTTTATGGGGAAAGATACGACCTATAAACAGTTTGATACACAAGTTGCCCAATTAGCGTCTTCACTCGATCGACTTGGTGTTCAGAAAGGAGATCATGTTGCATTTTTATTAGGAAATACACCACATTTTCTAATTGCGCTTTATGCAACGATGCGACTCGGCGCGACAGCTGTACCGATTAACCCAATTTATACACCAGATGAAATTTCGTATATCGTACATAATAGCGATGCGAAAGTGGTCATTGCGATTGATCAATTATTACCGCTTGTCGAAAAGGCTGCGGCTGCCTTTACGTCTGTTGAACAATATATTATTTGTGAAACAGATCCTTCAGTCGTTGAGAAAGTACAGACATTACCACCAGCTGTTCGTCAAAAAATCCAATTATTCCAACCGCTTATTCAATCAGGTGCTGCTACATTTACACCTGTGGATGTAGAAGACGATGATACAGCAATTATTTTATACACATCGGGAACAACGGGCAGTCCTAAAGGGGCGATGTTAACACATCGTAATTTATATTCGAATGCACGTGATGTAGCGACGTATTTAGGGTTTACACCAGGGGATCGAATGGTTGCAACATTACCTGTTTTCCATGTATTTGCGTTAACAGTTGTCGTCAATGCACCGCTCGTTCGTGGGGCTGAGATTTTACTCGTACCACGCTTTAGTCCGAAAGATGTCTTTCATATGATTCGTGAGAAAAAGGCGACTGTATTTGCAGGTGTACCTACTATGTACAATTTCTTATATCAATTTCCGGAAGGTAAAAAAGAAGATTTCGAAACAGTGCGTTTAGCGATTTCAGGAGGCTCCTCATTACCAGTTGCATTGTTGCATAATTTTGAAGAGAAATTTAATGTACGTGTTTCAGAAGGATATGGCTTATCGGAAGCATCACCCGTTACTTGTTTTAATCCGATTGAAAAAGAACGTGTACCAGGATCAATCGGCATGAGCATTGTGAATGTAGAAAACAAAGTTGTCAATGAATTAGGAGAAGAAGTTCCTGATGGCGAAGTCGGAGAATTAGTCGTTCGAGGACCGAATGTGATGAAAGGATATTACAAAATGCCAGAGGAAACGGAAGTTGCTTTGCGTGACGGATGGCTTTATACGGGGGATTTAGCACGTAAAGATGAAGATGGTTATTTTTATATCGTTGACCGGAAAAAAGACTTAGTGATTGTTGGGGGCTATAATGTTTACCCACGTGAAGTCGAAGAAGTATTGTATGAACATCATGATGTTGTTGAAGTCGCGGTTATCGGCGTACCAGATATTGACTTTGGAGAAGCTGTTCATGCATTTGTTGTGTTAAAAGATGGTGCGAAGGAAGACGAGGACGCGTTTATTCAATTTTGTGCGTCCAAACTCGCAAAATATAAAGTGCCAAAACGAATTGAGTTTTTAGAAGAGTTGCCAAAAAATACGACAGGAAAAATTTTACGTCGTTCATTAAGTCAATATGTGACAGTGGCTGACTAATTATAAAGCATGTGTGAATCAACTTAACTGTTGAGTAGCACATGCTTTTTGTGTTTTATGATAAATGATGGGATTCAAAAAAACATTTGATATATGGAAATATTATAAGTGCTGATTTGATAGTGTTATATAAAAAATTGCAAGAAATTAAAAGTATCATTGGAAAAGTTTGAAAATTTGAAGTAAAATAAAAGTATAATGTTTCGAATGTCGAAATAAGGATTGATACACGCATTATATTTGGTCAACGTCATTCGTTACGAGAGGTAGTTTACAATACGAGGGGGAAGTTAGATGACAAAGAGATTGTTAACAGTAGAAGATTTATATGCATTTGAATCAGTCGCAAGTCCAGTGTTAGCACCGAATGGAGAAGAGGCAGTATTTGTTCAGACGGTATTAAAAGAAAAAGAGAATACATATGTCACAAATTTATATCACATTCATTTGGCGACGAAAGAAACGACACAATGGACATATGATGAAGCACGCGTTTCTGCGCCGAAATGGTCTGCAGATGGAAAACAAGTTGCATTTTTATCAACACGTAGCGGAAAAAATCAATTGTATGTATTATCGAAAAATGGTGGAGAAGCCAAACAAATTACAGATTTTCCGAAGGGCGTTTCAAATTTTTTATGGGCGCCTTGTAATGAAAAAATTTGGTTTGATAGCCCAGTAAAAGAATCGGAAACTTTTTCGTTTGAAGAGGAGAAGGAAGAAAATCCTCAACCATATCGCACGACACGAATGAAATATCAAATGGATGGTGTTGGTTTATTGCCATCAGATGTTTTCAAACAAGTCGGTGTTGTCGAAATCGCTACGAAAGAAGTGACACAGTTTACAGAAGGAAATTATCAACATCAATTAATGGCAGTATCACATCAAGGCGATAAAGTTGTGATTGGCGTAAATCGCAGTGATAACTTAGACAATGAATTTAAATTGCCTCTGATTGAAGTAGATGTGAAGACGAAAGATGAAAAAATACTCATTGATCAAGAGGGAAGCTATCACTCCGTTCAATATTCATTTGATGATCAATATATTGCGTTCGTTGGTTCAGACCGTGCCTATGAAAATGCAACACATCCGAAATTATATGTGTACAATTCAGAAGATGGTACTGTCACATGCTTAACAGAAGGCATTGATGCACCAGTAGGCGATCTAGTTGTTGCGGATGCTCAGCAAAGTACAAGTGGACGAATCGTGTCTTGGACGAAGCGCAATGATATCTACTTCACATTGTCAACGATGGGGGATGTTCGATTATACTATGCAGATTTAGAAGGAGCAATTTATCCTGCATCTCCTGAAAAAGAGCACGTGTATGATTATAGCTTAGCGAATAACGGTGAGTTTGCGATTGTTGGTGTTAGTACCCCAACACATCCAGGGGAATTGTATAAACAATCGATGACGACAGGCGAACGTGAAAAGCTCACAACTGTAAATGAACAATTTGTGCAAGAAGTGCAACTTGTTGAACCAGAAGCAATCGTTTATAAAAGTGTGAAAGATTGGGATGTTCACGGATGGTTATTAAAACCTGCTGGGTTTGAAGAAGGGAAAAAATATCCACTCATAGTAGAAGTGCATGGTGGACCTGCGACAATGTATGCCAATTCATTTTTCCATGAAATGCAATTGCTCGCTGCGAAGGGATATGGGGTCGTGTATGTAAATCCGCGTGGTAGTCACGGATATAGCCAAGAGTTTGTTGATGCGGTTCGTCATGATTACGGTGGTGGCGATTATGCAGATATTATGGCGGGACTTGACCATGTGATTGAAGAGAATGCGTGGATTGATACAGATCGACTTGGTGTGACAGGTGGTAGTTACGGTGGCTTTATGACAAACTGGATTGTCGGTCATACGAATCGTTTTAAAGCAGCAGTGACACAACGTTCCATTTCAAATTGGATTAGTTTTTATGGCGTTTCAGACATTGGTTATTATTTCAGTGAATGGCAGCATGGCGCAGATATGACAGATGTTGAGAAATTATGGGATTTCTCTCCGTTAAAATATGTGGAAAATGTTGAGACGCCTTTATTAATTCTCCATAGTGAAAATGATTTACGCTGCCCAATGGAACAAGCAGAGCAATTATTCATTACATTGAAACGAATGGGGAAAGAGACAGAGCTTGTTCGTTTCCCAAATGAGGATCATAATTTATCACGAACAGGAACCCCGCATTTACGTGTTGCACGCTTAAATGAAATAACAGATTGGTTTGAACGTTACGTATAAATTTAGATAAAGTAGAAAGGAAAAGAGGCTGACCAAATCAGCCTCTTTTTTTTAGCGTTAAAACATTTTTAAAAATTGTCGTGGGATTTTTGATTCGAACGTTAAAAACTTATTTGTGACTGGGTGGGTGAATGCGATTTTATGTGCATGCAGTCCTAGGCGACCAATTGGTTTTGTGAGGGCGCCGTATTTTTTATCCCCAACAATTGGATGGTGAATATCTTGCATGTGAACACGAATTTGATTTTTACGTCCTGTGTCTAAATGAACTTCTAATAAAGAATTTTTCTTATTCTTTTTGAGCACTTTATAATGCGTTATTGCTTTTTGTCCATCATTCGGTTTTTTGCTTGAATACATAATGAACGCTTTATTTTCTTTTAGCCAAGAAGTGATAGTACCTGCTTTTTTTTGAACGGTCCCTTCAACAAGTGCGATATACGCACGTTTTGGAACAATGGAATGCCAGTGATGTTGTAAGGTTTCTTGGATTTCTTTACTTTTAGCAAAAATCATAACGCCTGATGTGTCGCGATCTAATCGATGAACGATAAAAATTCGGTAAGATGGATGAATCGATTTCATGTAATCCATTAATTGGCGATAAGCCGTTTGTTGACGCTCATTATTGGTTGCAATTGTTAATAAGCCAGCATCTTTTTCCACAACGATTAAATGTTCGTCTTCAAATAAAATACGGAGACCTGATAATTTTACCGATTCAGCAGCAACGCGTGTATGAATTTGAACGGTGTCTCCTTTTTTTAATGGAAAGTTGTGTTGCGTAATGCCTTTTCCGTTGACAACGACTTGCCCTCTTGTCAATATTCCTTTTACAGCATTACGGCTTTTATTGGTGATTTTTTCAAATAAAAATGGAAGTAATTCAGTTTCTGTTTGAACTGTCCACTTTCCATCAAGTTCACGAGAACGTCCTTTTTTATGCATATGATGTCTTCCTTTCAGCATAATTCATCATCTACAACTTTTCTGAACAAAAAACAGAAGAAGATGATTCTTCCTCTGCTTTCAAGTTGGATGTATCAGTTCCTACATCATAAATAATAAATCGGTCGATGACAAGTTAAAGTTATTTTCCTTTAAACTGTGGCGTGCGTTTTTCAGCAAAAGCTGTTAACGCTTCAATACGATCTTCAGTTGGAATAGTTAGTTCATAAGCTTTTCGTTCAATGGCAAGACCTGTTTGTAAATCAACATTCATGCCGTGTTGAATTGCGAATTTTGCTTGTTGTAAAGCAATAGGACCATTTTTTAGCATGTCTTTCGCAAAGGCAACTGTTTCATTATGTAAATGCTCATCTGCAACTACTTTCGTGAGCATACCATAATCGAATGCTTCAGGAGCCGTTAAACGGCGTGCAGTTAAAATTAGTTCAAGTGCTTTTGTTTCCCCGATTAATCGTGGTAATCTTTGTGTTCCACCTGCCCCCGGAATAATGGCAAGACCTGTTTCCGTCAGCCCCATTTTAGCGGAAGTTGCAGCAATTCTAAAATCACAAGCGAGTGCTAATTCCATCCCACCGCCGAATGCAAAACCATTCATCATTGCAATTGTCGGTTGTGGTAATTGTTCAATTGCTGTAAACACTTCTCCAATTTTATATAAGTTTCGTTTTACTTGTGCGTCTGTTAATGTTTTTCGTTCGATTAAATCAGCCCCCACGCTGAAAGAACGATCCCCTGCCCCTGTAAAAATGACGACTCGAATGTCTGGATTAATTCGAATCGATTCGGTCACTTGTCCAAGTTGTGCAATCATGTCATAATTGAATGCGTTTAAGCTTTCTGGTCGATGTAATGTAACGATTGCAAGATGCTCTTGTTGTTCAAAAAGAACTGTCTCCATATAAAATCATCCCCTTAAAAAGTTCTCATTAGTAAACATATCATGAAACATTGTAGCTGACTAATAAGTAGTCTTTATTGTCGGAATATTGCGTTTGGTTTAGGCGAAGTAAATGATGATGGGGGATTGAATGGTGTCTAGATTTGAAAGTATTTCAAAAAAGCGTATATTTCTCATTTCAATTTCTTGCTATTTTAGGTAGAATATAAAATAGGAGTTGATTTTGTTGAAAACAGCTATTGTTACAGATAGTACAGCATATTTAACGGAAGAACAGTTAAAAACCTTTCATATAAATGTCATTCCATTATCCGTCACGATTGATGGACAATCGTATGAAGAAGAAATAGAACTTTCTGCATCAGCGTTCTATGATAAAGTTCGTGGAAACGGTCCATTACCAAAAACATCACAACCACCTGTAGGACGTTTCGTTTCCTTATTCGAATCCTTAAAAGAAGAATATGACGCGGTTATTTCGATTCATTTGTCCAGTGGAATTAGTGGTACGTATGCAGGCGCAGGACAAGCTGGCGAAATGGTTGAAGGCATTGAAGTATTGCCATTTGATACAGAGCTATCTTGTTATATGCAAGGGTTTTATGTATTACGTGCAGCGAAATTAGCACAAGAAGGTGTCCATCCACAAACGATTATGGAGACATTGCATGAGATGAAGAAAACGATGCGTGCGTATTTTATGGTAGATGATTTAGCGCATTTACAACGCGGTGGACGTCTATCAGGTGCACAAGCAATTATTGGTAGTTTATTACAAGTAAAGCCGATTTTACACTTCGAAAATAAAGTCATCGTACCGTTTGAAAAAATTCGAACACGCAAAAAAGCGATGAAACGAATTGTCGATTTATTGGCAGAAGATGCTGCGAAAATGCCTTTGGAGGCGTCTATTATTCATGCGAATTGTTTAAGTGACGCTGAAAAATGGAAAGAAGAAATTGAAGAACGTTTACCCAATATCTCTTTAACGATCAGCCATTTCGGTCCAGTCATTGGAACCCATTTAGGTGAAGGATCAATGGGGCTTGGTTGGGTGAGAAGAGAAGACAACTAGATATGAGAAGGTTTGAACGATCATTTCGAAATTCATCAAGTCAGTTTGATAAGCAATGAAAGAAATGATTCAAGTATAACGGAAGAAATGGGGTATGTTCATTGGTGAATGTAGTCGAGAACGCTATTAAACAATTTTTAGCAGGTCGAATATGGCATCGGGAGCATATCCCTTTTTTGCCGGAAGAAATCGATCCGTTGATTGAACGGGGAGTGATTCAAATTGTACAAGGTGTGACGTCCACTTCCAATATAGTTGGTCAAAAAAACTATCGATGTCATCGATGTCATAATGATCGAGATTTTACAAGGTTTGAATGTGTAAGATGTAATGGTCCATGTGCTTATTGTCGAACGTGTCTTAAAATGGGACGTGTCTCGTGTTGTACGGAATTAGTTGTTTGGGCTGGAGACCCTTTACAATTTCCAACTTCCCACGAATTATATTGGCATAGCCAATTGACAGCTTTACAGCAGCGCGCAGCGGAACAGTTAATCGCTAGTAATCAACAGCAACAATCTCATTTACTGTACGCGGTATGTGGGTCAGGAAAAACCGAGGTGTTATTCCAACCAATTTTTAGTTGTTTACAAAAAGGACAGCGTGTTTGTATCGCTGCCCCGCGAGTAGACGTCATTTTAGAGTTAGAACCCCGATTAAAGCAAGCATTTCCAAAAACAACAGTCGATGCATTATACGGTCGTAAAAAAGATCCG
>DATGUZ010000104.1:0-7001 GCA_035300865.1 Sporosarcina sp.
CCAGAACGCTCGTCGTCATATTCTAAGAAAAAGCCATCTACTTGCTCTTTCGCTAAAAATTTCTCTGCGATTGCATCATAACTTCCTTCGAATGCCCAATTAGAGCGGTAATTTCCTCGGCATAAATGTGTCGTCACAACTAAATCTTCCGGCTTTCCAGCTAATGATTCATTGACAACACGTAACGCTAGGTCGATTAAATATTCTTTTGAGTGCTCCCAATCATTCCACGGAATCTCTTCGGCACATAAACCTGCAATGTAGACGTCATCTAATTGCAAATAGCGAACACCTGCATCATAAAATGCTTGAATGGCATCACGATATGCTTGAATGACATCCGCTGCGAAATCTTCAATATTTGGATAGATGTCTTTGTTGCGAATACCTACATTAAATAATTGGTTTGGACTTGGGATCGTTTGTTTTGCAACTGCACGACCATCAACAATTTCGTTGAATAACACAAAATCTTCAACATGAGGATGCTGTTGGTTAAACGAGATTTTTCCAACGTTGCGAATATTATATCGTTCAGTTTCTTCCTCTTCACTGAAAATATAACCTTGTTCAGGCACATATCCTTCAATACCATTTAAATGCTCTAAGAAGTCAAGATGCCACCATGTGCGTCTAAATTCACCGTCTGTTACAGCTTCCAATCCAACTTCAATTTGCTTATCGACAATTCGCTTAATTTCTTCGGTTTCTACTTCACGTAATTGAGCTGCTGAAATCTCTCCATTTTTAAATTGTTTGCGCGCTTCATGAAGACGTTCCGGTCTTAATAAACTTCCTACGTGGTCTGCTTTGAATGGTGCTGTTTTTACTGTTGTTGTCATTTTTCATGTCCCCTTTTCGTTGTCATGTTTTCTTAACAAGGAAAAAACCCTTCTTATAAATGAAGAAGAGTTTCGACATGTTTCCGACAACTCTTCTCATCTCCAAGCTATTTGCTACTGGAATTAGCACAGTTCTATAAAAGTCTGTTGCTGAGGTTTCAAAGGGCCAGTCCCTCCACCTCTCTGGATAAGAAAGTCGCTTATTAAGTTATTCAATACTTTACACAACAATTTTTAGAATGTCAACAGTTTTCTAAAAAATTATTTAATTCCACAAAAAAGAGGAAGCATACGAGATGCATCCTCTCTTTGTTAATTAATTTGTGTAATAAATGCCTGATCCTGGACCTAAGTCGATACCAAATAGCATCCATACGATTAATGTAATTGTCCAAACGACTAAGAATACCATACTGTATGGGAACATAACTGCTACAAGTGTACCAATTCCCATTTTCTTATCGTATTTTTGTGCAAACGCAATAATGATTGCAAAATACGTCATTAATGGCGAAATGATATTCGTAGACGAGTCAGCTACACGATAAGCCATTTGTGTTAACTCTGGTGAATAGCCTAAGTTCATCATAATCGGAACGAAAACGGGTGCCATCATTGCCCATTTCGCTGACGCACTTCCGATAAAGATGTTAATGAATGCAGCGATTAAAATAAATACGAGCAATAACGGAATGCCTGTTAATTGGATACTTTGTAAAAACTCAGCCCCATAAACCCCTAAAATTAAGCCCATATTTGATTCTGCGAAAAATGCAACGAATTGACCTGCAGTGAATGACAGAACGATGAATGTTCCCATTGACGCCATTGTTGCAGACATCATATTGGCAACGTCTTTATCGCTACGAATCTCTTTCGTCACACGACCGTATACTAATCCTGGAATGAAGAATAAAATCGTAATAATTGGGACTAAAGAATCCATAAATGGTGAACGAATAATCGGCATATCGCCATCACCACGTAATGGTCCCCATTCTGGTAATACAAGTAATGCCATTACCGCACTTGCAACCAGTACTGAAATCCCTGCACAAACAAGTCCTTTTTTCTCAACTGCTGTAAGCTTTTCGATTTTCTCACGGAATTCACCGTTGTATTCCCCTAAACGAGGTTCAACAATTTTTTCCGTTACCCAAGCACCTGCAACGGTTAAGACAAATACTGAAATGATGATGAAGTAATAGTTCATCGCAATGTTCATCGTTTCTGCATACGCAGGATCTACCATTGCTGCAGCTGCAATTGTTAATTCTCCAAGTAATGCGTCTGTTCCAGATAAGAATAAGTTGGCACTAAATCCACCCGAAACCCCCGCGAATGCAGCCGCTAACCCTGCTAAAGGATGGCGTCCAATCGCAACGAAAATGACTGCACCTAATGGCGGTAATACAACATAGCCCGCATCTGATGCCACACTTGACATAACCCCTGCAAATACTAACCCTAATGTAATTAGTCTTTTAGGGACTGATAAAACAAAACCGCGTAATACTGCGCTAATTAACCCCGTACCTTCTGCTAACCCAATCCCGAGCATCGTAACAAGTACAACACCTAATGGAGCGAAGCCAGCAAAGTTGTTCGTCATTTCTGTGAAAATATACTTAATGCCATCTGCGCTCATTAAGTTATTAACTTCTATAATTTCCCCTTCTTTTCCAGGGTGTTCAGCGCTTACGCCGAAATAAGAAACAATACCGGAAACAATAATGACTAATAACGCTAATACTGCGAATAATGTGACTGGATGTGGTAATTTGTTCCCAGTTCTTTCAACCATATTTAGGAAGCGTTGAAAAAATCCTACTTTCTCTTTTTCCATAAAAAGATTCTACCCCTTTCTCTGTTGCAACGAAAAACCCTTAATCACTTTACATATGTACAAAAGATGTTCTATAGCAGTTTTGTACGCGTATATATTTTAAACTGGTAATATGTGTTAAAATATTCTGACACTATGGTGAAATTTGTAAGGCTTGAAACGGAACATTTTAAAGCAATGAGCAAAAACATGATGATAATAGCTTTTACATCGCTTATTGTCCAATCCGAGCCTCTATTAGAGTTCAATTCGTTATGATGATTATTGAATGATAAAAAATGAATATTCATTCTACATTCAAATTAAAGATAGAACCTAGTATAGTACAGTTTTGTTATAAAATAAATAGCAAATAGACAAGACTAACTATAACGAAAACTTTATACTCTCTAACTTTTCAAATAACTATCTATAGTTTATAATTTTAGTAATATACTTTTCAAGGAGGAATTACATTGAAAATTGTTCCACTTGGTATTTGGGGCGGCTATCCGAAAGCAAATGGCGCAACTTCTTCTTTTCTAATCGAACATGAAGGATTTCATTGTTTATTTGATTGCGGTAGCGGTGTTCTTGCATCATTACAAAATTATTTGGACTTGCAACAATTAGATGCTGTAGTCGTTTCTCATTATCACGCTGATCATATTGCAGATATTGGCAGCTTACAATACAGTCGCCTCATTCAATATTATTTGAATGAACACCCCAGCATTTTGCCAATTTATGGTCATACTCAAGATCCTGTGCAATTTGAACGATTATCTTATCGATCACGCACAGTCGGTATGCCATTAGAAGCCCAAAAGCAAACAACAATCGGTCCCTTTACAGTAGAAACTTGTGAAACTAAACATTCCGTTTATTGTTTAGCTGTAAAATTTTCAGTAGCTGGTCAATCTGTTGTCTTCACTGCTGATACAGAGTGGCATGAACCACTCATTTCCTTCGCTAAAAATGCAGACCTTCTCGTCAGCGAAGCCAATTTATATGAGGAACATATTGGCGTTTCTCCTGGTCATCTTGGCGGAAGCGAAGCTGGAAAACTGGCCACACTTGCCAATGCGAAGCAACTATTATTAACGCACCTCCCTTTACATGGCGATGTGCATGAAATTGAACGTGCAGCCAAGACGACTTTCCATGGACCACTATCCATCGCAACGGTTGGAAAATGGTATACGATTGATAAACCTTCGAATGAATGATTTCGAAGGTTTTTATGTACACAGCATGAATTTTTATTTTCCTGCTACTGTAAGTGTTGATTTAATCACATTTATCGCTTTCATTTTAATTTTTCT
Source organism: Sporosarcina sp. (assembly GCA_035300865.1). Taxonomy (GTDB): domain Bacteria; phylum Bacillota; class Bacilli; order Bacillales_A; family Planococcaceae; genus Sporosarcina. The sequence goes on from DATGUZ010000104.1 coordinate 3,993, forward strand.
AATAATTTTTCATTTAAAATGTTGCATAAGGGAAACTTTTGTTTTATACTAGGATTTATTAATTTGCATAGTAGCAAATTTTATTTTTACCTAAAAGTTGCATGAAGGAAACTTTTTTCACACACGGTATAAATGAATTGCGTTTATGCAAGTTTTATTTTTAGCAAAAAGTTGCACACGGGAAACTTTTAAATCATACAATAACAAAACGACTTAAAATATATAAAGATATTAGGTGATTATATGAAAGGATTTATAGAAGTAAAAAACTTGTCTACTTCTTACCAAGGGCAAGAAGCGTTACATGATATTCATTTCTCCATCCAAACAGGACAATTAGTCGGAATCATTGGTCCAAATGGTGCTGGAAAATCGACACTGATGAAATCAATGCTTGGTCTCATTTCAAAAGACAGCGGCACAGTCACATTTGACGGAATGCCGTTAAAAAAAGCAAAAAAGAAAATCGCATACGTTCCACAACGTGCAGCAATCGATTGGGATTTTCCAATTGTTGTACTCGACGTTGTATTGCTCGGAACTTATCCAAAACTAGGGATTTTCCATCGCCCTAAAAAAGCCGATCGCGAATGGGCTTATGAATGTTTAAAGAAAGTTGGCATGGAAGCATATAGTAAAAAACAAATCGGTGAATTATCAGGTGGTCAACAGCAACGTGTCTTTTTAGCAAGAGCATTAGCTCAACAAGCAGATTTCTTTTTCCTAGACGAACCGCTCGTGGGGATTGATATTGCGAGTGAAAAACTCATTATTGATTTACTAAAAGACTTACGAGATGAAGGCAAATCCATTTTTGTCGTACATCATGATTTAGCAAAAGTCGACCAATATTTTGAAGCGTTAATTTTGCTCAATAAAAAGCTCATTCATGTTGGGGACGTAAAAACTGTTTTAACACCTTCCTATATGCGTGAAGCATACGAAGAACAATTTTCACTTCTCGATACAATGGGGGTATTTACATGATTGCATTTTATGAAGATCTATTAAACTATGAATTTCTTCAAAAAGCGCTATTCACTTCTGTCATGGTCGGCATTATTTGTGGGGTCATCGGCAGTTTTATCGTATTACGTGGGATGTCGCTTATTGGTGATGCCATTTCACATGCTGTATTACCCGGTGTTGCGATTTCCTATATGCTCGGCATAAACTTTTTTTACGGTGCTGTCGTCACAGGGATGTTAACAGCTGTCGGCATTGGTTTTATCAATCAAAATAGCCGTATTAAAAATGATTCAGCAATCGGTATCGTGTTTTCTTCCGCATTTGCAATTGGGGTTATTTTAATCGCACAAGCGAATTCAAGTATCGACTTAAACCGGATTTTATTCGGGAGTGTGTTGTCTGTAAAAACCTCCGATATGTGGATGACACTCATTATCGGTGCCATCGTCTTACTAACCGTTATTATTTTTTATAAAGAGTTACTTGTGAGTACATTTGATCCAACATTTGCAGCATCTTATGGACTTCCAAATAAATTCATCCATTATTTAGTGATGATTTTACTGACGCTCGTAACCGTTGCTTCATTGCAAACAGTCGGGATTATTTTAGTTGTTGCGATGCTTATTACACCTGCATCGACAGCTTATTTACTCACAAATCGGTTATCGACGATGATTGTGCTCGCTTCATTTTTCGGTGCGATGTCTTCCATCATCGGCTTATATTTTAGTTTTGAGTACAATTTATCTTCGGGTGCGGTCATCGTACTCGTTGCAACGACTTTATTTTTACTCGCATTTTTCTTTTCGCCAAAAGAAGGGCTTATTACGCGCTCTTTACGGTCAAAAAAGAAAAAAAGCGTGACAACAATATCATAAGTACATGAAATGAAAGGAAGCGTTACAAGTATGATTAGGAAATGGTTTAAAGCGAGTATGCTCGCCATCCTTGTCATCGGGGTGCTCGCTGCATGCGGGAAAAATGATGAGAAAGGTAACGATCAATCTAGTGAGAAAGTGCAAGCAATCGCAACATTTTCAATTATTCATGACATCGTGTCAGAAATCGGCGGTGACCTTGTCGATGTGCACAGCATGGTACCGATTGGCACAGACCCTCATGAATACGATCCCCTACCAGAAGATATTAAAAAAGCCTCTAATGCAGATGCATTATTTTACAATGGGCTCAACTTAGAAGGTGGAGAACATGGATGGTTTTTCAAACTTGTTGACAATGTCCATGCAGATGAGGACCAAGTGTTCGAGCTGATGGAAGGGGTTGAACCACTCTATTTAACGAGTGAAGATGGTTCTGAAAAGGAAGTGAATCCACATGCTTTTTTAGATCCAACGGTTGTCATTCAAATGACGGAGAATGCTCGAGAAGCATTAATTCAAGTAGATGAGAAAAACAAAGAAACTTATGAGAAAAATGCAGATCAATTGCTCGAAAAGCTGCATGCTTTGGATAAAGAGTATGAAACGAAGATCGGTGAAATTCCAGAAGAAAACCGTATTTTAGTTACAAGTGAACGTGCTTATCAATATATGGCAAATCATTACGGATTAAAAGAAGGATTCATTTGGGAAATTGATACGGAAGAAAATGGAACTCCTGAACAAATTACGTCTCTTGTCAAGTTTGTGAAAGAGTCGAAAGTACCCGCTCTATTCGTTGAAACGAATGTGGACGAACGCCCAATGGAGACCGTTTCTAATGAAACAGGCGTACCAATTGCAGCGAAACTATTTTCAGATGAGCTCGGTCGTCCTGGTGATGACGGCAGTACAGTTATTGATTTCTTACAGCACAATATCGATACGATTTATGAGCACTTAAAGGAGTAAGCCCCTTTAAGGATTCCTACCTCATTCATCATAAAAAACTGTCCAGAAAGTTTATTCAATCGACTTTCTGGGCAGTTTGTTTTTTCAAACGATGAGATTTATAAGCGGGTTGTGATGCCGAAAAATGGTGCGGTCTATGGCTAATGGAGATGCTTCTATGCTTAATTGAGCTGCTTCTATGACGAAA